>NZ_CAXAOU010000011.1:0-196803 GCF_963970465.1 Pseudomonas sp. RL_5y_Pfl2_69 | reverse complement strand
TTGACGACCATAGAGCATTGGAACCACCTGATCCCATCCCGAACTCAGAAGTGAAACGATGCATCGCCGATGGTAGTGTGGGGTTTCCCCATGTGAGAGTAGGTCATCGTCAAGATTAAATTCCAAAATCCCTGTCTGCTCGCGCAGACGGGGATTTTGTTTTTGGGCCGAGAAAAGTTTCAGTAAGCACACTTCCAATAAATCGCTCGATACTGCCCAGCCCCACGCCCTGTCTTTGAGCTTGCGCTCCACCAATCTTGCCGAGCAATGTTAAGGTTCGCCTTTGGATTTTGCCTTCTCCTAAGGATGCCGTCATGCCGGTTGCTACGTCCCTCAATGCGGGTTTTATGGTGGTTCACGGTAACCGCCTTGATGAGTTACGTAGCCTGGTGGTCAGCTGGATGCGACGCTACCCCCTGGCTCCTCTGGAGAACGAAATCGCGTTGGTGCAGAGCAACGGCATCGCCCAATGGCTGAAGCTGGCCCTGGCCGAAGATGCTCAGGAAGATGACCTTGGCGGCTGCGGAATTGCGGCAGCGGTGGATGTGCAGTTGCCCGGCAGTTTTTTGTGGCAACTCTATCGACTTGTATTAGGCAGCGAAGAAATTCCCGCCAAGTCCCTGCTCGACAAAGGCCCGCTGACCTGGCGCCTGATGCGCCTGCTTCCAGCTCTCATCGATCAACCACACTTCGAGCCGCTGCAACGCTTTCTGACTCACGACACCGATTTGCGAAAACGCTATCAATTGTCAGAGCGACTCGCTGACCTGTTCGACCAATATCAGGTCTATCGTGCCGACTGGCTCGAAGATTGGGCCGCTGGCCGTCATCAACTGCGCAACGCCCGAGGTGAAAGCCCGGCCCTGAGCCCGGCCAACTGCTGGCAAGCCGAGCTGTGGCGTGCGCTACTGCTCGATGTGGGCGAGGAAGGCATGTCCCAGAGCCGGGCCGGTGTTCACCAGCGCTTCATGGACAAGATCAGCAGCCTTGAGCAAGCGCCGTCCGGCTTGCCTGCCCGAGTCATCGTCTTCGGTATCTCATCATTGCCTGCCCAAGCGCTCGAAGCCCTGGCTGGGCTTGCTCGTTTCAGCCAGGTATTGCTGTGCGTGCATAACCCCTGTCGCCATCATTGGTCTGACATCGTTGCCGACAAGGATCTGCTACGCCATCAGTACAAACGCCAGGCCCGCAAAAGCGGAATGCCTACAGCACTTGATCTCGACACCTTGCATCAACATGCCCATCCACTACTGGCCGCCTGGGGTAAACAAGGTCGCGACTACATCAACCTGCTCGACAGCTACGACGATCCCAACAGCTACCGTGCGGCTTTTCGTGATGGCCGTATTGATCTGTTCAGCGAAGTAGAACCGCTCAACCTGCTCAACCAGTTGCAGGATGACATTCTTGAACTGCGCCCCCTGAACGAAACCCGCGAGTTGTGGCCGGCTATCGACCTGGAAGCGGATCATTCAATCCGTTTTCATATTGCCCACAGTGCTCAGCGAGAAGTCGAGATTCTCCACGACCAGCTACTTGCACGATTTAGCGAAAACCCTCAGTTGCAACCCCGTGATGTGATTGTGATGGTGCCGGATGTCGACAGCTACGCACCTCACATCCGCGCCGTATTCGGTCAGATTGAACGCGATGATCGCCGCTTTATTCCTTACACCTTGGCCGACCAGGGGCAGCGGGGCCGCGATCCGTTACTGATCGCCCTCGAGCATCTGCTCAAGTTGCCTGACAGCCGCTTCCCCGTCAGTGAAATCCTCGACTTGCTCGACGTCCCTTCGCTGCGCGCTCGCTTCAACGTCCAGGAACGCGACTTGCCAACCCTGCATCGCTGGATCGAAGGTGCGGGCATTCGCTGGGGGTTGAACGCCGAACAACGCGCAGGCCTGGGCTTGCCCCCGCAACTGGAGCAAAACAGTTGGCGCTTTGGCCTGCGTCGCATGCTGCTCGGTTATGCGGTGGGCAGTGGCGACGCGTGCGACGGCATCGAGCCTTACGATGAAATTGGCGGCCTTGACGCCGTACTCATCGGCCCGCTTGTGGCCCTGCTCGATGCGCTTGAAATCGCCCATCAAGAACTCTCGAAACCGGCGCTGCCACAGCAATGGGGCGAGCGACTGCAAGCGCTGGTGCAGCTGTTTTTCCAGGCAGAAACCGAGCATGACGACTACCTGCTGGCCCAGCTTGAAGAGTTGCGCGAAACCTGGCTCGAAACCTGTGAGCTGGTTGGCTTGCAAGATGAGTTACCGCTGACCGTAGTACGCGAAGCCTGGCTCACCGGGCTTGATCAAGGAAAACTGTCACAGCGTTTTCTCGCCGGGGCGGTCAACTTCTGCACCCTGATGCCGATGCGTGCGATCCCCTTCAAGTTGGTGTGTCTGCTGGGCATGAATGACGGCGACTACCCGCGGGCACAACCGCCGCTGGATTTCGATTTGATGGGCAGTGACTATCGCCCGGGAGACCGTTCCCGCCGTGAGGATGACCGCTATCTGCTACTCGAAGCGCTGCTTTCTGCCCGTGACCAGCTCTATATCAGCTGGGTAGGGCGCAGTATTCGCGACAACAGCGAGCGCCCCGCCTGTGTCCTGATTGGCCAACTGCGTGATCACCTTGCCAATGGCTGGCATCTGCAAGGGGGCGGTGACCTGCTCGAGGCCATGACCCAAGAGCATCCGCTGCAACCCTTCAGCACCCGATACTTTCACGAGGGCAACCCTAACCTGTTCAGTTATGCCCGCGAATGGCAGCGATTACATGCGCCACAACCACAACCGGTTCAGCCCGGTGCGTTAGGAGCACACGAGCAGGAAGAGCCACTAAATCTGACGCAGTTACAGGATTTCTTGCGTAACCCTGTGCGTCACTTCTTTAGTCAGCGCTTGAAAGTATTCTTCGAAGCCGCCGAAGTGCCTTTGGCCGATGAAGAGCCGTTCGTGCTCGATGCACTGCAACGCTACACCTTGAGCGACAGTTTGCTTGAAGCGGCACTGGCACAGCCCGACCAGCTTGAAAGCGCGTTGCACAACCGCGCCCTGCGTTTGCAAGGTAGCGGCCTGCTGCCCATGGCCGGGTTTGGCGAATGCCTGCAACAGGAGCTGATCGAACCATTACCGGATGTATTGCAACGCTATCAGCAACTGCTGGCCCTTTGGCCCACGCCGCTTGCCAGCGCGCTGCCCGTCAGCTTTGAAGACCAGGGGCTGATCCTGGAAGGCTGGCTCAGCAATCTGCATCAGCGCAGTGATAAAGGCCTACTGTCCATCACCACCATTCCTAACAGTATTGGCGCAATTAAAACCCGCAAATGGCACCGATTGACCCGGCCGTGGGTCAATCATCTGGCGGCGTGTGCCAGTGGCCTGGAGATGTCCACCGCGCTGGTGGCCAGCGATGACACTTTGCTGCTCGACCCTCTGGATGCCAAACAGGCCCGCGATATTCTGGGCAACCTGCTGGTGGCCTGGAAAGTCGGCATGAGTCATCCGCTACCCATTGCCGTGAAAACCGCCTTTGCCTGGCTGGCACAAACAGACCCGGCAAAAGCCGATGCGGCCGCGCAGAAAGCCTACGAAGGTGATGGCCAAACCAGCGACGGCGAACGTCGCGAAAGCGCTGCTCTGGCCCGACAGTTTCCTGATTACGCTGCCCTGATGGCGGCTGAAGAATTTGAAGAGTGGTGCGATGCCCTCTATCGACCCCTTTTTGATGCGCCTTGGCGCTCATTGAACAGCGAGGCGTCCCGCTAATGAGCGAGCAAACATTACCGCTGGCCTTGGCCTTCCCCCTACGTGGCAGCCAACTGATCGAGGCCAGCGCCGGTACCGGCAAAACCTTCACCATCTCGGCGCTCTACCTGCGGCTGATTCTGGGTCATGGCGGCGAAGAGTCTGGCTTTGGGCGTGAACTGTTACCGCCGCAGATTCTCGTCGTGACCTTCACCGATGCGGCCACCAAAGAGCTGCGCGATCGTATCCGCACCCGTCTGGCAGAGGCTGCCCGGTTCTTCCGTGGCGAGATCGAAGCCCCGGATGCCCTGGTCGAGCAACTGCGTGAACAGTTTGCTGGCGAGCAGTGGGCCGCTTGCGCGGGGCGTCTCGACATCGCCGCCCAGTGGATGGACGAGGCTGCTGTGTCGACCATCCACAGTTGGTGCCAGCGCATGTTGCGCGAGCATGCTTTCGACAGCGGCAGCCTGTTCACCCAGACGCTGGAAACCGACCACAGCGACTTGCTGGGAGAAGTGCTGCGCGATTACTGGCGGCTGTTTTGCTACCCCATGCAGGGCGATGCGCTGAGTTGGGTGCGCGCCAACTGGAGCGGCCCCGCTGCCTTGTTGCCGCGTGTGCGGGCGCTGTTTGGCAGCTCACGCCAGCCAGCCAACCCGGAGCAAACGCCGGCGCAAATGATCGAAGCCTGTCTGCAAGAGCGCCGCCAGGCCTTGTCCGGGCTTAAAACGCCGTGGCTGCAGTGGGCACAAGAACTACGGGATATCTGCCTGCAAGCCGTGGTGAGCAAAGCCGTCGACGGTCGGAAAATGCAAGCCCGCTATTTCGAGCCCTGGTTTGAAAAGCTCAGCGCCTGGGCTGCCGACGACGCTCAGGAGCAGCTCGACCTCGGGACCGGCTTCACGCGTCTGACCCCCGACGGCATGGCCGAAGCCTGGAAGGGCGCGCCCCCGCAGCATCCGGGGCTCGACGCCATGCAGGGCCTCAAAGCTGCGCTCGATGCCTTGCCAACGCCCGACGCCGCGGTTCTGCAACATGCGGCGAACTGGGTCAGCGTGCGCTTTGAAGAGGAAAAGCGCCGTCGCGCCGAGATGGGCTTTGACGACATGCTGCTGCGCCTCGACGCGGCATTGCAGGCCGAAGGCGGCGAGCGCCTGGCCACCCTGATTCGCGAACAGTTCCCGGTGGCCCTGATCGACGAGTTTCAGGACACCGATCCCGTTCAGTACCGCATCTTCGAGACCATTTACCGGATCGAAGACAACAGCCCCGACACCGGCCTGTTCCTGATTGGCGACCCCAAGCAGGCGATCTATGCCTTTCGCGGGGCCGATATTTACACCTACTTGCGCGCACGTCACGCCACCAGTGGGCGTTTACATACGCTGGACACCAACTTCCGCTCCAGCCACGCGATGGTCAAGGCGGTCAACCATGTCTTTGAGCGGGCGGAGCAGCGTGACACCGGGCGAGGCGCATTTTTGTTCCGTGAAGGGTCTGAGAATCCTGTGCCCTTTGTGTCAGTCAAATCCCAAGGGCGCAAAGAAATACTGCAGTTCGATGGTCAGCCTGTCAGTGCGCTGACGCTCTGGCAATTGGCCTCCGAGCAGCCCGTGTCGGGCGCCGTCTATCGTCAGAACCTGGCCGCGGCCTGTGCCAGCCAGATTGTCGAATTGCTCAATGGCGGTCAGCAAGGTCGCTGTGGTTTCGCCATTGATGGCGAATTCATTCGCGGCGTGTTGCCTGCTGACATCGCAATCCTTGTACGTGACGGTAAGGAAGCTCAGGCGGTTCGGCGAGAATTGTCGAATCGTGGTGTACGCAGCGTTTACTTGTCGGATAAGGATTCAGTCTACGCGGCGCAGGAAGCACACGATGTTCTGGCCTGGCTCAAGGCCTGCGCCGAACCGGACGTAGAACGTCCGCTGCGTGCTGCGCTGGCCTGCATCACCCTGGACCTGCCGCTGATTGAACTGGAACGCCTGAACCAGGACGAGTTGGCCTGGGAAAAGCGCGTGATGCAGTTCCGTGGTTATCGCGAAACCTGGCGCAAGCAAGGGGTGCTCGCCATGTTGCGCCGCTTGCTGCATGACTTCGAGTTGCCCCAGGCTCTGATTGCCCGTCCAGATGGCGAGCGTGTGCTGACCAACGTGCTGCACCTGTCCGAACTGCTGCAACAGGCGGCTGCCGAACTGGATGGCGAACAGGCGTTGATCCGCCATCTGGCCGAGCATCTGGCATTGTCCGGGCAGGCGGGTGAAGAGCAGATCCTTCGCCTTGAAAGTGACGAGCAACTGGTCAAAGTTGTGACCATCCACAAGTCCAAGGGGCTGGAATACCCATTGGTATTCTTGCCGTTCATCTGCTCAACAAAACCCGTGGATGGCAGCCGTTTACCGCTGCATTACCACGACGCCGCCGGCAATGCCCACGTGAGCTTGACCCCGACGCCAGAGCTGATCGCCCAAGCGGATGACGAGCGTCTGGCCGAAGACTTGCGCCTGCTTTATGTGGCCCTGACCCGCGCCCAGCATGCTTGCTGGCTGGGCGTTGCCGACCTCAAGCGCGGCAACAGCAATCGGTCGATCCTGCACCTTTGCGCCTTGGGTTATTTGCTGGGCGGCGGAGCCGTGCTGGCCGAGTCGGTCGGGTTGCAGAGCTGGCTGGCAGATGCCCGGCAAGACTGCGCCGCGATTCAGTGCGAACCGGTACCGCCCGCTGGCGAGGCGCATTTTTATCCACCGCTTAACGAAGCCACCCTGCTTGAGCCGCTGATCCCGAGCCGCCGTGCTGCGGAAAACTGGTGGATCGCGTCCTACAGCGCATTGCGCATCGGTGACAGCCTCAGCCCTGCCGAGGCGCCCGAAAGCGCACTGGCGCAAAAGCTCTCTGATGACGAGCGACTCGATCCTGATGCGCCGCGTGAAGTGTTACTCAGTGGCGGTGATATACACCGCTTCCCACGTGGGCCAAATCCGGGGACTTTTCTCCACGGCCTGCTTGAGTGGTCGGGCAGCGAAGGTTTCAAGGCAACCCCTGAAGCGATCAGCGACGCCGTGGCACGGCGCTGCAACCGGCGTGGCTGGCAAGGCTGGATCGAGACTTTGAGCGACTGGCTGCAGCATCTGCAGGACGAACCGTTGCGTCTGAATAATGGCCAGCCAGCGGTCGTACTGAGTGAGCTGAGCCAGTACCAGATCGAAATGGAGTTCTGGTTTGCCAGCCACAAAGTCGATGTTGTGCAACTGGACACGCTGGTACGTCAGCACACCCACGGCGGCGCGCCGCGTGCGGGAGCCGAGCCGAGCCTGCTCAACGGCATGTTCAAGGGCTTTATCGACCTGACTTTCGAGCACCAGGGCCGTTATTACGTGGCGGACTACAAATCCAACTGGCTGGGAGCCGACGATTCGGCCTACACCGAGCAAGCGATGACCGCCTCGATTCTGGATCACCGCTATGACCTGCAATACGTCTTGTACTTGCTGGCCTTGCACCGTCAGCTCAAGGCGCGATTGCCCGACTATGACTACGACCAGCACATGGGGGGCGCGCTGTATCTGTTTTTGCGTGGCACCCGCTCTCAAGGGCAGGGCGTGTATTTCACCCGGCCCCCCAGAATATTGATCGAAAGCCTGGACCTGATGTTCCAGGGCAAACCTTTACCGAAAACAGCTGAGCCGGCCTGGGAACAGGGAGTGTTGTTATGAGTCGTTCGTTTGCCGAACTGTTGCCCACGCCGTTGACGGCCGAAAGCCTTGCCCTGCTGCAACCCTTGGGCCGTGCCGACGATCTGCTGCTGTTGCTGGAACGCTGGGTCGAGCGAGGCTGGCTGCGTGCGCTGGACAAAGCGTTCGTCGCGTTCCTGCATGAGCGCGATCCGCAAGGCGATCCTTTGGTGTTGCTGGCGGCAGCGTTGACCAGTCATCAGTTGGGCCACGGTCATGTGTGTCTTGATTTGTTCGAGACCCTGAAGGAACCCGACTTTGCACTGTCCTTGCCACCCGAGGGCGATGTGCAAACCGGCGCCATGCTGCTGCCCTCGCAGTTGCTTGAGGCGCTGGAGGGCGACGCGTGGTGCAAGGCCCTGCAAGCCAGCCCGTTGGTTGAGCACGCGGGCCAGCCATCGACGGATGCGGCCAGCCGCCCATTGGTGCTGAGTGAGCGCCGTCTGTATTTACGCCGCTACTGGGCTTATGAGCGGCGAATCGATAGCGCCTTGCGCCAACGTCTGTCGCAGGTTGAAGCAACGCCCGATGATTTGCCTGCACGGCTGAACGGCTTGTTCGGCAGCCCGGCACAGCATGCGCTGATTGACTGGCAAAAGCTGGCCTGCGCCCTGGCCACTCGCGGTGCATTCAGCATTGTTACCGGGGGGCCGGGCACCGGTAAAACCACCACCGTGGTGCGTCTGCTGGCCTTGCTTCAAGCCCCTGCCGTCGAAGCGGGGGCGCCCTTGCGCATTCGCCTGGCCGCACCGACCGGTAAAGCGGCCGCGCGCCTGACCGAGTCCATCAGCCTTCAAGTCAAATCCTTGGAAGTGGACGACAAGGTTCGGCAAAAAATCCCCAGTGACGTGACCACCGTTCACCGTCTGCTCGGCAGTCGCCCAGGCACGCGCCACTTCCGTCATCACGCGGGCAATCGCCTGCCACTGGACGTACTGGTGGTCGACGAAGCGTCCATGATCGACCTGGAAATGATGGCCAACTTGCTCGATGCATTGCCCGCCCATGCGCGGCTGGTGCTGTTGGGCGACAAGGACCAATTGGCGTCGGTTGAAGCCGGCGCGGTGCTGGGTGATTTGTGCCGCGATGCTGAAGCGGGTTGGTACACCCCGCAGACCCGTGCCTGGCTTGAGCAGGTCAGCGGCGAAAACCTGAGCGCCAGTGACTTGCAACAAGATCTGGAGGGTACGCATCCACTGGCCCAGCAAGTGGTCATGCTGCGTCACTCGCGCCGTTTTGGCGAAGGCAGCGGTATCGGCCAGCTGTCGCGCCTGGTCAACCAGCAACTGTCCCGCGAAGCACGGGCCCTGCTGTCGGCAGGCACCCACGCCGACCTCTTTGCATTGCCCCTCAAGGGCGAGCAGGACCGTGGTTTTGAGCGTCTGGCACTGGAAGGGCGCGGCGCTGAGGCCAAAGGCTATCGGCATTACCTTGAGGTGTTGCGCGAGCAGCGCCCTACTGGCGAGACCGGTCTGGAAGACCCTTGTTGGGCGGCATGGGCGGGTAACGTGCTGCAAGCGTTCGAGGCCTTTCAAGTTCTCTGCGCCGTGCGCAAGGGCCCCTGGGGTGTCGAAGGCCTGAATGAGCGCATCACCCGCGCCCTGTTTGCCCGCAAGCTGATCGACAGTGACCAGCATTGGTACGAAGGCCGCCCGGTCCTGATGACCCGCAACGATTACGGCCTGGGCCTGATGAACGGCGATATCGGTATCGCCCTCAGGCTCCCCGAGCGTGATGGGCTGACCCAGCGTCATGTGCTGCGTGTGGCATTCGCCCGTAACGACGGGCAGGGCGGTATTCGGTTTGTCCTGCCCAGTCGGCTCAATGACGTTGAAACGGTCTATGCCATGACCGTACACAAATCCCAAGGCTCGGAGTTCTCCCACACCGCGTTGGTGCTCCCCGAGGCGCTCAATCCGGTGTTGACCAAGGAGCTGATCTACACCGGCATCACCCGGGCCAAAAACTGGTTCAGCCTGGTCGAGCCGCGTACCGGCGTCTTTGAAGAGGCCGTGCAGCGCAAGGTAAAACGCCTGAGCGGGTTGATGCTGGGGCTGGGGTAAGCCTGCTTCCACAGGGAAATGGAGTTCCCAATTGCAACAAATGTGACCTGTATCACAGTCGTTTTGCCGGCTGTGCTATCGTTACGACATTATTCTTACAAAGATTACAGAGAAATCCTGCATGGACGTGGCTGTCTCATCGACAGAACAGTACTTTGGATGGCGGCTTCGGCTGCTTGCATTTTGCTTGTTACTGCTGAGCGTTCCTTGCCTGGCTCAAGCTGAAGCGCCAATCAACTTGGCTGATCAGCGTGCCAAGGCTGTGACTCAAGTGGTCCTTGGCATCCTGAGTTATGCACGCTGGCCCTCCGAGCCGGCGCAATTGCAGCTATGCATCATCGGCCCCACCGAATACACCGATGACCTGATCAAGGGCGCGACGCAATCCAGTGGCAGGCCGGTGCAGGTGCACCGCGTGCTGGCCAGTGACCCGGGCATTGCCAGCGACTGCAACGCGGTCTATCTGGGCAAGCTCAGCGTTGAGGAACGCAGTGGTCTATTCACCCGGCTGAATACCAAAGCCGTTCTGAGCATCAGCGAAGACAGTGATCAATGCACCGTTGGCAGCCTTTTTTGCTTGCACGTACGCGATGAGCAAGTGTCGTTTGAGGTCAATCTCGACTCCGTGGCCCGCAGCGGCGTACGTATTCATCCCAGTGTGTTGCAGCTGTCACGCCGCCGGGCGGCAGAGCCATGAGTGCGTTCAAACCCCGTAAAAAACCTCTGCGCTTGCGCTCGGTCTTGCGCCGTGGCCACTTGGGCGTGGCCTTGGTGGCCGTCACACTGGCCAGCGCTTCCATGACCCTGCTGGGGGTGCTTGCGCTCAAGGTTTACGCCGATCACAACCTGCACCTGATTGCCCGCGCCATCAACTACACCTCGGAAGCGGCGGTGGTGTTTGATGACCGCGCGGCGGCAACCGAAGCGCTGGCCATGATTGCGTCCACTGAAGCGGTCGCCGAGGCCCGGATCTACACAGACGATGGCGAACTGCTTGCGCACTGGCAACGCCCTGAAAACGGCCTGCTGTCGAAGGTCGAAATGCTGTTGGCCGATGGCTTGCTGGAGCAACCGATCAGCGTGCCGATCTTGCATCAGGGCCAGGAAATCGGCTTGGTGACAGTCCGGGGGCATGGTGCCAATTTGCTGCGCTTTTTACTGAGCGGGCTGTTGGGTGTGCTTGTGTGCACGGCGCTCAGTGCCTGGAGTGCGTTGTATCTGTCGCGTCGACTCCTGGATGGCATCACGGGCCCCTTGCAACAACTGGCAGAAGTGGCCCACGCCGCTCGCCGCGAGCGTGCGTTCGATCGGCGCGTGCCGCCTGCGCATATTGCTGAACTGGACAGCCTGGGCAACGACTTCAATGCACTGCTCGATGAACTTGAGTCATGGCAGAGCCATCTGCAGAACGAAAACCAGACCCTGGCGCATCAGGCCAGTCACGACTCGCTGACCAACCTGCCCAACCGCGCCTACTTTGAAACGCGACTGACGCGCACCCTGCGCTCGCTGAACAACGCCCGAGGGAAGGCCGCCGTGCTGTTCCTCGATAGCGATCATTTCAAAGACATCAACGATTCCTATGGCCATGCCACAGGTGATGCGGTGTTGGTGGCTATCGCGACGCGCATTCGCGCCCAGTTGCGTGAAGGCGATGTTGTGGCGCGTCTGGGTGGCGACGAATTTGCAATATTGCTGACCCCGCTGCACAAGATCGAAGACGCCCAGCGCATTGCGGACAAGGTGATTGCCAGCATGCTTGAGCCGATTAAAGTGCCGGGCCAAATCAGCATCGTGTCCTCACTCAGTATCGGCATCGCCGTCTACCCCGAGCATGGTGCAACCGCCGAGGATCTGCTCAGCGCAGCGGATGCGGCGATGTACCAGGCAAAGCGCCTCTCCCGAGGGGGGCAACACCTTGCGGAGCTGGAGTGCCCCGTAAACACCGTCATTACCAGGAGCTAACCCCCACATGCGTGTTTTGATTCATCGTTACCTGACATTTTTTAGCGTTGCCCTGTTGCTGGCCACGCTGTCGCTGACCGGTTGCCAGACGGCTGCGCCAAAAGGGCTGACGCCTGCCCAAGTTGCCGTTCTGAAAGAGCAGGGCTTTGAGCTGACTGAAGAGGGCTGGGCATTTGGCTTGTCGGGCAAAGTGTTGTTTGGCAGCGACCTTGAAGTGCTCAACGGGCAAAGCCAGGAAATCGTGGAGCGCATCGGCACCGCCTTGCTCGGTGCAGACATCCAGCGCGTGCGGGTCGACGGCCACACTGACTCCTCAGGCAAGGAGTCCTACAACGAACAACTGTCCGTTCGCCGCGCCAACAGCGTGGTCAAGGCTCTGCTCAAGGTCGGCATGCGCCCCGAGAATATCCAGATCCGTGGGTTGGGCAGCCGCGAGCCGGTGGCGTCGAACAACACCCGCGCCGGGCGTACGGAAAACCGCCGCGTGTCGATTGTGGTGATTGCCGACTAGAGATTCGTACTGACCCCTCTTTGTGGGAGCGGGCTTGCTCGCGATAGCATCACCGCGATCATTCAGGCAGACCGCGGTGTCTGAATCGCGAGCAAGCCCGCTCCCACAGGGGGTGGGGTCAGTCCACAAATTTCATCCCGCGCGTCTCGCCCAGCAGCAGCGGCGCATTCAGTTCCGTCACTTCGCGGATGTAATCCCATAGCAAGGTGATGCGTTTCAACTTCCTCAGATCTTCACGGCAGTACATCCAGAACTGTCGCGTGAGGTTGACCTCGTCAGGCAGCACCGGCAGCAAACGCGGGTCCTGAGCCGCCAGAAAGCACGGCAAAATCGCCAGCGAACGGCCTTGCTGCGCGGCCACGAATTGCGCAATCACGCTGGTGCTGCGCAAGTTGGCGCTGGCGCCCGGCAATACATTGGCCAGGTAAAGCAGCTCCGAGCTGAACGCCAGGTCGTCCACGTAACTGATAAACGTATGCTCCGACAAATCAGTCATCCGCCGGATTGGCGGGTGCTGGTCCAGATACTCCTGGGTCGCATACAGCTGCAAGCGGTAGTCGCACAGCTTGCAGCACACATAGGGCCCGTGTTCCGGGCGCTCCAGCGCGATAACAATATCGGCCTCGCGCTTGGACAAGCTGATGAAGTGTGGCAACGGCAGGATATCCACCGAGATCGCCGGGTAGGTATCCACAAAATGGCTGAGCTGGGGAGTGATGAAAAAACTGCCAAACCCCTCGGTGCAGCCCATGCGCACATGCCCCGACAGCGCCACGCCAGACCCTGATACCTGCTCGCAGGCCATGTGCAGCGTGCTTTCTATCGACTCGGCATATCCCAGCAAGCGCTGGCCTTCGTTGGTCAGGGTAAAGCCATTGGTGCGCGACTTTTCAAACAGCAAAGTCCCCAGGGCAGCTTCCAGCGAGCTGATCCGCCGCGACACGGTGGTGTAGTCAACCGCCAGCCGTTTGGCTGCGCTGCTGGCTTTGCGAGTGCGGGCCACCTCAAGAAAAAACTTCAGGTCGTCCCAGTTCAGGGCGCTTAACGATGTGATGTTTTTTTGCATGTTAGACCGGCTTTTATGTGCGTTCTTATTAGAAGAACGCACACCTATACTCCAAAAACAGTCCTGCGACCAACCTGGACGCCCGTACTCACAAGAATAATTCCGGAGACTTCCATGAGCGTTTCTAACACCCCGTATCAAAACGCACGCTTGCTGATCGACGGCGAATGGGTCGAGTCGCAGACCACCGAGTGGCACGACATCGTCAACCCGGCTACCCAGCAAGTGCTGGCCAAAGTGCCGTTCGCTACCGCCGATGAAGTCAATGCCGCCATCGCCGCCGCTCAACGCGCCTTCCAGACCTGGAAGCTGACGCCTATCGGTGCGCGCATGCGCATCATGCTCAAGCTGCAAGCGCTGATCCGCGAACACTCCAAACGTATTGCCACCGTCCTGAGTGCTGAACAAGGTAAAACCATTGCCGACGCCGAGGGCGATATTTTCCGTGGTCTGGAAGTGGTCGAGCACGCGTGCTCCATCGGCACTTTGCAAATGGGTGAATTCGCCGAAAACGTTGCAGGCGGGGTAGACACCTACACCTTGCGTCAACCTATCGGCGTCTGCGCAGGCATTACACCCTTCAACTTCCCGGCCATGATTCCTCTGTGGATGTTCCCGATGGCCATCGCCTGCGGGAACACCTTCGTACTCAAGCCGTCCGAGCAAGATCCGCTGTCGACCCTGATGCTGGTCGAGCTGGCCATCGAAGCCGGTGTTCCGCCGGGCGTGCTCAACGTCGTACACGGCGGCAAGGATGTCGTGGACGCGCTCTGCACCCACACCGATATCAAAGCGGTATCGTTTGTCGGTTCGACCGCCGTCGGCACCCATGTCTATGACCTGGCGGGCCGTCACGGCAAGCGCGTGCAATCGATGATGGGCGCCAAAAACCACGCTGTGGTACTGCCCGACGCCAACCGTCAACAAACCCTCAACGCACTGGTTGGTGCAGGCTTTGGCGCTGCCGGCCAGCGTTGCATGGCCACCTCGGTGGTGGTGCTAGTGGGCGCCGCCAAACAATGGCTGCCAGACCTCAAGGCGCTGGCGCAACAGCTCAAGGTCAACGCAGGCAGTGAGGCGGGCACCGATGTAGGTCCGGTGATCTCCAAACGTGCGAAAGAGCGCGTACTGGGGCTGATTGAAAGCGGGATCAAAGAAGGCGCGGTGCTGGAACTGGACGGGCGCAACGTCAAGGTTCCGGGTTTCGAACAAGGCAACTTTATCGGCCCGACCCTGTTTTCGGGCGTCACCACCGACATGCAAATCTACACCCAGGAAATCTTTGGCCCGGTGTTGGTGGTGATTGAAGTCGACACCCTCGATCAGGCCATCGCGCTGGTCAATGCCAACCCGTTTGGCAATGGCACCGGCCTGTTCACCCAAAGCGGCGCTGCGGCACGCAAGTTCCAGACTGAAATCGATGTCGGCCAGGTCGGTATCAACATCCCGATTCCAGTGCCGGTTCCGTTCTTCAGCTTCACCGGCTCCCGTGGCTCGAAACTCGGCGATCTGGGGCCGTACGGCAAGCAAGTTGTGCAGTTCTATACTCAAACCAAGACCGTCACCAGTCGCTGGTTCGACGATGAAAGCGTGAATGATGGCGTTAACACCACCATCCATCTTCGTTGAGGGCACACACCATGAACATCGCATTTATTGGCCTGGGCAACATGGGCGCACCGATGGCGCGCAATCTGCTCAAGGCCGGGCACTCGTTGAACCTGTTTGACCTGAACAAAGACATCCTGGCCGAACTGGCAGCCCTTGGCGGCCATGTCAGCGCCTCGCCACGGGAAGCCGCCCAAGGCACCGGGCTGGTGATTACCATGCTCCCGGCGGCCGCCCATGTACGCAGCGTATGGCTGGGTGAAGACGGGGTGTTGGCCGGGATCGGTGCCGGGGTGCCCGCAGTGGATTGCAGCACCATCGACCCGCAAACCGCCCGTGAAGTAGCCGCCGCTGCGGCCAAACAGGGCGTGCAAATGGCCGATGCACCGGTATCCGGCGGCACGGGCGGCGCGCAGGCGGGGACCCTGACCTTTATGGTCGGCGCCTCACCGGCATTGTTCGACACCTTGCACCCGGTACTCGCTCAAATGGGTCGCAACATCGTCCATTGCGGGGATGTGGGCACCGGCCAGGTGGCTAAAATCTGCAACAACCTGCTGCTCGGGATTTCCATGGTCGGCGTCAGCGAAGCCATGGCACTGGGTGCCGCGCTGGGCATCGACAGCGAAGTGCTTGCGGGTGTTATCAACAGCTCCACCGGGCGCTGCTGGAGTTCGGAGGTGTACAACCCGTGGCCGGGCATCGTTGAAACGGCGCCGGCATCGCGGGGCTATACCGGCGGCTTTGGCGCCGAGCTGATGCTCAAGGACCTGGGGCTGGCCACCGAGGCTGCACGCCAGGCCCATCAACCTGTGGTGATGGGGGCTGTGGCGCAACAGTTGTATCAGGCCATGAGTCTGCGCGGCGAAGGCGGCAAAGACTTTTCGGCCATCATCAATAGCTATCGCAAGCCCGAATAGGGCTTTTCCGGGAATCCGCGTCGGGCGGATTCCCGGTTTTTTTGCGCGCTTTCAATCACGCAAAAACGAAGTACTTGCGCACGGTTTCCACCACTTCCCACGTGCCTTTCATGCCCGGCTCCACCACAAAGATATCCCCGGCCCGCAGATGGATCGGTTCTTTGCCTTCCGGGGTGATGATGCAATAGCCCTCACGGAAATCGCAGTATTCCCACTTCACATACTCCACGTACCACTTGCCGGGCGTGCAGATCCACGTCCCCATGATCTTGCTGCCGTCTTCGCTGGTGTAGGCGTTGAGGTTGACGGTATGCGGGTCGCCCTCGAGTTTTTCCCATTTGCAGGCATCGAGCACGGGCAGGGGATGGGTGTCGCGAAGCACGGTGATTGGCGCAGACATAAGACCTCCGGTGATGGGTTATCGAACCTCACCCTAACCGTGGTGGCGCACTGACAGATGCCTGATTCCGACACCCAGATACGCAAAAGCCCCGGCACTGAGTGAGTGCGCGGGGCTTTTGTGTAACGGCTGAAGGCTTAGCGGGTGTTCGCCAGCGCCTGGCCCTTGCTCAGGCGTAAACGGTAGAACCCGTAAATGATCAGCAGCCATACAGGGATTGCATACACCGAAGCGCGAACGTCGGGGATCATCCAGATGACGGAGACGATCACCGCCATAAACACCAGGCACAGGATGTTGCTGAACGGGAACCAGAACGCCTTGAACGAAGGCGTCACGCCCTCAACGGCCATCGCCTTGCGGAACTTGATATGGGTGAGGCTGATCAGCGCCCAGTTGATCATCAACGAGGCAACCACCAGCGCAAACAGCAACTCCAGCGCTTTATGCGGGGCCACATAGTTGACCACCACGCACAGCAACGTCACCAGCGCCGACACGCCCAGCGCGCGCAAGGGCACGCCATTTTTGGTCAGTTTCATCAGCGCCTTCGGCGCGTCACCCTGCTCGGCCAAGCCGAACAGCATGCGGCTGTTGCAGTACACACCGCTGTTGTAGACCGACAGCGCAGCGGTCAGCACCACAAAGTTGAGGATCTGCGCGGCGGTGTCGCTGCCGATCAAGGCAAAAATCTGCACAAACGGGCTGCTGCCGTAGGCATCCCCACCGGCGCCGAGCGTGACCAGCAACTGGTCCCACGGGTACAACGCCAGCAGCACGGTCAGTGCGCCCACGTAGAAAATCAGGATCCGGTACACCACCTGGTTGATGGCCTTGGGGATCACTTTTTTCGGCTCGCTGGCTTCAGCCGCCGTGATGCCCACCAACTCCAGGCCACCAAAGGAAAACATGATAAAGGCCATCGCCATGAGCAAGCCCATGCCGCCATTGGGGAAGAACCCGCCGTGGCTCCACAGGTTGCTGATCGACGCCTGTGGGCCGCCGGTGCCGCTGAACAGCAGGTAGCAACCCAGTACGATCATGCCGACAATCGCCACCACCTTGATAATGGCGAACCAGAACTCCATTTCACCGAACACTTTGACGTTCAGCGTATTGATCAGGTTGACCAGTACAAAGAACACCACGGCGCTGACCCAGGTCGGCACCTCGGGCCACCAGAACTGAATGTACTTGCCCACCGCCGTCAACTCGGCCATGCCGACCAGCACGTACAGGACCCAATAGTTCCAGCCCGACAGAAATCCCGCGTAGCCGCCCCAATACTTGTGGGCAAAGTGGCTGAAGGAGCCGGCAACCGGTTCTTCGACGATCATTTCGCCCAGCTGGCGCATGATCAGGAACGCAATGAAACCGGCGATCGCATAGCCAAGAATCATCGACGGTCCGGCCGACTTGAGCACGCCCGCCGAACCCAGAAACAGGCCCGTACCGATCGCGCCGCCCAGGGCAATCAGCTGGATATGGCGATTTTTCAAACCGCGTTTGAGTGTGACCGGGGGGGAGTTAGCGTCAGCCATCGGGTGCCCTGTGAGTTGTTATTCTCAAAAACTTGATAAAAATACCCGCGGCCAAAGGTGCCTAGGGTGTCGCAAGCCCCGGATATTACTCTTGGTAAAAACGAAGGCATACAGGAGAGCACCAAACAGCGACTCTTCCTACAAGCTCAACGCCTCCAGCAATGCCACTGCATAGGCAGGCAACTGCTCAAACGAGCGTGCGCACAGCAGCAGTTTGCGATCCGCCCACGGCTCGCAGAGGTTCACCACTTTGAAGGTGCGCGGCGCCTGCCAGCGCTCAATCGTCGCCTTGGGTACGACGCCCAGCCCGGCACCGCGGGCGACCATGCGCAACACTCCGTCGAAACCTTCGGCGCGAATCCGCACCTGCATGCGAACGCCCACGTGCAGCGCCTGCTCTTCCAGGTACACCGCCAACGCACTGCTGGCCGACGACCCTACATAGTCATGGCTCAGGGTGTCGCTGAAGGAGAGATCTGGCCTGTTGGCCAGAGGATGGTCTTGGGGTACCACCAGTACCAGCGGGTCATCGCGAAAGGGGCGGGTTTGCAGGTCGCGGGTGTCGACGGCATTGGAGATGACGCCAATATCGGCTGCGTCCTGGCGCAATGCATGGGTGATGCGCAGGCTGGTGAGTTCTTGCTGATCGACGCTGATGTTGGGGTGCTGGCGCACGAAATCGGCGAGCAGCTCGGGCAGGTATTCGGTGAGGGCTGAGGTGTTGCACAGCAGGCGTATCCGGCCCTTGAAGCCCAGGGCGTACTCAGCCAGGTCATGGTTCATGCGCTCGACGTGCTGCAGTAACAGCCGTGCATGGTGCGCGAGCGCTTGCCCAGCCGGGGTCGGGCTGACCCCACGGCGAGAGCGGAGTAGAAACGCCACGCCCAACGACGCCTCCATCGCTCTGATCCGCGCACTGGCCGCAGGCAGAGACAAATGACTGAGGCTGGCGCCCTCCGTAATGTTGCCCGCCTGCACCACATTCAAGTACAGGCGCAGATCAACCAGATCGAAGTGCATGAACGGTCCTTGCCCTCCCTGTGGGAGCGGGCTTGTTGTGGGAGCGGGCTTGCTCGCGATGGCAGCGCCATGATTTGGCAGATACTGCGCGGCGATAGCATCGCGAGCAAGCCCGCTCCCACCCAGAGGCGTGTGTTTAGTCTATTGCTGCGCAAGAGGCTGGCTTCATCTATGGCGAATTTTCAACGCCGTCGCCGTGGCCCAGCATACACCCATGAAAACACTGATCGAGTTCTACCAACACCTCGGCCTGGCCTTGTCACTGCTGGTGATGATGACCTTTTTACTGGCGGGAACCGTCAAGGGCGTCATCGGTCTTGGCTTGCCAACGGTGGCGATGGGCATGCTCGGGCTGGCTATTGCTCCAGCGCAGGCTGCGGCGTTGCTGATCATTCCCTCCATTGTCACCAACGCCTGGCAACTGGCTGCCGGCGGGCAGTTGCGCACGCTGATAAAACGCCTGTGGCCCATGCAGTTGGGCATCTTTATCGGTACCGGGGTCGGCATGCTCTGGCTAAGTATCGACGGCGGCACGTGGGTGGTGCGGGCGCTGGGGGCGGCCTTGCTGCTCTACGCCCTCTGCGGACTGTGGCTGCCCACCCTGCGCGTCGCCCCGCAGCGCGAGCGATGGCTGGGCCCGATATGCGGCGTGATCACCGGGGTGATTACCTCGGCCACCGGCGTGTTTGTGATTCCCGCCGTGCCGTATCTGCAGGCGCTGGGCTTAAGCAAAAACCAATTGGTTCAGGCCTTGGGATTGTCCTTCAGCGTCTCCACATTGGCCCTTGCCGCCGGGCTTTACTGGCGCGGCAATCTGGGCGGCGGTGAGCTCAATGCCTCATTGCTGGCGCTGGTGCCCGCCATGCTCGGCATGTGGCTGGGGCAGTGGTTGCGCCAGCGCATCAGCGCCGCGCTGTTCAAACGGGTGTTCTTTATAGGCATGGCGCTATTGGGTGCGCACTTGATGGTCAACAATTGAGTATTCATTCGTGCATTAACAGCAAAGGTGATTTGACCCACCACGGGTTTTTCTTGAGCAAGCGCATCGATATTCTGCCGACATGATTTTTAACCCCCCTGTCGCTCAACAGCGCTGAGGGTTTACCCCCCTGGAGGCTGATGATGAAAAAAATACTCTTGCTTAACGGCGCCAAAAAATTTGCCCACTCCGATGGTCGCTACAACCTGACCCTGCACGACACCGCGCTGGCGTTTTTTGATCGCCAGGGCTTTGAAGTCAAAGTGACCCACATCGACGAAGGCTACGACATCGCCGAAGAGGTTGAAAAATACCTGTGGGCTGACGTGATCATCTATCAAATGCCGGGCTGGTGGATGGGTGCGCCCTGGATCGTCAAGAAGTACATCGATGAAGTATTTACCCAAGGCCACGGCAAGCTCTACGCCAGTGACGGTCGTACCCGTTCCGACGCTTCTCAGCGTTACGGCAGCGGTGGCCTGATTCATGGCAAACAATACATGTTGTCCCTGACCTGGAACGCCCCGCAGCAAGCGTTCGATGATCCGGCGGACTTTTTCGAAGGCAAAGGCGTGGACGCGGTGTACTTCCCGTTCCATAAAGCCAATGAATTCCTGGGCATGACCGGCCTGCCGACCTTCTTGTGTGTCGACGTGATGAAGCGTCCGCAACCCGAAATTGACGCTGCGCGTTATGAACAGCACCTGAGCGAGGTGTTCGGTCTCAAGGCATAACGACGCCAGGGTGGGAGCAGGCTTGCTCGCGATGCAGGCGACGCGGTTGTTCAGACGAACCGCGGTGATACCATCGCGAGCAAGCCCGCTCCCACACGTAGATAAGGTCGCCCGCGTGAAAGCCAGATCCGATGAGCTGCAAATTTTTGTCTCGGTCATCGAGTGCGGCTCGATTTCTGCCGCTGCCGAGCAAGCCGGGCAAACGCCGTCCGCCGTCAGCCGCACGCTTTCAAGGCTGGAAGCCAAGCTCGGCACCACGCTGATCAACCGCACCACGCGGCGCATGGACCTGACCGAGGAGGGCAAGTTTTTCTTCGAGCGGGCCAAGCTGATCCTTGAGCAGATGGACGAGCTGGAAGAGCGCCTCATCTCGCACCAGCGCACGCCCTCGGGACGGTTGCGCATCAATGCAGCCGCGCCTTTTGTGCTGCACGCCATCGTGCCGTTTATCCCCGAATTCCGTGCGCTGTACCCCGACATCCAGCTTGAACTCAACAGCAACGACCTGATCATCGACTTGCTGGAGCAAAGCACCGACATCGCCATTCGTATCGGCACCCTGGCCGACTCCACCTTGCACGCCCGTTCCCTGGGGTGCAGCCCGCTGAACATCCTGGCCAGCCCCGACTACCTTGCCCGTCACGGCGTCCCCACCCGCGTGGCGGACCTGGCCAACCACACCCTGATCGGCTTTACCCAAAACGATGGCCTCAATCAGTGGCCGCTCCGTTATGCACAGGGTGATCGCTGGCCCATTCAGCCGGCCATCAGCGCGTCCAGCGGCGAAACCGTGCGCCATCTGGCGCTGCAAGGGCAGGGCATTGCGTGCCTGTCGCACTTCATGACCCATGAAGACATTACCCACGGGCGCTTGCACGTCGTGCTGGGCGAGTTCAACAGCGGCTACCGCCAACCGATCAACGCCGTGTACTACCGCAACTCACAACTGGCGCTGCGCATTCAGTGCTTTCTGGACTTTATCCAGGCCAAGCTCGCCAGCTACGCGATCTGCGACAAGCCCACAGGGCTTGAGTGAGGTTCCTACACATAAAGCAACGTCTGCACCTGCTGCGTCGCTTTCTATTGAGGGACGATTCCTAGAGAATCCTGACCGTCTTGTGGCGCTGCACACGGGTGGATAGTCTCGCCGGGTCGCTGATTTCAGTGACCGGTTTTGACAGACCGTGAAGAACGAGTAGCGTTGCGTCATATACATCTCAACGTGTTATGGCGGCTGCGTGTGGGGCACTTTCGAGTGCACCGGGTCTTGCTTGTTCTCCTCGGTCTGTCAACCCGCACGCAGCTGCCACCTTCTTCGATTGACAGCGGGTAAGTGGTAGTTCTTCCAGCCTTTTTATGAGAATTAAGCGATGAAGAAGATTGTTCCCGACCCTCCGCTGTTCACCTGCGCCCACCAGGGCACTTCGCTGTTTGCCATCAACCCCGGCGTACCTGTTCAGGAAGCGCTCAAACATGCCTCGTTGCTGCTCAAAGGCGCAGAACTGACCGCCGACGACATCCGCTCCCACCTCAGTGGTTTTGAGGCCGAGCAGTTGTGGTGCGTGATTCACGGCGTCGAACTGGCCCGTGGTCTGGTGGATGCACTGATCACCGAAACCTGACACCCCTGTAGTCGCTGACGAGGAACGAAGGCTGCGATCTGCTTGCAAGGTGTGTCTGATTGACCATGCACTCAGGTTTTACGATTGCTGCGCAACCGTACGCAGCCTCGCTACGCTCCTCAGCGGCTACAGACGTCACACAACCCGCAATTTTGTTTTTTGTTGTTTGAAAATGTTGCCCAAATCAGACAAGGTTTGGCCACAGTTGATAACAATAAAAGGAAGTACCGAATGCGCATTGTGTGGTTCAAAACCCTGGCCTTGACGGCCGCCATCGCTGCCAGTTCCTCGGCTTATGCCGTTACCCTGGAGGGCGGGGCTGTCGCTGCACCGGACCAGTACGGTGCCGAAGTGGCCGCGCAGATTCTCAAAAAAGGCGGCAATGCGGTCGACGCTGCCGTGGCAACCGCCTTCACCCTGGCCGTGACGTACCCCGAAGCCGGTAACATCGGCGGCGGCGGTTTCATGACGATGTACATCGATGGCAAACCCTATTTCCTCGACTATCGCGAGACGGCGCCCAAAGCCGCCACCCGCGACATGTACCTCAACGACAAAGGCGAGATCATCGAGAACCTGAGCCTGGTCGGTTCCCGTGCCGCTGGCGTGCCGGGTACGGTGATGGGCTTGTGGGAAGCGCACCAGCGCTTCGGTAAATTGCCGTGGGCCGAACTGCTGACCCCGGCCGTGGGTTACGCCAAAAACGGTTTCAAGGTGGCCGACCAGCAATACCAGTACCGCGAAGATGCGCTGGCGCTGTTCAAGGGCACCACCAACTTCGGTGACTACTTTGGCAGCATGAAGCCCGGCGAAACCTTCAAGCAGCCTGAGCTGGCCGAGACCCTGGAGCGCATCGCCGATCAGGGCGCCAAAGAGTTCTATCATGGCAAGACCGCTGACCTGCTGGTCGCGCAAATGCAGAAGGACAAAGGCCTGATCACCAAGGAAGACCTGAACGAATACAAGGTCAAGTGGCGTGAACCGATGCGCGTCTATTTCCGCGGCAACACCCTGTACACCGCGCCGCTGCCAAGCTCGGGCGGTATCGCGCTGGCCCAACTGATCGGCATCAAAGAAGACCGTGCAGCGGACTTCAAAGGGGTTGAGCTGAACTCCGCGCCGTATATCCACCTGCTGGCCGAGATCGAAAAACGCGTGTTTGCCGACCGTGCCGACTACCTCGGCGATCCGGCTTTCGGCAAGATGCCGGTGGCTGAACTGACAGACCCGGCCTACATCGCCAAGCGTGCGAAGGAGGTCAATCCGAAGGCTATTTCCGAGACTGCCAAGGTCAAGCCGGGCCTTGAACCGCACCAGACCACGCACTTCTCCATCGTCGACAAGCAGGGTAATGCGGTCAGCAATACCTACACCCTGAACTGGGACTACGGCAGCGGCGTTGTGGTCAAAGGCGCGGGCTTTTTGCTGAACGACGAAATGGATGACTTCAGCTCCAAGCCGGGCGTGGCCAACGCCTTTGGTGTGGTGGGCGGCAATGCCAATGCCATCGAGCCGGGCAAGCGCATGCTGTCTTCCATGAGCCCAAGCCTGGTGACACGCGATGGAGAAGTCACGCTGGTACTCGGCACACCGGGTGGTTCGCGGATCTTCACCTCGATTTTCCAGGTGCTGAACAACATTTACGACTACGACTTGCCACTGGAGAAAGCCGTGGCTGCACAGCGCGTGCATCACCAGTTACTGCCCAAAGACACGATTTACTTCGACGCCTATGCACCGCTCACCGGCAAGGTGGCTGACGAGCTCAAGGCAATGGGTTACACCCTTGAGGATCAGGGCTGGAACATGGGCGATATCCAGGCGATCCGGGTTAACGGCACCCAGCTTGAAACCGCGTCCGACCCGCGTGGTCGTGGTGTGGGCATGGTTGTGAAGTAAACCGCAACGCACAGAGTGGGAGCGGGCTTGCTCGCGATGCAGACACCTCGGTCATTCTGGTTCACCGAGGTGTGGCCATCGCGAGCAAGCCCGCTCCCACAATTGCTTTTTAGCCCCTGCAATTTGTTACCATCCTTTACTTATTATCCCTTCCGTTTTTCCCGTCCCGACTTTTAGGTAAGCCATGAAATTCTCACGTCTGCGCGCTGATGTCCTGGCCGGGCTCACGACGTCCTTCGCCTTGTTGCCCGAGTGCATCGCGTTCGCGCTGGTTGCCCACCTCAACCCGCTGATGGGCTTGTATGGCGCGTTTATCATCTGCACCCTCACCGCGCTGTTTGGCGGGCGACCGGGCATGGTGTCCGGTGCGGCCGGGTCGATGGCGGTGGTGATCGTCGCGCTGGTGGTGCAACACGGCGTGCAGTATCTGTTGGCCACCGTGCTGTTGAGCGGGCTGATCATGCTGGCGTTCGGTTTGTTCAGGCTCGGCAAGCTGGTGCGCATGGTGCCCCATCCGGTGATGCTGGGCTTCGTCAACGGCCTGGCGATCGTGATTGCCCTGGCGCAACTGGATCACTTCAAGGACGGCGGCACCTGGCTCAGTGGCATGGCGCTGTACATGATGATCGGACTGGTGGCCGTGACCATGGCCATTGTCTATCTGCTGCCACGCCTGACCCGCGCCGCGCCGCCTGCCCTGGTGGCCATTCTGGGCGTGGGCCTGGCGGTCTATTTTCTGGGCTTGCCGACCCGCACCCTGGGCGATATGGCGCACATTGCTGGCGGTTTGCCGAGCTTCAGCCTGCCGCAGATTCCCTGGACGCTTGAGACCCTGAGCATCATCGCGCCTTACGCAATCGTGATGGCCGTGGTGGGTTTGCTGGAAACCCTGCTGACCCTCAACCTGACCGACGAAATCACCGAGAGCCGTGGCTACCCGGACCGCGAGTGCGTGGCGTTGGGCGCGGCAAACATGGTGTCGGGTGCGTTTGGTGGCATGGGCGGTTGCGCCATGATCGGCCAAACCGTGGTCAACCTCAGCTCCGGCGGCCGTGGCCGGTTGTCGGGTGTGACTGCCGGACTGATGATTTTGCTGTTTGTGTTGTTCCTGTCGCCGTTTATCGAGCGTATCCCGTTGGCGGCGCTGGTGGGCGTGATGTTTGTGGTCTCGCAGCAGACCTTTGCCTGGGCCTCGTTGCGGGTGCTGAACAAGGTGCCGCTCAACGATGTGCTGGTGATCATCGCCGTGACGGTGATTACCGTGTTTACCGACCTGGCGGTGGCGGTGCTGTGCGGGGTGATTATCGCCGCGCTCAATTTTGCCTGGCAGCAGGCGCGTCAGCTGTACGCCGACGCGGATCTGCAAAGCGACGGCAGCAAGCTTTACCGTGTTCATGGCACGTTGTTTTTTGCCTCGACCACGGCCTTTCTCAAGCAGTTCGACCCGGCCAACGATCCGGCTCAGGTGACGCTGGATTGTCGCCACCTGAACTTCATGGATTACTCGGCCATCGCGGCACTGGACACCCTGCGCGAGCGCTATCGCAAGGCGGGCAAGCATCTGCGGGTGCTGCACCTGTCCGAGCGCAGCAAAAAACTGCTCAAGCGGGCGCGTGTGCAGCACGAATGAGCGAAATGCGTACGACACGTTGAGGCGTACCGTGCGCTGGTGAAGTGGGTTTCTGGCAATGAAAGTTGCCGGTGTATATAAGCCCGTGTGTTGAATAGCCGTGAACCAAGTTCGCGGCTATTAAAAGGTTTTGTTAGCCCGGTAGTAAGATTTTTACGCTGGCAGTGCAAGTGGGTTTGCTGTTTTGTGATCGATCAAATTCAAATTTGACGTATTGAGTCACTGAACTAGGTGTCCACAGGTAGGTTCGCATTTTCATCGCGTGCTTCAGGTTATCTTGCCTGAGGTTCTTGCTGTAACTTTTCCACGGCGTTGGTTTATTAAAATAACCGTCAACTTCATAAACGCTGAGCTTGGCGGCATGAGCGTTCTGATGCCCTGCAGGCGCTTTGATTTGATAGGCGGTATTGGTGACGTAGACCCGCGGACCTTCTCTTTCTGCATTTATATAGGCGGTGCCGGTGAAGCCGGCGGTCGAGCAACTGGCTGTGTAGTCTTGAGCGAACGAAGAGGACATCGCAAACAACGTTGCAATGGCAAGAGTAACTTTAAGTGCGGATTTTTTTTGAGTTGACATGAATCTGGAGCCTGTTATTAGTTCGGCCCGAGACTTTAGGTGAGGCGTTAATTGTTCGACTATGCGCACGTTTACATTTGTCGGTAAGGTTTTTCTTAGTTGTTTATAGCCGTAAGTAGTGCGGCACTTTGTCGTGGGCCTATGTCCGGGGGCGATGAGTAACGTCTCCCGGCAAGTCACTGTTGATGGTGGGCGCCGTTCTTTAAAAGGGGCCGCTGAAGCGGCCCCTCCTGTGTCACGAGTGGGTCATTACACCTTGAAGTGGCTGACCATCTCTTGCAACTGATTGCCCAGACGCGCCAGTTCAACGCTGGACTTGGCCGTCTCATCGCTGGCCGCTGCGGTTTGCTCGGAGACGTCGCGCACGTTGACGATGCTGCGGCTGATTTCTTCGGCGACCGCGCTCTGCTGTTCGGCAGCAGCGGCAATCTGCTGGTTCATCGACTGGATATTCGACACCGTACGGGTGATGCCTTGCAGTGAGGTGCCCGCCTGACGGGTCAGGGTCACGCTGCTGTCGGTCAGGGTGCGGCTGTTGTGCATGACGGTGGCCACGTGCTGCGTGCCGCTTTGCAGGGCCGCCACCAGGGTTTGAATTTCTTCGGTGGATTTTTGCGTGCGCTGGGCCAGGCCCCTTACTTCGTCGGCAACCACGGCAAAACCGCGACCCGCATCACCGGCGCGGGCAGCCTCGATGGCGGCGTTGAGGGCCAGCAGATTGGTCTGCTCGGCCACGGCCTTGATCACGTCCATCACGCTGCCGATCTTGTCGCTTTCCTGTTGCAGTACAGCCATGGCTTCGGTCGAGCGACCCACTTCCACGGCCAGGCGCTCGATCTGGTCAATCGCCTGGTTGACCACGGTGTCACCTTCGCGAGCTTCGTTGTCGGCGGCTGCGGCCGCTTGGGAGGCTTGCTCGGCATTGCGCGCCACTTCTTGCACGGTGGCGGTCATTTCATGCATGGCGGTGGCCACCTGATCGGTCTCGATCTTCTGGCTGTTGACCCCGGCGCTGGTTTGTTCGGTCACGGCGGACAGCTCTTCGGCCGCGCTGGCGATCTGGCTGACGCCGTCGCGGATACCGCTGATCAACTCGCGCAGGGTGGTGCCCATGCGTGCAATGCCTTGTTGCAGCACGCCCAGCTCATCGCGGCGGGTCACGCGCAGGTTGTGGCTCAGATCGCCACCGGCAATGCGGTCTACCACGGCCAGGGTTTCACGCAGGGGCACAGTGATCTGGCGCGTGATGATCACGGCGGCCGTGATGCCAAACAGCAAGACCAGCAAGGTGGTGATCAATTGCATGCTGTTGGCCGTGGCGCTTTCGATGTCGCGACGTTCCAGCTGGATCTTGTACAGCTCATCGCTGAGGCCAAGGACGCTGGCACCGTATTCGGTCATGTCCTTGCGCATGGCGATGATGGTGTTGTCGGTGCTGGCATACAGCTCCAGCGCTTGCTGGTACTGCTCCATGGTTTTGCCCAGGGTGCGCAGGGTGTCGCCGGCATTTTCGCCAAAGTGCGAGCTCAGGCGTTCCAGGCTTGCGATGGCGGTGTCCAGTTGCTGGCGTGCGGCCTTTTCGGTCGTGGGGTTGGGCGCAGCAATGTAGGCCCGAACCTGGTAACGCGAGAGCAGGAACTGCTCACGTACTTCGGACACGTTCTGGAACATGGCAAAACGGCTTTCATCGCCGACGGGTATTTGCAGGGCGCGGTTGATCAGGGTCGCGATGGCGTCCTGTGCCAGTACGGCATTGCGGTCCATGTTGGCCCGCGACACGGCGGACTCAACGTAAGCCTTGCGCATCGTGACCAGCGCTCGCTCGTAGCGGCCGATGATCTCTTGTTGCTCCTTGAGCAGCTTGAGGTTTTCCGGGCTCAGGAAGGTGCTGATCAGCTCTTTTTGCTGGGTAGAGAACGCATCAATGCTGGCTTGTACATTCTGTGCGGCGGTTTCGTCGCCATCGGTGAGCATGTACTGCAGGCGCGCCACCCGCAGGTTGGTAAACGCCGTATTGAGCCGCGTGATGTCGCTCATCCAGTTACTGCGATCAATCATCTTGTCGAGGCTGATCCAGTTACAGACGGCCATCACGCAGGTAAGGGCCAGTACCAGGCCAAAGCCCAGGGACAGTTTCAGGTTGACGCTGATATCGCTCAGCCATCTATTCATAAGGTTCTCCAGGAACGCTGCACGCATGATCTAAGTTCGCTGGAGGGAATTATTTTTTTTGACCCAGCCGAGTGTTGTGTTGGAGAGGTATCGGCTGCATTCGTCAGAGCTGAAACGTTTTGTTTTGCGCCAGTTCACATAACCTCATATCCATTTGACGCGTGTGCCTGATCTTCGCTTTTACGCTTTTTTTCACATTCGTTTCACCTGCCTCTGACCTCCATTTTTTTAGCCTACCGTTCAGCTAATAGATGCCTGAATTGTGCAAGTCTATTTCTTACAGCAGGGCCGCGATGCGACCCGTTGTCATATTCGAGCGATAGGGTAGGCCGGTGTCTTTCACTGACTGCCGCAGAGGGTATAAGTACCGTGACGTTGAGCCTTGATCTGACCGGGATTAACCGTACGCTGCTACGCCGTGGCCTGGTTCGTTATAAAAATGCGCTGGTGGTGATCGTCGCGAGCGTGATGGCTATTGCGTTGACGTTGACGCTGCTGGCCCCTGCGGCCCCGCCTGATCTGGCACAGCCTAGTCATGCCGATCATGTGGTGTTGCTGACCGATAGCTGGGCCAAGGGTGATGTGATTGCGGTGGTCCGTCATGGCGAGCGTTGCGACCGTTCCTCGGCGCAGTGCCTGGGCCCGGCAGACGGTGTGACGGTGCGCGGTGAAGCTGCGGTTCAGGCGCTTGGCGCAGACTTCAATCAGTTGGGGCTCAAGAACGCTGACATTTACAGCAGCCTGTTGACCCGTGCGCGGCAAACCGCCAGCGCCATGTTCGTGCACCCGGTTGAGGCACAGGACTGGCTGTTCAACTGCCGGGGCACCATGTTGCGTGATGCCCTCAAGCACAAAGTAGCGGGCCAGAACCTGATTCTGGTGAGCCACAGCGAATGCATGGACCAACTGCTTTTGGACATGCACCTGTCAACGAGCACCACGTTTGGCTACGGCTCCACCTTGTTCATCCGGGCCAGTGACGCCCACGGTGAGCCGCAGATGCTGGGCTATATCGAGCCCAAGGACTGGGCGAGCATCGTACCGGTGATGACCGCTAGCAGCCGCCACGGGTTTGAAGCCTCGCAATTCTGACCCCCCCTTCAAGCAACACGCAAAGCCCGACACATGAGCGCAATGCTGTTCAAGTGTGGGAGCGGGCTTGCTCGCGATGGTCTTCAGAGCGCCGCATTTACTCAGTAAATACGCGTCATCGTTAACGACCATCGCGAGCAAGCCCGCTCCCACAGAGGCAGAAATCACTTAAGTGAACAGCCTTGCGCGCATGTGCCGGGCTTTTTCATGTCATGCGCGGTTCAGCAGGCGGTTCCAGTTTTGCTCGTCGGGTAATGGCAGGTCGCTGAGTTCCCGTGCCACCACCTGTTCGATATCGCTGGCGCTGAGCACTTTTTCATCGAGCCACGGCCAGGTCGCATCCGCATCCCTGAAGTTGAGCTGACTGTTCAATTGCTGGCAGGCGAGGGCGAGCAGATGCATCAGCCACCACTGGCTGGTGATGTAGGGCTTTTGCTGCGCGGGAATGCGATTCAGCAGGGCTGCCACGTCGGGCAGGTTGGGGCTGGGGGACTCGCTGCTGTGCAGGTTCCAGACAATCGAGCCGTTGTTAGACACATCCTGATTGGCCAGTGCCGGATCGGTGCTGACTTCAATGCTGACCTTCACATGTTGCTGCTCAAGCTGATCAATCAGGTAATTGGCCAGATCAGATGTGCGTAAAAATGCGGTGGCCGTGTTGAAGGCCAGGTGAGCGTCGTAGTCGCTCAGGGTTTTGCTGGAAATACCGATGGTCATGACAGGCTCCTTGACTGGGAATCGCCCAAGGAGCGTAGCCAATACACCGTGATCGGCCACGTCATATGCCGTTCTGTTGCCCGGGATCAAGTTTATGGGGCGGGAGCGGCCTGGCTGACAAAGTAGAAGTGGTGCCGCCCTACACTGACCTCGTCCAGGATGCTCAGGTTCATCCCCGGTACCTCGGGCTTTTCCACCAGGGCGATATGGTCGGGCGATGCACTGAGAAACGCCTGCAGTTCTGCTGTTGAATTGAGCGTGTGCTGCAATTGCTGGCTGTAAAACACCACGGCACCCAGGCGCTCGTCGGGCCTGAGCAGCGCCACCTGTTTACCGCGGGCTTGCAGATCCATGACGTAGGCCGCCAGAGGCTGGAATGACTCTTCCTTATCGGCAAGGGGTGCCCGATGCGCTGCCAGCAGGTAGGCGGCTACCAGGCCCGCCAACAGTGCAGCGGCCAGTGGCCGGTGGTAGTCGCTGAGGAACCTGGCCGTGGCCGACACCGGACTTTTTTTGCGCAGCCAGTCCACAATCACCTGGGCGTATTGCGCGGCAATCACGGCGGCTGCAGGTGCCATCGACATCATGTACACCGCACGCTTGCTGGAGGCGAAGTTGAGCAGCGCAAATTGCGCCACCAGCCACACGCAGAAAAACAGCAGGAACGGATTGCTTCGCAGTTGTTTGCGAAAGTGCCACAGGCCCAGATAAGTCAGCAGGTTCCACGGTAAAAAGGCTTCGGGCAGTTTTCGCAGGTAGTAGTAAAACGGTTCGTAATGCCCGGCCTCGACAAACGACCCGCTGAAGCGACCCACGCTGTTGGTCCACAACAGTTCGCTGACCGCCTGCATTCCGCCGCGCTGGTAGAGCACGCACAGCCAGATGAACAGCGGGATTAGCCCGAGCAGAGTCAGCAACCCCGGGCGTAGCCAATTGCGCAGGACGAAGCGTTTCTCTAGCAGGCTTTCACACACCAGATAGGTAAAAATCACGATCCCCGGCAGCGCCAGGCCCAACACGCCTTTGCTCAGGGTGGCAATGGCAATCCCGGCGGCAAACAACAGCCAGGGGCCCCAGGCAAAACGCAGCTGGCGGCTGGCATAGAAAAACGCCAGCAAGGCCATGGTCACACCCAGGGTGAGCAGTGCATCTTCGCCTACTTGACGGGTGTTACCCCAGAAAATGCCCATCGTTGCCAGCATCGCTGCTGCTGTCCAGGCCAGTGCCGTGGGGCGTGCGAGTTTGCGCAGCATGACGTACAGCAACATCACACAAAACAATCCGGCAAAGGCTGATGCCAGTCGCACGGCGAATAGCTGGGCGCCGAACACTCGGATGGCGCCAGCGTCCAGCCACAGGCTGAGCGGTGGTTTTTCCAGGAAGGGTTCGTTGAGCAGGTGGGGTGTCACCCAGTCGTCGCTCAAGTGCATCTGCATGGCGATACCCGCCACCCTGGACTCGGTCGACCCCTGCAATTGGTGATTGCCCAGTGCAAAGAAGAACAGCACGCAACCGAGCAGTAATAACAGTAGAGCGGGGCGAGTCAGGCGCATTGGGCTACCAGGCAGTCATCGAATGGAATACTGCGCTGGAGTATAGGAGGGGAGTTCTTAACAAATTGTGAAAGCTGGCAGGCCAACCACACATCCCTGTGGGAGCGGGCTTGCTCGCGATGGTATCGCCGCGGTCTGACTGCAAAACCGCAGTGATAGCATCGCGAACAAGCCCGCTCCCACCATAAGCCCAAGCCGTCAGAACGTCGCTTTGACCTGCAATCCCGCGACCAGGGCATTGCTGCGGCTGGCGCCATAGAACGCACCGGGTTCGATGATGTACTGAAGGTCGGGACGCAACAGCAGCCACGGCGTGACTTGTGCGCCATAGTTCAGTTCAAGCAACTGCTCGCCGCTGTCCAGGCTGGCAATCATGTCGGCTTGCTCAGGGCTGCTGGCAGCCGCTTCTTGTACATCCCGTGAGCGCGAGTTGAACACGGCGCGACCATAGGCGAAGGCGATGCTGTCTTTAGGACGGCTGGCAAATGGCTTTTGCTTGACCAGGCCCACCGAGTACCAGTGGCTCATCGGTGAGGTCGCGGCATTGCTGCGGGCCGCCTGGCCAAAGGCGCGCAACACGCTTTCGGGGTCTTGCTCGTCACGCCAGATGGCCTGGTCGACCAGCACGTAAGCACCGGTACGGTTGTTGGCTTTTTGCGTGCTGCCAATTTTGCGGGTGTTGGAGGTGTCGTAGTACCAGCCCACTTTGTATTGGCCATTGAGCCAGGCGTCGTGGGTGAAAATTGCCTCCAGCGGCATGATCGCCCCCGTCGTGCCTTTGGTGGTCATGCTGAAGGCTTCCGAGGAGCGGCTGTTGTACTCGGGGTTGACCTGGAAGACAGCGGTTTGCAGGGTCAGTGCCGGGCTCACGGTGTAGCGCAATTCGCCACCCCAGTGACCGGTCGGGTAGTTGGTCCAGCCACTGCCGTTGGACTGGGTCAGCGGGTGTGCGCAAAAACCGGCGTTGACGAAGCTGGTCAGCAACGGCATGCCGCCAAAATCATTGCCCATCGGCATGAAGCCCAGCTTGGTGGTCAGGTCTTCGGAAAACAGGGTGCGCTGATAGCTGAACTCAGACAGACGGGTGTAGTTGCCGCCAGCGTTTTCCTGGATCGGCAGGCGGTTGCCTACCAGATCTTCAGAGGCGCTGTGGCCGCGACGATCATTGACGGTGATTTGCACCAGGCCAGCATCGGCGGTGCCGAGCAGCTTGCTCAGGTCGAACTGGGCGCCGATACGCACTTGCTGCGAATAACGGGTGCCGTGCTTGATCCCGCCATGCAGGTTGGAAAAGGTTTCGGAGTTGTAGTCACCGGTCAGTTTGACGCCTTTATCCATCAACTTTTGGCGCTCACCGCCCCAGTCGCCGGTCAGGGTCGAACGGTTCATCAGGTTGTCGGTGGTGTCGGCCAGTACGCAGGCAGGCGTCAGGGCCAGCAATGACAAGCCGCTGCACAAGCTGGTGCTCAGCAGGGCGCGGGAAGAGAAAAACATCTACAGAAGCTCCTTCGGATGAAGTGCCGGCGAACAGGGCGCGACACGATGCCGCACATTATGAACTAGTTGGTTAATAATTTTCATATTTGGTTACACGGGCTCCCCATAATGACTGAGGGCGTCGGTTACACCCTTGCGCTAGACTCCCGCGTTTATCCGTACCAAGGGATGTTCATGATCTGGTTTCTTGAAGGGCAGTCCAGCCAGCGCGACGTGATTGCAGGTGCCCGGGCGGCGCTGCCCGATGACGTACGGATTTATGCCTCGCACCGACAAAATCGCCCTGAAATTACCGGGTTGGCGGATGTCGCCTGGAGCGAGCCGCAGGACAATCAAGCGCGCATCGACTGGGTGATCGAGCAGGCACGGGCCCATCAGATCAAGGTCGTGCTGGCCGGGCGTATCGGGCAGGTTTATGAGGCTCACCGGGCCGAGTTCGAGTCTGCCGGACTGCAGTTGGTGACCGGGGCTCTGGATCTGGACACCTTTGAACGGGTGGACGACAAGTCTGCGTTCACTCGCGAGGCCCTGGCAGCAGGGTTGGCGTGTATCCCGGCGATCACCGTGAGCACCCGGGCCGAGTTGCAAGAGGCCTATGCCCAACTCGCCCGTGACGGTCAGGTGTGTGTAAAACCGACTCGCGGCATTTACGGTCAGGGCTTTTGGCGCCTGGCCGATGACGTGGATCCGTTTCGCAGCTTTGCCAACGCCGATGCCCATGAAGTCAACGCCCAGGTCTTTGCCCAGGCCTACGGCCAATCAGCTGCCCCCAAGCCGTTGCTGGTCATGCCCTACATGCCCGGCAGCGAGTGTTCGGTGGACATGGTGTGCGAAGCTGGCGAGGTCGTGGCCCATGTCGCACGACGCAAACAGGGCCTGATGCAGACGTTCGAGCGCGAGGGTGCAGCGGTCGAGCTGGCGATCAAGGCGGCGCGGCACTTCAAGTGCGACGGCATCGTCAATGTGCAAACCCGCGATGATGCCGCAGGCCAGCCGCACTTGCTGGAGATCAATCTGCGTTACTCCGGTGGCATTGGCTATACCCGTGAAGCAGGTGTGAATCTGCCCGGGATTTTTGCCGCTCGTCGTCTTGGCATGCCGGTTCCGGCCAGCGTCTGGCGCGAGGATGTTCAGGTCAAGGCAATCACCGTCGTGGTTCCGGTTCGCGGGAATTCGCTGCTGGGTTGAGTTGACTTGTGCGGTAACCATTTTTCGCTTGTTTTAAGTGATCGACTCGCTGATCGTCCCCCACTTTTTAAGTATTTCCAGGTAGTAAATGTTGATGAATAGCGCTAACCCCGTGACCGATCCCAAGGTTTTGCATGCAAACCTCAAGCGCGGTCGTCTGGAGGTACAGGTCAATGCATCGACCTTTGATCCACAGGCACTTTTCGATTTCGCCGAGCGGCGCAATCCAAAACGGGCTTTTTTGTTTGTTTCCCGCGTGCTGGGTCGCCATATCCCGGCCCGTCCCTCACTGATGGCTGAAAGCTTCAATGCACTGGCCAGCAAGATCCCCGCTGACTTGCCCGGCCCGGTGCTGGTGATCGGCATGGCTGAAACGGCCGTCGGTCTGGGGGCAGGCGTACACCGTGCGTTGAGCCAGACACGCAATGACAGCGTGTACCTGTGCAGCAGTCGCCACCCCACGGGCAGCGAGCTGTTTGCCCGCTTTGAAGAAGAGCACAGCCACGCCAGCTCGCACTTGCTGCACCTGCCGCAAGATGCGCGCACCCGCGAAATGATGCTCAGTGCCCGCTCGCTGGTGCTGGTGGACGACGAAGCGTCGACCGGCAATACCTTTATCAACTTGTCCCGGGCGCTGGCTGAAGCGGGTCTGGATTCCATCGAGCGGATTGTCACCGCGACCCTGACCGACTGGTCTCAGGATGCGGTGCGCAAGGCAATGGGCGATCACGTCACGAGCGTCTCTTTGCTCGACGGTCGCTACACATTCGCCGAAGATCCTGCCGCAGAACTGCCCGAAATGCCCGAAGTGGGCAGTGTGGCCCAAGGCGACTGGGCCCTCGATCCAGACCGCGACTGGGGCCGCATGGGGGTGCGTGAGCACCTCGATACGCTGGCGCCCGATGTGCAAGTGGCGCCCGGTGAGCGGGTGCTGGTGATTGGCACCAGTGAGTTTGTCTGGCGCCCGTTCCTGCTGGCCGAGCGACTTGAGCGGGCGGGGGCCGATGTGCGCTTCAGCTCCACCAGCCGTTCGCCAATTGCCTTGGGCCATTGCATCGACCATGCGTTGTCGTTCTCTGACAACTACGGCCTGGGCATCCCCAACTTTCTTTATAACGTCGCCCCCGGCCAGTTTGACCGGGTGCTGATTTGCAGCGAAACCCCGGCAGCTGCCGTCGACCCGGCGCTGGTCAGCGCATTGAATGCGCAGGTAATCGTTGATGAGCAGTAATCGCCCTCTGGTGTTCGTTGATCTGGACGACACCCTGTTTCAAACCGCTCGCAAAATGGGCGATGAGCCCCGTTTTGCGGCCACGCTGGACGTGGACGGCCAGCCCAACGGCTTCATGAGCGCCACCCAGAAGAGCTTTGTTGAATGGCTGCTGGCGACCAGCGACGTGGTCCCGGTGACCGCGCGCAGCATCGAAGCCTATCAGCGGGTGCAATTACCCTTCGTCCACGGTGCGGTCTGTGCCCACGGCGGGGTCATCCTCAACCCGGATGGCTCGCTGGACCTGGATTGGCATGCACGGATGTGCGAGGCGCTGGCACTTGAGCAAACCCGTCTGCACCAGCTGAGCGAGCAAACCCTGGCCATTGGCGCAGAGCTGGGGTTCTCGTTGCGTGGCTGGGTAGTCGAAGAGCAGGGGCTGGCCAACTACGTCGTCACCAAGCACAACAACGAAACCGACGAAGCGCTGCTCATCGTGCTGGCCGAGGTCAGGGCGCGGGGCTTGCTCGACGGGCTGTATGTGCACGGCAATGGCAATAATCTGGCGTTCCTGCCCCAGGCCTTGCAAAAGCGTGAAGCGGTACGCGAGTGGATCCGCCGCGATCAGGCGATCAACGGCAAGCGCCCGTTGCTGGGTTTTGGCGACAGTGTGTCGGACCTGGGTTTTATGGCCGAATGCGACTGGTGGGGCACGCCCAAGCGTGGCCAGTTGGCCAGTCATGTGCTGGCGAGCGTTGACCATGAGTAATGCTTTTGCAGGTCTGGAGACTGTCGGCAGTGGCAGCTATGACGCTGATGACGTGCACTTTTTACTGCGTACCTTGCAGATCGAAGTCACCGACGTGCAGGAAAAAGAGCGGCTGATCCAGACCCGGCAGCGTCATTACTCCGAAATGATCAGCCAAGAACATGCGCCGTCAGACACCCATAAAAGTCTCTATCAGCTGGCCCTGGCACAGAACGGCGCCCGCATGGCGGCTGATGTGCAGGCGCTGGCGCTGGCGTTGAATGAACGCTACAGCGGCCCGACGATTGCGCTGGTGTCGTTTGTGCGGGCCGGTTTGCCGCTGGGTGTGTTGCTGCGCCGGGCGCTGCTCGACCTGGGCCGTGAGGCGGCGCATTACGGGGTCAGCATTATTCGTGACCGTGGAATCGACAACGTCGCACTCGAAGCTATCATCAAGACCCACGGTGCCGAGAACATCGTGTTTGTCGATGGCTGGACCGGCAAGGGCGCGATCAGCGGCCAGATCCGCGACAGCCTGGCCGGGGATTCACGTTTTCCGCCAGATCCTCGACTGGTGGTCCTGGCCGACCCCTGTGGTCGCGCCTGGCTGGCGGCATCGGCTGAAGACTGGCTGATTCCGTCGGGCATTCTGGGCGCCACGGTGTCGGGGCTGGTTTCCCGTTCCATCTGGCCACAAGACCCGGGCCTGCATGGCTGCGTGGTGTATGACCATTTGGCGGAACACGACGTGACCATGAGTTTTATCCACAGCATCGAAGCCGAGCGTGCGCTGCTTGCCCCCCAGGCGAGTGCGCAACCCTGGACAGCGGAGCAGGCCGCAGCGTTGCAACACTCGGCTGTCGCTGCGGTCGAACGTATCTCGCCCCGGTTTGCGGTGACCAACCCCAATCGGGTCAAACCGGGTATCGCCGAGGCAACCCGCGCCGTGATGCGCCGTGTGCCGGACCACGTACTGGTGCGCAACCGTGACGATCAGGACGTGCAATTGCTCCTGCACCTTACGCGCCAGGCCAAAATCGAGGTCCAGGAGGTCGGTGATGAATTGGGGCCGTATCGCGCTGTGACCGTAATCAGGAGTGTTCGCTGATGATCAAGCATTCAGCCTATGCCTTGGGCGCCACACTTTATATGCCGGCTACCCGCCCCGACATTCTGGAGGTGGTGCTGGGCGAGAAGATCCAGGGTTTGCGCTCGCTGGTGGTGTGCCTGGAAGACGCTGTGGCCGAAACCGACGTGCAGCAGGGGCTGAACAACCTCAAAAACCTGCTGCTGGGGATCGAAGCGCGAGGCGGTCGTCCGTCCGTCGGTCCTATCTTGTTTGTGCGGCCACGGGACGCGGCGATGGCAGCGGTCCTCAATGAATGGTCGCTGATGCGCCATGTTGACGGTTTTGTGGTGCCCAAGCTGAGCCTGGGCAATATCCGCGAGTGGCAGCAGGCGGTGACCCGCGACGACCTGATGCTCATGCCCACCCTGGAAACCCCGGAAGTCTTTGTTCCCGATGCGATGGTTGAGCTGCGCAGCGCCCTGCTGGAACAATTGCCGGGGCGTATTATTGCGTTACGCATTGGTGGTAACGACCTGATGGGCTGCCTGGGGTTGCGCCGTCACCCGGCCATGACCCTCTACAGCACACCCATGAGCTATGTGATTCCCATGTTGTGCGGGATCATGGGCTCTGCAGGCTTTGCCCTGACCGCACCGGTGTTCGAACAACTGAATACACCGCACTTGCTGGAGCAAGAGCTGGCGCTGGATATGGCCCACGGGCTTGTGGGTAAAACCGCTATCCACCCGTCGCAAATTGCAGTTATCCACAGGGCGCTGCAAGTCAGCCTTGAAGATCTCAACAGTGCACGCCAAATACTGAGTGAGGCGGCGCCTGCGGTGTTCAAGTTCAACGACGCCATGTGCGAGCCTGCGACCCATTACAAATGGGCGCAAAAAATTATTGAACGAGCGCATTGGCAGGGGGTTCGCCCCGAAATCGCCAGCTCGTCAGACACTTTTGGAGGCAGCCTTAGATTGGCTGAATTAGTGGGTTGAACGACGTTTTGAATACACCGGTTAAAGGCAAGCAAGTTCTGTCAGCGTTCGATTTCGATGGCACGTTGACCTATCACGACACGTTTGTGCCGTTTTTGCGCTTTGCCTTTGGCAATCGGCTGTTCGCGATGCGCTTGTTCCGGATGATTCCGGCGACTGCGTGCTACCTGCTGGGTAGGATTTCGCGTAATGCGCTTAAAGAAAAGCTCATCGCGGTCTACCTGACAGGTGCCAAAGAGGCGTGGGTAAAAGAGCGCGCAGAAGCATTTTGTGACGTTTCGTGGCAGCGCCTAATGCGGCCTTTGGGCTTAACATCCGTCGCCAACCAACTGGAGCAGGGTGCCAACGTCACCATTTGCTCGGCGTCCCCTGAATTGGTGCTCACACCGTTTGCCAAAAAACTCGGTATTGGCCTGATCGGAACACGGTTGGCGTCAGTCGATGGCGTGCTGACGGGGGGTATCGACGGTATCAACTGTCGCTGTGAACAAAAAGTCATCCGGCTGGAGGCGCAATACGGGCCTTTGGACCAATACACATTACGTGCCTGGGGTGACACCGTGGGCGATGAACAGATGCTCGGGGCCGCTCAGGAGCCACATTGGCGCGAATTTCACGCGCTGTGGCGTCGCAAGCGGCCACTTGACGTGTGTTTGCGTGAAGGGCTGTAAGCCAGGCGTAAGCAAAGCGTGTCAATAATCAGCAATTACCTATCGTGCTTGAGTGCAGACAAGGAGACGCTTCATGGCCATTTCGCTGTCCAAGAATCAAACCATTTCTCTCGAGAAAGAAGCTGGAACCGGTCTCAAGAAAATCCGCATGGGCCTGGGCTGGGACCCGGTAAAACCGAGCGGTTTTTTTGCCAAACTGCTGAGCAGTGATGCTGCCATCGACCTGGATGCATCGTGCATCCTGCTCGACAGTGCCAAGCAAGCGCTGGACTTGGTGTGGTTCCGCCAGCTCAAGTCCAACGACGGCTCCATCGTTCACTCCGGCGATAACCGCACGGGTGAGGGCGATGGCGACGACGAATCGATCCTGGTCAACCTGGAGCAGCTGCCAGCCGGGGTCAAGCACCTGGTGTTTACCGTGAACTCGTTCACCGGGCAAAACTTTGAAGCCGTAGAAAACGCCTACTGCCGCATTGTTGATGAGCTGACCGGCAAAGAGCTGGCGCGCTTCAACCTGTCGGACAAAGGTCGTCACACAGGCGTGGTCATGGCGTACATCAGCCGCACAGCTGCTGGCTGGGACCTGACCGCTATCGGCACCGTGGCCAATGGCCGTACCGCACAGGATCTGGCCAGCGATGCGGCCCAGGCGGTGCGTGCATGACGACGTTGACTCCTGGCGCCAATACCGCTGTCGCTGCCGGCAGCCTGAGTGTCACCATCAGCTACACGCCGGTGGCCGGCGCTGATCTGGACGTGTCTGCCTTCCTGCTCAATGAGTCGGGCAAGGTGCGCGGCGACAACGACATGTGCTTCTTCGGCCAGCAAAGCGTCAACAATGGCGCGGTCAAGCTGGTCGAGTCGGCGGCCGGTCGCAGTGTGTTCAGTGTCAATCTAGACGCCATTGATCAGGCCATCGAGAAAGTTGCCCTGACCGCGACCATCTACGAGAACAAGGCCCGGTTCGACGCCTTCCCGCAACTGACCGTATCGGTGAGCGGCGGCATTGAAGCGCCGATCCCGACCCAGGGCATGCAAGAAACCGCGTTGATCCTGGGCGAGTTCTATCGCCGTCAGGGCGCGTGGAAATTCCGCTGCGTGGCCCAGGGCTTTGCCGGTGGTCTGGCGCCTTTGGCTCAGCACTTCGGCGTTGATATTGCAGCTCCTGCTCCTGCTCCTGCTCCAGCACCGGCAGCCGCGCCCACGCCAGTGGCACCGCCACCGCCTGCTCCGGCACCGGCCGCCAAGATCAATCTGTCGAAGATCACGCTCGACAAGCAGCGTCCGTCCATCAGCCTTGAGAAAAAGGACGGTGACTTCGGCGAGATCAAAATCAACCTGAACTGGAACCGTACCAACCCCAATGCAGGCGGCGGTGGCGGCTTTTTCGCCTCGTTGCGCGGCAAGTCGGGTGGTATCGATCTGGACGTGGGTTGCCTGTACGAAATGGACAACGGCCGCAAAGGCGCGGTTCAGGCCCTGGGCAATGCCTTCGGTGATTTCCGTGACGAGCCGTTTATCCAGTTGATGGGCGACGACCGTACCGGCTCTGTGAGCGACGGCGAGTGGTTGCGTATCAACGGCAAGGAGTGGCGCAAGATGCGTCGCGTGCTGGTTTACGCATTTATCTACGAAGGCGCCCCGAACTGGCAGGCCACAGATGGCGTTATCACCTTGTACATTCCGGGTGAGCCGCCGATCGAAGTGCGCCTGAGCGAAGAGGGTGGCACCAAGGGCATGTGCGCCATCGCCCTGCTGGAAAACGTCGGTGGCAGCGTGAAGGTCAACCGTCGGGTTGAGTTCTTCAAGGGCCATTCCGACATGGATAAAGCTTTCGGCTGGGGCATGCGCTGGGCTGCCGGTTCCAAATGAGCGCTCTGTAAGTGGCCGCCTGATGAAACAGGCGCCGTACCTGCAATTTCAGACAAGGTGACTCCAATGCTCGAATGGCTCAAAACCAACGCCACTGCCGCCCGTGACAAGCTCTCGGCGGAAGTCAGCAAGTTCAAGAACCGTGAATTCATGGAAGCCGTGGTTTCCGGGTGCGCACTGGTGGCGGCTGCCGATGGCAACATCAGCAGCGACGAAAAACAGAAGATGGTCGGGTTTATTCAAAACTCGAATGAGCTGAAGGCTTTTGACGTTAAAGACGTGATCAAGGCCTTCAACGCCGTTTGCGAAAAATTTGAGTTTGATCAGCAGATCGGTCGCGCCGAGGCGCTGAAGTCGATTGGTCAACTGCGTAAAAAAGAAGATGCCGCCCGCCTGCTGGTGCGTGTTTGCTGCGCAATCGGTAGCGCCGACGGCAACTTCGATGAAAGTGAGCGGGCTGCTTGCCGCATTATCTGCAATGAGCTGGGGTTGAACCCTGGCGATTTTGATCTCTGAGGACATCATGGAAAACACGGCAATTGGCTTTCCGCCAACTACCATCGCTGTATTTGTGGCTCTGGCGGTCATTGCTCTGGCAATTGACCTGTTTACCCACAAAAGCGATAAACCGGTCTCGCTGACCAACGCCGCCGTCTGGTCGGTGTTCTGGGTGCTGATCTCCCTCGCCTTTGCGGGCTACCTGTATTACGCCCACGGCCCAAGCGTGGCCAGCCTGTTCGTGACCGGTTACGCGCTGGAAAAAGTCCTCAGCGTCGACAACCTGTTCGTGTTCATGGCGATCTTTGCCTGGTTCAAGATCCCGGACGCGCTGCGTCACCGTGTTCTGTACTGGGGCATCATCGGCGCCATCGTCTTCCGCCTGATTTTCGTGGCAATCGGTACCGGTCTGCTGGCGTTTGGCCCTTGGGTCGAAGTGCTGTTTGCGGTGGTCGTGGCCTGGACGGCGATCATGATGCTGCGCAGCAAGGAAGAAGATGAGGAGGAGGATTACTCCAAGCACATTGCCTACCGTTTTGCGAAAAAACTGTTCCCGGTTTGGCCAAAGCTGCACGGACATAATTTCTTTGTTTCGCGCGCAGAGCTTGAAAAAGAGATCACGAAGCCGCAGAACAAGGGAATGACCCTTGTAGGCAAGGGCGCTCTTTTTGCGACACCACTGTTTTTGTGTGTGGTCGTGGTTGAAGTTTCAGACATTTTGTTTGCCTTCGACTCCGTACCAGCAGTGATTGCCGTGAGCCGTGAACCCCTGATCGTGTACTCGGCCATGATGTTCGCCATCCTGGGCCTGCGGACCATGTACTTCGTTCTCGAAGCGCTGAAACGCTACTTGGTACACCTGGAAAAATCGGTTATCGCGCTGTTGTTCTTTATCGCCGGCAAGCTGGCCCTGAACGCAACCGATCACCTGTTTGGCCACGGCATCAGCATTGATCCAAACACCAGCCTGATAGTGGTGTTGGTGGTATTGGCCATCGGTATTGTGGCCAGCATCATCTTTCCAGGTAAGGAAGAAGAGCAATCCGACGTTAAAAACGACACGAACGCTTGATCGCACATTACTAAGGAGAATTACACATGGCACTTTCCCTTTCCAAAGGCGGCAACCTGTCCCTCTCCAAAGAAGCTCCGGGGATGACTAAAGTCCTCGTGGGTCTGGGCTGGGATGCTCGTTCCACCGATGGTCAAGACTTCGACCTGGATGCGAGCGCTTTCTTGCTCAAGGCTGACGGTAAAGTCCGCGCTGACTCCGATTTCATTTTTTACAACCAGCTCAAAAGCGTTGACGGCTCGGTTGAGCACACGGGCGACAACCGTACCGGTGAAGGCGACGGCGATGACGAGGCGATCAAGGTCGACCTGTCCAAAGTACCTGCTGACATCGACCGTATCGCGTTCACCGTGACCATTCACGAAGCCGATGCCCGCAGGCAGAACTTCGGTCAGGTGCGCAATGCGTTCATCCGCATTGTGAACCAGGACAACAACAACGAAGTGGCGCGTTATGACCTGGCTGAAGACGCCAGCACCGAAACCGCGATGATCTTTGCCGAGCTGTATCGCAATGGCGCCGAGTGGAAATTCCGCGCTGTGGGTCAAGGTTTTGCCGGCGGCCTCAAGCCATTGGCTGAAAGCTACGGTCTGAAATTCTAATCTGCACCCCATCAACTTTTCATATAAGGGTTCACGAACATGGCAGTAAGTCTGAGTAAAGGCGGCAACGTTTCCCTGACCAAAGAAGCTCCGGGCCTGACCGAAGTGATTGTGGGCCTGGGTTGGGATCCGCGTGTGACTGACGGCCAGGAGTTCGACCTGGACGCCTCGGTGTTCATTGTTGGCGAGAGCGGCAAAGTGCTGAACGACGGCAGCTTTGTGTTCTACAACAACAAGACTTCGCCGGACGGCAACGTTGTGCACCAGGGCGACAACCGCTCGGGCGCTGGCGATGGCGACGACGAACAAGTGAACGTCAACCTGGCGGGTCTGTCGCAAGAAGCCAAGAAACTGGCTTTCGCGGTCACCATCCACGACGCTGATGGCCGTAAACAAAGCTTTGGCCAGGTTTCGAACGCTTACATCCGCGTTCTGAACAAGGCAGACGGCAAAGAGCTGGCACGCTTTGACCTGAGCGAAGACGCTTCGACCGAAACCGCGATGGTATTCGGCGAGCTGTATCGCAATGGCGAAGAGTGGAAGTTCAAGGCTATCGGCCAGGGTTTTGCGGGTGGCCTGGCGCCATTGGCTTCGAACTTTGGCGTTAACCTGGGCTAAACCCCGGCGTTAAACAAAAGGCCCTCCCCGGTTTCGGGGAGGGCCTTTTTTTTGTGGGTCTGTCCACCACCTGTGGGAGCGGGCTTGCTCGCGATGCAGACGACACGGTCTGTCTGGATAACCGCGTGATGCAATCGCGAGCAAGCCCGCTCTCACAGGGCCGGGGTCAAAAACTCATTTGCCATTGCCCGATCAGCCCGTGGGTGCGGCTGTTGCTGCCCATGTCGCCGGTGTAGCCCACGCCCAGTGTCTGGCGGGCCGATACGCCAATATCCAGCCCGGCTTCCAGCACCAGGCTGTTGCGATCCAGCGCGCTGCCTTCGACATTGAACGCAGAACCGCCGAGCACAAAGCGCTGATTCGTTGAACTGCTGACATCACCATACGTGTGCTTCCAGCCTGCGCTCAGGCGGGGCGTGATGCTCATGCCGTTTTCCAGTTGGCTCAAATGGGCCAGACGCACGCCCAGGGTGCTGCTGAAGTTGTCCTGGGTCTGCTTGTCGACGCTCAACGCGGCCGCACCGCCTTTTTCGGTGTAGCGGTCACGCTGGTAGCGTTGATAACCCAGGTTGGCAAACGGCTCGGCACTCAAGCGACCGCTGCCCAGGGCGTAGCCCAGCTCGGCAAAAGCCTGCTGGCTGCTGGCGTGGTAATCGCCCTTGGGCTGGTCGGTAAAACCGTTAAACGCCACGCTGCGTTTGCTGTCCCCGTTATGGCCGCTGTAGGCCGCGCCCAGACGCACTGCCAGCGCACCGCTCTGGCGTATCCCGTAGACACCCGCATGCCAGCTGTTGACCGAGCCCTCCATAGCGCTGCTATCCACATCGGTTTTTGAGTAGCCGCCCAGCACGCCCATGCGCCAGTCCGGTGTCAGGGCCCAGTCGGCGCCCAGCACGCCGCCTTTGGTGCGTTGGGTCAGGTCGCTGTTGCCGTGTGTCCCGTCCAGTCGGCCATAGCTGCCCAGCCCCTGGAGCCAGAGTCGGCCCTGGGCATTCGGGTCATTGAGGTTGCGCACGCCGGGCGGCAGGCCGGTGGCGGCCAGGGCAGGGGTGTCCTGAGCGGCACTGGCGACCCGCAAACCGGCGCCTGCGCCCACGGACTGCATGGCCGCCAACATGCTGCTGCCCACCTGGGACGTGGCGCCCAGGGTGGCGCTGCTCAGGCTGGCGTTGCTGCTGCCAGCCAGTTGCTCGATGGCTGCCCCCGCCGCTTGTGTGCTGGTGTTGAGCAGGGCGTTATACAGCGCGTTGTCCGCCTTGAGCTGGCTCAAACCGATGGCGGCGCTGTGGCCGTTGGCGCTGCTGGCGTACTCGGCAAAGGCCACGTCATTGCGGGCATAGGTCAGCTCGACGCTGGTGGGGGTGTAGTTGAGCGTCGGGGTGAGGAAGGCATAGTCACTGGTGACGTTGCCAAATGTGCCGTCGAGGGTGCCAGCGCTCAGCACGCGGTACTGGCTGAGCCACGGGTAGGTGCCGCTGCCAGCATTGATGGCCAGCGTTGCACCGTTGAGGTGGGCGGTGCCGCCGACCTGCACCGGCGCGCTGCTGCCATCGGCATTGACCCCGTAGGCCAGGGTCGCGCCGCTGCCCAGGGTCAGGTCATGGGTGATGGTCGCGGTGCCCAATTGCGGGCTGGTTTGCAGCGTGCCGTTGACCAGCAGGTTGCCGACACTGCCACCCCCGGCGTAAATGCCACCTTCGTCCACGGTCAGGGAACCAAGGATGGCGCCCTGATTGATCAGGCGGGCGCCGCTGAAAATCTCGCCCCCGTCACTGAAATCGTTCTGGCTGGTGAGTGTCCAGCTGCCGGATTTGACGTCCAGCCATTCGAAGTTCCGGCTGTTGCCCAAGCGGCCACCGGCCGGGTCATCCAGAGACACCCGGTCGTAACCGCTGCCGCCGTCCACCAGACCGTCGAAGCGGCTGGCACTGCCCAGCGTGAGGCGGTCATTGCCACCGCCAAGGTCCAGCGCCTGGCCATTGCTGCCACTGATCAGGCCATTGTTGAAGACCACGTCCTCGAACTCGCCCACGAACTTCACGCCAAAACCGTCCTGGCCCTGGATCGTGCCGTTGTTGATCAACGTGGTGGCGGCCAGCCCTGATCCATCGCTGCCGTCATCCACCAGCACCGCATTGTTGGCGCCGCTGACCCGTGCGCCCAGGGCGTTGTAGATAAAACCACCGCCCAGGGCGATCCCTTCGCTGCCATTGGCAAACCCGTTCTTGTCGACGCCACCGGCGCCGGTGCCCTGAATCACGCCGTAGTTCTCAATATGGGCGATCAGGTCGATATCCACGCCATCGCCGTCACCATTGGGCTTGAGCCCGGAATAGGCGCCGGTGATGGTGCCGTGGTTGATCACGGTGCCATCCCCGTCCGAGCCGAAGCCCGAACCGTTGCGCCCGGTGACGTCGCCATAGTTGATCAGTGTTGCGCCCAGGTCGGTGGTGATGCCGTGGCGCCCGCCCGAGAGGGTGCCGTAGTTGGTCACCGTCACGCCGGTTGCAGAGTCGATGTCGACACCGTCGAACTTGTTGTCGTCGTTCAGGGCGTCGCCTGTGGAAATCTCGCCGTAGTTGAGAATCGTGGCGTTGGAACCGGTCTTCATGCCGTCGCTGAACTCACCGCGAATCAGCCCGCCTTCGCGGTTGATCAGGGTGGTTTTGACGTCATGGCTGCGCACCGCGTCGAGGTCGATGGCCTGGCCGCTATCGGTGGAGCGAATAGTGCCGCTGTTGTCGATCAGCACACTGCCACTGCTGAACGGGGTGTCGATGCGCAGGGCATCGTTGCTGCCCTGAATCGTCGCGCCGCTGCGGTTGAAAATACTGTAGTTGCGCTCGCCGCTTGCACTGCCACTGCTGTCGATGGCTCGCCCGCCCGTCGAGATCAGGCTGCCTGCGTTGTCGATCATCACGCCCGGGCCGCTGGTGCTGCCCTTGAGCGTGACGGCCACCTTGGCAGTGGTCAGGCTTGCGGCCGGGGTCACTGTCAACGTATCGCTGGCGCTCAGGTTGAGCGCGCTGGTGCCGGGTGAGTCCAGGAGGGTGTCACTGGCAAGTGCCAGCGGAGCAACGGTGCTTGAGCTCAATAGCGCGATGGCGAGCGCAAGGCGTTGGGGGGAGGCAGGCATGGCGGACGACCTTATCGGGAATAACCGGGCCGTCTTTTATAGCGAGTGGTTTTTACAAAATGATGTATCTGAATACCACTTGAACCTCTGTATTGTGTCGGGCATTGCAGGAATTTTCGCTTTCTCCAGGCGCTTTCACGTTTTTCGATGCGCCCCCCTTATCAAAGTGGTTCAGCTCACACATGGATACAGTACGCGCACGTCTCGCCGGTCTGATTGAATTTGTAAAACAGACGGCACTCATGCAAAAGCGGCCAGCGTTGACCGTCAACCAACACAACGCATTCAGTGCCAGCGAAGAAAAGCTGCGGGCATTGCCGGGTGTCAGCCTGGATGTGCTGGAGGGTGACGAAGATGAAGTCTGGTTGCGGCTTGAGCGTTTGCACGAGACCCGCCCGCCCGCGCCCTTGAGCCCGTTGCTGGCGCTGTGGATCGAACTCAAGGGCACACCGCAAACCGAACCTGCGCTAAAACTTCGGGTGACACGTGAGGCGCTGATCAACAGTGGCCTGTTGTCCGAGCCGCAGCTTACGCGGTTGACCGCGGTCGGCATCGAGCTCAGCGAAGACGCCCCGGCGGATGAGTGGGTGAATCTTGAGGATTGCCTGGACGCTGGCGAGATCAGGGCGCAGTTCAAGTCCTACAGCCAAACTGCCTGGCGACTGTGGGCCGCAGAGGAAAAACTGCGGCGTAAAAGCATCGAACTCTATGCCGAACTGTTTCTGCTGGTGCAGCAGATGCAGGGCAATCTGGGGGATGCGCAACTGGAACTGGTCTGGGGATTGGGCGTTTCGACGTGGGAACACCCCGTGGTTGGCGTCATCCACTACCCGTTGATCAGCCAGTTGGTCGAGATAGCCATTAACCCGGACTCAATGGCCATCGAAGTCCGGCCACGCGCCGCTGAGCCCCGGCTGGAAGTCGACGCCTACGTGGCCGCCGATATTCCGGGGGTAGGGGCATTGGCGACCCTGGCCAAGGATTTCTTCAAGAAACAGCAGGCCGCAATCAGCCCGTTCAATTCTTCCAGTCATGAACCGGTGATTCGCTCTGCCTCTTCACTGCTCGATGCCCAGGGGCAGTTTTTGCCGGTGACGGTTGCCGAGGGCGATCGCTCGGTGCCCAAGGCCGCCGAGCATTTGTGCGTGACAGACACCTGGACCCTGTTTGCCCGCACCCGCGACAGCAATATGTTTATTGAAGACCTGGGCCGTTTTGAAGGCGAGATCGAGGCAATCGGTGAACTGCCACCGGCCTTGCAGGCGATCTTGACCGAACCTTCCAGCGTGCTTGAGGACGTAGTCCTGCCCCCGTTCCGGGGTTTGTCCTACGTCAGTGGCTCCCAAGGTGGCGATGCGCCTGGGACCAAGGTTCATGAGCTGTACTTTCCCAAGCCTTACAACGACGAACAGGTGCAAATCATCCAGTTGCTGGAGATGCACGACGGGGTTGTGGTGCAGGGCCCGCCAGGCACCGGCAAGACTCACACCATTGCCAACGTCATCAGCCATTACCTGGCCAATGGCAAGCGGGTGCTGGTGACGTCGATGAAAGACCCGGCACTGGCCGTGCTGCAGGAAAAACTCCCCGAAGACATTCGCCCGCTGGCAATCAGTCTGCTGAGCAGCGAAGCGGACGGCATGAAGCAGTTCGAGTTCGCCATTCAGAAAATCTCAGCTGAGGTCCAGCGGATTGATCGGTCGCTGTACAAGCGCGAAATCGGCCAGATTGACGACGAAATCAATACCCTCCACGGTCAGATGACCAGTGTCGACCGTGAGATTACCCACTGGGCCGAACGCAACCTGTCAGACCTGGAAATCGACGGCGAACGTCTGAGTCCGACCCATGCCGCGTTGCAGGTCGCTGCGGCGCAAGACGAGATCAACGGTTTTGCCGATCAGATCGGGGTGGGGGACGAACATCGCCCGCGTTTCAGCCTGCAAGACATCATCGCCTTGCGTGAAGCGCGGCTTGAACTCAAGGATTCGCTGGCTTATCTGGGCCACAAAGTCCCGCAACTGGCCGACTTCCCGGATGCGCAAACGCTGATTCAGGTCCACCAGGATCTGGCCCGGGAAAGCCAGTTGCAGCACAAGGAAAGCACGGGCGAGGTGCCGCGTTTGCTGGACGCCAGCACGCAGACCCTGGAGCAGGCACAGGCTCTGGTGGATCACCTGGAGCAGTTGCAGGCACTGCGAGTGCAGCTCAAAAGCGCAGAGCACCCGTGGGTGCCGGCCATGCAGGCCTACTTGTCGCGCAACCCCAATGCCGATGTGCTGGGGCTTTTTGACAGCCTCAAGGGCGAGATCGAAGCGGCGCTGACAGGTCGCAAGGCATTTGTAGCCCGGCCGGTGAGCTTGTCATTCGAGCTCCAGGCGCAGCCCGAAGTGGTGGCCGCCATCGATAACCTGGCCCAGGGACGACGCCCGTTCGGGTTGTCCGGCCTGATCGGCAAGGGCAGCCAGAAACAGTTGCTGGACGCCATTCTGGTGCTGGGCAGCAAGCCGCAGAACGATCAGGACTGGGCGCACGTGCAGGCATTTGTGCGCTTCCAGCAACTGGGACGAACGTTGCTGTTGCGCTGGAATGCACTGGCTGGCGAGATGCCGCTGCCGACCCTTGAAACCGATGCCGAGCAACTGCTGGCGGCGGCCCGGGCGATCGAACAGTACGGCGATATTGTCCGCGCCGAGCAGGGCGAAATCCGTGCGCAAACCGAGCTCAGGCACCTGCTCGTGGACTGGGCCGACGTCAGTCAGTTGCGCAGTGACGAGGCGGTACTGGGCAAGGGCGAAGGCTTTTTGCGCCATCACCTGATGCGTCACCGACTGGCGGCTACCTGGGCCATCAAGCACACCTTCAACACGGCACTGGCCGGTTGTGGCGGCGCGGTGAGCGAGCGCCTGCAAGGGTTTCTGGACACCAGTCTGGGCCAGCCGCAGGTGACAACCGCCGAACTTCAGGTGCAGTGGTCCGAACTGATGGACGAGCTGCGCCGGGTGTTGGCTTTGACGGGTGCGCTCGGCACGGTGCAACAGGTGACGGACCTCATCGCACACAGCGGCGGCCTGATCTGGGCCGCCCGTTTGCGCGACGAACCGAGCCTGGAGCCGGTGGATGACCTGCTCCCGGACAACTGCCTGGAGGTGTGGCGCCTGAGCCGTCTGGCGCGTTACCTCGACAGTATCGACGGGCGCGAAGACCTCAAGCGCCTGTTCACATTACGCGGTGAACTGGAGCTGAACCTGTCGCGCCTGTATCAGGATGCGGTGGTCAAGCGCACCTGGCTGCGGTTGTCGGAGAACGCCACGCCGAGTGTCAGGGCTGCCCTGGAGTTGTACCGCACCGCGATCCGCAAAATCGGCAAGGGGACGGGCGTTCGTGCCGGGCGTTACCGGCAGGACGCACGATTGGCCGCCGATGTGGCGATCTCGGCGATCCCGTGCTGGATCATGCCCCATTACCGCATTTGCGAAAGCTTGCCGGCCCAGTACGGTGCCTTTGATCTGGTGATCATCGATGAGGCGTCCCAGTCTGACCTGACGGCATTGCCAGCGTTGTTGCGGGCGAAAAAAGTGCTGGTGGTGGGCGATGACAAACAAGTCTCGCCGGACGGTATCGGTATGGAAGAAGAGCGTGTGCAGAACATGATGGCGCGCTTCTTGGGCAATCAGGTCGGGCTCTACCGGCCATTGATGTCCCCCGAGCGTTCGCTGTACGACCTGTTCAAAGTGGTGTTTGCCAAGAGCGGCACCATGCTGCGCGAGCATTTCCGCTGCGTGGCGCCGATCATCGAATACTCCAAGCGCGAGTTCTACAACCACGAACTCAAGCCACTGCGCCTGCCGATGGTGACCGAGCGCCTGGACCCGCCGCTGGTGGATTTGCGGGTGATGGACGGGGAGAAAAAGGGCAAGTTCAACCTCGGCGAAGCCAATGTGATTGTCGAGGAAATCCGCCGCCTGATTGCCATGCCGCAGATCGCGGGGCGCAGCATTGGCGTGGTCTCGTTGCTGGGGGCCGAGCAGGCGCAAAAAGTCATGCAGATGCTGACCAAGGAGCTGGGTGAAGAAGTGATCACCCAGTTCCAGATCAGCTGTGGCGATGCGCGCACTTTCCAGGGCAAGGAGCGGGACATCATGTTCCTGTCGATGGTGGCCAGCCCCGGCGACTGTTTTGCCAACAGCCGCGACTCGATTGCCCAGCGCTTCAATGTGGCCGCGTCGCGGGCGCGGGACCGAATGTATCTGGTGCGCAGCGTCGAGCTTACCGACCTGAGTGCGGTCGATGGTTTGCGCCGAGGCCTGATTGAACACTTTGAGACCCCGTTCACGCAGGATGCCGCGCAGGTCAGCGATCTGCGCGAGTTGTGCGAATCGGGTTTCGAACGCGATATGTACGATGAACTGACGCAGCGCGGTTATCGGGTTATCCCGCAGGTTGGCGTCGGGGCTTATCGGATCGACATGGTGGTGGAGGGGGACAACGACAGCCGCCTGGCGATCGAGTGTGATGGCGACCGCTTTCACGGGCCGGACCGCTGGGACAGCGACATGCGCCGCCAGCGCATTCTGGAGCGTGCGGGCTGGCGCTTCTGGCGCTGCTTCGCGTCGGCGTTCACGTTGAATCGCCAGCTGATCATTGAAGATTTGCTGGCCACCTTGAAGGCCATGAACATCGAGCCTGCCAGTGGGGAAGGGGCGGCTCCGAGCATTCATGTCGAGCGGCGCCAGGTGTATGGCTTTCGTCGTGCCGGTGCATCAGCGCAGGAGGAGGGGAGTCGACCTTATGACAACCGGCCGGCCAAGGACCCGTTTTTGTTCTGGATCCCGGACGACCCGTTTGTGGTGAGTGAGAGCCAAGCGGATGAGTCCTCGCCGCAGACGGCCTGATAAGCCCGCGGGCAGCATCGCAGGCAAGACGGCGGCGGCAGGTTTTGCGTTCACCTGTGTCAGCGGGTGATCGTACAACCGGCTTGAGCTATGATGCATCCATGCGGGAGCACAGCAGCACGGACGTCCGGTGTGTCAGGGCGATTTTTCAGCTGCTTTCATGAAGTGCCCCTGACCCCTTTGATTTCGAGAAAAATGTTCAACATGGATAACCAGATCGACGTACCCCGCCTCCCTCGCAAGCGCCGTAGCCTCGCGCAAGAGTTGGTGACGGTGCTGTCCGAGCAGATCCGCGACGGTATGCTCAAGCGTGGCGACAAGTTGCCTACCGAGTCAGCGATCATGGAGGCGCACGGCGTCAGCCGCACGGTGGTGCGCGAAGCGATTTCCCGTTTGCAGGCGGCCGGGCAGGTCGAGACCCGCCACGGTATCGGCACCTTTGTGCTGGATACGCCGAGCCCGAGCGGTTTTCGGATCGACCCGGCGACTGTCGTTACCTTGCGCGATGTGCTGGCGATTCTTGAACTGCGTATCAGCCTTGAAGTGGAGTCTGCCGGGTTGGCTGCCCAGCGTCGCAATGAGGAACAATTGGCAGCCATGCGTGCAGCGCTGGATGCCCTGAATGAAAACGCGGCACGCAATGGCGATGCCGTGGCGTCGGACTTTCAGTTCCACCTGCAGATTGCGCTGTCGACGGGCAACCGCTACTTCACCGACATCATGACTCACCTGGGCACCAGCATCATTCCGCGTACCCGTCTCAATTCGGCGCGTCTGGCCCATGATGACCAGCAGCACTACATGACCCGGCTTAACCGCGAGCACGAAGAAATCTACCAGGCCATTGCCCGTCAGGATTCCGAAGCGGCCCGTGCGGCCATGCGCCTGCACCTGACCAACAGCCGCGAACGCCTGCGTCACGCCCATGAAGAAGCAGAAGCGCAACGCGGGTAGGATTCGCCAATTCGTAGCAGCTGCCGAAGGCTGCGTCCGGCGACGCAGTCGTCGCAAACCCGGGCACTGCGGTGCGTCAGGCCAATCCTGGATTCAGGATTAGCGGGCGCTACGCACCCGAACGCAGCCTTCGTCCCTTGGCAGCTGCTACGGAATTCAGGTTGTAAACGGTTGTTCTCAGACAACCTACCTCCTCTCGGAAATTTAATTTCAACCCTGCGCAACTCTCACAAAGCCCGTATTAGACGGGCTTTGTGATTTTCATCAGGCCAAATTCAGACGCCACTGAACACGAATTCACGAAATGATATTGACCTTATCTTTTTAAGTTGTACGATGACGTACGACGTAGCGAAGTGCTTACGTATTTTTCATCACAACGTGCTCCCAGGGTGTTCGAATAATGAATCCACAAGAACTGAAGTCCATCCTCTCTTCCGGTCTGTTGTCCTTCCCGATAACCGACTTCAATGCTCAAGGTGATTTCCACCGCGAGGGCTACATCAAGCGCCTGGAATGGCTGGCCCCGTACGGCGCCTCGGCCCTGTTCGCAGCAGGCGGCACCGGTGAGTTCTTCTCCCTGGCAGCCAGCGAATATTCGCAAGTGATCAAAACTGCCGTTGATACCTGCGCCACCAGCGTGCCGATCCTCGCCGGTGTAGGCGGTTCGACCCGTCAGGCCATCGAGTACGCTCAAGAAGCCGAGCGCCTGGGTGCCAAAGGTTTGCTGCTGCTGCCGCACTACCTGACTGAAGCCAGCCAGGACGGCGTTGCCGCCCACGTTGAGGCGGTGTGCAAGTCGGTAAAAATCGGCGTGATCGTCTACAACCGTAACGTCTGCCGCTTGACCGCGCCGCTGCTGGAGCGTCTGGCCGAGCGTTGCCCGAACCTGATCGGTTACAAGGATGGCCTGGGCGACATCGAGTTGATGGTGTCGATCCGTCGCCGCCTCGGCGATCGCTTCAGCTACCTGGGCGGCCTGCCGACCGCCGAAGTCTACGCTGCCGCCTACAAGGCGCTGGGCGTACCGGTTTACTCCTCGGCGGTGTTCAACTTCATCCCGAAAACCGCGATGGATTTCTACCACGCCGTGGCCCGTGAAGATCACGCCACCGTGGGCAAGATCATCGACGACTTCTTCCTGCCTTACCTGGACATTCGTAACCGCAAATCCGGTTACGCGGTCAGCATCGTCAAGGCTGGCGCCACTATTTCCGGTTACAGTGCTGGCCCGGTGCGTACGCCACTGACCGACTTGTTGCCAGAAGAGTACGAGGCACTGGCTGCCTTGATCGACAAGCAAGGTCCGCAGTAAGCAAAAGCCAAGGCCGCTGAGAAATCAGCGGCCTTTTGTGTGAAGGATTACGACCGTCGGCTAGCGCATTTATCTGTAGAAACTGTAAGTCAGCTACACCAAAAAAATAGATTCACCCGCGCATAAAAATAAACAGTGGGAGTAGTACCTCATGCAAGCGACCAAGCCGACGCATGTCCGTTATATGATTTTGCTCATGCTTTTCCTGGTGACCACAATCAATTATGCAGACCGTGCAACTATCGCCATCGCAGGCTCCAGCCTGCAAAAAGACCTCGGCATCGATGCCGTAACCCTGGGTTATATCTTCTCCGCATTTGGCTGGGCCTACGTGGCCGGACAAATCCCCGGTGGCTGGCTCCTCGACCGTTTCGGTTCCAAAAAAGTTTACGCCCTGAGTATCTTCACCTGGTCTCTGTTCACCGTGCTGCAAGGCTTTATCGGTGAGTTCGGCATGTCCACAGCGGTCGTTGCGCTGTTTATGCTGCGCTTTCTGGTGGGGCTGGCCGAAGCACCCTCTTTTCCCGGAAACGCCCGAATCGTTGCGGCCTGGTTCCCTACGGCAGAACGTGGCACAGCGTCCGCGATCTTCAACTCGGCGCAATACTTCGCCACTGTGCTGTTCGCACCGTTGATGGGCTGGATCGTCTACTCCTTTGGTTGGGAGCATGTGTTCATCGTCATGGGCATCCTGGGTATCGTCTTCTCGGGCATCTGGCTCAAGGTGATCTACAGCCCGCGTGAACACCCTCGCATCAACGAGGCAGAGTTCAAGTACATCGCTGAAAACGGCGGCATGGTCGATATGGACCAGAAAGGCAAAAAGTCTGACGGCCCCAAATGGGACTACATACGCCAACTGCTCACCAACCGCATGATGCTCGGTGTGTATCTGGGCCAGTACTGCATCAACGGTATTACCTACTTCTTCCTGACCTGGTTCCCCGTGTATCTGGTACAGGACCGCGGCATGACCATCCTCAAGGCGGGCTTCATTGCGTCATTGCCTGCAATCTGCGGATTTATCGGTGGGGTGTTGGGCGGGGTGATTTCCGATTACCTGCTGCGCAAAGGCCATTCGCTGACGTTCGCCCGCAAGGCGCCGATCATCGTCGGCCTGCTGGTATCGAGCAGCATCGTGGCCTGTAACTATGTGGACGTTGAATGGATGGTGGTTGGCTTCATGGCCCTGGCATTCTTCGGTAAAGGCGTGGGCGCACTGGGCTGGGCCGTGGTCTCCGACACCTCGCCCAAGCAGATCGCCGGCCTGAGCGGTGGCCTGTTCAATACCTTTGGCAACCTCGCTTCCATTACCACTCCCATCGTCATCGGTTACATCATCAGCACCACCGGCTCGTTCAAATGGGCGCTGGTGTTTGTCGGTTGCAACGCATTGATGGCAGTGTTCAGCTACCTGGTCATCGTCGGGCCGATCAAGCGTGTGGTACTCAAAGAGCCACCGACCACTGACCCGAAAACTGCTGAACTTAAACCTGTGAATTCTTGAGGAGCGGCATCATGACGTTGATTGAACATTCTGATTCGCCGCGCTCGATCCGCTTGCACCCGCTGGATAACGTTGCGGTCGTGGTCAATGACCAGGGCGTACCGGCCGGTACTGTGTTTGCGGATGGCCTCGTGACGCTGGACTTTGTGCCCCAGAGCCACAAAGTCACTCTGGAAGACATCCCCCAGGGCGGCGAAGTGATTCGCTACGGCCAGATCATCGGCTACGCCCTGCAAGCCATTGCGCGGGGCAGCTGGGTCAACGAAGACCAGCTGCGCATGCCCACCGCCCCGCCCCTGGACAGCCTGCCGCTGTCCACGGATGTTCCGCCCGCGCAGGCACCCCTTGAGGGCTACACCTTCGAAGGGTATCGCAACGCCGACGGTACCGTGGGCACGCGCAATATTCTGGGCATCACCACCACCGTGCAGTGCGTGACCGGCGTGCTGGACCATGCGGTCAAGCGGATCAAGGAAGAACTGCTGCCCCTTTACCCCCATGTCGACGATGTCGTTGCGTTGACCCACAGCTACGGCTGTGGGGTGGCGATCAGCGCCACCGACGCCTATATCCCGATCCGCACGGTACGTAACCTGGCGCGCAACCCCAACTTGGGCGGTGAAGCGCTGGTCATCGGTCTGGGCTGCGAGAAATTGCAGGCCGGCCAGGTGATGCACGAAAACGACAGCTCGGTGGACCTGAGCGATCCGTGGCTGTACCGCCTGCAGGATTCCAGCCACGGCTTTACCGAGATGATCGAGCAGATCATGGCCCTGGCCGAAGTCCGCCTCAAGAAACTCGATCAGCGCCGTCGCGAAACCGTACCGGCGTCTGAATTGATCCTGGGCATGCAATGCGGCGGCAGCGATGCGTTTTCCGGGATCACCGCCAATCCGGCGCTGGGTTATGCCTCGGACTTGTTGTTGCGTGCGGGGGCAACGGTGATGTTTTCCGAAGTCACCGAAGTGCGCGATGCCATCTACCTGCTGACTTCCCGTGCCGAGACCCAGGCCGTCGCCCAGGAGCTGGTGCGGGAAATGGACTGGTACGACCGCTACCTGGCCAAGGGCGAAGCAGACCGCAGCGCCAACACCACGCCGGGCAACAAGAAGGGCGGGTTGTCGAATATCGTCGAGAAATCCCTGGGGTCCATCGTCAAGTCCGGCAGCAGCGCGATCAATGGTGTGCTTGGCCCGGGCGAGCGCTTCACGCGCAAAGGACTGATTTTTTGTGCGACGCCAGCCAGCGACTTTGTGTGCGGCACCTTGCAACTGGCTGCCGGGATGAACCTGCACGTGTTCACGACCGGGCGCGGCACTCCGTATGGGCTGGCAATGGCCCCCGTGGTGAAAGTGTCGACGCGCACCGAACTGGCCCAGCGCTGGCCGGACCTGATCGATATCGACGCCGGGCGCATCGCCACCGGGCGCGCGACCATCGAAGACCTGGGTTGGGAGCTGTTCCATTACTACCTGGACGTCGCCAGCGGTAAAAAACACACCTGGGCCGAGCAGCACAAACTGCACAACGACATCACCCTGTTCAACCCGGCACCGATCACCTGATCAACCAGGCCCCGGACCCGGCCACTCATTGTGGGAGCGGGCTTGCTCGCGATGCAGACGATGCGGTTAATCCGTTACACCGCGTCGATCGTATCGCGAGCAAGCCCGCTCCCACAGGCGACTTATTTGGCCCGTGAGCTGCAGGCAAAACCATCGGGGCCTGCCGTTTGCGTGCAGGCGCGCTCGGCAGGCAGGGACTTCACCGGCTCGCGCAGATGGTTGCGGTTTCTGGCGTCGCGCTCCAGGTCAAACGCGTCATACAGCGTGCCCGCCGCGGTATAGCTGCGCACCCTCAGGCGGGAGTCCTGCACCTCGATGGTCTGGTACAGCTGGGTTTCTTCGGCGCTGCGATCCGGCTGCTGTTGTGCCCGGTCATTGAGGCCATACATCTTGGAACCGGCCACCGACACCATATACACCGGACCCTGAATCTTGCCGCCCGCGCGGGCCGCCTTCGATGCCACACGACCGGCTTCATCGGTGACACGGCTGTAGCAATGGTCATGGCCCTGCAACACCAGATCCACCGCATACCGCTCGAACACAGGCTTCCAGGCGAGCTTCAATGGCTCGGTATCTTCAGGGCGGGCACAGGTAAAGACGGGCTGGTGACTGACCACGATATTCCAGCGGGCACGGCTGGTTTTCAGGCTTTGCTCAAGCCACCGGGTTTGCTGGGCCAGGGAGCCCATGTCCAGGGCCGAGGTGCCATCGAGCACGATAAAACGCACGCCCTGATAGTCGACAAAGTAGGTGGTGCTTTTCAGCCCTTCGACCCCGTTTTGCGCCAGGGCAAACTGGCGGCTCCAGTGCGGGCCAAGGGTACGGCTTTCGCTGCCGTCGGGGTTGAGGCTGTCCAGGTACTCGTGATTTCCGGCGGCCAGCACCTGGGGAATCATCCCGTAGTGAAAACCACCGGCCTGATTCCATTCTCCCCATTGATCGTCATGCACAAGGTCGTCGCGTTGCGACACCAGATCGCCCGCGTGAACGATCAGCGCCGGGTTGGCGACACTTTGCAGCGCCTGGCGAACACTGCGTGAGGCCAGCGACAGAATGTCGTTTTGCATATCGCCCATGTAGATAAAACTGAACGGTTTGAACCCCTCGGCGGCGGTACGGAACTGCAGCCATTCGCTCCAGCCATCGGTGCCCTTGACCCGATACACGTAGGCGGTGTCCGGTTGCAAGTCGTGCAGGCGTACCTGGTGGAAAAGGGCGGCGCCGTTCTCGGTCTCCAGGCTCAGGGGGATGCCTTCGATCACGCGTGCGGCTTTATCCAGTTGCGGGCCGTCGAGTGCCACAGCCAACTGCAACTGACTGGTGAGCTGGCGGGTGTCCGTGCGAAAAGTCACGGCCATTTCCCGAGCGGGATTGGCACCCGGCGTCAGCACAATACGGTCCGCCAGACTGCTGGCTGCATAAGGTGCGCCGGGGGAATGGGGCAGTGGCGGACCGGGTTCGGCGCAGGCGTTGTTGATCACGGATAAGAGCGCGAGTGCCAGTAACGTGGGGCGAATCATGGGGACTCCTCGAAGGCTGAATGCCCGTCAAGGAAACAAACCCCCATGGCACCGGGATGACGGCGGGGGTCGATTCGGCTCAGTAAATAGCCGCTTTGCACAGGGGCACAGCGCGCGAGCGTGCCAACAGCGCGACAAAGGGGGGTCGTTTGAGATCACCCCAATACAACGTCTCAGGCACCATCCACAGGTTTTGTGCGGTCCACAGCATCCGCGACACAGCCCCCCCATCATTGTGGGAGCGGGCTTGCTCGCGATTCAGGCGACGGGGTCTACCGGCCAGATTGCAGTGCTGCCATCGCGGGCAAGCGCGGCTCCCACAGGTTTTGTGCGGCCCACACCATCCGCGACACAGCCCCCCCATCATTGTGGGAGCGGGCTTGCTCGCGATTCAGGCGACGCGGTCTACCGGCCAGATTGCAGTGCTGCCATCGCGGGCAAGCCCGGCTCCCACAGGTTTGTGCGGTCCACACCATCCGCGACACAGCCCCCCATCATTGTGGGAGCGGGCTTGCTCGCGATTCAGGCGACGCGGTCTACCGGCCAGATTGCAGTGCTGCCATCGCGGGCAAGCCCGGCTCCCACAGGTTTTGTGCGGTCCACACCATCCGCGACACAGCCCCCCCATCATTGTGGGAGCGGGCTTGCTCGCGATTCAGGCGACGCGGTCACCGGCCAGATTGCAGTGCTGCCATCGCGGGCAAGCCCGGCTCCCACAGGTTTTGTGCGGTCCACAGCATCCGCGACTCCGCCCCCCATCAATTGTGGGAGCGGGCTTGCTCGCGATTCAGGCGACGTGGTCTACCGGCCAGATTGCAGTGCTGCCATCGCGGGCACGTCGGTTTCCAATAGCTGTTGTGCGGCACTCGCGGCTGCCACGCGTCCAATTACCAGAATCGCCGGGCTTTTCAGTTGGAACATCTGGGCATCCTGCTCCATCGCACCCAGATGGCTGCGGCATTCGCGCTGGTGGGGCAGGGAGGCATTTTCGATCATGGCCACCGGCATATCCGTCGCCATGCCGCCCGCCAGCAATTGCTCGCGGATTTCGCTCAATTTGGCCACGCCCATGTACACCACCAGCGTGGTACCGCTTTGTGCCAGCGCCTGCCAGTTCACCTGGCTCTCATCCTGGGTGTGGGCCGTCACCAGCGTCACGCCCCGGGCCACGCCGCGCAGGGTCAACGGGATCGCGCATTGCGTGGCGCCCGCCAGCCCGGCCGTAATGCCGTTGACCAGTTCCACCTCAACCCCGTGTTCGCGCAACCACTGAGCCTCTTCGCCGCCACGCCCGAAGATGCACGGATCGCCACCCTTGAGCCGCACCACGCATTTGCCGTGACGGGCATAACGCAGCATCAGGCGATGAATAAACGCCTGTGGCGTCGAACGACAGCCACCGCGCTTGCCCACCGAAATCACTCGGGCAGCCGGGCAATGCTCCAGCACCGCGTCATTGACCAGATCGTCAATCAGTACCACATCCGCTTCGCGCAGGGCGCGCACGGCCTTGAGCGTCAGCAGCTCCGGATCACCCGGGCCTGCACCTACCAGCCAGACTTTTGCACTCATTGTGATTTCCTCATGAGATAACGGCGATCAGCTGCGCCTGGGCAGCCAGCAAGCGTTTGATTTCCGGGACGCAGGAGCCGCATTGCGTTCCGCAGCCCAATGTATTTTTCAGCCCCTGCAAGTCCAGCCCCTGGTTAATGCCAGCGCCTATCGCGCCCTGGCTGACGTTCTTGCAGTTGCACACAATCTTGTTGCCCGCGGCCGGGGTATCGCCGTTGCCGGGTGGCGCGCTCAATGGCGCCAGCAGCCAGCGGCGCAGGTGTTCATCGGCGCGCCCTTCCTGCCACAGGTTTTGCAGCCAGTGCTGGGCCAGGGTTTCGCCAGCCAGGCGAATGGCAGTAATGCGGCCATTGTCGATGCGTACCCGCTTGCCAATGCAACGGCGCGGGTCGTCGTAAGCCAGCACCGGCCCCTCGTCGAGCCCCAGGGTGTGGTCGATGTCGTGCAGCAGTTGCGGGTCTGGCGCGCTGGCGCTGGCCGCACGGATCAACAGCGCAGGGCGCTCGCGGCCTGTCAGGCTGAAACTCACATACGAAAAAGCTTCGCAGAGCGGGCGCAATGTTTCGAATTTCTGTTGAACATTGCCTTCTATCAGGGCGAAGAGCTGCCAGGGCAATTGCACCGGCTCAAGCCTGACGGCGCTGTGTTTGAGTTCCGGCTGTTTGGACAGCGGGTCGAACGCTGGCAGGGTCAGGGTGTTGACCCCGCCCTTGAGAAAGCGGTCGCCCCAGTGCATCGGCAAAAACGCCTGGCCCGGCCGCACGCTGTCATCGCTGCTGACCGGCATGATCACCGCCCCGCGTCGACTTTTGAGGCTGATCAAGTCACCGGGTTGCAGGCGATGGCGGCGCAGTTCATCCGGGTGCAGGCTCAACACCGCTTCGCTGACGTGACCGAACAACTGCGCGGCAGTGCCGGTGCGGCTCATGCCGTGCCATTGGTCGCGCAGGCGGCCGGTGATCAGGGTCAGCGGGAAGCCCGCATCGCGCTGTTCCTTGGCTGCCCGATACGGGTCGGCGACAAACTGTGCCCGCCCGGAGGCAGTAGGAAAGATCCCGTCCAGATACAACCGCGCAGTGCCTTCACGGGCGCCGACAGGGAAGGGCCATTGCTGCGGGCCGAGGGCGTCAAGCACGGCATGGCTGATGCCCGACAAATCGAGATCACGCCCTCGGGTCAGGTACTTGTACTCGTCGAACACCTGCGCAGCGTGGGTAAACGCAAACAGGCCGGGTTGCGCAGGGCGCAGATGTTTTTCCAGACGCTGTGCGAAATCAACAGTAATTGCCCAATCGGAACGGGCTTCCCCCGGTGCTGCGATGGCTTTGCGCACGTGGGAAATACGCCGCTCGGAGTTGGTCACCGTGCCGTCCTTTTCGCCCCAACTGGCGGCGGGCAGCAGCAGGTCGGCGAAGGCGGCGGTTTCGGTGGTATGAAACGCCTCTTGCAACACCACAAACGGGCAGGCCAGCAACGCCGCCCGCACGGCGGTCTGGTCCGGCATGGATTGCGCCGGGTTGGTGCAGGCAATCCACACCGCCTTGATCTTGCCGCTGGCCATCTGCTCGAACAACTCGATGGCGCTCAGGCCGGTGGTGTGCGGCAGTTGTTCAACGCCCCAGTAGGCAGCGACTTCGGCCCTGTGCTCGGGATTGGCGGCCTCGCGGTGGCCGGGCAACAGGTTGGACAGGCTTCCGGTTTCGCGCCCGCCCATTGCATTGGGCTGACCGGTCAGGGAGAACGGCCCTGCACCCGGACGGCCGATCTGCCCGGTGGCCAGATGCAGATTGATCAGCGCACTGTTTTTCGCACTGCCCGCGGTGGACTGGTTCAGGCCCATGCACCATAGCGACAGAAAACTCGGCGAAGTGCCGACCCATTCGGCGCATTGCTGCAAGTGCTCGACGCTGATGCCGCAGAGCTGCGACACCATCTGCGGGGTGTAGTCGCGTACCAGGTTTTTCAGCTCGGGCAAGCCTTGGGTGTGGGCCTTGATAAAGTCGCGGTCGATCCAGTCTTCCCACAACAACAGGTGCAAAATCCCGTGAAACAAAGCGACATCGGAGCCCGGTTCAATGGCCAGATGCAGGTCGGCCAGGTCGCAGGTGTCGGTCCGGCGCGGGTCGATAACGATGACTTTCATCTGCGGGCGCCGGGCTTTTGCCTCCTCCAGTCGGCGAAACAGTATCGGATGGGCGTAGGCCATATTGCTGCCGACGATCATCACGCAATCGCTCAGCTCAAGGTCTTCATAGCTGCAAGGCGGCGCATCGGCGCCCAGGCTGCGCTTGTAGCCGACCACGGCCGAAGACATGCACAGCCGCGAATTGCTGTCGATGTTGTTGGTACCCACCAGCGCCCGCGCCAGTTTGTTGAAGGCGTAGTAGTCCTCGGTCAGCAACTGCCCGGAGATGTAAAACGCCACACTGTCGGGGCCGTGTTCGGCGATGGTGGCGGCGAACACGCTGGCGGCGTGATCCAGGGCGCTGTCCCAGTCGGTGCGGCCACGGGCAAGGGCCTTGCCCAGACGCAGTTGCGGGTACAGCGCGCGGGCGTTGAGGTCGCCGGTCAGGTGCAGCGTCGAGCCCTTGCTGCACAATTTTCCGAAATTGGCCGGATGGGCCGGATCGCCGCTGACGCCGAGAATGCGCTCGCCGTCATGCTCGATCAGCACGCCGCAGCCGACCCCGCAATAGCAGCAGGTGGAGGCGGTGATCTGGCGGTTCATCAGCGCACGTCCCCCAGGGCCAGAACCTCTTCACCGAACATCAGATGATCGCGGATCCCGTCAATGCTGTGGTGCTCACGGATCTGGCGCAAATACCAACTGCCGTCAGCGGTGTCGCCATACAGGCAGGCCCCCACCAGCACGTCGTCCTTGATCACCAGCTTCTTGTAGACCCCGCCAATGGGATCACGCAGGGTGATGGTTTCGGTGCCTTCACCGCCCATGAAATCCCCCGCAGAAAACAGGTCGATGCCCGTGACCTTCAGCTTGGTCGAGGTGACGGAGCCTTGGTAGCGGGCAAAGCCCAATTGCGCGAGGTGGTTGGCGCAGACCTTGGCCTGCTCGAACAGGGGAGCCACCAGGCCATAGGCGATACCGCGATGGCTGGCGCATTCACCGATGGCGTAAATGCGCGGGTCGTAGGTTTGCAGGGTGTCGTTGACCAGAATCGCGCGGCTGCACGGGATGCCCGCACGCTCTGCCAGTTCGATGTTGGGGCGAATGCCTGCAGCCATCACCACCAGGTCGGCAGGGATGATCTGGCCGCTCTTGAATTCCACCGACCCGACCCGGCCATTGCCCGCGTCGTGCAGGGCGCTGGTCTGCTCGCACAACCGAAAATGCAGGCCGCTGGCTTCGAGGGCGTCTTGCAGCAGTTGGCCGCTGACCCGGTCCAGTTGGCGATCCAGCAGCCATTCGCCGTTGTGGATCACGGTCACATGCATGCCGCGCAGCATCAGGCCGTTGGCTGCTTCCAGGCCGAGCAGGCCGCCCCCGATGACCACCGCATGGGTGTGGGTTTTGGCGGTGTCGATCATGGCCTGGGTGTCGGCAATGTCGCGGTAGCCGATGACGCCGTCCAGGGTGTTGCCCGGGATCGGCAGAATGAACGGCGATGAGCCGGTGGCGATCAGCAGGCGATCGTATTCGGCCTCGGTGCCGTCGTCGGCAATGACCCGACGCTTTACCCGGTCGATCGTCACCACTCTGCGGTTGAGCAGCAGCGTGATGTTGTTGTCCAGATACCAGTCCAGATCGTTGAGCACGATCTCATCAAAGGTCTGTTCACCGGCCAGTACGGGGGACAGCAGGATGCGGTTGTAGTTGGCATGGGGTTCGGCGCCGAAGACCGTGATGTCATAGAGCTCGCTGCTCAGCTTGAGCAATTCTTCCAGGGTACGAACCCCGGCCATGCCGTTGCCGATCATCACCAGTTTTAGTTTTTTCATCAGGTTCTCCGCGGCCATGCTCGACAAATCGTACGCAAACAAAAAAGGTGTCCCGCCAGTTACCTGGCGAGGACACCTTTGTCCTTGTCCCGTTCTCTCGGGAAACCTGTTCTTCGTCGTTGAAGACCGGGTTTTATGATTGATGAAAGAGTTAATGCAGCGGTTGTGCCAAGTTGCCAGGGCCTGTGTTTAAAGGGCGATGAAATGTTGAGGTGAGGGTTTTATGCACCGAATGAAAGCGCCCCGCCCGATGTTGGAGCGTTACCCCTGTAGTCGCTGACGAGCCGTGCGAGGCTGCGATCGAGCGCGAAGCGGTCGTAAAACCTGAGCACGCGGTTTAGCTGGCTTTACGACTGCTTCGCAGCCGATCGCAGCCTCGCACGGCTCGTCAGCGACTACAGGGTTTTCGAGCGGCTGTCAGGTGTGAAGCAGCAAAAACATCAGCACCAGATTGATCAACAACGACATCAACGCCACTGCCCGCCATACCATCAGCGGTTCTCGCTCCAGCAAGGGCCTGGGGCGTACGTTCAGGCTCTGGCGTTCGCCCTGCTCCAGTTGCAGCAACCACTCTTCGGCAGTCTCAAATCGCAGCTGCGGATCGGCTGCAACGCCGCGTTCCAGGCTGTGGGCAATCCATTCCGGCAGGTCCGGGCGGTATCGACTGGCGCTTACCGGCACGCCAAAGCGCGGGCGCTGGAAAGCTTCGATTTCACCGTAGGGATAATGCCCGGTCAGCAGGTAATACAGGGTCACGCCCACGGCATACAGGTCCTGTCGGGCGGCGGGTTTTTCGCCGCGAAAGGCTTCCGGAGCGATGTAGCTGGGGGTACCGGGCAGCGCCGATGGCAGATCCTCAGACAGGCCCGGACAGTAGGCCAGCCCGAAGTCCAGCACGCGCAGCTCGCCGTCGTCACCCAGCAGCACATTGTGCGGCTTGATATCGCGGTGAAAAATCTGCCGCCGGTGCAGCAGCCCTACAGCCCGCAGCAGGCGCTCGGCCAGGTCCAGCCATTGCGCCAGGGGCAGTGGCCCACCCTTGGCAAAGAGTTTTTCCAGGGTAATGCCAGGGTATTCACGCATCACGTAGTACAGATGCTGACGCTGACTGGCCGGGTGTACTTCAGGAAAGTGACGCCCGGCTACCCGCTTGAGAAACCATTCCTCCGACAGCAAGGCCTGCCCTGCCTGATGATCGTCATGCAGGCGGGCCGGCAGGGTTTTCAGCAGCCAGGGCTGTTGTTGTGCGTCCCGTACCCGGTAGAGCAGCGATTGCTGACTCTGGCCCAGATGGCTTTCGACCTGCCAGCCCTCAAAGTGCTGCCCAGGCCTCAGGGCGGGGGGCAATGGCCATTGCTGCAATTGCATCAAGGCATCGCCGATGTCGCTCTCGCCCAGGGTGTCGACCCTGACCAGCAGGGCGCTGGCGTTGTCCTGGCTGCCTGCCCGATGCGCGGCATTGACCAGGGTGCTGGCGGCGCTTTGCAGGTCGGGCAGGTCACGCACAATGGCGGCGATGGCGGTATCGCCCAATGTCGACCACACGCCGTCACTGAGCAGCACAAAGGTCTCGTCCTGACGCAGCGGCCCATCAAGGAAATCCACCACCAGATGTTGATCAAGCCCCAACGCCCGCTTGAGCACATGCTGCATGCCCGGCTGATCCCAGACGTGATCTTCGTTGATGCGCTGCAAGGTCTCGCCGTGCCAGCGGTACACCCGGCAATCGCCGACATGGGCCAGGGTAAACCGCCTGCCGCGCAGCACCAGGGCACTGACCGTGGTCAGCAGCGGTTGCCCGCCGCCATTGGCCTGTAGCCAGCGGTTTTGCGCGAGCAGCAAGCGCTCCAGTGCCTGGGCCACGCTCCAGGTTTCAGGCGTGGCGTAATAGTCCAGCGCCAGCGCCTGCAAGGTCGAGCGGGCCGCCAGCCCGCCATCGGCGCATTGGCTGACACCATCGGCGATGGCGAACAAATAGCCTTTGCTCGCGGCCAGCAGCGGCACCGGCGTGACCTCGCGCAGCGCGTCCTGATTCTCGGCGCGCGGGCCGATGGCGCTGGCGTGGGCGAAGCTCAGTTGCAGGCTCATGACGGCTTTACACGCGGGCTGCGGTCACGGCAGCCGAGCCCCAGGTGGTTCTCCAGCGGCGCTTGACCCCATGCAGGCCAAACCAGGCCAGCACTCCCAGGCTGGCAAACAACCACAAGGCCAGCTGATAACTGCCGGTGCTTTGCTTGATTGCCCCCATGCCTGCGGCCAGGGCGAAACCGCCGATACCACCGGCCATCCCGATCAAACCGGTCATGACGCCGATTTCACGACGAAAACGCTGCGGCACTAATTGGAATACTGCACCGTTACCGGCACCCAGACCCAGCATGGTGCAGACGAAAAGTGCCAGTGCGGCGTAGGAGTTTGGCAGGTTGAAGCCCACTGCCGCGATGCTGATGGTCGCTACGGTGTACATGCCCAGCAGGGTGCGAATCCCGCCGAAACGGTCCGCCAGAGCGCCGCCCAAAGGCCGCATCAAACTGCCACCAAAGACGCAGGCTGCCGTGTAGTAACCGGCGGTGATCGGGCTCAGCCCGTATTGATCGTTGAAATAGCCGGGCAGGGCGCTGGCCAGGCCGATAAAGCCACCGAACGTCACGCTGTAGAAAAACATGAACCACCAGCTGTCGCGGTCGCCCAGGGCCTTGAAATAATCACCCATGGACTTGGCTTTAGGCCGCTCGGGAGCGTTCTTGGCCAGCCAGGCAAATACGAATATGCACAGCACCAGCGGGATCAGGGCAAAACCGAACACATTGCTCCAGCCGTAGGCGGCGGCGAGCAGCGGGGCCAGCAGGGCGGCGAACACCGTGCCCGAGTTGCCTGCACCGGCAATGCCCATCGCCTTGCCCTGGTGCTGTGGCGGATACCACTGCGAGGCCAGCGGCAGCGCCACGGCGAACGAGGCGCCCGCCATGCCCAGAAACAGCCCCAGCAGCAAGGCTTGTTCGTAGCTGTGAATGCCGTGCTTCCAGGCGACGAACAGCGCACCGATCACGATGACCTGACCGATCAGCCCGGCGGTTTTCGGTGACAGGCGATCCGCCAGCAGGCCCATGACAAAGCGCAGCAAGGCCCCGGCCAGGATCGGCGTGGCCACCACCAGCCCGCGTTGTTGGGTGGTCAGGTGCAGGTCGGCGGCGATTTGCACCGCCAGCGGCCCGAGCAGGTACCAGACCATAAAGCTCAGGTCGAAATAGAGAAAGGCTGCGAACAGGGTCGGGGTATGGCCGGATTTCCAGAAGCTTGAATTCATCGCGCACCTCAACGGTTAATCGTTTCGAGAAGGAGTCATGAGCCAGCAGGACCAAAACGAAAAAACGCCGCTACCTGATCCGCGATGGGCGAATGAGGTCAGCGACGTCTTTGTCTTGGGTGTGGCAACCGCCGTTGGTTACCGGTAGGGATTGCTTAGCGAGAAGTGTGCCAACCCCGGGGGGGTGTCAGCCCAGCAACTCGCTCATGGCAATGATCTGTTCCGCGACCTGAATCAGCTTTTGCTGACGGCTCATGGCCTGGCGGCGCATCAGGGTGTAGGCCTCTTCTTCGTTGCAGCTTTTCATTTTCATCAACAGGCCCTTGGCCAGTTCGATGCGCTTGCGCTCGGCCAGTTGCTGGTCCCGGGCGTTCAGTTGGGCGCGCAGGGCCTGGTCGCTTTCAAAGCGGGCCATGGCCACATCGAGAATGGGCTGCAAACGTTGTGCGTGAATGCCTTCGACGATGTACGCACTGACCCCGGACTTGATTGCCTGGCGCATCACGCCGGGGTCGTGCTCGTCGGTGAACATCACAATTGGCCGTGGCTGGTCCCGAGAAACCAGCACCACTTGTTCCATCACATCGCGGCTGGGTGACTCGGTATCGATCAGAATCACATCCGGGCGCACCGTTTCGACGCGCGCGGGCAGGTCGATGGTCAGGCCTGATTCGTCGATCACCTCAAAGCCGGCTTCGCTCAGCGCGGCTTTGAGGCGGCCGACTTTTTTAGCCGTGTCGTTGATCAGCAAGATACGCAGCATGGGCAGGCTCCAGTCAACGACGGGCTAGAAGGGGAGCGCTGGCGCTCATGGCATGCAGCGCAAAGCTTCGTGCATAGCCTGCGGGGTCAGAGCCGTCCCACACCTTGCCGTCGATCAGTTGGCTGCTGCGCATGTCGGCTCCACTGGCGTTCACACCCACAGCGCTGGCGGCATCGCGGTACAGCGCCAGTTGCTGAACCTGACGGGCGACGCCGAGGTAATCCGGGTCGTCGCGCAACAAGCCCCAGCGGCGGAACTGGGTCATGAACCACATGCCGTCGGACAGGTAGGGCAGGTTGACCTCACCCTCGCCATGAAAGCGCAACGGGTGGGGGTCTTGCCAGTGATTGCCCAGGCCATCGCTGTAGTCGCCCAGCAAACGCGGCGCGATGCACTCGACGGGTGCATTCAGGTACTCGGGGGCGCTCAGCAACTGTGCGGTACTGCGACGGTTTTCGTCGCTTTGCTCGATAAAACGGCTGGCTTCGAGAATCGCCATGACCAGCGCCCGGGCGGTGTTGGGGTACTGCTCGACGAAGGCGCGGGTACAGCCCAGGACTTTTTCCGGGTGATCGGGCCACAGGGCCTGAGTGGTGGTGAGGGTGAACCCCATATTGTGTTCCACCGCACTGGCGGCCCAGGGCTCGCCGACGCAAAACCCGTCAATCCGTCCGGCTTGCAAGTGGGCGACCATCTGTTGCGGCGGCACCACCACGCTGTCGACATCTTGCAAAGGGTGAATGCCCTGACTCGCCAGCCAGTAATACAGCCACATGGCATGAGTTCCCGTGGGAAAAGTCTGGGCGAAGGTCAGTTTTGCGCGGCTTTGGTGCACGTGTTGTTGCAGCGCCTCAGGACGGATCACGCCCTGGGCCTGCAAGCCGTGGGAGAGGTTGAGGCTCTGGCCGTTTTGATTGAGCCCCATCAGCACGGCCATGTCGTTGGCTGCCACGCCGCCAATGCCCAGGTGCACGGCGTAGATCAGGCCGTACAGACTGTGGGCGGCGTCGAGTTGGCCGCTGACCAGATTGTCCCGCAGGCTGGCCCAGGACGACTGGCGCTTGAGGTTAAGGGTCAGGCCGAAGGGCTGGGCGAAGCCTTGAGTGGCGGCCACCACCACCGAGGCGCAATCAGTGAGGGCCATAAAACCCAGGTTGATTTCGGTTTTTTCCGGGGCATCGCTGCCGTTGACCCAGGCCAGAGGGCCGGCGAGTGATTCGTTCATGGGAGGCAGCACCTTGGCAAAAGCATACTGCGAGGGTGCAAGGCATATGCCAGAGGGGTTAACCCAGTTGAAATCCTGTTTTTACAGGGCTCTGGATTTGCGGTAACTCAAGATCAAAGGTCATCCAGTGTCACCTTGACCCTTTGCGGCGCAGCCAGGCGTTCGCGCACGGTATTGATGAGGGCTTCGTCTTCAGCCTCGTTCTACTCGTCAGCTGCTACGGGCAGCGAGTACCACCCACCTTGCCGTAAGGGCGAAACCCATATTCCAATTAATCCGTTATGACCTTACAACCAAAAAACTTATAACTATTTAAAGTCGTTAAAACGGGTTGAGTTCTATAAAAGTGCTCATCTATCTTTAGATTAAATAGTGATTAGTCAGCGCTGCTTTTATGCCTTTATGATCTGTCCACAACAACTCGTGAGGCAGGAGTGGCGCAATGACTATTCAAGTAAAACCTGTGGCAGGTCGGATTGGTGCACAACTTGAAGGCATAAAACTGGGCGGGGATATCAGTGCCGAATCATTCGAGTTTATTAATCAGGCACTGTTGAAATACAAAGTTCTGTTCTTTCGTGATCAGCATCTGGATGACGCCGAACATGAAGCCTTCTCTCGACGCTTCGGTGATCAGGTGCCCCATCCGACCGTGCGCTCTGCCGAGAAAAGTGCCGCCATCCTGCATCTGGATGCCAAGGAAACCCGCGCCAACTCCTGGCACACCGATGTGACCTTTGTTGCCAACTACCCAAAGATTTCCATCTTGCGCGGTGTGGTCATTCCGCCTTATGGCGGCGATACCGTGTGGGCTAATACCGCATCGGCCTATGCCGACTTGCCAGAGCCTTTAAAACAACTGGCCGACAGTTTGCGTGCCTTGCATACCAATGTGTATGACTATGCCGCGCCGCGCGATACCGATGAGTCGGGTCTTAAGCGTTATCGCGAACAGTTCACCGCCCAAGTGTATGAAACCGAACATCCCCTGGTTCGCGTTCACCCTGAGTCCGGTGAAAGAAGTTTATTGTTGGGCCACTTTGTAAAAGAACTGCAGGGTGTTAGCAGTAATGACTCCAAACAACTGATCCGCCTGTTCCACGACCGCATTACCCATGTCGACAACACCGTGCGCTGGCGCTGGCAGGAAGGCGATGTGGTGATCTGGGACAACCGCGCCACGCAGCATATTGCGATCAACGACTACGGCGATGCCCAGCGCATCGTGCGCCGCACCACCATCGACGGCGACGTGCCGGTGGGTGTGGACGGTCGCCTGAGCCAGGCGCTCAAGCCGACGCCTGAGACGCGCTCGCCCAAAACCGAAGCCGACAAAAAACACCTCGCCGCCTGACCGGCCGAACCCCATCGCTCCCAGGAAAACCAGCCCATGGCCTCATTCAACGCTAAATCCCTGTTTCGCAAAGGTCGCATCGCCGCCGCGCTGGCAGCAGTCATGGCTGTGCCGCTGGCCCAGGCCGATGTTTTACGGATCGGTGTCGCCACCGCCGGTGGGGGTGATCCGGTGACGTTCAGTGGCTCGACCCTCGGGATCGTGCGCAACCAGCAACTGCTGGAAAAGGCTTTCGCCGGAAGCGGAACCGACGTGCAGTGGTTCTTCTTCAAAGGGGCTGGCCCCGCGGTCAACGAGGCCTTGTCCAACCAGCAACTGGACTTCGCCTATCAGGGCGATCTGCCTGCCGTGGTCGGACGCGCCAACGGCCTGGACACCAAGCTGCTGGCGGCCCTGGGTGTGAGGGCCAATTTGTATCTGGCCGTGCCCAAGGGCTCGGACATCAAAAGTATCGATGACCTCAAAGGCAAGAAAGTCGCGGTGTTTCGCGGTACCAACGGCCATCTGGTGTCGATCAACCTGTTGGCCGAGCACGGCCTGACCGAGCGCGATATCAAGGTCATCAACCTCGATACCGGCAGCACTCAGGCAGCGCTGGTTTCCAACGGCGTGGATGCCGCCTTTGGTGGTCGTGAACTGTTCAAGCTGCGCGACAAGGGCCTGATCGACATCATTTACGACAACCCCACCCAGGATGTGCGCTACACCCGCCAGACCGCATTGGTGGTTCGCGGGGCCTATGAAAAAGAGCATCCGGCCAATGTACAGAAGGTCGTCGATACCCTGGTGGACGCTGCGAAATGGACGTCCGAAGAAGACCACCGTGAGGCCGTTTTCGCCGAGTGGGCCAAGAGCAACGAACCGGTTGAGTCGCTGCGCGCCGACTCTGCCGGGGTCAGCATCCGCGACAAGGCTTCCCCGCTGATCGATCCCTTTTTGTTGAGCCGCTACAAGGCGGTGGCGGAGCAGGCCAAGGACGAAAAGTTGATCCGTCGTCCGGTCAGTATCGATGGCTGGTTTGAGCCTTCATACCTGCAGGCGGCCCTCAAAGCCAAAGGCCTTGAAACCTTCTGGACGGCCTATGGCCCGGATGGCAAGCAGCCTGAAGGCAATGCGGTAGCGGGCAAGTAACCCATCCCCCCCTGTGGGAGCGGGCTTGCTCGCGATGCAGGCGACGCGGTTTTCCTGTAAGTGCGCATCGACCCAATCGCGAGCAAGCCCGCTCCCACACAAACCTATCGTGGCAACAAGAAGGACAGGCATATGCCCAGGGCACAGACGGTCACACGAGAGCAGTACGCACCCGCGCTACCCAAGGCCAACGTCAAGCGCTTGCCACCCGCACCGACCCGGCCCGTACGCAAGGTCGAGGTGCCCCGCACATCGGCCTGGGCTTCAAGACTGGGTGACAAGGCGTTGCCGTGGCTGCTGCCGCTGACGTTGCTGGGCCTGTGGTACGTGGGGGTTGAACTGGGTCTGCTCTCAGAGCAGGTGCTGCCGCCGCCCGCCTATGTCTATGAAACCCTGTCGGACCTCTTCACGTCAGGCGACCTGTGGATAAATGCGGCCGCCAGCCTGCAACGGGTGGTGGTCGGCTTTGCCCTGGGCGCCGCTGTCGGTGTGGCGCTGGGGTTGGCCATGGGGTTGTCGAAAACCGTCGAGGATTATCTGCTTCCCACCTTCAATGCTCTGGTGCAGATACCGGTACTGGGCTGGCTACCGTTTGCCTTGCTGCTGTTCGGCATCGGCGAGCCGCTCAAGTATGTGCTGATCGCCAAGGCCGCGATGGTGCCGATCACGCTGTGCACCTTGCAGGCTTTTCACCAGGCCCCCAAAGGGTTGCTGGAAGCGGGTCGGGCTTACGGCTTCAGCCGTTGGCAGAGCGTGGTGTTCATCGTGTTGCCTGCGGCCATTCCGACCCTGTTCACCGGTCTGCGTCTTGGCTTCACCAAAGCCTGGCTGTCACTGGTGGTGGTTGAGCTGGTGGCATCGAGCGAAGGGCTGGGTTACCTGATTGTGTATGGTCGCCAACTGTTCCAGCTGGATCTGGTGATGGCGGCGGTGGTGGTGGTCGGTGCGATCGGACTGTTGATCGATCGCGGTTTTGATCACGCCGAGCGGCGCCTCAATCGTGGCCGCGCACCTGTAGCGGGGCGCCTGTCATGAGTAGCGCCCTGGCAATCAATCATGGCAGCAGCATCAGCCGTCGCTATCGCGGCTGGGTATTGCCGATCAGCGCCGTCGCTCTGTGGTGGCTGGCTTCACACATGGGCTGGAGCCAGTCCGGTCTGCTGGTCTCGCCGGAAAAAGTCGCGGCCACGGCCTGGGACCAGATTGCTTCAGGCAAGTTCTGGCGGGCGATCAGCGCCAGCCTGGCGCGCAACCTCAGCGGCTTTTTTATCGGCACCACCCTGGGTCTGGTGCTGGGCTGCCTGCTGGGCCTGTCGCACTACTTCGAGCGGTTGGTGGGCCCCAGCTTCAACACGTTCAAGCAGATTTCGCTGTTCGCCTGGATCCCGCTGATCTCGGTGTGGTTTGGCCTGGGTGATGTGGCCAAGGTGGTGTTCCTGTCACTGGCGGCGCTGGTGCCGGTGGTGGTGAACACCTGCGACGGCCTGCGCAATGTGCCGCCCAACCTGCTGGAAGTGGCGCGGGTCTACCGCTTCAGCCGCTGGCAAACCATCGTCGGGGTCATGTTGCCCGCCGCCTTGCCGTCGATCTTCACCGGGCTGTATCTGGCGCTGGTGTATTCGTGGCTGGCGACCATCGGTGCCGAATACCTGCTGGTGTCGGGGGAGGGCATCGGCAACACGCTGATCGATGGCAGCGAGCATTTCATGATGGACCTGGTGCTGTTCGGCATGGTGGTCATCGGCCTGGTGGGCTGGAGCCTCAATGCACTGGCCCGGATTTTTGAGCGACGGATGCAGCGCCTGTACGGCATTGACCCGCGTTGATCGGCACTTTCAGAAGGATTGCAGCATGCTCAATAACAGCCTGACCCTGGAAAATATCAGCAAGCGCTTTGCGTCCCGACCGGGCAGCACCAGCCAATTGCAGGTACTGGACAATATCCAGCTCGACATCGCCCCCGGCGAATTCATCAGCATCGTCGGCGCCAGCGGTTGCGGCAAGTCCACCCTGTTGCGCCTGATTCTTGGCCTGGACGAAGAGTACGAGGGGCGCATCCTGCTCAATGGCCAACCCATCGACGGCACGGGTCTGGAGCGCGGCATCGTGTTTCAGGATCACCGTTTGTTCCCTTGGCTCAACGTCGAACAGAACGTGGCGGTCGCGCTCAAGAATTCGCCCCTGAGCGCCAAGGAAAAACGCGACACCGTGCGCGAGCATATCGAGCTGGTGGGCCTGCAGGATTTTATCGACGCCTACCCGCATCAGATCTCCGGCGGCATGGCCCAGCGTGTGGCCATCGCCCGGGGGCTGGTCAATCGCCCCAGCGTGCTGCTGCTGGACGAACCCTTGGGTGCCCTCGATGCCCTGACCCGTGCGCGCCTGCAGGGGGAGCTGCAAAACATCTGGGCCAAGGAAAAAATCACCATGATCCTGGTCACTCACGATGTGGACGAGGCCGTGTTCCTGGGCGATCGCGTGGTGGTCATGCAGCCCAACCCCGGGCGTATCCGGCGCATTCTCGACATCGACCTGCCGCGCCCGCGCAACCGCAGCGACAGCCGTTTTATTGCCCTGCGCGACGACGTGCTGAGCGACTTCGCCGAACTGCATTGAACCCCTCCGTCACCTGAATTCAGAGAACAGAACATGTCCGAACGTCAGCTCAGCCTCAACCTGTTTATCTACCCCAACGGCCATCACGAAGCGGCCTGGCGTCACCCACAGTCGGTGCCGGAATCGTCGATGGACATTGGTTACTACCAGCAGCTGGCGCTGCGTGCCGAGCGGGAAAAACTCGATGCGATCTTTTTCGCCGACTCGCCGTCACTGGCCGAAAGCGGCCGTGAAGGCCTGCGCATCCGTTTTGAACCGGTCACCTGGCTTGCCGCCATTGCCGCAGTGACCCAGCGTATCGGCCTGATTGCCACGGCCAGTACCACCTACAGCGAACCCTACAACCTGGCCCGCTCGTTCAGCGCGCTGGACCATCTGAGCAAGGGCCGTGCGGGCTGGAATATCGTCACCACCTCAATGGCCGCCGCCGCGGCCAATTTCGGCCTGGATGAACATCCCTCGGCCCATGACCGCTACGCCCAGGCTGAAGAATTCGTCAACGTGGTCGGTAATCTGTGGGACAGCTGGGAAGACGACGCGCTGGTGCTGGACAAGACGGCCGGGGTGTTTGCCGACAGCACCAAGGTGCACTCGATCAACCACGTGGGCGCCTACTACAAGGTCAAGGGCCCGTTGAACTCGCCGCGCTCGCCACAGGGGCGGCCGGTGCAGGTGCAGGCCGGTTCTTCCGAAGATGGCCGTGACTTTGCCGCCAGGCATGCCGAAGCGATTTTCACCGCTCACCAGACCCTGAACAGCGCGACCGAATTCGCCAACGATATCCGTGCCCGGGCCAAGGCGGTGGGCCGCGACCCGGGCCAGCTGAAAATCCTTCCGGGCATCAGCCCGTACATCGCCAGCACCGAGGCCGAAGCACAGCGCAAGTTCGATGAACTCAACGATCTGGTACTGCCCCATGTGTCCCTGGGGCAACTGCGACGCATGCTGGGGGTGGATTTGAGCGGGCAGGACCTGGACGCGCCGTTCCCCCGTCACCTGATCAACTTCGAGGGTGTTGAAAGCCAGTCCAGCCGCTTCAAGTTGATCATCGACATTGTGGATCGCGAGCACGTCACCTTGCGCCAGTTGATCAACCGCCTGGCCGGTGCGCGGGGTCATTGGGTGCCGGTGGGGACGCCGGTGCAGATTGCCGACTTGATCGAGCAGTGGTTCCGCAGTGGCGCGGCCGATGGTTTTAACGTGATGCCGCCCGCGTTCCCCGATGGTTTTGACGTGTTTCTGGATGAAGTGCTGCCGATTTTGCGCAAGCGCGGTTTGTTCCGCAGTGAGTACGCGGGCAGCACGTTGCGCGAGCACTACGGCCTGACGCGTCCGGATTCGCGTTACGCCCTGAAAACAGCCTGATTGTCTTGGGTGGGAGCGGGCTTGCTCGCGATGCAGGCGCTGCGGTCTGCCTGTCGAATCACGGTGATGCCATCGCGAGCAAGCCCGCTCCCACAACAGCAGCACTCAATCCATAAGGAGCGGGCATGAACCCGATCAACAACAGAAGAGCTTTCCTCAGAAGTTGCGCCGTACTGGGCGCAGTCGGTGCTGCCGGCATCCTGCTGCCCGGCTGCGAAAAAAAGGACGCGGGCGCCGGTAAAAGCGCCGCCGTGATCAAGGGCCGCGCCGATCAGGTCGTGGACTTCAAGTACCCGGACAACCCGTCATTCGATCTGGTCTACGTCGCCGATTCCCTCGGCTATTTCGAGGGCACCCGCGCACGGCCCAAGTACATCGGGCGCATCGCCGCACCGCAGATCATTCCGTTGACCGGCACCGGCGAAATCGACTTCGGTGCGCGCATGGTGCCCCTGGTGATTTCAGCCATCGCCAGTGGCCTGGATCTCAAGGTGGTCGCCGCCGGTGGCAGGACGCTGCAGGAAGCCCCGCACATGAAGTACTTCGTGCGCGACAATTCGGGCATCTTCAAACCCAAGGACCTTGAAGGCAAAACCATCGGCTTCAACAGCTTTGGCGCCTGTGCCGAGTTCGTCACCAAAAAATACCTGCGCGAGCAGGGCGTCAACGTCGACAAGATCAACTGGGTGGTGGTGCCGGACAACCAGGGCGAACAAACCCTGGCCACCGGCAATATCGACGTTGCCATCATCCATCCGCCATCGTCCGGGGGGGCCGAGAACAACCCGGCGCTGCGCAAGCTGTGGAGCGACTACGACCTGGACGGCGGCCTGGGCGGCATGGCGCCGTACAGCGTGTTCGGCAAGTTCAGCCGCGAGAATCCGGAGGCCACCCGCGACGTGGTCAATGCCATTGCCCGCGCCGCCAACTGGGTCAATGCCAACCCAGACGACGCCCGCAAGATCACTTCGGAGCGCATCGGCATGAAGCTTGAATTGGTGGAGCGCTTTGCCTATATCGACGATCTGGTGGTGACCGAACCGCCGATTCAGTACTACATCGACATCCTCGAAAACGAAGGCAAGATCAAGAAAGGCTCGATAGGGGTCAAGGATGTCTACACCAACGAATTCAACCCATTTGCCCGGGGACACGCCTGATGGCGGCCCCCAAGATCATCGCCCGTGACCTGAACATGGAGTTTCAGGCACGGGATGAAGCCGGGCGTGAGGAGCGGGTGCCCGTGCTGGAGGGATTCGACTTGCAGGTGCGCGAGGGCGAGTTTCTGTCCATCCTCGGGCCGTCGGGCTGTGGCAAATCCACCTTCATGAACATCCTCGCCGGGCTTGCCCACAAGACCGGTGGCGACCTGCTGGTGGACGGTAAACCCCTGCAAGGCATCAACCGCAATCAGGGGGTGGTGTTCCAGGGGTATGCGCTGCTGCCCTGGCGCACGGTGCTCGACAACATCGCCGTGGGCCTGGAGATTCGGGGTGTGGGCAAGGCACAGCGACTGGAAACCGCCCGCGAATACCTGGAGCTGGTGGGGCTCAACGGTTTTGCCTCGCGCTACCCCCACGAGTTGTCCGGCGGCATGCGCCAGCGCGTGGCCATTGCCCGCTCGCTGGCCTACGACCCGGACGTGCTGCTGATGGACGAGCCCTTTGCGGCCCTGGACGCGCAAACCCGCGAGACCTTGCAGAGCGAATTACTGCGCATCTGGGACACACATAAAAAAACCATCGTGTTCATCACCCACAGCCTGGACGAGGCGATCTTCCTGTCGGATCGGGTGGCGGTGATGACTCAGCGTCCGGGGCGGATCAAAGAGATTTTCGATATCGACCTGGCCCGCCCCCGCCTTCCTGAACTGCGCAATACCCAAGCCTTTGTTCACTATCGCCAGCGCGCCTGGGAGGCCCTGCGCGATGAAGTGACCGACCTAACCCGTGAGCCAGCAGCAGCGGCGACGCATCAGAACTGGCAGAGCATTGCGACTCTGGGTGGTTATCGGATTGGAGTATGACCATGGGCTTTAAATTGACTTCACGCCGGGTGTTCGACAGCACCGTGGGCATTGTGGCCTTCCTGGCCCTTTGGGAGGCGTTGCCGCAATTGGGGATCGTCAATCCCGGCTACCTGAGCCCGCCGTCGGCGGTGTTGGGGGCGGTGCTGGACCTGGCCAGCAGCGGTGACTTGCTCAAGCACGTGCAGGCCAGCCTGTTTCGTTCTTTTGCCGGGTTGCTGCTGGCCATCGCCTCGGGTGTCAGCCTGGGGTTGATGATGGGCTGGTTTGCACGGGTCGAAAGTGTGCTCGATCCGTTGTTGCAGTTCTTCCGCCAGACCTCGGCGCTGGCGTTGTTCCCGGTGTTTATCCTGTTTTTGGGCATTGGTGAATTGTCCAAGATCGCGATCATTTTCTGGGCGTCGTTCTGGCCGATCCTGTTGAGTACCATCAGCGGCGTGAAGCAGGTCGATGGATTGCTGATCAACTCGGCACTGTCGATGGGCGCGAACCGCTGGTTTCTGTTTACCAAAATCGTGCTGCCGGCGGCGTCGCCTTCGATCTTTACCGGGATTCGTCTGGCGGGTGCGTATTGCATCACGGCACTGGTGGCTGCCGAGATGATCGGGGCTCATTCCGGGTTGGGTTTTCTGACGCTCAATTCCCAGGAGGTGTTCCAGATTCCCAGCATGTACGCAGGCATTCTGCTGTTGGCGGTGGTGGGGTTGTTGCTGAACTTTTTGCTGGCCTTGCTGGAGCGGCGTTTTACCTATTGGCGTCGGGGCTTGCGCCACGGTGGTTAGGTGGTTGGCGGCAGTGGTGATTGGTGCAGTGGCGCTGGTCGCCTGGCAATGGCCGGCGGCACCGGGCGATATGCCCCGGGGGCCGCTGTTGCAGGCGGCCGAACAGCGCCAGGTGCTGCGCGTGGGCGTACGCAGTTACCCGCGCCCGACTCTGGGACAGGAAGCCCTGGTTGCCGAGCCGGATGAACTGGACAGTCAACTGGCCGAAGCCCTGGGGTCTTACCTTGGCTTGAAGGTGCAACTGCAGGCGCTGCCCGATACGGCCGGGTTTAACGATGGCAGCCTCGATCTGGTGATAGCCGGGAGCTTGAAACTGCCTGTGGCGGCTGATCGGGTGGCGAGCTTGCGCAAATTGCCGGTGCAGTACCGGGAGGGTGCGTTGATTGGCTTGCGCAATGCGCCCCGGCGCCCGATACAGGGGCAAAGCGTGTGCATTGCCGTTGGCAGTCCCTGGGCGCAAACCTTGGTGCAACAGGGGGCCGAGTTGCGAACTTATGTATCGTCGATTCGTGCTGCGGTGGCGTTCATGGCGGGCGAGTGCAACCTGTTGGCTGAAGAGCGCAACAGCTTGCAGGCGCTTGCACAGGCGCCGGACTGGCGTTTCTACACGTTGTTGCCGCAGACATTGAAGGCGAGCAGTGATGTGCGGGTATACCTGAGCCGCACCGACAAACAGAGTCGTGCGCTGATCAATGCGGCGTTGCATGACTGGCAGGCCCGTGGCGGCCAGACCCGTGCCTGGGATTTGCGCAGCAATGCGTTGCTGGTGGACAGCTTGAAGATTGGGGATGGGCTGGTGTGTCATTGAGCCCAATGGCCAGCCCCTGTAGTCGCTGCCGAAGGAACGAGGCTGCGAAGCAGTCGTAAAGTCGGCTTCCACGGTTAATCAGGCATACCGTGTGTACCGGATTTGCGACCGCTGCGCGCTCGATCGCAGCCTCGTACTACTCGTCAGCGACTACACGCGGGTGGGTGGCGAATCTGTAGTCGCTGACGAGCCGTGCGAGGCTGCGATCGGCTGCGCAGCAGTCGTAAAGTCAGCTTGCACGGTTTATCAGGCATACCGCGTGTTCCGGTATTGCGACCGCTACGCGCTCGATCGCAGCCTCGTTCTACTCGTCAGCGACTACACGTGGGTGTGTGGCGAATCTGTAGTCGCTGACGAGCCGTGCGAGGCTGCGTCCGGCTGCGAAGCAGTAGTAAAATCAGCTGTCACGGTTTATCAGGCAAACCGCGTGTTCCGGATTTGCGACCGCTACTCGCTCGATCGCAGCCTCGTTCCTTCGGCAGCGACTACGGGTTTTTCGTGATTTTTATGCTACGCCACACCAATGCGCCATTGCGCAGGCGGCGGTGTGCCGTTGACCGCGAAGTCACCCACGATCCGGCTCTTGTAGATACGCGGATTGTGGGACGACAACGTCCGCGCATTACGCCAGAAACGGTCCAGCCCCAATGGCTTGAGGGTGGCCGACGCACTCAGCGCATCAAACAAATCACCACTGGCCTTGATGATCAGGTCCGAGACGATGGTTTGTGATTGCGCCACTTCCAGTTCCGCGATGTTCACCGCCAGGGTCAACGCCTGTTCGTCGTCGCTCAAGCTCGCTTCATGGGCGCGTTGCAGGGCCTGCGCGTTCAGTGCCGTGATGGCTCCCGCGGTGTAGGCCGCGCTGCGCAGGTTGCCTACCACTTGCAGCACTTGCGGATCCTGAGCCACACGCGGGGCATTGCCGCTGCTGAAACTGCGGGTGCGCCTTGCCACGTGCCCGGCCGTCTCTGCGGCCAGCGCCCGGCCAATTCCGGCCAGGGTCGCGGTGTGCACGGTCTGGTAAAAAGCCGGTGAATAGCGAAAGCGGTTTTCAGCCAGGATGACGTTGATCGGATCGACCGGCACTTCGCGAAAATGGGTCGTGCCACTGGCGGTCAGGGTCTGGCCGAAACCGTTCCAGTCATCAATGATTTCAACCCCGGGGTCGCTGGTGCGTACCGTCACCGAGACCCGCTGTTCATCAGGGTTGTTGGCGCTGACATCGACCCAGTCGGCATACAGCGCACCCGTGGTGTAGAACTTGCTGCCGCTCAGTTGCCAATGGCCGCCGTGCAGGCTCAGGCGGGTGCCGAATTCAAGCTGTTTGGCGTTGCCCACTTCGCCGGACGCCGGGCTGACGGTCTCGCCACGGCCCAGTCGCTCCAGCCAGATGCCCTGGTATTCACGGTCGCGGCTGTTGAGCAGGTTTTCGCAAAAACCAAAGTGCCCGCGCAACGACTGCACCAGGTTCGAGTCGGCCTCGGCCAGTTCGATCAGCAGGTTGAACAGTTCGGGCAGGCTGGCGCCCGCGCCGCCGTATGCCTTGGGGACGCGAACCGTGGTGAAGCCTGCTTCCTTGAGCCATTGCAGTTCCTGGATCGGCAAGCGCCGCTCCAGTTCGCGATCCACTGCCCCCTCGCGAATCCGGGCGAACAGGGGGCGAAAACGTTGCGCCAGGTCTTCGTATCCGGCCGACGGGACGGCGCCCCAGGCTGAGTCTATGTGTGACATGTGATGCTCCTTGGAATTACCAGCCAACGGCAAAGCGCAGGCCGGATACAGGCAGGGGTGGGGGGCTCGGCGCCGCAGCGCCCGGTATCGCCGCCAACAGGCGACGGGTGTAAGGGTGCCGGGGTGAGTGCCAGAGGGTGTGCGGGGTGGCTTGCTCGACAATCTGCCCGTGTTCCATCACCAGGATCCGGTCGGCGAAATAGCGCACCACCGACAGGTCGTGGGAGATAAACAGGTAGGACAGGCCCAGCTCTTCGCGCAGTTCCACCAGCAGGTTGAGAATCTGGGCCTGGGTCGAGACATCCAGTGCCGACACCGGCTCGTCGCAGATCACCAGCCGGGGCTTGAGGATCAGCGCCCGGGCGATGCCGATGCGCTGGCGCTGGCCACCGGAGAACTGATGGGGCAGACGCGCCAGACTGCTGCGCGCAAGACCGACGGCGTCGAGCATTGCCAGGCGTGCCTGTTGGCGCTGCCCCGGATCGTTCTGTCCGTGCAGGCGCTGCACGCGGTCGAGAATGGTCTCCACGCTGTGGCGCGGATTGAGTGCGGCATAGGGGTCCTGGAAAATCATTTGCACCTGGCGTCGCCAGCCCAGCAACTCCTCACCGGCGAGGCTGGCGATGTCGCGCCCGTCGAACTCGACTGTGCCGCTGCGGGCAGGCAGCAAACGCAGCAGGGTGCGGCTGAGGGTCGACTTGCCGCAGCCCGATTCGCCTACCAGTCCCACGCTCTCGCGCTCGCCCACTTCCAGGCTGATGCGGTTGAGCACAGTGCTGTCGCCGTAGCCGGTGGTCAGGTCGCTGACCTTGAGCAGCGCCGGGTTGCCGGCGGGTGCCCGTGGCTTGCGCCCCGGCCCGTAGTGGCTGCTGTTGACGCTGTAGCGCGTGGCCTGGCCGGGCTGGCGCTCGATGTTGATTTCGGCCAGGCGGTTGTTCAGGTAGTGCTGGTCATGTTCCGCTCCCAACGAAGCCTGAAGCAGGCCGCGACTGTAGGGGTGTTGCGGGCGATCGATCAGGGCACGGGTCGGCTGGCTCTCCAGCGCGTGACCGTCGTGCATCACGATCACCCGGTCGGCGTGCTGGCCAACCACTCCCAGGTCATGGGTGATCAACAGCAGCCCCATGCCCAGTTCGCCGCGCAAACGGGCGAGCAATTCGAGAATCTGCGCCTGCACGCTCACATCCAGCGCGGTGGTCGGCTCGTCGGCGATCAACAGGCGCGGCTGGCAGGCAATCGCCATGGCGATCACCACCCGCTGGCGCTGACCGCCAGATAAATGTTGCGGGTACTCGTGCAGGTGGGCCGCGGGGCGGGGCAGTTGCACCAGCGCGAACAGTTCTTCGGCGCGTTTCCAGGCCTGGCGACGGGTGAGGTCGGTGTGCGCCAGCAGGTTTTCGGCCACCTGTTCGCCCAGGGTCAATACCGGGTTGAGGCTGGACAGCGGGTCCTGGAAAATCATCCCCAGCGCGTTGCCTTGCAACTGGCGCATCTGCCGGGGCGCGATGCTCAGCAGGTCCTGGCCTTCAAACAAGACCTGGCCGCCCAGCCGGGCGTTGTCCGGCAGCAGGCCCATCAGCGCCAGGGCCGTGGTGGATTTGCCGCAGCCGGATTCACCCACCAGTGCCAGGGTCTCGCCTGCCTGCAACGTGAAGCTCAGGTCTTTTACCGCATCGGCGTTGTCGTAGCTCACGCGCAAACCGCGTACGTCCAGAAGGCTCATGGGATATACCGTCGCAGGCGAGGGTTGAGGGCGTCGTTGAGACCGTCGCCCAGAAGGTTGAGGGCCAGCACCACGAAGATGATTGCCAGCCCCGGCAGGGCGGTCAGGTACCAGCCGCTGGCGATCTGTTCACGACCGCTGCCGAGCATGGCGCCCCAGCTGGCTTGATTCGGGTCGCTCATGCCCAGAAAGGCCAGCCCGGCTTCCACCAGAATCGCCTGGGCGATCAGGATCGAGGTGGTGACCACCAGTGGCGCAAGGGCGTTGGGCAGGATTTCGCGCAGGATGATCGAGCTGTTGCTGAAGCCTAGGCTGCGGGCGGCGGTGACGAAGTCGGCTTCGCGCAGGGTACGGAATTCGGCGCGCACCAGCCGCGCGACCGTTGGCCATGAGGAGATGCCGATCGCCAGCGCGATGATCCCCAGCGTGGGGTTGCCGATGGCCACGATGACGATCACCAGCAAAAACGACGGCACGGTCTGGAACACTTCGCAGATGCGCATCAGCACATCCCCCAGCTTGCCGCCGTGGTAGCCGGCCAAGGCACCGACCAGCCCGCCGATCAATACGCTGATGAGGGTGGCGCTGGCGGCAATCAATAAGGAGCCCCGGGCGCCGTGGGCGATGCCGGCAGCCACGTCGCGGCCCAGTGAGTCGCTGCCCAGAACGAAACCCGGGTCGTCGCCGGGCCAGAGCATCGGCATGGCCACCATGTCCAGCGGATCACCGGGATAGAGCGTTCCGGCCAACAGCGCCAGGGTGAGTACCAGCGCCAGCATCGTCGCGCCGATCAGTGCCGAAGGGTTACGCAACAGGGCCGTCCAGACGCTTTCGCTGTAGCCGGTCGGGGCGCTTTGCAGCACGGCAGTGGTCATGGGGCAGCTCCTTTTCAGTCGGCCTGGATACGGGGGTCGAGCCAGGCTTGCAGCAGGTCCACGGCGATGTTGATCACCACGACCAGCATCGATGACAGCAGCAGGATGCCCAGCAGCAGGTTGTAGTCGCGGGACATCACCGCCTCCAGGGTGAGGCGGCCCAGGCCCGGCCAGCCGAACAGGGTTTCGGTGACGGCCGCGCCACCGAGCAGGGCGGCAAAATGCAGCCCGGCCAGGGTCGATACGGGCAGCAGGGCATTGCGCAGCACGTGCCGCGACACCACTCGCCAGGGCGCGAGCCCCTTGGCGCGAGCGGTGCGCACATAGTCCTGGCGTTGCACTTCAAGCATCGCGGCGCGGGTCAGGCGGGCATACAGGGCGATATAAAACGTGGCCAGGGCCAGTACGGGCAGCACGGCGTGTTGCAGCCGGTCGAGCAGCCAGGCCGGGCCATTGAGGTTCAGGCCCAGGGTCTGGAAACCGTTGCTGGGCAGCCAGCCCAGTTTGACCGAGAACAGCAGCACCGCCATGAGGCCGATCCAGAATCCCGGGGTGGAGTAGAGCAACAACACCGCCAGTGACAACACGCGGTCAGGCCAGCGCCCGACCCAGGTCGCCATGACGGTCCCGGCAGCAATCCCGATGGCCAGTGCCAGTCCCAGTGCGCCGACCATCAGCAGCAGGGTGTTGGGCAGTCGGTCCAGCACCAGTTGGCTGACCGGCAGGTTGAAGCGTGGCGACAGGCCCAGGTCCAGATGGGCCAGTTGGCCGAGGTAGCGCTGCAGTTGGTCCACCAGGCTCAAGTCCAGGCCGAAATGGCTGCGCCACTGGATCAGCGTCTCGGCGCTGGCGCCCCCGGATTCACCGGCCAGCACGTCTACCGCGTCGCCGGGGATCAGCCGCAGCAGCAGAAAATTAAGTACCAGGATGCCGATCACGGTGGGGATGGCTTGCCATAAGGTGCGCCTCGACAGGCGCCACATTCTGCGCCGTTCAAGCATGCTCGCCCCCTGCGGCGGCCAGGCTGATATTGGCCAGGCTGCTGTCCAGGCCGTTGGCGTCGTCTTCGAAGCCGCTGACCCGCGTGTTGTAGACCGAGACCTGTTGCTGCATCACCAGGGTGATGGAGGGCACTTCTTCGATCACGATTTTCTGGAATGCCTTGAACAGATCGCCGCGTTTTTGCTCGTCGGTCTCCACGGCGGCGCTTTCCAGCAGGCGGTCCACCTCGGGGTTGTTGTAGTGGGTGCCGTTGGAGAAGGGCACACCCTTGCGAAAGTTCTTCGACCAGTACAGGCGTTGAACACCGACGGTGGGGTCGTACAGGGTGCCCATGCCGACCACCGCGAAATCAAAGTCGCGGTCGGTGTAGATCCGCTTGATGTAGGTGGGGAAGTCCTGGGCGCGCAGCTTCACTTCGATGCCAATGCGTGCCAGTGCGCTGCGCACATAGGTGGCGGTGCGGCTGTAGCTGTCGCCGTAGGGCAGCGGGTCGAGGGTCAGGCTGAAACGCCAGGGGCCTTTTTTCTCAAGCCCCGCCTTGTCCAGCAGCGCGTTGGCGGCCTCTGTGTCGAAGGGGTACGGGTTGGGGCCTTCGTAGACGTAGTTGGCAAAGCTTTTGGGAATGGGCGAATAGCTGGCTTCGGCGTAGCCGTAGTACACCACTTTGCGGATGACTTCGCGGTCCAGGGCATGGGCAATCGCCTGGCGGACTTCGAGGCGTGACAGCAGCGGGTGGTCAAGGTTGAACTCAAGAATGGTCGGGGTAATGGTGTAGCGGTAGCCCCGGGTTGTGGCCTTCAATCGGCCGGATTTGGTCAGGCGGTCAAGCTCGCTGAGGGGCACCGGGCTTTGCCCGCCGGCATCCAGCGTGCCGTTTTCGAACGCGGCCATGCGGGCGGCGCCGTCCGGGATGACTTTGAGGATCAGGGTGTCGACCACGGTTGCCGCCGGATCCCAGTACTGCGGGTTGCGTTCGTATTCGATAAAGCTGCCACGTTCCCAGCGCTTGAAGCGGAAGGGACCGGTGCCCACCGGGGCATTGTTGTGCAGGTTGCTCAATGGGTCGCCCGAGGCATACAGGTGCTTGGGCACGATGGGCGTTTCACCTCCGGCAAAGCCGCGAATCAGGTACGGCGCAGGCTTGCTCAAGTGGACGATGGCGGTGTGGTCGTCGGGGGTATCGACGCGCTCAAGGTTGGCGAAGGTGCTGGAGCCTCGGGGGTGGAAGCGCTTGATCAGGTCCAGGGAGAAGGCCACGTCAGCCGAGGTGAAGGGCTCGCCGTCATGCCACTTGACCCCTTCGCGCAGGGTGAAGCGGTAGCTCAGGCCATCGGGTGCGGCCTCCCAGGCGGTCGCCAGTGCAGGGCGGGCGTTGAGGTTTTCGTCATAGGTGAGCAAACCTTCCAGCACCTTGCTGCTGGCCGTGACACTGGTGCCCGCCGTGGTGTTGAACGAACTCAGCGACGGTGGTTCGGGGTTGATCAACAGGTTGAACACCCGCCGCCCGCTGACGGCTTCGCCCGTCGCATCGGCCAGGGCTGAGGGCAGGAACGGAATGCTGGCGCCGAGTGCGGACAGGGCAGACAGGCCAACAACAAATTGACGACGGGTAAAGGGCATGGCGGTCATCCTGGGGTGGGTTAGCGGCGTAAGCCGGCCTGGCGCAAAAGCGGCAAAACGCGCTCGCCAAACTGTTCAAGGTCGGGGGCGAAATCGAAGAAACTCAGTTGCAGGCCGTCGATACCGGCCTCTTTCAGGCGGATGATGTCGCGCACCACGGTCTCGGGGCTGCCGACCAGCTGGATATTGCCGCCCACGTAACGCTCGGCCGGTTGGTGGCCGCGCCAGGCATGGGCATCGCTGGCTTCGCGGGCATGACCCTCCAGCGCACCGGGGTCGCCTGCGGCGGTGATGGCGGCGTGGACTTCCCAGGCTTCGGCATCGCTGTCGCGGCAAATCACCAGCGGGTTGATCAGGGTCCGTACCTGACGGCCATAGCCGTGGGCGGCGTGTTTGATCCGCTGCAAATGCTCGGGCAGCTTGTCCAGCGCGCTTTCGATTTCGGCACTGCCGGGGCTGGTGGTGAACACGATGTCGGAGTGGCGGGCGGCGAAGTCGATGCCTGCGGGTGAGCCGGTGGCGTTGACCAGTACCGGGCGGCCAAAGGACGGTTTGACGCTGACATAGGCCTCTTCGAGTTTGTAATGATCACCGCTGAAATCGACGTTTTCCTGGCTGTGCCACAGCTCCTGCACCACGCGGATAAATTCGTCGGCCTGGCGGTAACGCTGATCATGCTCGATGGGCGCCTGCCCAAAGCGCCGGTGCTCGCGGTGGCGATGGCCAGTGACCAGGTTCAGGCCCCAGCGGCCTTTGCTGATGTGATCCAGGGTGGCGCCGAACTTGGCCAGATGCAGCGGATGCCAGGGGCCGTAGAGCACGTGCAGGGTGGAAATCAGCAAGATCCGCTCTGTCACCGACGCCAGTGCCGCCTGGGTGATGAAGGCATCCAGGGACTCGTCGTGGTAGCGGATATCGCCACCGTAGCCGCCCTTGCCCAGCCATTCGGCCAGAGCGAACACCAGATCGAAGCCCAGCGCTTCGGCGCGCAGGGTCAACTGGCGGTTGTAGTCGAAGGTCCAGGTGGTGCTGCGAGGCAGTGCCGATGGGCTCCAGCCGCCCGATTGCACAGGCAGGAACAGGCCCAGAAACAGCGGTTGCTCGAAGGCGCGGGACAGCGGGCTTTCAGGGAAATCCAGTGGGGATAGCTGACGTGACAAGGCGAAGGCTCCAGGCAGTGGGTAGGCAAAAGCGGGCTATTCCTGCACTTGCGCAGGGCTGGTCACCAGATAGGCGACGGCTTCGCTGTCTCTCGGGTTGTGGCAGGTGTGGGGTTGTTCGGTGCTGAACAGGATTGAGTCGCCAGTGTTCAGGACGATGAGTTCGTCATTGAGGGTCAGCTCCAAAGTGCCTTGGGCGACCACCAGGTTTTTTTGCCCGCTGTTGGGGTTGCCCGGCAGGTTCTGCCTGGCCTGGGGGCTCAGGCGCAGCTCATGGAACGCCACCGTCGGTTCACCGTGCTCGGGGGGCAAGGCGCGGCGGATAACGGTGCCGGGGTCGAGAAATTCGGCGATCGACACCTGAAGTGCGCCTGCCACCTTGCACAGCACTTTGACCGAGGGAAAACTGCTGCCGGCTTCTATCTGCGCAATCATTGCCCGCCTCACGCCGCTGGCATGGGCCAGCCCTTCCAGGGTCAGCTGGCGCTTGTCGCGCAGGCGCCGCAGGTTGAGGCTGATACGTTTGGCGATAGGGTCGTCGCCCTGTTGATCGCGCTCGGGCAGGCTGAAGGGAACACTGCCGCTGCTGTCGAGAAAACCGGTTGGGATATTCATGGGCGCGAACCTGCAGCGGGAGTGAGTGCAGGTGAATAGTCAGGGCCATGGGGGCGACGGCTCATGATGATTCCTTTTCATGCGGTCCGAAAAGTCATGAGATTACCGAGGGTTTTTTAGATCCATAAATAATTAATTAAGCCGTTTAAATGCCATTTATGTATAAGCGAAATCTTGGCAAAACGGCTCTATGGTTATGCTTCGTTGGGCGTTGACCGCTTCAGCCCCGCTGACTACTGTTTGCGCCACTTGATTTCACGATCACCACGCAGGGAGTCATCATGAGCGACATTCAGTACCGCAACCTGGGCCGCAACGGTGTGAAGGTTTCGCCCATCACCCTGGGGACCATGATGTTCGGCGGGCAGACCCCGGACGACGTCGCCCGGCGTATCACCGACCGCGCGTTTGAGCAGGGCATCAACTCCATCGACACCGCCAATGGCTACAACGGGGGGGCTTCGGAAGAGGTGGTCGGTCGCTTGATCGGCGAGCGCCGCCAGCAATGGGTGCTGGCGACCAAGTTCGTCAATCCCGACCCGGGCGGTAGCGGGCCGAACAACAGTGGCGCCTCGCGCCAGAACGTCATCGCCTCGGCCGAAGCCAGCCTCAAGCGCCTGAACACCGACTATATCGACCTGTTTTACCTGCACCGCGAAGACCATGACACGCCGGTGGACGAAACGCTTCGAGCCCTTGATGACCTGATCCGGGCGGGCAAGATCCGCGGTTACGGGCTGTCCAACCATCGAGGCTGGAAGCTGGCCGAATTCAGCCGCAGCGCTGACCTGCTGGGCATCCAGCGGCCGAGCGTGAGCCAGCCGCTGTACAACCTGGCCAACCGCCAGATCGAAGTCGAGCACCTGCCTGCGGCCGAGCATTACGGCATTGGCGTGATCTCTTACAGCCCGTTGGCCCGTGGCGTGCTGACGGGCAAATACGACCCTGATCAGGCACCGGGCCAGGACACTCGCGCCGGGCGTAACGACCCGCGCCTGCAACAGACCGAGTGGCGTCCCGAATCTCTGAACCTGGCCCAGCGCATACGTGAATACGCCGAGGGGCAAGGCATCACCGCAGGCCAGTTCGCCCTTTCATGGGTGCTGAACAACGCTCTGATCACCTCGGCCATTGCCGGTCCGCGTACCGAACAGCAATGGGAAGACTACGTACCGGCGCTGAACTACAGGTTCACTGCGCAGGACGAAGCGTTCATCAATGATCTGGTGGTGACGGGGCACTCATCGACACCGGGCTACAACGACCCGAGCCATCCATTCTTTGGGCGCCGGTCGCGGGTGTAAATGAGCGATCGCGTCGCCTGCATCGCAGGCAAGCCAGCTCCCACAGGTTCTGTGTTGAACACAAATGTTGGTGTGTCTGTGGGATACCTGGCAGGCCGCGTCGTCTGCATCGCAGGCAAGCCAGCTCCTACAGGTCCTGTGTTGAACACAAATGTTGGTGTGTCTGTGGGAGCGGGCTTGCTCGCGATGGCATCACCGCGAGTTACCTGGCAGACGGGGTCGTCAGGATCAGAAGTTGGCCGGTGTGTTGGCGCTGATGATCTCTGCCTCATCCGCGCCAATATTGCGAAAACGGTGGGGCAGGGTGGTCGGGAAGTAATAGCCGTCCCCGGCATTCAATATGCTGATTTGCCCGTCCACGGTGAGTTCTACCGTGCCGCGGGCAACCAGCCCGCATTCTTCCCCTTCGGCGTGCACGATCGGCTCTTCCCCGGAGCTTGCACCCGGCGCGTATTGCTCGCGCAATAACCGCATTTGCCGACCCGGCACCGAAGCGCCTATCAGCAGCAACCGCAAACCATCACGCCCCAGGTCCGGCTGTTCATTGGCGCGGAAGACGTATTGGTGTTCGCGGGGGGGCTGGTCGAAGGTGAAAAAGTCGGCCAGAGACATGGGGATGCCTTCCAGCAACTTTTTAAGGGAGCTGACAGAAGGACTGACGCGATTCTGTTCGATCAGGGAAATGGTGGCATTGGTGACGCCGCTACGCCGGGCCAGCTCGCGCTGGGACATTTTGTAGCTTTCGCGTACTAATTTGAGTCGTGAGCCCGTGTCCATGACAGCCTTATGTGAGAACTACTTAAGGGTGATGGGGGAGATGGCGGTCGACGGATGCTGCAAATCGCACCGTACCCCTGTCCCAGAAACGTGAAAGGCGACTATTAAATCACGTTTGTTCGTGTTGCTCAGCAGGTTCGGTAAATAGCGCAGGCCAACCCTGATTGCCGGAGTGGGAGCGGGCAAGCCCGCTCCCACAGGGGCGCAGCTAGATCCCGAAACGGTCGCGCATTGCGTAGTACGCAGCGCCCATGGCAGTCAGCGGGACCTGGAAGGTCCGGCCACCGAGCATGGGCATGTGCGGCAACGAGGCAAACGCATCGAAACGCTCGGCGTCACCGCGGATCATTTCAGAAATCAGTTTGCCCGCCAGGTGCGAGCAGGTGACGCCGTGACCGCTGTAGCCTTGCATGTAGTAGGCGTTTTTCTCGATACGCCCGAATTGGGGCATGCGTGACATGGTCAGCAGGAAGTTGCCGGTCCAGCGGTAATCGATCTTCACGTCCTTCAATTGCGGGAAGGTCTTGAGGATTTTCGGCTTGATCAGTTGCTCGATGTCGTCCGGCTCGCGGGCACCGTAGACCACGCCGCCGCCGTACAGCAGGCGGTTGTCGGCCGTCAGGCGGTAGTAGTCGAGCAGGTAGTTGCAGTCTTCAACACAGTAGTTGTGGGTGATCAGGCTACGGGCGACGTTTTCCGCCAGCGGCTCTGTCACGACAATTTGCGAACCGCAGGGCATGCTTTTGCTGGTCACGCGACTGTCCAGGTTCTGCGGCAGGTAGGCGTTGCCCGCGATCAGCAGGTACTTGGCCCGAACCACCCCTTTGGCGGTGCGCACGGTGATCGGCTCGCCGTAGGTGATTTCCACTGCAGCCGACTGCTCGAAGATCTTGCCGCCCAGGCCGATGATTGCCGACGCTTCGCCGAGTGCCAGGTTCAGCGGGTGGATGTGTCCGCCCTGCATATCCAGCAGGCCGCCCACGTAGTTGTCGCAACCCACTTCACGCTTGATGTCGTGTGCATCGAGCAGTGTCAGGTTTTGGTTGCCGTAGCGTTCCCAGCTGTTTTTCTGCTCGGTCAGGCCTTTGAGCTGCTTTTTGTTCAGCGCCGCAAAGATCCCGCCGGGACGGTAATCACACTGGATGTCGTAGTGCTGGATGCGCTGACGGATGATGTCGGCGCCTTCAAAAATCATGCTGCCAAGCACTTCGGCAGTCTTGTCACCGTAGCGCGCTTCGATGACGTCCACGTCGCGGCTGTAGGAGTTGACCAGTTGACCGCCGTTGCGACCGCTGGCCCCGAAGCCGACTTTGGCGGCTTCGAGCACGGTGACGCTGTAGCCTGCTTCGGCGAGGAACAGGGCTGAAGACAGGCCGGTGTAGCCCGCGCCGATCACGCAGACATCGCATTCCACCAGCTCTTCAAGCGTCGGGAAGTCGCCCGTGTGGTTGCGGGTCGCGGCGTAGTAGCTGTTGATGTGTGTCTGTTTCATAAGTTTCTCCGATGGCTGTCGACACGTGCTGGCGACAGCCGTCGCAAAGGTGTCAGAGCTTGATCCAGGTGGCCTTGAGCTCGGTGTATTTGTCGAACGCATGCAGGGATTTGTCCCGACCGTTACCCGACTGCTTGAACCCGCCAAACGGCGCAGTCATGTCGCCGCCGTCGTACTGGTTGACCCATACGCTGCCGGCGCGCAAACCGCGAGCAAAGGTGTGGGCCTTGCTCAGGTTGCTGGTCCATACGCCTGCGGCCAGGCCGTAGATGCAGTCATTGGCTATCGCCAGCGCTTCTTGCTCGGTGTCGAAGGTGATCAGCGACAGCACCGAACCGAAGATTTCTTCCCGGGCGATGGTCATGGCGTTGGTCACACCGTCGAAGATGGCCGGTTCCACGTACAGGCCTCCGGTGTCTTCGAGGGTGCGATTGCCGCCTGTGAGCAGGCGTGCGCCCTGGTCCTTGCCGATCTGGATGTAGCGCAGGACCGCTTCCATTTGGCGCTGATCGACGACGGCACCCACGGTGGTTGCCGGGTCCAGGGCATGGCCCGGTTTCCAGGCTTGCATGGCCTGGACCAGCAGGGGAATGAACTGCTCGCGAATCGAGCGTTCCACCAGCAGGCGCGAACCTGCGGTGCAGACTTCGCCCTGGTTAAAGGCAATGGCGCTGGCGGCTGCTTGCGCGGCGGCGGGCAAATCCGGCGCGTCGGCAAACACCACGTTAGGGCTCTTGCCGCCCGCCTCGAGCCACACCCGCTTCATGTTGCTCTGGCCCGAGTAGATCAGGAGTTGCTTGGCAATGGCTGTCGAGCCGGTGAAGGCCAGGACGTCGACGTCCATGTGCAACGCAAGCGCTTTGCCGACGGTGTGCCCGAAGCCCGGCAGGACGTTGAACACCCCTTTCGGGATACCGGCGTCCAGTGCCAGTTGCGCGATGCGGATCGCCGTCAGTGGCGATTTCTCCGAAGGCTTGAGGATGAACGAGTTGCCTGCCGCCAAGGCCGGGGCGAACTTCCAGCTGGCCATGATCAGCGGGAAATTCCACGGCACGATGGCCGCCACAACACCAGCAGGTTCACGGGTGATGAGGCCTAGTTGATCGTGGGGGGTGGGCGCGACTTCGTCGTAGATTTTGTCGATGGCTTCGGCGTTCCAGCGAATCGCGTTGGCGGTCGCCGGGATATCGATGGTCATGGAGTCGCTGATGGGCTTGCCCATGTCCAGGGTTTCCAGCAGCGCCAGTTCTTCCTGGTTTGCCAGAATCAAATCGGAAAAACGAATCAGGATGCGCTTGCGCTCAGCCGGGGCGAGCCTGGCCCAGACGCCGGATTCAAACGCCTTGCGAGCAACGATCACCGCCGCATTGGCGTCGGCTTCGTCGGTGCTGGCGACGTTCGCCAGAAAGCGACCGTCCACCGGGCTCATGCATTCGAAGGTTTCGCCGCTGAGTGCCGGACGGTATTGACCATCAATGAATGCCCGGCCTTCTAGTGTCAAAGACTGAAAGCGTTGCTCCCAGTCACTGCGAGTGTTTGCCATTGGAGTGACTCGATGCAGGGGAAAAGGGGTCGCCGGACGTGCAGGCGACCCATTGACGAGTGGAGAAAACACAGGCGCCGGGGAGGGGGCTTGCCCGCGCAAGCGGTGTGTCAGGCGACATCCATGCTGGATGTGCCGACGACATCGCGGGCAGGCCCGGGTCCCACAGCGGATTGGTCCATCACACGGTGTGCAAGTACCAGTTGTACTCAAGGTCCGAGATGGAGTTCTCGAACTCGGCGAGTTCGCTTTCCTTGCAGGCGACGAATACGTCGATGTACAGCGGGTCGATGTACTTGGCCATGACTTCGCTGTCGTCCAGTTCGCGCAAAGCGTCACGCAGGTTGTTCGGCAGGCTCTGTTCGTTTTGCTCGTAGCTGTTGCCTTCTACCGGTGGGCCTGGCTCGATTTCGTTGGTCAGGCCGTGGTGAATACCGGCCAGTACAGAGGCCATCAACAGATACGGGTTGGCATCGGCGCCGGCGACGCGGTGTTCGATGCGCACGGAATCGGCAGAACCGGTTGGCACACGCACTGCCACGGTGCGGTTATCGATGCCCCAGCTTGGCGAGTTCGGTACATAGAACTGTGCACCGAAACGGCGGTATGAGTTGACGTTCGGACAAAGGAAGGCCATCTGCGCGGGCAGGGTCTCCAGCACACCGCCGATCGCGTGACGCAATGGGGCGTTCTGCTCGGGATCCTCGCTGGCAAAGATGTTGTTGCCTCCTTTGTCGAGAATCGAAATGTGCACGTGCAGCCCGTTGCCCGCCTGGCCCGGATACGGCTTGGCCATGAAGGTGGTGTCCATCTCATGGTCGTAGGCGATGTTTTTCACCAGACGCTTGAGCAGTACCGCGTAGTCGCAGGCCTTGATGGGGTCGGACACGTGATGCAGGTTGACTTCGAACTGGGCCGGGGCGCTTTCCTTGACGATGGCGTCAGCCGGAATGCCTTGCTCTTTAGCGCCTTCAAGAATGTCTTGCAGGCAGTCAACGTACTCGTCCAGGTCGTCGATCAAATACACCTGGGTCGACATTGGACGCTTGCCTGACACCGGCGACCGTGGCGATTGCGGGCGGCCGTTCACGTTGTCCTGATCGATCAGGTAGAACTCGAGTTCAAAGGCTGCACAAATCGTCAGGCCCATGTCATCGAATTTGGAGACGACCTGACGCAGCACTTCCCGCGGGTCAGCGAAGAACGGCTGGCCTTCCAGTTCGTGCATGGTCATTAACAGTTGTGCCGTCGGACGTTTCTGCCACGGCTCGATGCACAGGGTGTTGGGGATGGGGTAGCAGATCCGGTCCGAGTCACCGATATCCAGACCCAGGCCGGTGCTTTCCACCGTAGAGCCGTTGATATCGAGTGCAAATAAGGAGGCGGGCAGGTTGATGCCTTTCTCGTAAACCTTGTGAAGACTGGTGCGCTCGATGCGCTTGCCGCGCACCACGCCGTTCATATCCGCAATGAGAAGGTCGACGTACAAAACCTCAGGATATTTCTTAAGGAATGCGTTCGCTTCATTGAGCTGAACTGCGCGCAGGGGAACCGACATGATGCACCTATTATGTTAATTATTATGTTCACTGCCCTTTCACGAGCTCAGTCAATCCGAAAGGTTTAGTGAAGTCAATAGCGAACACCCTGTCTTAAATCGTTATTTTTTAGGGCGGATGAGGGCTTTTTGGTCTCTGATAAGCCATTTCTAGCCTGAGAAGGCTGATGATTTGCCTTGAAGTGTTTTAGATTTTTTACATTGGAGTTGTTAATTAAAATCAACAAGACTAAGCTCCGGAAAAGCTCGTTCAAGTGTGAAACTTCGAGGTGATAAAAATGGCACTCAAGCCATTGATCGGCGTTACTGCATGCGTCAAACAGATTGGCCTGCACCCTTACCACGTCAGCGGCGACAAGTACTTGCGTGCTGTCAGCGTCGCGTCTCTGGGGTTGCCGGTGATCATTCCTTCCCTGGGGCAACTGACCGAAACAGATGAGCTGCTCGCCCATCTGGATGGTGTGTTGTTCACGGGTTCGCCTTCGAATGTGGAGCCATTCCACTATCAAGGTGCCCCCAGCACGCCGGGCACGGATCACGATCCGGCGCGTGACGCCACGACCCTTCCTCTGTTGCGTGCGGCCATTGCTGCGGGCGTTCCGGTGCTCGGCATTTGCCGGGGTTTCCAGGAAATGAACGTGGCATTCGGTGGCAGCCTGCACCAGAAAGTCCACGAGCTCCCCGGCTTTCTCGATCACCGCGAAGCGGATCACCCGGACCTGGCCGTGCAGTACGCACCGGCTCATGACGTCGAGGTGCAGCCGGGTGGTGTCTTCGACGCGCTGGGCTTGCCTCGCACGTTCCAGGTCAATTCGATTCACAGCCAGGGCATTGATCGCCTGGCCCCCGGCCTGCGTGCCGAAGCCGTTGCACCGGACGGTCTGATCGAGGCAGTTTCTGTCGAGTTCAGCCAGGCTTTTGCCGTGGGTGTGCAATGGCATCCGGAATGGCAGGTTCAGAACAACCCTGTCTACTTGAGTATTTTCCAGGCGTTTGGCGATGCATGCCGGCAACGAGCATCTCTTCGTGATTCAAGCTGACTGACGGTTTTCATCTTCGCTTATGGATTGGGCTGTCTGCGTAAGCAGGTGGGCGTTTCTTTGCGTGTCAGTCCCTCACGGCAACACACCGCGATAACAACAAGTACAACCAGGCAACCGCAAATGCGGCGCCGAATGAGCCCGTTCGCTGCGGGTTATCCACTACTAAGTCGGGCCGCGTTGGCCTGGCGACTGAAACCTGTTGGGAGTTTCATATGGCAAACGCCTCCAGTACCTATAGGAAGGCTCTTGAAGGTCACCAGGCACCGAAGAAAGTGTTGGTAAAAGTCGACCGTGTTACCAAGAAGTTCGACGAAACCATCGCTGTTGACGATGTGTCCCTGGAGATCCATCAAGGTGAAATCTTCGCCCTGCTCGGAGGCTCCGGCTCCGGAAAGTCGACCCTCCTGCGCATGCTGGCAGGCTTCGAGCGCCCAACAGAGGGCCGTATTTTTCTCGACGGTGTAGACATCACTGACATGCCGCCCTACGAGCGGCCGATCAATATGATGTTTCAGTCATACGCGCTGTTCCCGCACATGACCGTGGCGCAGAACATCGCCTTTGGCTTGAAGCAGGACCGCTTGTCCGCCAGTGACATTGAGGCCCGCGTTGAGGAAATGCTGCGACTGGTGCACATGACCCAGTACGCCAAACGCAAGCCGCACCAATTGTCCGGTGGTCAGCGTCAGCGCGTGGCCCTGGCCCGCTCGCTGGCCAAGCGCCCGAAACTGCTGCTGCTCGATGAGCCGATGGGCGCGCTGGACAAAAAACTGCGCTCGCAGATGCAATTGGAACTGGTGGAGATCATCGAGCGGGTTGGCGTGACCTGTGTGATGGTGACCCATGACCAGGAAGAAGCCATGACCATGGCTGAGCGTATCGCCATCATGCACCTGGGCTGGATTGCTCAAATCGGTAGCCCGGTCGACATCTATGAAGCGCCTGTCAGCCGGATGGTGTGCGAATTCATCGGCAACGTGAACTCCTTTGACGGTTCGGTCATTGATGACGAGGAGGGCTACGCGATCATCCACAGCCCGGAACTGGATCAAAAGATCTACGTGGGCCACGGCGTGACGACGTCCTTGCAGGACAAATCGATTACCTACGCCATCCGCCCGGAAAAAATGCTGGTCAGCACCCTCAAGCCCGAGTCGGCCTACAACTGGTCCCACGGCAAGGTGCATGACATCGCCTACCTGGGTGGTCACTCGGTGTTTTATGTGGAACTGCCCGGGGGCAAGATCGTCCAGTCGTTCATGGCCAACGCCGAACGCCGTGGCGCGCGCCCTACCTGGGACGACGCGGTCTACGTGTGGTGGGAAGACGACAGCGGCGTGGTACTGCGCTCATGAACATGCGAAAACTCAAGCGCCGACTGCAACGAATAACCCCCGGTGGCCGTCAGTTGGTCATCGGGATTCCATTCCTGTGGCTGTTTTTGTTCTTCATGCTGCCGTTCTTCATCGTTCTTAAGATCAGCTTTGCCGAAGCCGACGTCGCCATTCCGCCCTACACCGAGATCTACGGTTACGTTGACCAGAAAATTCAGCTGCTGCTGAACCTGAGCAACTATTCCATGCTGGGTGACGACGAGCTGTACATCGCCGCCTACCTGGGCTCGCTGAAGATGGCCTTTTTCAGCACCCTGTTGTGCCTGCTGATCGGTTATCCGATGGCCTATGCCATCGCCAATGCGCGCAAAGAGATGCAGACCGTGCTGGTGCTGCTGATCATGATGCCGACCTGGACCGCGATTCTGATCCGGGTGTATGCCTGGATGGGCATCCTCAGCAACAACGGCCTGCTCAATGGTTTCCTGATGTCGATGGGCTGGATCAGCGAACCTTTGCAGATCCTCAACACCAACATCGCGGTGTACATCGGCATTGTGTATTCGTATCTGCCGTTCATGATCCTGCCGCTGTACGCCAACCTTGTGAAGCACGACACCAGCCTGCTGGAAGCCGCGTCTGACCTGGGTTCGAGCACGTTCAACAGCTTCTGGAAAATCACGGTCCCGTTGTCGAAAAACGGCATCATCGCCGGCTGCATGCTGGTGTTTATCCCGGTGGTGGGCGAGTTCGTGATTCCGGAACTGCTCGGCGGTCCTGAAACCCTGATGATCGGTAAAGTGTTGTGGCAGGAATTCTTCAACAACCGTGACTGGCCCGTAGCGTCCGCGCTGGCTGTCGTCATGCTGGCGATCCTGATCGTGCCCATCATTCTGTTCAACCGCAGCCAGGCTAAAGAGCTGGAGGGCAAGATATGAATCGCATCCGTTTTTCTAGTTTTATGTTGGTCGCGGGGTTGGTGTTCATCTACCTGCCGATGCTGATCCTGGTGATCTACTCGTTCAACGCCTCCAAGCTGGTCACGGTATGGGGCGGCTGGTCGCTGAAGTGGTACGCGGGGTTGCTGGACAACACGCAACTGATGGGCTCGGTGATGCGCTCGCTGGAGATTGCCTGTTACACGGCGATTGCAGCCGTCGCGCTGGGCACCCTGGCGGCGTTCGTGCTGACCAGAATCTCGCACTTCAAGGGCCGTACGCTGTTTGGTGGCCTGGTAACGGCGCCGCTGGTGATGCCTGAGGTGATCACGGGTCTGTCGCTGTTGCTGCTGTTCGTGGCCATGGCGCAGATGATCGGCTGGCCGCAAGAGCGTGGCCTGGTCACTATCTGGATCGCCCACACCACATTCTGTTCGGCCTATGTGGCGGTGGTGGTGTCGTCACGTCTGCGCGAGCTGGACATGTCGATCGAAGAGGCGGCGATGGACCTGGGTGCCAAGCCGTGGAAGGTGTTCTTTCTGATCACCATCCCGATGATCGCGCCGTCACTGGCTGCCGGGGGCATGATGTCTTTTGCCCTGTCGCTGGACGATCTGGTACTGGCCAGCTTCGTGTCGGGGCCGGGCTCCACGACCTTGCCGATGGAAGTGTTCTCGGCGGTGCGCCTGGGGGTCAAACCCGAGATCAACGCCGTGGCCAGCCTGATCCTGCTGGCGGTGTCGCTGATGACCTTCATGGTGTGGTTCTTCGGCCGTCGTGCTGAAGAGCATCGTAAAAAGGCTATCCAGCAAGCCATCGATGAGTCGGCGGCAGAGTCCTGGAAGCAGCCTGACGTGCGTGGCGGGCAGTCGACAAGCGCGGCTTGAGCTCGCGTCATAAACAACCTCGGCCCTTGTGAAAGGGCCGAGGTTTTTTTATGGGTATTAGCTTTGGCCGTGACCGGTTCAAGGCAGTCCTTTCGGAAAATACCGGCTGGGTGCCGCGCCCAGCACTCTGCGAAACACACTGGTAAAGGCGCTCGGGCTGCTATAGCCCAGGTCAGTCGCCACTCGCGTAATGGCTTCGCCGTTACTCAGGCGCACCACGGCTGCCAACAGGCATGCTTGCTGGCGCCATTCGACAAAGCTGATTCCGGTTTGCTGGCGAAATAGCCGGGTGAAGGTGCGGCGGCTCATGCCGACCTGGCGGGCCATCTCATCAATCCCGATATCCAGTGACGGCTGTTCCAGCAACGTACGACAGGCCTGTGCCAGCCTTGGCTCACCCGGCAACGGTGCATTGAGTGACAGGGGCGGCATGCCGGCTATTTCGTGAAGCAGCAAGCCCATCACAAGACCCTCCCGACGGGTCTCGTCATACAGCGCCGGGATATCCACGGCCTGGATCAGCAGCTGGTGGAGCAGGGGCGAGATACCGAAGACCTGGCACTGTGCGGGCAGGCCAAGCCGGCTGCAGGCGGGACTGCGGATATAAGTGTTCAGCATGGTCACCGGCCCGGCCATGCTCATTTCATGAGGCACCCCCGCTGGAACCCAGATAGCCCTTTGCGGGGGTACGACCCAATTGCCCTGGTCGGTAAGTACGGTGATGACACCGCTGGCGGCATAGGCAAATTGCCCGCGACGATGGGTGTGCAGCGCAAAGTGCTGGCCGTCTGCATAGTTATTGGCCGTGACCACTGCGTCACGGGGGATGTTCTCGTAGGTATCGATGTCAGTTTCGCGCATGGCCCGAATTTAATGATCTATGACCTGATAGTGCAAGCGGGCCTTGGTAGCAAGTGTTCATAGTGACGCCTCGGTTGGTGCGCACGCTCGCCAGCCCTGCCTACTGGAAGCAGAACGCTATGCAAAAGAAACACGTGGCCCTGGCCGTCATGGTGACGGCCGTCTGGGGGTTTAATTTTCCCATTACCAAATTGGGCCTGGCTGCCATTGATCCGTTGTTGCTGACTGCGCTCAGATTTACCCTCGCGGCGTTGCCGTGGGTGTTTTTTATCAAGCGTCCCCCGATAGCCCTGCAGTGGCTGGCGGCTTATGGACTGATCTTTGGTGTTGCGATGTGGGCGCTGATTAACCTGGGCATCGAATTGGGAGTCCCGCCCGGAACTGCTGCCCTGTTGGTTCAGTTCAGTGCTTTTTTCACCCTGGGCTGGGGGGTGTTGCTGTTTCGCGAGCATCTGAGCCTGGGTCAGATGCTGGGGGTAGGGCTTGCGGTGCTGGGTCTGGTCAGCATTATTCTCGCCAGTCCCGGCCACGGCACGACCGTGGGCTATGGCTTGTTGCTGATCAGTGCATTCAGCTGGAGTGTGGGCAACGTCATCATCAAGCAGTCCAGGGTCCGGGAGATGTTCGCCTTTGTGGTCTGGGCCAGCGTGTTCCCGCCGATTCCCTTGTTGCTGCTCACCTGGCTGGCCCACGGATCTGCGCCGTTTACCGCATTGGTCGAACACGTTGAGTGGGTAGCGGTGTTCTCGCTTTTGTTTCAGGTCTACGCAGCGACGCATTTCTGCTACTGGGGCTGGAATTTATTGCTGCGCGAATACCCGGTGTCCGAGGTGGCGCCGCTGTCCTTGCTGATTCCGGTATTCGGGGTCGCAGGGTCGGTGCTGATGCTTGGACACTCGGTGGATGTCAGTGAGGGGGTATCGATTGTGCTGATTTTGTCGGCGCTTGCGGTGGGGTTTGTAAAAGGGCCGGGGCTTAGTCCGAGATGTCAGTTACCGGGATGGCCTGGTCGTCAGAAGGCTGCGCGGCGCTTTTCTTCTCTCGACGATCGTTGATCCATTTGCCGACCTGTGCCGGGAACTCGGCGGGGGATTTTCGGCCGACCTTTCGGGCAAGATCAAGAATGGTTTGTTGAGCCAGGGCCTCTTCCATGCGCTTTTGTGCCGTCATCATCGCCGCGTGAACCGAACAGTGGCCGTCCAGCGCCCAGGCAGGCGGCGAGCCTTCGAAGAGTGCGCAGCGGCCACGAATTTCCCGGCAATCGAAAATAAGCTTCTGGCCGTCGATAGCGTTGACGATATCGAGAATGCTGATTTCGTCAGCAGGCCTGGCCAGCTTGAATCCGCCGCGCACGCCTTCGGTGGCCACGACCAGTCGGGACTTGGCCAGCTTGGTGAAAATCTTTGCCAGGTAGTCCTGAGGTACGCCTTGCAACTCTGCAAGATCACGCACGCTCGCTTCACGGCTTTCGCCGCCATCACCTACTAAAAAAAGCAGGCAGTGAATGCCGTACTCAACGCCCGCGCTGTAAAGAGACATCAAGATCTCCGACTGAATTAGTCGCATATTTTAGCAGCGATCAGTCAGGCGAGCAACGCTCCTTGGGCGTGACGGCAGGGTCATGGGCAAAAAATAAAGATTGCTCTACATAACTACGACTAATATAGTCGCCGTTATTGAGGTTCGGTGGTGATCGTCATTCGGGGTTGCTTTGCTCGGGCTTCTCATCAGGGGATAAAAAATGAAACAGCAGATTCTGATTATTGGCGCAGGCTTCGGTGGCATGTGGACCGCTTTGAGTGCAACGCGGTTGTTCGACATTCATGGCCACGACGAAGTTGAAGTGACCGTATTGGCCCCTCAGGCCGAGCTGCGCATACGCCCGCGTTTTTACGAGCCGGACGCGCACCAGCTGTTCGCACCGATTGGCGAATTGTTCGATGCAGTAGGTGTAACGTTCATCCAGGGGGCGGCAGAGACCATCGACGCCCAGCAAAAAACGGTCGGTTACATCGATGCCGCCGGCACGAAACACGTACTCAGCTACGACAAACTTGTTCTGGCCACCGGCAGCCGGCTTGCGATCCCCGAGACCCAAGGCGTGGCGCAATACGCTTTCGATGTGGACCAGATCGAGCAAGCCGTGCGCCTGGAAAATCACCTCAAGTCACTGGCAGACCTTCCAGAAAGCCGTGGCCGCAACACAGTGGTCGTGGCGGGTGGCGGTTTTACCGGCATTGAAACAGCGACCGAAATGCCAGCTCGTCTGCGGGCCATACTGGGTGATCACGCCGACGTTGAAGTGATCATCGTGGACCGTGGTGAAAAAGTCGGGGCGTCAATGGGGGCTGAAATCAGCCAGTCGATTGCCGAGGCCAGCGATGAACTGGGAGTGACATGGCGCTTGAAATCGTCGGTGGTGGCCGTTGATGAACAGGGCGTGACCCTTGGAGATGGCCAGCGAATCGACGCTAAGACCGTGGTCTGGACCACAGGTGTGCGGGCTTGCTCGCTGACAGCGCAGATCCCGGGAGAGCGTGATTCCCTTGGGCGTCTGCATGTGGATGCCCACCTTAAAGTCATTGGCCAGAAAGACATCTTTGCCACCGGTGATGTTGCCTACGCCGCAACCGATGACCTGGGCAACCATGCACTGATGACATGTCAGCACGCCATTGTTTTGGGGCGTCACGCAGGCAACAACGTTGCAGCCCAGATCCTGGGCGTGGCACCGATTGCGTACAGCCAGCCCAAGTACGTCACGTGCCTGGACCTGGGAGGCTGGGGCGCGGTCTACACCGAAGGCTGGGATCGCCAGGTCAAGCTGACCCGCGAGGAAGGCAAATCGCTGAAGACCCAGATCAACACCGTGTGGATCTACCCGCCAGCCGCAAACCGTGACGCGGCGTGGGCGGCGGCGGATCCATTGATTCCGATTGCCTGAGGTGGCCTGGGTGTAGAGCCCGGGTTTTGCTGAATTTCAGGCACAAAAAAAGACGTCCTTGGACGTCTTTTTTTGTGGATTTGGTGGGCCGGGGTCATTTGAACTAAATGCTAAAGTGCCTGTATTCATTGGGTTGTGGTGGGTTCGGTTTTGTTAGGGATACATGTGGGGATACACGCCCCCGTTTGCTGGGGGCCGCCTGGCACCTTACAACTCGATTTTCAGCACTGATAACGGTCACGTATTACTCGATCGTAGTACACCCCTTTCGACCCAGAATTCATCAGCCCGCTATGGATGTCTGCCGGTACGCCACAGAAATCGTAAGTATGCCCTTGCTTGAATGTGATCTTCATACGACGAGTAGCGGGATCGTAACCAACCGCATTGATCGCTGATGAGTTCACTCGCTTCATTTCCATGAGGATTCCTTTTCTCCATAGCTAACCGGGCTGTTAGCTCTGCGCTTGATACTAGGTCGGATGAGTTTCCCCGTCATCAGGTCATTTCGTAGGGGGAGGGTTTCAAAATCCTGCTGGGGACCCTGAGAGATTTATGCCGGTACGGGGCAGGAAACCCGCGGAATTTTTTTAGCAGCAGGGCACCCAGCTTATTGAAATTTCAATCGTTGAAATTGAAAGGTATTGAAGAAAAGAGGAGAGGGGGACTTGGCACACCGCACGGCACCGGATGTGTTGCTGATAGTGAACACCTAGGTGAGTCAACTGGGTCAACCGGTCAAGTGTGGTCAACAAACTTTGAAACCCAGCCACTAACGATTTCGTGCGGGTTTCCTGCCCCGTGTCTCCTCGAAATGCCCAGGGTCCCCAGCGGCTCCTGAGCCATAGTGCAAATGCACTGGTGAACCATCAGTTCACCCGGTTCACCTGTTCACTAAGCTGTGCACTTTTCCTCTAACACAATCGCGCGGGTTTCCTGCCCCGTACCTTGCAATAAGTCCCTGTGGCCCTAGGGACTTTTGACGCGCCGGGAAGTGCCTCTGCTCATATCGCGGAAGGCACCACCGATTGGGGGCTAGGGGATAGTCGCTCGAAAGCTATGTTACGAGTGTTACACATGTTACAGATGAATTTAGGTATATGATTTTAAAGGATTTTTGCTAGTTACATCGCTTTAAATAGTACTCGTAGTTAAGTGTTACAAGAGCGGCGGGTGTTACATGTAATGTTCTCTCGGAATGGTAATTTTTGATCCCAAGCTTGGAGTTGGCCTGATGCAGCAATCGGCCAGAAGGGGTGTTGTTCCCCATACGCATGTCATGGTGCTTGGACGTTAAACCTGTTGGGTTTTAATTGAGTGGGCTCCTACGGTCGCAATGCGACTTAGGCCAATTGCAGCCTCCTGCTTTGACTTATCAATCAAAATGCAGATGGCAAACGCAACGCATACCTCCAATCGAATAGCCCTTCTTTACTGCTTACTTCAGGCGTCAACACATTCTGACACTAAACGCAGTGCCTGCTTAGTGGGTGTACTAGACAAGGTGTCCACGGCAATATAGCGTGAGGTTGATGGCCTAACGCCATGTTGTTCGTCGCTGTCTCATAAGGATTTGAAATCGTGTTCATAGAATCGCTACGCCTGATCAACTTTAAAAAGTTCAAGGATCAGACTTTTGACTTCAACGAAGATGTAAATATTTTCGTAGGTGATAACAATGCAGGCAAAAGCACGATCCTGGAAGCTTTGGAGATCGTGCTCAATTTTCAGTATCGCGGTCGGCCATTCAACAGCGAATTTTCCCCTGATCTATTCAACGCAGAGACAGTCGCTGCGTTCCGAGCATCGCCAAAAACGCCTGCAGACTTACCGATCCTCGTGATTGAGGCGTACATGAAGAACGTGCCCGACTACCGCGGTGCGAACAACAGTTTGAAGAAAGATGCTCAGGGAGTTCAGATCAGAGCCAGCTTTGATCCAGATTTTACTGATGCCTATAACGATTACCTAGCCTCCGGTGCCGCGATAACCAGTATCCCAGTGGAATTCTACCAAGTTGAATGGATGGATTTTGCTTGGAATGTTATCAAACCGATGACTAAGAAATTTAGAGCGCTCTACATCGACCCCACTCGCATTCATCCCACCTACGGCAAAAACCAGTACATCTCGAATGTGCTGAGCACCGCACTCAGGAAGGACGAAGAGTACCGTCTGAGCCTGAACTACCGTGAAACCCTCCAGTCCTTCAACAACACAGATGAGGTCACCACCGTCAACAAGGACTTGGATTCCGATAACAGGATCACTGAAAAGAAGCTAACCATAGCCGCCAACACCATGCCCGCTGGCGCCCTACAGAACGCTCTGCAACTTGAAGTAAATGCCGTGCCGTTCCACATGATCGGCAAGGGTGAGCAGAGCAAGGTGCAAATCAAGCTGGCCCTGCACAACAAGTCAAAAGACATCGATCTAGTGATGATGGAGGAGCCGGAAAATCACCTTTCGCATGTCGAGCTGAGTAAGTTGGTGCAAGACATCGAGGATCAACGAGACGGCAAGCAGCTGTTCTTAACCACCCACAGCTCGTATGTTCTGAACAAACTGAGCGTCAATAAAATCTGCTTGCTGCATGACGCATACAAGAGACTTCATCTCTTGGATAAGGGAGTGGTCAAGACGCTGAAGCGGCTACCAGGCTACGACACCCTGCGTGTCGCGCTCTCGAAGAAGGTGGTATTGGTCGAAGGTCCCTCTGATGAGTTGATCCTCAAAAAGATCTACAAAGACACTCACAAGGGGCGACTGCCAGAGCAGGACGGGATCGATATTATTGTGGTACGTGGCGTCGGCTTTAAGACGTTCATTGCTATTGGCAAAGAAATCGGTACCGCAATTAATGTCTTACGGGATAACGATGGCAATTACGAAAAGAACGTCGTTGAAGCACGTAAGGAATACAAGGCTTTCCCAAACATAAAGCTGGTCTCTTCAGAAAACAACAATGAGTTTTCGCTGGAGCCAGCGATGATTTCAGCAAATGCCGCATCGGAAAAAGACTTGCTGGCATTTGCAGAAATTGTCCTCTCCGCCCAAACCTTCAAACTGTTAGCTGCCAAACTTACCTTTGCTGAAAAGCTTGAGTTTATCGTGGAGTGGTTTAGAAGCAGTGACGGAGACGGCAAAGGCAAAAAGAAAGTCGATTCTGCCATCAGCGTTTTCGAGACTGATAAGCCGTTCAAATATCCTGCCTTCCTCGCTGAGGTACTGAACTTTGCCTAATAACCTCTGCATGGCGGGTGCCGGTTCAGGCAAGACTCACAAGGTCATTATCGAATCAATCGCCGAAATCGAGCGCGGGGGAAGGGTTCTGGTTGTGACCTACACGACCAGTAACCAGCAGGAACTGAGACGTCGTTTTCTGGAGGTATTTGGTACGCACAGTGATCGGTTCGTGGTCAAAGGTCTGTTCTCTTTTTACCTAGAAGACATGGTGAGGCCGTATCAGCAGGCATTGTTCTCACGGCGGATCGATGGCATTTGTTTCAACCAGCGCAATCCTCATCTGAAGCCAGATTCAACGTTTATGCTTCCGGGGCGCGCGGAGCAGCTGGACGATAAGAGTTACAACCCAAAACACTTTCTGACGTCATGCGAGACCAAGGCTCACACTGGATTTCTCGCAAAATTGGCGAGCAGGATCATGAAGGCCACGAAAAACGCTGCTGCAGTACGACTAGGGGAGATTTACACTCAGGTGTTCTTTGATGAGGTCCAAGATCTGATTGGGTGGGACTACGAGGTGCTAAAGGGGCTGAGCAAAGCGATGCTGACACCCATCACGTGCGTGGGAGATTTCCGGCAGACGGTGTACGAGACGACGTTTGGCCAAAAAGCACCTAAAACGGCAGCTGACAAGATCGCTGCCTTCAAGTCTATGGGCTTTGTGGAGGAGGCATTGGTGCTCAACCGGAGGTGCATTCAGCCGATTTGTGACGTCGCTGACGCGGTCCACAAGGGCGCATATGAAGCGACGGAATCAGCGGTTAAAGAGACCCCACCTGAATTTGCCCATCACCTCGGCACTTTCATCGTCAAGGAGTCGGACGTCGCTGAATACATCAAAGTGTTTGACCCTATGGTGCTGCGCTGGAGCGTAACGTCCGGGACGAAGCTACTTCCTGCCCAAGCGCGATGCTACAACTTTGGAGCGAGTAAAGGTCTGGGTTTTGAACGGGTGTTGGTGCTTCCCGCGGAAAGCCAACTGCACTTCGTCCTTGACGGCCAAAAGCCGTTTCCGGCGAAGGACGAAACAGCTCAGAACAAGATGTACGTCGCCATCACGCGCGCGCGATTCAGTCTTGGATTCATTGTGCAGGACAAGAAGGCCGAAGGCTTGCGCTTCCCGGTTTGGGCAGCTGAACCGCAAAAACGAGATCAGCTATGAGGTCTATGCAGACGGTTACACTCCGCCGATGAGAACCTTGAAAAGGGTCTGTAATCAATTGGGAGCCATTCCCCTTGATTCCAGCAATTGAGAAGACACAGGGCCAAGGCTGCGCTGATGATATAGGCATGCGCATAAGTGGAATGATCCAAACAGTTCGACAAGTATGCCCTTGTGGCAGGTGTGGCAGGTGTGGCAGGTGTGGCAGGTGTGGCTGGCAGCTGTAGGTTGAAATCGGACCGAGTACAACGTCCGCCATTGGCCGATTGCAGCCTTTCGTGACAGGCAGCAGTCGGCTAGCAGCGGTCATCCTGCGTCTACAAAACCAGGGGAGATTTACTCCCCTTTCACGGCTATTATTAACCGCGTTTTGGTGCACCCAAGACTTGGAAGGACGTTCCCACCTTGGCCGACCTGCCGATAGAATTTCCATTGCATAGTGTCCTACTAGAGGTGCCACGGATGATTCTTCCTATCGACGAACGACTAGCTGGTCGCATGCTTGAACCCAACTAGCAACAGCCGTGTCTTGGATGGCTGAGCAAGTATGAAGGATGATGTATCTTGAGTGATCCAACTCTTACTTGGTCATACGAAGCTGTAAAGCACTGTCAGGTACTTGGTATCGAGGTCGAAGATGCTCTTGAAATGGCATGGCAGACAGAAGTCTGGCCCTCCACTGCGAGTGGTAAAGGCCAGACAGTACCTATTCACCCCGAAGCGGTTACTTACTCAACTGACCTATGATTATATTTTCAGGTCTTCCAAGCTGTACGAACAACATTGAATCCAAAAATTGGAAATTGGTCTTCCAAAATAAATCACCTTGCTCTTTTTCGTACTTTAAGGCTTCGCAGACAGAGCCCTTGAATTCCTCAAACCAGTGTTTGTCCTCACGTGCATTGATTGACATATTGGCCTCGATATGAATTCTGTTATAGTCTTCATTGGTCAATATTTTCATTTCGTCCTTTAATAAATCCAACACATCGCTTACATAAGACATTCGCAGCAAACCAGTCACGACCTCTCGCCAGTTATAATTGCGCTTAGATAGAACTAGAGGAAGATATACTGCTACGCGCTGAAGAAGTCTGATTACGAATACCGTTGCATGTGCGGAGTCTACAGGGGCGAAGGTTCCGATTACACTTTGGGCTCCCGACTCAAGGAAACCATTTGCAACCGAAGCATGTGATCCCTCCACAGGATGCGTACTGCATGCAGCCAATAGAACAATTGGCGGGACCCTAGCTTCTTGATAGATATGCCAGACACTTAAGCGCTCTCCGCCTACTTCCAGCCAAGCACTATCATTTTCACCACCATGATTTCCATGACAGTCAAAAATCACCATTAGACCCTTGAAATCATTCAGCGCGCTAACCAAATCAACACGGCAGACTATATCGACCACCCTAACCTTTAGACCCTTTAAACGTCCCGATTCAATCATAAAATTAACGGACGAAACTAGATGGTCCGCAATAGGATCACCTTTAGCAAAAGATCGCACAATTAATATGTCGCACAGAGAAGAATATGGGTATATTTTTTTAGTGTGAGACAAAAGCGTGCTTATTGCAACATTGCCAGGTGTTGATGGGACTCTTGATACTTCATGAGAGTACATTATGGGAAGATGATTCAGGGTGATCCATTCCACTGGTAGGTCACATACGCAAACAATTTTATCTCTGCCAATAAAGCTCGCGTGCATTAGCTCTTCACCAATATCACTCTTTATAGCCCTGCTATACTCTTCAAACTGCAAGTTAAGTTTTTCGCGACGCTTCCTATTGTTTGAATTGATAAGTTGACCTATTGCCCGCAGTTTTGCGTGGTGAAGCATCACTGAGTTAGGCAGCCGAAAAGCCGGTATGCACTGAATTACTGAAAACAGCCCAATTACCGTCGTAAACAATTTTAGCTCTCCCTGTTTTTCGCGCAGAAGAGGCCCTAATACCTTATCAGTGTATGGGTTAAACATTGCTTGGTCATCGAGTTGCGTAACGCTATTCCCATAGCCTCGATTGCGTATAATCGAATTTTTTAAGAAATTCCTCTTAGTGTTATCGAGCTCTCTATTGAGTTTTTTCCATAAAACCCCCTCAACCCGATAAAGGAACGTATAAGCTGACGGACAGTACACTAACGAGTCATTATTTCTAAGTGGAGAATCTCGCCACTGCTCGGGCCTCAAGGTATCAATTTCTTTTGATAATTCCAACATGCCGAGAATGTGATTCTCTATGGAGTCTGATGGTTTTATTGGAGTTATGTTGATTTGATACCCGCAATTCGCAAGCACACTCATCATTGGATCAGTGCAGTTATGCCCTCTAGCCTCAATAACACGGCTAAGGGTTGAAGCAGATTCAATTTTTTCAAGATGCTCCTTGGCTTGGCGAAGGTCATCATTATGTACAGCGGAATCTGAAAGCATGCCAAGAGCTAGGTCGCGAGCAACTTTTTCATCCAGATCATAGATGCATATAGCACCATCAATTCGCGCCATTGAAATATGAAGCGGCTTATATTTTTCTTCTTTTATCGCATCGCTAACCTGCGATGCAGTGAGTTCGCTACTCCAAAGTATCAAGTTTTTGTCTGACGATATCTTCAAATACTGGGCGAGCAAATCAGCTCTCAAAAATTGAATTTTGGAACTGCCACTAAGCGTTCTTGCAATAATATATTGTTCTGCTGGCAGCAACGGATCAATTAAGTCAAGAGGGAAGAAAGTCAGCGCACGAAGAATCTGAGTATACTCAGGAAACCAAAAATTTGAAAAGCCCTGGAAGAAAGTCGTTCGACGCGACCGTGTGTCTTCCGGGACAATTACCATATGCGTAATCATGCTCGTTCCCAAAGCTGCCTCCTGCAAGATATTCAATGCTTATTAAACTTCAAAAATGAAAACAATTAATGCATTATACTTCCATTGTCACGAAATTATCCCAGATTAAATGTTCGCTCCCTGACCAGCCTTTTCCGTACCTTAGGCAACCATGCTAGCCTAAGGTAGTAACGACGAAGCCTGTACCACTAGATTCTGCCGTCCGTCTTGGGCCCTAGCTATGTGAAAAACCTGCGGCGCGATCCCACTGGTTAGAAAATAAACAGGTTTCGCGCTTCTACGCAAATTTTGCGTTAGCTAACAACCACGTTTCTACCGCTTTCACGTACGCTCGCCCTTCTCAAAGAACTATTTGGGTTTCCACACAGCCTCTGTAAATAGCAGTTATTTACGACCATTCACTTTCGACCCAAAGCGGGTGCTAGAGGTTGAGAAAGTACTTATCATCGCAATGTCATAAGTATTTAGGGTAAGTTCGGACAAAAAAATTATCACGGGCAAAAAATTGCTAGGTCTGCTTTTTCTTGCTCCGACTATACTTCTGTTATCGGTTAATATGGCTTTGTAATGGGAATGTCGATTGGGGGGCGGGATTGCCCTTATCTCTGGAGAAGATAGGGGCAGAAAAGCGCTTGAGTTCAGTCGCAGGTTCAACTCCCTAGAATCTAGCGAAGTCGGCGATAGAGTCATGTTATTTGTTCAATTGCAGGTCAATGAACTCAAATTGCGCAAAGAGTGGATGGTGATAGATATTGTAGTTGCCGCTAATTTGACTATAGCGGTAAATATTATTGCCCGAAAAGATTTCGGCTTGTCAAAACTAAAGTCGATGTGTTACGGACTTTTCCAAAAAAATCCCTTCGAAGTTAATCCTAGCTTCCGCGAAGCTTTACATAACAATGCTAAATTCCGTGCGAGTGCGCGGAAGCTTGTGCCCTTATTTCGGGCGGAAATCGCAAGGGGGTAAGTAATGTTTTTAGCGTAATATGTAGTCAGGAACACTTGTACCGAAAAGCCGTGTTATTTTCATATCGTTCGAATGGTCCATATTTGCAGATTCATTTAAATCTAAATCTTAATCTAAACGAAGTTCAGCTCACTTTTTTGTCAGACTACGCCCGGCCAAAGTCACAGTCCGCCTTTGACCGATAGCCGCCGTTTGTGAAGGACTGCTATCTGCCAGGATCGGGCTTCCAGTACCTTGTTAGAGTCGAGGCGATCCATTCGAATTTTCTCATGTGCTAACCAGAATCAACTGCTGACAGTGGTTCCGCATGGTTAAATGATCTCAACATTGGCAGATAGTGCCAGGCCTAACAGATTCACCCTCAGAACAGTGAGCGAGCAATGCTGACAACTCCCGTATTTCGACCGTGGCGTCCTCTTTGGGATACTCAACTCGGAGATTTGACGTCCAGAGTCGATGAGCTTGCAACGTTGCGACATAGTGGGTACCAAGCACCACCATCGCTAGCTGATCTTGGCGATTTGGTACTGTTCCCTGCCGCTGCACAGGCTGCAGGCGCGCAGGTATTCACTCCGGAGTTTGTAGAGAACCTAAAGCCGCTACTCAAAGCTTGCGTCTGGCCCCGCTGGCTGCTTCTTGAGGAGTTGCTCGATCATGCGGCGAGCTCAGGTGATTTACATTTGAGCGCGTTGGCTTTGCGAACTCAGATCGAGGAGCTTGATGTGCTGCAAGTTGCAGCGAAAGTTCTGTTGCATCAGAAGGGGGACGTTTGGGACGAGCACTTAATCGGCGATGCAGTCCGCACACTGCAGACGCGTATTTTCCCCCGATCTACAGCCAAAGATAAAGAACAACTGGAGGAGAAGGCTTCAGATAAAGACTTTTGGCAGCGTTCCGATGCACTCCAGGAAGCCTTCGACCGGCTCAGCGAATACGTCCATCCGAATTATGGCAGCCATGTTCTGTCTGTGCGCCCACATAGCCTCGTGGCCGCCAAGGTTTTGGTCGAAGCTTTTGTAACGATTTATGAATGCTTCCTCTCGTTGCCTTGGGCAAACGAAGCCCCTGTTGAAAAACCACAGAATGCCTTTTTTATCTTAGCGGACGACACGATTCTGGCCCTGCGTGGGTGCGTGCTCGAGGATGGTTGGCCACAGGCACTAGAAACATCCATCGAGCATTTTCGTCATCTTGGCAAGTGTGAGAACAACTGGAATTTTAAAGCGGACTGGCCAACTGATGTTGAAGCGATCCAAGCGCTGAAAGAACGCTCGGTTGATCCTAAGTACTGGCCGCTGGCCTTCCGGACTGTATCAGGGATAAATAGATATTCGAACCTCGTGATGCTGGAAAATCAGCTTGCTGTGAAGGCCAATTCACTGTCTGTCAGCGCAGATTCATCGGATGGTAAAACTCGCCTCCCGGTATTGGTTTCAAGTCTTTGCTTTAGTATCCACTTGACTGAGTATAAGTTGACCTCAATGGCTCATCAGGCTGCGCATCTGATCAATGTGCGGAATGTGCTTGGAGCCGCATTGGTTGTGCGATCAATACTTGAGCATCATGCCCTAGCAGTTGAGCTGAGTAGCAAGTTACAACGCTTATGGAGTGAGGCAGAGAAGAGGGCTTCTTGTGATACAAACGTCACTGAAGAGTTTGCTCGTGCGGAAAAACATTTGGCCAGAGTGTTGGCCGGAACTTCGGATCCTTCCGGAATTCCTTCAGGCTGGCGGGGGCTATGGCAGAAAATCGTCATTAAGCACTACAACGTCCTGATACCTGTTCAAGCGCTGAACTCCAAACAAGCCGGCACCCTGCAGCTTTATGGCCTTTTGTCACACATAATGCATGGCACGGTCGCCACCGGGGGCGATCTGCTGGGTGCCGGAGGAGAAGGATGGAGAAACGGCCACAAAAAACTGGCTGCTCAACTGACAATTATTCTCTCTGAGTTTTGCAGCTTCGATGCAATGATGGAGCGACAGTCAGAATCGATGATCATCGGTTCACGTCTTGATACTCTTCAATACAAACCGGACCCGCTTGACAAAAGCATCAGGTCAATGCGAATTCTCAAAGGCAATAAACTCAAGCGCGGACGAGATGTTTTTGGAGAAGGAACACAAGAAAGCCCTTACTACTTCCGTGAAGGACTCACTTATCATCACGCCTTCTATAGCTACCTAGAACAGGAAGGCATACAGATGGTGAAGCGCACTCTCGCACTTCTTGGGGCTGGATTCGGTGATGAGGTCGAGGTGCAGGAAGGTCGCAAACTCTACTTTCAGAATGGCTCGTTTGCGGAGCAATGATCTGCCTTGTCCTTGAGTGGCACAGATATTCAATCTATCTATTTCCTTGAGGCGACCGTCCGATCACCCTAGTGAGGGCGGCATGCCTCATTAGTGACGGCATGCAAGGCCTGCATATTCTTGCGGCGAAATCACATGCGCAATTCTTATGAAGAGGATGTGCAAGAGGCTGAAAATCATTGGCTGCCACAAAATCACCGCGGCTGAGGTGACCGGTCGCGATACTGCTGGAAGCTCCAACTTACCGAGCTTTCGACAGCCCATGCTCAGAGATTTATTTTCTGGAAAATAATTGAAGAATCCTGGGGAGTATGGCCGTCCGCTATAGCTAATTGCTGCCTTTCGCGAACGGCAGCTTCAGATCGGAAATGTTCGTTCATGGGCGACTGCTTTTGGCTGATAGAGGCCTATCGCCCAGGCCTTTGATCGGTTAAATACGTCGTTTCAAAAAAGGTAGGGAATATATGATTTTTTGGTGTGGGGTTGTAGTGCTGTTAGTAGAAATTTGAAGTTCAGGCTAAGGCGGAAGCCTAGCGGGCTTCCGTCTAGGCATTAGCTCCGTTTTGCGAGCTGTTGTTCTATGACCCTAATCTCTGCATTGATTGCTGCAATCGTCATTGTCTCTATTTTTGTAGCTTTCTCTATCCTTGGCTTTACGAGGTTTATCAGTCCGTTCAGGTGCGTTTTCCTGGCTTTCAGGGAATCCGAATAGCTGATTTTGCTTTGTGTGGCAGCGATCATGGTGGGCCTCTTGGGTGACCGAGACGGCCTTGCTTCCAAGCCGTCTCAGGAGAAAGCTATATCACATAGCGAGTACGTCTTCGAAGCTATGCTGATAAGAGCGTTCTGAAAGATCACTCCAGCCCCAAGGCCCGTAGTTTTCGCCCAGCTCAGGGATTTTCAGATTCGTCAGCGCTATTGGGTCGCGATCTATTAGGCGTCGAGCGGCCCATAGCTTGCCGCCTACTTCGAGCAGAGCTATTGCAGCAGCATTCCACTTTTCTTCAAGCACTGTGTTTGCCAAGCGTGACGCTTGGTTTTCAATGTCTGCGCGCGTTTTCTGTGCTTCTGAGATGTGCCGATCAATAGTGACGATTTCTTGCTCCAGCGCAGTAATAATCAGCTGTTGGCGACGATGATGCTCAGCGGCGGAGGTGAGATGTTTCGCAGCTTTTTGAGCGTCGTCATTAGCTTTTTTCTCCCCCTCCACATCGCCCCAAGCGACTGCTTGTGCATATGCAGTAGCTGCCTCTGTCTCGGCTTGCCGAGCTTTTGCCATATCTTCATGGGCTTGCTGACGAACCTGCTCCAAGCGCGTGCTGATGCTATTACGTTTTTGGTTTAGCTCTTCTTCGTCAGCTTTCCATGTAGTGATGGCTTCGATATAGCCAGCCATCAGGTTCTGGTGATTGGCCAGTGTTTCTCTGCGATGGATCTTCTTATCGAGCGTCTCGATGTCCCGCTCACGGTAGCCGACCTCTCTTTTTTTATCGGTGATTTCATACCTCAAGTTGCTTTCCAAACTTTGCAGCACTTCATAGTCTTCCAGTGCAGCCGCATAGGGGACCAGTTCGCGCTCAAGTGTTTCCTTCTCGAGGATTGTTTGTTCGCGGAGGTCTTTCAGTTCTTGAATCTCGTTCATTTGCTCTATCTCAATGTAATTCGATTAGGGTTTGGCTGAATGGCTGGCGAGGCCGGGAATGAGCCGGCACTACCTCGATCAATGGGCAACCGTCAGGCAGCCCTGGCCTCGCCCTCATCCGTCCCCGGAATCGTTTTGACGATGTAGCAGCGTTGTGGCCCTAGCCCGGGAAGTCGGACGAGGCTGGACGCCTTACCATCGCTTCCCGGCTCGAGCACGCCGCGACGTAGCAGCTCCTTGTTCACGGCATTGATGTTCATGCCTTTGAATACTTCGGAGCGCCACGCCTCGGGCAGCACGTAGTAGGTGTTGGTGGTATGCAGCTCGTCGCCCATGCCATGCTCCAACGATTTACGAAAGCCCAGCCGGTCGATGGTGCGCGGACCGTGCTCGTCGATCTTGGCGGCGGCAGACTCCCAGCGAGTGAAGCGGCTTTCACCAAAGCGCTCGATGACTTGGCGCAGGCGAGCAACGATCGCGTCACCTTCATAGTTACCGGCGCCGCCGCGTTCATTCAGCCACGCGTTGAGGCAGACACGGGCAGCCGTGGTTGCCGTGCCGTCTGGCCAACCGGTTATACCCAGTGCAGTAGCGAGCTCACCAGCTGCAGCCGCAAGGCCAAAGCGTAGGGCTGCACGATGTGCCTGACCGCTAGCAGAGGCGGGCAGGGACTTGGCAATAAACCCTTCAAGGGTGCGGCGCAAGATGATCGCCCAGCCGTGCATTTTTCCGGGCTCGCACAACGCTGATAGAAAGGCTGTGAGAGGTGTGCCATAGAACTTGGCCACTCGGGCCTTGAGTGCGTCAGAAAGCGCAGCAGCGTCCTCGAAACCATTCAATACATCGAACATGCCGAGTCCTTTACTGGCATCTGCAGGCACCGCGAGCATGCGTACTTCCATGCCTGTTTTGAGCTCTTTGTTGGCCTCGGCCATGTGTTGTGCCAAGGTCTTTTCGCCTGTGGATAGAAATAGCAGGCGCCACTCTTGAACCTGTCGGCCCGCTTGGCCACGATCATTAGCGCGGGCTTTACCGGTGCCGTTGCCGAGCATGTAAACGGTTTCGCCAATGATGCGGGGGTCGCACATGCCGATTTCGTCGAGTACGAGGAGGCCGTCCGAGTGCGCGGCAGCGATGGACTCCAGTGCGTTATCGGTCGATCGCCATGACCGCACCAAGCGCGGAGGGGCGGCATGCGAGCATCGAGAGTAGGTGAAGGCCAATGCGGATATCGGGGGCGCTTGGGTACGCTCGGATGGCCCTCAGCAGTGGTGGCAATTCTTCTTGGGATACATGCGCATAGTTTTCCACAGGCTTGGTTTGCAAAAACTTATGCAAGCCCTCCAGCGGATTGTGGGTCGCTCTTCCCGTGACGCGAGCGAGATCATAAATCTCTCGACACATGCCTCGAACACGGCTGGTCTGCTCGATGATTCCCTTTAGCTCCATTGACCGCAGAAACTCCATCCATTCCATTGGAAGTATTTCTTGATAGATGCGGTTCCCGAAGACAGGGAAAACGTGGAGCTCCAAGGCACCGATGGTTCTGACTGCGGTACCTGACGACCAGTTTTTACGTTTGGAGGCATACCACTCGCGAGCCAGCCGCTCGAACGTATTGCTGGCAGCTTCCATCTCTGCTGCTTTTCTGGCTCGTTTGGTGGCAAGGGGATTACTCCCTTGTGCTGAGTCTGCTCGCAGCTCTGCAGCTTTTTGACGAGCAAGGGCCCCGCCTACTTCTGGATAACTCCCAAGTCCCAACCATGACCATTTGCCATCGGGCTTCTTGTACCGCAGCTGCCAGGACTTGTTGCCGTCAGGACGGACCCTCAGGTAGAGGCTGTTTCCATCGTGCTCACGGTATTCCTTGGTATCAGGTTCGAGTGTTGCCAATACGGTGTCAGCCAAGGGGCGACGCTTGATTTCAGTGCGCTTCATTTCCTTGTACCCCTCAGTTTCAATTTTCGGGCGTGGTACAGGAGAGGATACATGGTGGGTCTGGATAGGGGGAGACAGGGACGGATAGCCAGAAACAAGAAAGCCCGCACGGGGCGGGCTTCTTGGGTGTTTCGCAGACTGTCTGATACAGGTCTGGACAGCTATTTGGTGGAGCCGGGGGGATTTGAACCCCCGTCCGCCAGTACTCCGCTGTCGGTACTACATGCTTAGCCGTATCTATTAAGTTAACCCTCAGCGACCCGAAGGGCAGGGTGCTTTGGGCGAGTTGTGTAAGTTTTAGCCGATTCGTCCACAACGTACTGCACGGCGATCCTGTTCTATATGACAATCACTTCAGGTTTACAGGCATCCCCTAGTGATTGCTGGACCCGAAGGTACCAGGAGGATGGCTAAGGCAGCTTACGCTGCGAGAGCTTGACCCTCGTAGGTTTCGTCATTGGCAACTATAAGTAGTTGCAACAGTGGATTTACGAGTTCTGTTACCAACTCGGCATGCACCTAGAGTTTCGCAACCGGCGTCGAATCCTAAACGGCCCCGATGCTTGCTGTGTATCCAGCAAGCCTGCGGAGTCTACGCCTTTCTGGCGCAGAAGGCCAACCCAAAGGGGTTACTCACCACCTTTGTTGTTGTTGGAGATGTCCTGGAGCACTTGGGTAGTCAGTGAAATGCAGGCTTGAGTGCCTTCTTTCGTGCCTTTGGATTGTTCTTCCTTGGCCTGGGCTACGGTGCTGTCGATGTTGTCTTGTAAGTCGGAGCTGATTTCTCCAGAGCTGGCTACAGCATCATTGATCTTTTGCAAGTTGATCTGGCAAAGGTCATCTGCCGCAAACACCGGGGAAGCCAACATCACAGCGGAAATAAACAGACCAGCAAGAGCGGTACGCTTCATGGGGAAAACTCCTTGTGCACAGGGTAGGCCCGGTGTTTCCAGGCTCGGTTATATGCCCCAAAGATTGGGGCCTTAAGCCAATTGACTATAGCCACGCTCGGGAGTTCTGCCTGTATTTGGCGAGTTTTTTTGCGTTCGAAAACGGGCGCAGGTGTCGATTGTTTTTGGTGGGAGTGAGCTTGCTCGCGATGCAGATGGCGCGGTGATTCTGCCTGATCGCGCAGATGCCATCGCGAGCAAGCCCGCTCCCACATTTTCAGGCCTGGGCGCTGGTGACGCGGTCCACCAGATAAACCAGGCCGTGGTAATCAATCCCGCCATGCTGGCTCAGGCCAATTTCACAGGTGCGGCTGGTCGAAATCCCTTCGCTGCACTGCTGCACTGCGTCTTTCAAGGTGCGCAGCGAGTAAGCGTTCAGCTCCGGTGTGGTGAAGCCTTTGTCGCCAGCAAAGCCGCAGCAGTGAATGCCTTCCGGGATCACTACGTGGGTGCTGCACAGGCGTGCAATGTCGATCAGTGCCTGGCCTTCGCCAAGGTGCTGGGTGCTGCAGGTGACATGCACGGCTATAGGTGCGGTCTGCGGGGTGAAACTCAACTTATCCACAAGGTGGGTGCGAATAAATCGAACGGGGTCGTACAGGTCCAGGCGGGTTTCGCCCAGATCCTGCACCAGACGCAAGGTGCACGGGCTGGTGTCGCAGTAGATCGGATCAAGCCCGCCACGGCTGGCGTGCAGCAATGCACCGATCAGTTCCTGACGCTTGTGCTCGGCTTGTTCGTTGTATCCCTTGGATGCAAACGGCTGGCCGCAGCACAGGCTGTCCATGTTGTCGGGGAATACCACCTGGTAACCAGCCTTTTCCAGCAGGCCGCGGGTTTTGTCCAGCAGCGACATTTGTTCGCTGTCGCCTGCTGCCGGGCCCATGACCCGAGAGACGCAGGCGGCCAGATACACGACCCGTGGCCGCTCATCATTGACTGGCGGACTAAAGCGGATTGCGCGCTCCGGCTGGGGCATGGCGTTGGTCCACAACGGTACGCGGCCCTTGCTGGCTTTGGTCAGTGCTGCCGAAATTTTCCCCAGGCGTGGCGCCCCCAGCATCATGCGTGCGCCATTGGCCACATGCAGGGTGAAGCGTGCGCCTTGCAACGTGGTTGCAAAATGATTGCCCAGCCAGTCGGCGGTTTTCACGCTGTGGGCTGTGCGGGCACGCAGTTTTTTCACCAGTTCGCCGGTGTTGATGCCAACCGGGCAACGTTGCGCGCACAACCCTGTCGCTGCGCAGGTATCAATGCCCTGATAGGCGTAGGCTTTTTCCAGTTCGGTGGTGTCGATGCCTGCGCGTTTTTTAGCCTGGATGTCACGCCAGATGACAATTCGCTGGCGCGGGCTGAGGGTCAGTCCCTTGGACGGGCACACCGGCTCGCAGAAACCGCATTCGATGCACTTATCCACAATCTCGTCTGCGGCGGGCATCGGCTTGAGGTGTTTGAGGTGGATGTGCGGGTCTTCGCTGAGCACCACGTCCGGGTTGAGAATGCCCTGCGGGTCGAGCAATCGCTTGAGTGCCCACATCAACTGGTAAGCGTCGCTGCCCCATTCCAGCTCGACAAAGGGTGCCATGTTGCGGCCCGTACCGTGTTCGGCCTTGAGCGAGCCGCCGAACTCCACGGCTACCAGTTGCGCCACGTCATCCATAAAGGCCTGGTAACGCGCCACTTCTTCAGGATTGTTGAAGCCCTGGGTGAAGACGAAGTGCAGGTTGCCCTCAAGCGCGTGGCCGAAGAGGATCGCTTCGTCGTAGTGGTGCTTGTCGAACAGTTCGATCAGGCGGTTGACGCCGATGGCCAGTTGTTCGACCGGAAAGGTCACGTCTTCGATGATGACCGTGGTGCCGGTTTTACGCACCGCACCGACTGCCGGGAAGGTGTCCTTGCGGATGGCCCACAGCTTGGCGTTCTCGGCGGGGTCTTCGGTGAAGTCGATTTGTTTCTCGACCGGGAAGGTCGACAGCGAGGCCATGATTTGCCCCAGTTGCTCGTGCAGCAGCGTCTGAGTTGCTGCGCGAGACTCGATCAGTAGGGCGCAGGCATTGGCCGACAGCTGTTGTACGAAAGCGGGCATGCCCGGCTTGTCCTGTACCGAGCGCAAGCTGCGGCGGTCCAGCAGTTCTACGGCGGAGACGGGCTGGCTCTTGAGCACGGTGACAGCGTTGCAGCAGGTTTCAACGTCCGGGAACACGATCAGCGCCGAAGCCTTGCTCGGGTGGTCGATCACGGTGTCGTAGGTCACTGCGCTGATAAAGCCCAGGGTGCCTTCGCTGCCCACCAGCAGGTGGCTAAGGATATCCAGCGGGTCGTCGAAATCTACCAGGGCGTTAAGCGACAGCCCTGTGGTGTTTTTCAGACGGTATTTATGCCGGATTTTGGCAGCCAGTTCAGTGTTGGCGCGGGTCTCGCGAGCTAAAGTCCCAAGTTGTTCGAGCAGGGGGGCGTGGCTTTGGCGAAAGGCGGCGATGTTGCTCGCATCTTCGGTGTCGACCCGGGTGCCGTCGGCCAATACCACGCGCAGGCCAGCCAGTGTGTGGTAGGTGTTTTGCGCGGTGCCGCAGCACATGCCGCTGGCGTTATTGGCGACGATGCCGCCAATTTTGCAGGCGTTGATCGAGGCCGGGTCGGGGCCGATCTTGCGTCCGAACGGGGCCAGCCAGGCGTTGGCCTGCGCGCCGATGACGCCGGGTTGCAGGCGGATTTGCATGCCCTGGTCGCGAATTTCCCTGGCGTTCCAGTTATCCCCCAGCACGATCAGCACCGAGTCGCTGATGGCCTGGCCTGACAAGCTGGTGCCCGCGGCGCGGAAGGTCACCGACACTTGATCGCGCCGGGCAAGATTCAGCAGTTCGACGACTTCGTCTTCGGACTCAACCCGAATCACCAGCTTGGGAATCAGCCGATAAAAGCTCGCGTCAGTGCCAAAAGCCAGGGTGGAGAGTGGATCGTTGAAGCGGCGGTCTTGCGGTATCAGCCGTTCGGCATCACGCACAAATGCGGCGGGCAGACTCATGCATCCTCCAGAATCAACACGATCAGGTCTTTCGGACCGTGGGCGCCGTAGGCGAGGATTTGTTCGATATCGGCGGTTTTCGACGGACCGGACACCAGCAATGCATTGGTCGGCATGCCCGCTGACCAGTTCATCTCGTGCTGCACCTGATAGAAGTTGTCACGGATTTCACTGGCCTTGAGCAATGCAAAATGCACCGGTGGTACAAGGCTCATCAGCCGAGGTTCTTCAGGGGTAGGCCACATGATCAGGCTGCCGGTGGCGGCAATCGCCCCCAGGGTGGTGGTGAAACTGGCCGGGGTGTCGTTGAACAGTTCGGCCTTCCACTCTTCCACTGGGCGATCGTAGGCCTTGAGCGTTGGCAACGCAGGGTTTTGTGCCCAGTGCGCGGTTACTTTCTGCCCGTGGGGTGTAGTCGGCGCAATCAGCAAACTGGGCAATTGACGGTCGGTGACCAATTGCGCCAGCAGCGCTGGCCAGTCTTGCTCAGTGCTGAGGTGGATTTCGGTGTGTACGGCTTCCATCAATTTGCGCAGCTGTGGGATGCGTTGCTCCGGGGTATAGGTCCAGGGCTCTGTCACCAGCACTTCGTCGAAGTTGTCAGGCACCGGTGTGGTGCCAGTCAGACTTTTGCGCAGTTTGTTGAGAATATTCTGTTTAGCGCTCATCACTGGTCTCCCGACTTTTTCACCAAATGTTCGCGGGCCATGTCGTGCAGCGAACGGGCAGCGGGTTTGGGGGCGCTGTGGTTTTGCGTCCACGGGCCGACATTGCTCGGCGTAAGCCCGCGCAGGCGGGTGGCGGCCTTGAGGAATACGCGGTACAGGGCGGGTGAGCTGTTGAGCTTGGCCCACATGTTCCAGATCAGACGTTCCTTGCGTGAATACTTGCTGCCCTGGCCGCGCATGATGCGGGGAGAGGTATCGGGCGCTTTGACGTTCTCTTCGCGCAGGCGTCGCAGCAATGCCGGGATCGGAATTTTTACCGGACACACTTCCCCACAGGCACCGCACAGCGACGATGCGCTCGGGTGGTCTGGAACTTTGGCCAGGCCAACCATATGCGGGGTGATGATTGCGCCTATAGGACCCGGGTAGACCTCTCCGTAGGCATGGCCGCCAATGCGGGTGTAAACCGGGCAGTGGTTCATGCAGGCACCGCAGCGAATGCAGTTCAGGGTCTGGCGCAGTTCACTGTCGGCAAACGCCTGGCTGCGGCCGTTGTCGAGCAGTACCAGGTGCACTTCTTCAGGGCCGTCCAACTCGCCGGGTTTGCGCGGGCCGGAGATCATGTTGACGTAGGTGGTGATCGGCTGGCCCAGTGCAGAACGGGTCAACAGCGACACCAGTGGTACAACGTCGCGCAGGTTTTCGACGACTTTCTCGATACCGGTGACGGCAATGTGTACGGGGGGCACGGTGGTCGACATACGGCCGTTGCCTTCGTTTTCCACCAGCAGCAAGGTGCCGGTTTCGGCGACGGCGAAGTTGACCCCCGACACGCCGATATCAGCTTCGAAGAATTTTTGCCGCAGTACCCGTCGACCGATCTGGATCAGTTGGTCGACGTCTTTGGTGTATTCCACGCCGAGCTTTTCGTGAAACAGGTCGGCCACTTGCCCTGCGTTTTTGTGGATCGCGGGCATGATGATGTGGGACGGTTTTTCGTTGTCCAGTTGAACGATGTACTCACCCATGTCGGACTCAAGGCATTCAATCCCCTGGGCGCCGAGCACGTGGTTCATTTCCATCTCTTCGCTGACCATCGACTTGCCTTTGATCACCTGTTTGGCGGCGCGGCGGCGAGCGATGGACATGACGATTTCGTTAGCCTGCTCGACGGTTTCGGCCCAATGCACCTGCACCCCGTTGCGGGTCAGGTTGGCTTCCAGTCGTTCCAGCAGGTCGGGCAGTTTGGAGAGGGCGCGGGCGCGGATGGCGTTGCCCAGTGCGCGCAAGTGTTCGCGCTCGTGGGCGTCGCTGAAGGCCACGGCGCGTTTTGTCATCAGGGAATCCATTGCACTGCGAAAGTTGTTTCGCAGTTGCTTGTCACCCAGGGCTTCGTGAGCGCGCTCGCGGAAGTCTTCTTCAACCGCGACGGTGGGAATCAGGGTGCTGGCGTTCATTGCTCACCTCCAGTGCGCTGCCACAGAAAACTGGCCAGATGCTGGCCGCGCAGGGCTTGTTTCTGTTTTTCCAGCGAGCCGTTGATGTTCATCAGGCAGCCGCAGTCGGCGGTGAGCACTTGATGCGCGCCGGTTTCAATCAGGGAGCGGGTCTTGTCGGCGACCATTGCGCCGGAAATATCCGGCATGCGTACGCTGAATGTCCCACCAAAACCGCAGCATTCACTTTCGTGGCTGTGGTCGATGCGTTCCACATTGCTCAGTTGCGCGAGCATTTCGCGGCCGTGCAGGTGGGTGTTCATTTCGCGGCGTGCGGAGCATGAGGTGTGCAGCGCGACCTTGACCGGGGCGCCGTGGTCCTGGAATTGGACCTTGCACACAAACAGCAAAAATTCAGTGAGTTCAAAGGTGCGATCAGCCAGTGCGTGAACCTTTTTCAAGGTTTCGGGCTCGTCTTTGAACAGGTCTTCGTAGTGCTCGCGCAGCATGCCGGCGCAGGAGCCGGACGGCACGACCACCGGGTAATCTTCAGCAAACAGGGCCAGCTGTGAACGTGCCACCTCCCGTGCCTGGTCGGTGTAGCCCGAGGTGTAGGCCGGTTGTCCGCAGCAGCTTTGACCTTGCGGGTAATCGACTTCGATACCTTCGCGCTCGATCAGATGGATGGCGTCCATCCCGGCTTCGGGGAAGAACAGATCGACTACGCAGGTGCCGAACAGATAGACCTTGCGCGGTTTATGCGCAGGGTATTGGCGAGGAGTTGGCAGGGGTGGGGCGACGCGGGTCGCATTCGGCACGGCATTGTAGAAAAGCTCGCTCATCAGGCGTCTCCGGGTGGTCCCGGTTATGTGTCCACCGAGGTGGACCGGGTAGTGAATTACTGACGCCGGGGCTGTGCCCCGGCGCCATTAATGTGCAGTAACCATAGCGTGTATTAGTGCACCAGCATGCCGGTGAGCCAGTACGCCTGGGCCAGCGTGATCAGGCCAACGATGGTGGCGAAGAACAGGCTGTGCTTGAGGGTGAAGCGGAACAGGTCAGACTCTTTACCCACCAGACCGGTCGCGGCACATGCCACTGCGATCGATTGCGGGGAAATCATTTTTCCGGTCACGCCACCGCTGGTATTGGCGGCAACCATCAGGGTGTCGCTGACGCCGATCTGGTGTGCGGTAGTGGCTTGCAGCGAGCTGAACAGGGCGTTGGACGAGGTGTCGGAACCGGTCAGGAACACACCCAGCCAGCCAAGGAATGGCGAGAAGAACGGGAATGCCGCGCCCGTACCTGCCAGCACCAGGGCCATAGTGGAAGACATGCCCGAGTAGTTGGTAACGAAGGCAAAGGCCAGCACCATACCGATGGACAGGATCGGCCAGCGGAGCTCGTAGAGGGTCTCTTTTAAAGTGGTAAGACCAGTCTTGATGTCGATTTTCAGGATCAGCATCGAGATCAGCGCGGAGAAGAAGATCGCGGTGCCGGTGGCTGAAATCGGGTCAAGTTTGAATACGGCTGCAATGGCTGTCGGTGCGTTGACGATCGGTGCAGTCTTGATCACCAGTTGATCAAGGTGCGGGATCGCGAAGTTGAATACCCAGCCGTACATCGAACCACCGGCGGAGAACATGGCCTTGAACGGTTTGAGGGTCCAGATGGTGACCAGCACGGTCAGGATCAGGAACGGCGACCACGCCTTGAGGATCTGCATCAGGCTGTAAGGCGAAGCCATCAGGTTGGTCGGCTTGCCGAAACCACCTGCACTGGCGGTGACGGTTACGTCCGACGAAACGCCAGCGATCTGAGCGCCTGCGGTGCGTTTTGGTTGCCACACTTTGAGGAACAGCGTCAGGCTGACCAGGCTGGCGAGCGCCGAGGTGATGTCCGGCAGTTCCGGGCCAATGTAGTTCGAGGTGTAGTACTGGGTGATGGCGAAGCTCAAGCCGGCCACCAGGGCTGCGGGCCAGGTTTCACGCACGCCGCGCAGGCCATCCATCATGAAGACCAGCCAGAACGGTACGAACAGCGACAGCAATGGCAACTGACGGCCAGCCATGGCGCCGATCTTGAAGGCGTCGATGCCAGTCACCTGGCCTGCAACGATGATCGGGATGCCCAGGGCGCCAAAGGCCACCGGCGCGGTGTTGGCGATCAGGCACAGGCCTGCTGCGTACAGAGGGTTGAAGCCCAGGCCTACGAGCAGTGCGGCAGTAATCGCTACCGGGGCACCGAAACCGGCTGCACCTTCAAGGAATGCACCGAAGCAGAAGCCGATCAGCAGCACTTGCAGGCGCTGATCGTCAGTGATCGACAGTACGGAACTGCGGATGATTTCAAACTGGCCGCTCTTGACGGTCAATTTGTAGAGGAACACCGCGGCAACGATGATCCAGGCAATCGGCCAAAGGCCATAGGCAAATCCATAGCCCGCTGCTGCGAAGGCCATGTCGACAGGCATCTGGAAGGCAAAGATGGCCACCAGAATCGACAGGCCCAGGGTAATGCTGCCTGCGACGTGACCTTTGAGGCGGAACACGGCCAGGGCCAGGAAGAAGAATACGATCGGGATAACGGCCGCGAGAGCGGACAGGCCGAGGCTGCCGAGCGGACTGTAGAGCTGTTGCCAGGTTTGCATATGGGGTGGCCCCTAATTGTTATTGGTTGATGCTACGATTGCATTTGGTATATTGGTATTACCAATTTACAGTCGCTGTTGGCTAGGTTAAAAGCCTTATGTGGCATGTGTCAATTTGCCGCCTCACAATCTTTAGTCGAGGCGCTCGTCGTCGGGGCATCTGCCCGGGGTTTCAGGCGGTGTTCTGGTGGGTGTGTGAGTGGCGCGAATCAGCGAGAATAGCGGCCCCCGGCGCGTGGTCGGGAGGGTGGAGAGCAGTTATGGGGTTTGATCAGATTCGTCAGCGCCGTTTGTCGGACGATATTGTCGAGCAACTTGAGGGGATGATCCTTGAGGGCACGCTGAAGTCGGGTGAGCGTTTGCCCGCCGAACGTGCGCTGGCGGAACAGTTTGGCGTGTCGCGCCCGTCGTTGCGTGAGGCGATCCAGAAATTGTCGGCCAAGGGGCTGCTGGTCAGTCGTCAGGGTGGCGGCAATTATGTGGCGACATCGCTGGGCTCGACGTTCAGCGATCCCTTGCTGCAACTGCTCGAAAGCAACCCCGAAGCACAGCGCGATCTGCTTGAGTTTCGTCACACCCTTGAGGCTTCGTGCGCTTTTTACGCCGCATCCAGAGCCACCGAGATGGATCGCGAGCGACTACGGCTGGCGTTTGAACGATTGCAGGATTGTTATGCGCGGGTTGATGAGGTCAGTCGCTCGGAAGAGGGAGAGGCGGATGCGAGCTTCCATCTGGCTATCGCTGAGGCGAGCCATAACGCGGTGTTGTTGCACACGATTCGCGGGCTGTTCGATCTGCTCAAGCGCAACGTGGTGACTAACATTGGCGGCATGTACAAGCAGCGCAGCGAAACGCGCGACATGCTGATCAGTCAGCACCGCGAATTGTACCTGGCGATTATCGAGGGCAGGGCGGAGGACGCCCGGGAAGTGGCGAGCCGCCATTTGGTGTACGTGCAGGAGGTACTGGAAGAAGTGCGTCAGGAAGTGCAGCGCATGGCGCGGGCCGAGCGGCGTAATGGGTTGTAAAGGTTAAGGCAAAACTTGTGGGAGCGGGCTTGATCGCGATTGCATCGATGCGGTTCTACTGAAAGACCGTATCGCCTGCATCGCGAGCAAGCCCGCTCCCACAAGAGCAAGGGTGAAAGAACTAGTCTTCCTTGCCCTTGTTGCGCACTGCGCGCTGCAACTCGCGGTCAGAATCACGCTCGCGCTCGGTATGACGCTTGTCGTATTCCTTCTTGCCTTTACCCAGGGCAATTTCGCACTTGATCAAGTGCTTGCTCCAGTAAAGCGAGAGGCAGACGCAGGCGTAACCCTTCTGCTGCACTGCGGCAAACAGCTTTTCCAGCTCGCGCTGGTTAAGCAGCAGTTTGCGGCTGCGCGTCGGGTCGGCGATGACGTGGGTGCTGGCAGTCGTCAGGGGTGAAATATGGCTGCCGAGCAACCATGCTTCACCATCCTTGAGCAGCACATAACTGTCGACCAGTTGTGCCTTGCCTGCACGCAGACTTTTTACTTCCCAGCCGGCCAGGACCAGACCAGCCTCGAACCGATGTTCGATGAAGTAATCGTGTCGCGCTTTTTTATTCTGCGCGATGGTCCCTGTAGGGTGTTTCTTCTGTTTAGCCATAGGGCCGGCATTATAGGCAGTTGCGAGCGTGTCGGCTACGGGCACCTGCGTGCTTGAGCACGTAGGTTGATTCCCGGACAATGCGCCCTCTTTTTTTAGTGGTTGGGCGTAGTAACGATGTCGACAGACAAGGTTTCTGTCCACGGCAGTTGGGCAAGCCGTTGGGTCTTTATTTTCGCTGCGACCGGTTCTGCCGTGGGTTTGGGCAGTATCTGGAAATTTCCTTATATGGTTGGCGTCTATGGCGGCGGCGCATTTGTATTGGTGTTTTTGGCCTGCATCGCGCTGATTGGTGTGCCTGTCATGTTGGCTGAAACCCTGATCGGGCGGCGTGCGCGGCTTAGTCCGGCGAATGCCTTGAAGGTGTTGGCGGTAGAGGCCGGGCACTCGGGGCGTTGGTCGTGGGGGGCTTTTGCCGGGATGATTACGGCGCTGCTGATTTTATCTTTCTATAGCGTGGTGGGCGGTTGGTCGCTGGATTACATCATTAATATGGGCAAGGGTGATTTTCAGGGCGCGACGGCTGCTCAGGTCGGAGAGTACTTTGGTGGCGTGATTTCCAACCCCTGGAGGCTCACTTTCTGGCACACCGCGTTTATGTTGTTGTCGGCGTATGTGATTGCCAAAGGCGTGGTGGCGGGGCTTGAGCGCAGCCTGAAGATCATGATGCCGTTGCTGTTTGTGCTGCTGCTGGTGTTGCTGGGTTACAGCATGACCACAGGGCACTTTATGCAGGGCGTGCATTTCATGTTCGACTTCAACCCTGATCGCGTGCTCGATGGTTTGCTGGCGGCGATGGGACATGCCTTCTTTTCGCTGAGTGTGGGCGTGGGCTCGATTATGATTTACGGCGCGTATATGCCGAAGAACGTATCGATTTCCGGAACGGTCGTGGGGGTCGCCCTGATCGACACGTTTGTCTCATTGCTCGCCGGGCTGGCATTGTTTCCAATTGTCTTCGCGTCGGGACTTAACCCTGGCGAAGGGCCGGGGTTGATGTTTGTGACCTTGCCTTTTGCCTTCGGCAATGTGGCGTTTGGTCAGTTGATGGGCGTGGTGTTTTTCGTTCTGGTGGCGGTGGCCGCCTGGAGCTCAGCCATTTCATTGCTTGAGCCGATGGTGGCTTATCTGGTGGAGCGGACCAAGGTTCGACGCTTGTGGGTCACGTTCTGGCTGGCGTTCAGTTGTTGGTTTGTTGGGCTGGGCACGGTGTTTTCGTTCAATATCTGGAAACAGGCCAAGTTTTTCGTGAGTGAAGACTCGGGTTTTCACCTCTATCAATGGGGCGCTGCAAGCGGCCTGGACTTCTTTGGTGTCGTCGATTTCTTCACCTCGCGTATCATGTTGCCTTTGGGCGGGCTGTGCTTTGTGGTCTTTGCAGGCTGGATCATGGGGCGCGGTGCGGTTCGCGACGAGTTGTCGATGCGTAGCCCGGCGTTGTTCGCCCTGACTCTTTTTCTGATGCGCTATGTGGCGCCACTCGGCATTCTGATTGTGTTTGCCGCCCAGCTGTGGAAGTAACGCTGACATGACTACCCATATCCAACGCTCCGCTTTGTTGCCTTATCCAGCCCAGGCTCTTTATGACCTGGTGAATGATGTTGCGAGTTACCCGCAATTTTTGCCGTGGTGTTCGTCTGCCGAAATCCTGGAAAGCACTGAGGTGCTGATGCGCGCCAGCCTGGGTGTGGCGAAGGGCGGCCTGAGCCAGCACTTCGTGACCTGCAATACGCTGGTGCCGGGTCAATCCATTGAAATGAACCTGGAAGAAGGCCCGTTTACCAAGCTGCACGGTATGTGGGTGTTCAAACCGTTGGGTGAGAAGGCCTGCAAGATCAGCCTGGACATGACCTTCGATTACGCCGGGGCTATCGTCAAGGCGACCCTGGGGCCTTTGTTCAATCAGGCGGCCAACACGCTGGTGGATGCATTCTGTCAGCGTGCCAAGCAGTTGTATGGCTGAGCTCATGATTGACGTTGAGGTGGTGTATGCCGCTGTTGATCGTCAGTGCCTGCTGACTGTGGTTGTACCCCAGGGTACGACTTTACGGGCTGCGGTTTTGGCGTCGGGCATGGGGCGTGAGTTTCCCGAACTCGATCTGGCGAATTGCCCGGTGGGGATCTTCGGCAAACAGGTCGCAGAGCCTGAAACCCGGGTGTTGCAGGCGGGCGATCGCATTGAGATGTATCGCCCGCTGCTGGCCGACCCTAAAGAAATTCGGCGTCAGCGTGCGGCTAAAGCTGCCGAGGCCAAGCGCCTGAGTCAGCAGTGAGCACTTTATTGCAGACAACAAAAAGCCCGGCATGCCGGGCTTTTTTGTGCCGAACGCTTATTGTTCGGTTGTGTCCAGAGGTTCTGGCGTAGGAACCGGTACGGTTTCAACACCGTCTACGTCCTTCTGGATTTGATCAAGCAACGAACCAGGCTTGGCTGGAACTTCGCTCTTCTCGACTGGAGCTTCAGTGGCCGGCTCGGTCACGTTTGTGCCGCCGGTTTTGCCGAGAATGGCTTCGTCGCGGCTTACGCCAGGCTTGAAGTCGCCTGACAAGCTTACGAGCTGGTCATTTTGGTTGAAGAACACGCTGACGCGTTCCTGTTGGCGTTCACCGCCGCCGGGCTGCAGGCTATACAGGTAATCCCAGCGATCAGGGTGGAATGTATCGGTCAGCAGGGCGTTGCCCATGATAAACCGCACTTGCCGACGGGTCATTCCCGGGCGTAACTGGTTTATCATGTCCTGCGTGACGACATTGCCCTGTTGGATGTCGATTTTGTAAACCCCGGGGAATGAACAACCGGCGAGTGCGAGCAGTCCCACAAAGGTGAAACTGGTTAGCAAGAGCTTGGTGTTTTGCATCGGTGGGCGACTTCCACTATCTTGGCTGGGACAACGTAAACGCCGATCATACCCGTATTAAGAGAAGCTGCGAAGCCGCTTCCGCGAGAAAGCTAACCATGGTTGAAAATAGCGAACTACGTAAGGCCGGACTTAAGGTGACTCTGCCACGAGTCAAAATTCTACAGATGCTTGACTCTGCAGAGCAGCGTCACATGAGCGCCGAGGACGTTTACAAGGCACTTATGCAAGCAGGCGAGGACGTCGGGCTGGCCACGGTTTACCGTGTACTGACCCAGTTCGAGTCAGCCGGGCTGGTGATTCGCCATAACTTTGATGGCGGTCATGCGGTCTTTGAATTGGCTGATGCTGACGGCGGCCACCACGACCATATGGTCAACGTGGACAGCGGTGAAGTGATCGAGTTTTTCGACGAAGACATCGAAAAACTGCAGCACGCCATTGCAGCCAAGCACGGTGTTGAGTTGGTGGATCACAACTTGGTGCTGTACGTGCGCAAGAAGTCCAAGTAAGCATGTCACGCGAGCTACGGTTCGCGAAACGATCGAAGGCGGCCCAAGGGCCGCCTTCGTGCTTTCTGATATCGGTCTTTTGATAACCGTTCGTCGTTAAGCCGCCAGATTCTTTGCAGTGACGACCATTTTTTTGGCGTGGGCCAAGGATTCTTTGGTCAGGTCGACACCGCCGAGCATGCGTGCAACTTCTTCTACGCGCTCTTTTTTACTCAGTTTGGCCACGGCAGTACGGGTGGTATCGCTCTCACGGACCTTGTGTACAAAAAGGTGTTGATGACATTGGGCAGCCACTTGCGGCAAGTGAGTGACTGTCAGTACTTGGCCTCGCTCGCCAAGGCGGCGTAGCAGTTGCCCCACGATTTCGGCCGTCGGGCCGCCAATCCCGACATCCACTTCGTCGAATACCAGAGTGGGTACGCGGGATGTTTGAGCGGTAATTACCTGGATGGCCAGGCTGATACGTGACAGCTCACCGCCAGAGGCAACTTTGGCCAATGCCTTGAGTGGCTGGCCGGGGTTGGCACTTACGAGCAGTTCGACCTGCTCCAGGCCTTGAGGCATAGGGTCATTGCTGCTCTGTGGGCGCAGTTCAATCACGAAACGGCCACCGGGCATGCCAAGGCGCTGTATTTCTTCTTCAACGGCACTGCTCAGGCGCGTTGCAGCCTGGCTGCGCAAGTTGCTGAGTTCGCGTGCGCACTCATTATAGTGGCGGGAATAGGACGTCAGCTCATTGGCCAGGCGTTCGATGTTCTCGTCGTTGGCGTTGAGGGTTTCGAGTTCATCCAGCAGTTTTTGCTGCAAGGCAGCCACTTCGGTGGGTTGCACGCGGTGTTTGCGCGCCAGTGTATAGATGGTGTCGAGCCTTTCTTCCAGGTACTGCAGTCGGCCTGGATCAGCATCAAAATGGTCGATAAAGCGATTGAGTTCGCCCACGGCTTCTTCGACTTGAATTTGTGCGCTGGCCAGCAGATCGGTGGCTTCGCCCAGTGAGCCCGAGTTGTTGTTGATGCTTGAAAGGCGATTGAGGCTCACCGTCAGGGCATTGAGCACGTTGCCTGAGTCGCTTTCGCTGCATTGCTCCACCACCTGGCGGCATATGGTCAGCAAGGTTTCGGCGTTGGTCAGGTTTTTGTGTTCCTGTTCCAGTTCTTCCAGTTCGTTCTCGCCCAGGGAAAGGGTTTCAAGTTCTTCGAGCTGGTAGCTGAGCAGTTGATGGCGCGAGCGCTGTTCATCGCCGGAGTTGGACAGGTGTTCAAGCTCTTGCCTGGTCTGGCGCCAGCGTTGCGCGGCCAATTGCACCTGGCGGGCAAGGTCGGTGGCGCCGGCAAACTCGTCGAGCAGGCGGCGGTGGGTGTCGGGTTTGAGCAGCGACTGGTGCTCGTGCTGGCTGTGGATATCAATCAGCAGCTCGCCCAGGGCCTTGAGGTCGCCTTGGGGGCAGGGGGTGCCGTTGATGTAGCTGCGCGAGCGGCCTTCGGCAGTAATGACTCTGCGCAAGATGCACGGGCCTTCGCCTTCCAGGTCGCGCTCGGCAAGCCAGGCCCGGGCTTCTGGTATGTCTTGCAGGTCGAACGTGGCCAGGATATCGGCCTTGTCGGCTCCCGGGCGGACAACACCGCTGTCTGCGCGGTCCCCTAGTGTGAGGCCCAGGGCGTCGAGCATGATCGATTTGCCGGCACCGGTCTCGCCAGTGATTACACTCATCCCGCGATCCAGTTCGAGATCGAGATGTTCAACGATGGCGTAGTTGTGTACGGACAGGTGCACCAGCATAGGAGCTGCTCCAAAACGTAATGTCTGGTTATTTATACAGTGTTTTGTTTCGTGCTGACAATGGCTGTACTTAGTTCGATTTGCTTGTTTTTTTGGGTTTTTTAGCTCGATTTTGTTTTTTTGCAGGTAACGCCAGGGGGCTCTAACATCTATTTTCTGGTTTTCAGGCTCTTGAACCTGAGAATTGCGACCCCATATACCTTGGCAGAAGCGCGAGTCGAGCTCGCGGACGAAGTTTGAAAGGAGAAATCTATGGCAGACGAACAGACTATGGATACGCAGAACCAGGACGCCAACCAGGCCGCCGATGTAGCAGGTGAAGATTTGGTAGCCCGTGTGCAGGTGCTTGAAGAGCAGCTGGCAGCCGCTAATGATCAGGCTCTGCGCGTAGCTGCCGATCTGCAGAACGTTCGCCGCCGCGCTGAGCAGGATGTTGAGAAGGCTCACAAGTTTGCGCTGGAGAAGTTCGCTGGCGACCTGTTGCCGGTGATCGACAGTCTGGAGCGCGGTCTTGAGCTGTCCAGCCCGGACGATGAAAACATTCGTCCGATGCGCGAAGGGATCGAACTGACCCTGAAAATGTTCCAGGACACCCTGAAGCGTTATCAGCTGGAAGCGATCGACCCGCACGGCGAGCCCTTCAATGCCGAGCATCATCAGGCGATGGCAATGCAGGAAAGTGCTGACCTGGAGCCAAACAGTGTGCTCAAGGTGTTTCAAAAGGGTTATCAGCTCAATGGTCGCTTGCTGCGCCCGGCTATGGTCGTAGTCAGCAAGGCGCCAGCGCCGGTTTCGCCATCGATTGACGAAAAGGCTTGAAATCGGCCGCAAGGCCCCCATTTAGAAGTCAAGCGTTAAGCAATGCCGCAGTTGGTCATTACTGCTGCGGCAACAAAATTCAAATTTAGGGAGAGTAAACATGGGCAGAATTATCGGTATTGACCTCGGGACCACCAACTCGTGTGTTTCGGTTCTGGAAAACGGTAAAGCAAAAGTTATCGAAAACGCAGAAGGCGCGCGTACTACGCCGTCGATCGTTGCGTACGCCAATGATGGCGAAATTCTGGTTGGCCAATCGGCCAAGCGTCAGGCAGTGACCAATCCGCATAACACCCTGTACGCGGTGAAGCGTCTGATCGGTCGTCGCTTTGACGAAGAAGTTGTACAGAAAGACATTCAGATGGTTCCGTACAAGATCGCCAAGGCTGACAACGGCGACGCTTGGGTTGAAGTGAACGGCCAGAAAATGGCTCCGCCACAGATCTCGGCTGAAATTCTGAAGAAAATGAAGAAAACCGCCGAAGACTACCTCGGCGAGCCAGTGACTGAAGCGGTCATTACCGTTCCGGCCTACTTCAACGACAGCCAGCGTCAGGCAACCAAAGACGCCGGCCGTATCGCGGGTCTGGACGTTAAACGCATCATCAACGAACCAACCGCAGCTGCTCTGGCTTACGGTATGGATAAAGCGAAGGGCGACCACACTGTCATCGTTTATGACTTGGGTGGCGGTACTTTCGACGTGTCGGTCATTGAAATTGCCGAAGTTGATGGCGAGCACCAGTTTGAAGTGCTGGCAACCAACGGTGACACGTTCCTGGGTGGTGAAGACTTTGACATCCGTCTGATCGACTACCTGGTTGACGAGTTCAAGAAAGAAAGCGGCATGAACCTCAAAGGTGACCCGCTGGCGATGCAGCGTCTGAAAGAAGCTGCTGAAAAAGCCAAGATCGAACTGTCTTCGAGCCAGTCGACTGACGTGAATCTGCCTTACATCACTGCAGATGCCACCGGTCCTAAGCACTTGAACGTGAAGATTTCCCGCGCCAAGCTGGAATCGTTGGTTGAAGACCTGGTTCAGCGCACCATCGAGCCTTGCCGCATTGCTCTGAAAGACGCTGGTATCGACGTTGGCGCGATCAACGACGTGATCTTGGTCGGTGGTCAGACTCGTATGCCGCTGGTACAGAAGCTGGTAACCGAGTTCTTCGGCAAGGAAGCACGTAAAGACGTGAACCCGGACGAAGCTGTTGCAATGGGTGCTGCCATCCAGGGCGCGGTATTGGCCGGTGATGTTAAAGACGTTCTGTTGCTGGACGTGAGCCCGCTGACTCTGGGTATCGAAACCATGGGCGGTGTAATGACTGCTCTGATCGAGAAAAACACCACGATTCCTACCAAGAAATCGCAAGTGTTCTCGACTGCTGACGATAACCAGGGCGCTGTGACCATTCACGTACTGCAAGGTGAGCGTAAGCAAGCCGCACAGAACAAGTCGTTGGGCAAGTTCGACCTGGCCGACATTCCACCAGCTCCACGTGGCGTGCCTCAGATCGAAGTAACCTTCGACATCGATGCCAACGGCATCCTGCACGTAAGTGCAAAAGACAAGGCGACTGGCAAGTCTCAGTCCATCGTGATCAAGGCTAACTCGGGTCTGTCCGAGGAAGAAATCGCTCAGATGGTTCGTGATGCCGAGATCAATGCTGAGGAAGACCGCAAGTTCGAAGAGCTGGCAGCTGCACGTAACCAGGGCGACGCACTGGTTCACTCGACTCGCAAAATGATCGTCGATGCTGGCGACAAAGTAACCGAGGAAGAGAAAGCTGCAATCGAAGCTGCTGTAGTTGCACTTGAAGCCGCTGTTAAAGGCGACGACAAGGCTGCTATCGAAGCCAAGGTTGAAGAGCTGTCCAAGGTGTCTGCTCCGGTTGCACAGAAAATGTACGCCGAGCAAGCGAACCCGGCAGACGCAGCGGCCAAGCCAGCTGATTCGGCTGAAAAAGCGGACGACGTTGTCGACGCTGAGTTCGAAGAAGTAAAAGACAACAAGTAATCAGCTTGTTTGTCGGCCAGTTGACCGCGCTTTAGCGGTGACTGGTAGGATGTCGCCGCGCGGGAGCTTGCTCCCGCGTTGGCGTGTCTGGAGTAAAGGAATTTTTACAGCATGCGACAAGGTCGAATGCTGGCGGTTTGGTCTGGATCTTTCTTGTTTTCCGGCCAGAGGTAACCGCTCCTGTCGGCCAATGCATTGGCTGTTAAACAGAAACCAATATCGTTGAAAAGACGTGAGTCGGGTCTGATCCTTTTCGGGCTTGGCGGGTTTGGCGAGGCTCGGGAGGGTTTTGTCGAACGTCCTTGAGAGTGCAAAGAATTATGGCAAAGCGCGACTATTACGAAATATTGGGTGTTGAACGCACTACGACTGAGATCGAACTGAAAAAAGCTTATCGCCGACTGGCGATGAAGCATCACCCGGACCGCAATCCGGATGACAAGGCCTCGGAAGAACTGTTCAAGGAAGCTAACGAAGCTTACGAAGTTCTGTCGGACTCCAGCAAGCGTGCGGCCTACGATCAATACGGCCATGCCGGTGTTGATCCGCAAATGGGTGGCGGCGGCGCTGGTTTTGGCGGCCAGAACTTCTCCGATATTTTTGGCGATGTGTTCAGCGATTTCTTTGGTGGTGGCCGTGGCGGCTCCCGGGGTGGCGCTCAGCGTGGTAGTGATTTGCGCTACACGCTGGAGCTGGATCTGGAAGAAGCCGTGCGCGGTACCACGGTCAATATCCGCGTTCCGACGCTGGTCAACTGCAAACCATGTGACGGCTCGGGCGCCAAGAAGGGCTCTTCGCCTGTGACCTGTACAACCTGTGGCGGTATTGGTCAGGTGCGCATGCAGCAGGGTTTCTTCGCTGTTCAGCAGACTTGCCCGCGTTGCCATGGTCAAGGCAAGGTCATCTCTGATCCGTGCGACAGCTGCCGTGGCGAAGGCCGTGTAGAAGAATACAAAACCCTTTCCGTCAAAGTCCCTGCGGGCGTTGATACCGGCGATCGCATTCGTCTGTCGGGCGAAGGCGAGGCGGGCGTACAGGGTGGGCCGACTGGCGATCTGTATGTAGTGATCGATGTGCGCGAGCACGCGATTTTCCAGCGCGACGGCAAGCATTTGTTCTGTGAAGTGCCGATCAGCGTGGCTGATGCCGCATTGGGCGCAGAGCTTGAAGTGCCAACGCTGGATGGTCGGGTCAAGTTGAAAGTCCCTGAAGGTACTCAGACTGGCAAGCAGTTCCGCTTGCGTGGCAAGGGCGTTGCTCCGGTGCGTGGCGGTGGTGCAGGCGATCTGATGTGCCGCGTTGTAGTTGAAACTCCGGTCAAGTTGAGTCGTCGTCAGCGTGAACTGATGGAAGAGTTCCGTACCACGCTGGAAGGCGATAGCTGCCATTCCCCAAACGCCACGGGCTGGTTTGAAGGCGTGAAGCGTTTTTTCGGCGACCTGTAAGGAGCGGTAGATGCGACGTATAGCTGTGATGGGCGCTGCCGGGCGCATGGGCAAGACATTGATCGATGCGGTGCAGCAGCGCTCGCCACTGTGCGGGCTGACGGCGGCAATCGTTCGTCCGGGCAGTTCCCTGGTGGGGGCTGATGCTGGCGAGCTGGCTTCTATCGGGCGAATTGATGTGCCGTTGTCGGCTAGCCTGCAGGAGGTCGCTGCTGATTTTGATGTGCTCATCGATTTCACTTTGCCTGAAGTGATGCTGGGCAATCTGGCGGTGTGTCGCAAGCTGGGCAAGGCCATGGTGATTGGCACCACGGGCTTGAGTGCGGCGCAAAAACAGCTGTTGGTCGAAGCGGGTCAGGACATTGCGATTGTCTTTGCTTCCAACTTCAGTGTCGGGGTCAATCTGTCATTCAAGTTGCTGGATATGGCGGCGCGGGTGATGGGTGATGAGGCGGATATCGAAATCATCGAGGCGCACCATCGGCACAAGGTCGACGCTCCTTCGGGAACGGCGATGCGCATGGGTGAGGTGATTGCCGATGCGCTGGGCCGCGATCTGCAAAAGGTTGCGGTATATGGTCGTGAAGGCCATACCGGTGCTCGTGACCGTGAAACCATCGGTTTTGCCACTGTGCGCGGCGGTGATGTGGTGGGTGATCATACGGTGCTGTTTGCCACTGAAGGTGAGCGGCTTGAGATTACCCACAAGGCATCCAGTCGCATGACCTTTGCCAAGGGTGCCGTTCGTGCTGCCTTGTGGCTGGAAGGGCGAGAGCCCGGCGTGTATGACATGCAGGATGTGCTCGACCTGCGTTGAGTTATCTCTGTAAAATCGGGCTGTTGGCGCGCCAGCAGCCCGATTTTTAACCGCTAAGCGATTTCCTGTCGCATTCTCCTGTCTTTTAGACTCTTTAGCGGTAGACCAAAAAAGCCTTTTTCTGTAAGCTACAGCTTTAGTGTGTCCACTAAAAGCGCGCAGATAATTCGATGAAGAAGCGGGGTGACGTGTCCATACGTCACTCCGCTTTTTTACAACCTGCGATCGCCCTTTCAGGCTTTATTTACGGGAGGTCTTCTTGACTAAGCAAGCCATACTCGCCCTCGCTGATGGCAGCATTTTTCGCGGCGAAGCCATTGGGGCCGACGGTCAAACCGTTGGTGAGGTGGTGTTTAACACCGCAATGACTGGCTACCAGGAGATCCTGACGGATCCTTCCTACGCTCAGCAAATCGTGACCCTGACTTACCCGCATGTTGGCAATACCGGTACTACCCCGGAAGACGCCGAGTCTGATCGTGTCTGGTCCGCAGGTCTGGTAATCCGTGATCTGCCGCTGGTTGCAAGCAACTGGCGCAACACCATGTCGCTGGCCGACTACCTGAAAGCCAACAATGTTGTGGCCATCGCCGGTATCGACACTCGCCGCCTGACGCGCATCCTGCGTGAGAAAGGCGCGCAGAACGGTTGCATCATGGCGGGCGACAACATTTCTGACGAGGCTGCAATCGCAGCTGCTCGCGGCTTCCCGGGCCTGAAAGGCATGGATCTGGCGAAAGTCGTCAGCACCGAAAAAGCCTACGAGTGGCGCTCCAGCGTCTGGAACCTGGCCACTGACAGTCACCCGACTATCGAAGCCAGCGAGCTGCCTTACCACGTGGTCGCGTACGACTACGGCGTAAAATGGAACATCCTGCGCATGCTGGTTGAGCGCGGCTGCCGCGTTACGGTGGTTCCTGCTCAGACCCCGGCCAGCGATGTACTGGCACTCAATCCTGATGGTGTGTTCCTGTCCAACGGTCCTGGCGATCCTGAGCCTTGCGACTACGCGATCACGGCCATCAAGGAAGTTCTGAATACCGAAATTCCGGTGTTCGGTATCTGCCTCGGTCACCAGCTGCTGGCTCTGGCCTCGGGCGCCAAGACCGTGAAAATGGGTCATGGCCACCACGGTGCTAACCACCCGGTCCAGGATCTGGACACCGGTGTTGTGATGATCACCAGCCAGAACCACGGTTTTGCGGTAGACGAAGCAACCTTGCCAGCCAACGTGCGCGCCATTCACAAGTCGCTGTTCGACGGCACGCTGCAAGGTATCGAGCTGACCGACAAGAGCGCTTTCAGCTTTCAGGGTCACCCTGAAGCAAGCCCTGGCCCGAACGACGTTGCGCCGCTGTTCGATCGCTTCATCAATGAGATGGCCAAGCGCCGCTGATCAGCTCCCTGCTGCAGCGCCCTGTGGCGGCCCCGACCTTCGGTGGCCCCCAGGGCGCTTCAGAAGCCTGATTGACAGCTTGCCGACTGACCTGCGGATTTGAGTGACAAACCCATGCCAAAACGTACAGACATAAAAAGCATCCTGATTCTCGGCGCTGGCCCGATTGTTATCGGCCAGGCCTGTGAATTCGACTACTCCGGCGCCCAGGCCTGTAAAGCCCTGCGCGAAGAGGGTTATCGCGTCATCCTGGTGAACTCCAACCCGGCCACCATCATGACCGACCCGGACATGGCCGACGCCACCTACATCGAGCCGATCAAATGGCAGACCGTTGCCAAGATCATCGAAAAAGAGCGTCCGGACGCACTGCTCCCAACCATGGGCGGCCAGACTGCTCTGAACTGCGCACTGGATCTGGAGCGCGAAGGCGTTCTGGAGAAGTTCGGCGTAGAGATGATCGGCGCCAATGCCGACACCATCGACAAGGCTGAAGACCGCTCGCGTTTCGACAAGGCGATGAAGTCCATCGGTCTTGACTGCCCGCGTTCCGGTATCGCTCACAGCATGGAAGAGGCCAATGCGGTTCTCGAAAAGCTGGGCTTCCCGTGCATCATCCGTCCGTCCTTCACCATGGGCGGCACCGGTGGCGGTATTGCTTACAACCGTGAAGAGTTCGAAGAAATCTGCGCTCGCGGCCTGGACCTGTCGCCAACCAAAGAGCTGCTGATCGACGAATCCCTGATCGGCTGGAAAGAGTACGAGATGGAGGTTGTCCGCGATAAGAAGGACAACTGCATCATCGTGTGCTCGATTGAAAACTTTGACCCGATGGGCGTGCACACCGGTGACTCGATCACCGTTGCTCCGGCACAAACCCTGACGGACAAGGAATACCAGATCATGCGTAACGCCTCCCTGGCGGTACTGCGTGAGATCGGCGTTGAAACCGGCGGCTCCAACGTTCAGTTTGGTATTTGCCCGGACACCGGTCGTATGGTCGTGATCGAGATGAACCCGCGTGTATCGCGTTCCTCGGCCCTGGCATCGAAAGCGACCGGTTTCCCGATTGCACGTATCGCTGCCAAGTTGGCGATCGGCTACACCCTGGACGAACTGCAAAACGAAATCACCGGCGGCGCTACTCCTGCGTCCTTCGAGCCGTCCATCGACTACGTTGTGACCAAGCTGCCGCGCTTTGCTTTCGAGAAGTTCGCCAAGGCTGACGCTCGTTTGACCACGCAGATGAAATCTGTGGGTGAAGTCATGGCTATCGGCCGGACTTTCCAGGAATCCCTGCAAAAGGCCCTTCGCGGTCTGGAAGTGGGTGTAAGCGGTCTTGATCCAAAGCTGGACCTGAGCAACCCGGAAAGCATGGCCGTGCTCAAGCGCGAACTGACCGTGCCGGGCGCCGAGCGTATCTGGTACGTGGCTGACGCGTTCCGCGCAGGCATGACCGTCGAAGATATCTTCGGCATGAACATGATTGACCCTTGGTTCCTGGTGCAGATCGAAGATCTGATCAAGGACGAAGAAAAGATCAAGACCATGGCGCTGTCCTCGATTGACCGTGATGCCATGTATCGCCTCAAGCGCAAGGGCTTCTCCGATGCGCGCCTGGCTGTACTGCTGGGTGTCACCGAGAAAAACCTGCGTCGCCACCGTCACAAGCTGGAAGTGTTCCCGGTCTACAAGCGCGTTGACACCTGCGCCGCCGAGTTCGCCACCGACACCGCCTACATGTACTCCACCTACGAGGAAGAGTGCGAAGCCAACCCTTCGGATCGTGACAAGATCATGATCCTGGGCGGTGGCCCGAACCGTATCGGCCAAGGTATCGAGTTCGACTATTGCTGCGTTCACGCCGCTCTGGCGCTGCGTGCAGACGGTTACGAGACCATCATGGTCAACTGCAACCCGGAAACCGTTTCCACTGACTACGACACTTCGGATCGTCTGTACTTTGAATCCGTAACCCTCGAAGACGTCCTGGAAATCGTGCGGGTCGAGAAGCCAAAAGGCGTGATCGTCCAGTACGGCGGCCAAACCCCGCTGAAACTGGCCCGCGCCCTGGAAGAAGCCGGCGTACCGATCATCGGTACCAGCCCTGACGCCATCGACCGTGCTGAAGACCGCGAGCGTTTCCAGCAGATGGTTGAGCGCCTGAACCTGCGTCAGCCGCCAAACGCCACTGTGCGCAGTGAAGACGAAGCGATTCGCGCCGCTGGCAAGATCGGTTACCCGCTGGTTGTTCGTCCGTCCTACGTATTGGGCGGCCGTGCGATGGAAATCGTTTACGAAGAAGAAGAACTCAAGCGCTACCTGCGTGACGCGGTGAAAGTGTCCAACGACAGCCCTGTGCTGCTGGACCACTTCCTCAACTGCGCCATCGAAATGGACGTGGATGCTGTCTGCGACGGTACTGATGTAGTGATCGGCGCGATCATGCAGCACATCGAGCAGGCGGGTGTTCACTCTGGTGACTCTGCATGTTCGCTGCCGCCGTACTCGCTGCCGCTGCACATCCAGGACGAGATGCGCGAGCAGGTCAAGAAGATGGCTCTGGAATTGGGCGTTGTCGGTCTGATGAATGTGCAGTTGGCTCTGCAGGGCGAAGATATCTACGTGATTGAAGTGAACCCGCGTGCTTCGCGTACCGTTCCTTTCGTGTCCAAGTGCATCGGTGTTTCCCTGGCGATGATCGCAGCTCGCGTGATGGCCGGTAAAACCCTGAAAGAAATCGGCTTCACCAAAGAAATCATTCCTAACTTCTACAGCGTGAAAGAGGCGGTCTTCCCGTTCGCCAAATTCCCGGGTGTTGACCCGATTCTCGGCCCTGAGATGAAGTCCACCGGTGAAGTGATGGGTGTGGGCGATACCTTCGGCGAAGCTTTTGCCAAGGCCCAGATGGGTGCAAGCGAAGTGCTGCCGACTGGCGGTACTGCCTTCATCAGCGTTCGTGACGACGACAAGCCTCTGGTGGCTGGTGTTGCTCGCGACCTGATCAGCCTGGGCTTCGAGATCGTTTCAACGGCGGGCACAGCCAAGTTCATCGAAGCTGCCGGCTTGAAAGTACGTCGCGTGAATAAGGTGACCGAAGGTCGTCCGCACGTTGTCGATATGATCAAGAACGACGAAGTTACCTTGATCATCAACACCACCGAGGGTCGTCAGTCGATTGCTGACTCCTACTCCATTCGCCGCAACGCGCTGCAGCACAAGATCTACTGCACCACGACCATTGCTGCTGGCGAAGCGATCTGCGAAGCGCTCAAGTTCGGTCCTGAAAAAACCGTGCGCCGCTTGCAGGATCTACACGCAGGATTGAAGTCATGATCAAGTATCCAATGACCGTCCAGGGCCACAAGGCCCTGGAGGAAGAACTCGCACACCTGACCAAGGTTGTTCGGCCGAAGCTGAGCAAGGAAATCGGTACGGCGCGTGAGTTGGGCGATTTGAAAGAAAATGCTGAATACCATGCAGCTCGTGAGCTCCAAGGTATGTCTGAGGCTCGTATCCGTGACATTGAAGGCCGTCTGCAAAACGCAGTGGTTATTGATGTGGCAGCGATTCCTCACACCGGCAAGGTGATTTTCGGCACCACGGTTGAGATCGCGAACGTTGAAACTGACGAGCGCGTTGTCTATCAGATCGTTGGTGAAGATGAAGCTGACTTCAAACTCGGAAAAATCTCCGTGGGTTCGCCACTTGCTCGTGCCTTGATTGCCAAGGAAGAGGGTGACGTAGTCGCGGTGAAAACACCTGGCGGTGTTATTGAATACGAGATCATTGAAGTACGTCACATCTAGGAATGGCGCCCGCCTTGTGCGGGCGCACTTCTTTGGCGGCTGGCCCGGGTGTTCCGGGTCGGCAGCTTGTGGTTGTTGCACACAGAATTTTTAACGGTGCTGGCCTGAACCCGGTTGGCAGCGTTGCAAGTTGAAAAGGCGAGTAGCAGGTGCGGGAAGGGTTGCGTTGGGCGTCTCTGGCTGCCTGATGCGTTGCGCGGGCAGTTCTTGCATGACTCTCGGGTTTATCCCTGGAAGAGTTTCAGGGCGCGCCAGGCGCACCCTTGACCCTTGTCGACATCACTTGAAGCGATGGATGTTCGACAGTTGCTTGTTTACATTGACGTTCTTGCGGTACAGAAGCGCCATTTTGCCGATAACCTGTACCAGTTCCGCTTTGCCGGCCTTGCACATTTGTGCGACGGCTTCCAGGCGGGATTCACGATCCAGAATGTTGACTTTGATTTTAATCAGCTCGTGATCGCCCAATGCGCGTTCGAGTTCGGCTAAAACACCTTCAGTCAAACCATTATCAGCCACAGTCAAAACTGGTTTCAGATGGTGGCCAATGGATTTGTACTGTTTCTTCTGCTCTTGAGTGAGCGGCATAATCTGACCCCTGTGTCTGATCTTGTAAAAAGCGGCGGCCAGTTTACCCGAGCGAGTCCCAGACCGCCCAGTTAATCACGACCCGTTTAAAATTTTTGAGGTGGCCCGTGGCCCGTTCCAAGACTAGCCTTAACTGGCTGAAAGAGCATTTCAACGACCCGTACGTCAAAATGGCGCAAAAAGACGGGTATCGCTCGCGCGCCAGCTACAAATTGCTGGAGATTCAAGAGCGCGATCGACTCATTCGTCCCGGCATGACAGTGATTGACCTGGGTGCTGCCCCGGGTGGCTGGTCACAGGTGACCAGTCGTCTGATCGGTGGTCAGGGGCGTTTGATTGCTTCCGACATCCTGGACATGGACAGCATTCCTGATGTGACCTTCATCAAGGGCGACTTTACCGAGGACGCCGTACTGGCACAGATCCTCGAAGCAGTAGGAAATACGCAAGTAGACCTTGTGATTTCTGATATGGCCCCCAATATGAGTGGATTGGCCGCTGTGGATATGCCCCGGGCGATGTTCCTGTGCGAATTGGCACTGGACCTTGCTGGTCGCGTCCTACGTCCTGGTGGTGATTTTCTGATTAAAGTTTTCCAAGGCGAAGGCTTCGATCAGTACCACAAAGACATTCGCAAGCTTTTCGACAAGGTGCAGATGCGCAAGCCGTCGTCGTCTCGAGACAGGTCCCGCGAGCAGTATTTGCTGGGGCGCGGCTTCCGCGGTATCGATGGTTCCGCCAGTGATGAGCGTCTCTGACAAGGGCGATAGTTTTTTTTGAATCGCTTTACAGATCTGGCATAACGAATATTGTGTAGTCAAAGTTTCACAAAGGGTTACAGACGGAGCCTGCAAGGGTTGTAGGCAATGTAGTAAGTTATGCCGGTGAATATCATGCGAAGCACGCTTCAGTAGCGGGGCTTGCTTCAGAGGGTAGCTAATTGAACGATATGGCAAAGAATCTGATCCTGTGGTTGATCATCGCCGCTGTCCTGGTGACAGTGATGAACAACTTCTCCAGTCCAAACGAGCCACAAACCCTCAACTATTCCGACTTCATCCAGCAAGTTAAGGATGGCAAGGTCGAGCGCGTTGCCGTGGATGGCTACGTGATTACCGGCAAACGCAGCGATGGCGATTCCTTCAAAACCATCCGTCCGGCTATTCAGGACAACGGTTTGATCGGTGACCTGGTGGATAACCATGTGACCGTTGAGGGCAAACTGCCAGAGCAACAAAGCATCTGGACTCAGCTGCTGGTTGCAAGCTTCCCGATTCTGGTGATCATTGCTGTCTTCATGTTCATGATGCGCCAGATGCAGGGCGGTGCCGGCGGCAAAGGCGGCCCGATGAGCTTTGGCAAGAGCAAGGCGCGGCTGCTGTCGGAAGACCAGGTCAAAACGACTCTGGCTGACGTAGCGGGTTGTGATGAGGCGAAGGAAGAAGTCGGCGAACTGGTCGAATTCCTGCGAGATCCGGGCAAGTTCCAGCGTCTGGGTGGTCGTATTCCTCGTGGTGTGCTGATGGTTGGCCCACCGGGTACCGGTAAAACCCTGATTGCCAAGGCAATCGCGGGCGAAGCCAAGGTGCCGTTCTTCACGATTTCCGGTTCCGACTTTGTTGAAATGTTCGTGGGCGTCGGCGCAAGCCGTGTTCGTGACATGTTTGAACAAGCCAAGAAACACGCACCCTGCATCATCTTCATCGATGAAATCGATGCGGTCGGCCGTCACCGTGGTAACGGCATGGGCGGCGGTCATGATGAGCGCGAGCAGACGCTTAACCAGTTGCTGGTTGAGATGGACGGCTTTGAGATGAATGACGGCATCATTGTGATTGCTGCCACCAACCGCCCTGATGTGCTCGACCCTGCGCTGTTGCGTCCAGGTCGTTTTGACCGTCAGGTTGTGGTTGGCTTGCCGGACATTCGTGGTCGCGAGCAGATCCTCAAGGTGCACATGCGTAAAGTGCCAATGGGCGATGATGTCCAGCCGGGCGTGATTGCGCGTGGTACTCCGGGCTTCTCGGGTGCCGATCTGGCAAACCTGGTGAACGAAGCTTCCCTGTTCGCAGCGCGCACCGGTAAGCGTGTTGTTGAAATGAAAGAGTTTGAGCTGGCTAAAGACAAGATCATGATGGGCGCCGAGCGCAAATCGATGGTCATGTCGGACAAAGAAAAGCGCAACACGGCTTATCACGAGGCGGGTCACGCTATCGTCGGTCGCGTAGTGCCTGAGCATGATCCGGTCTACAAGGTTTCGATCATCCCTCGTGGTCGCGCCTTGGGCGTAACCATGTTCCTGCCGGAAGAAGATCGTTACAGCCTGTCCAAGCGTGCGCTGATCAGCCAGATCTGCTCGCTTTATGGTGGCCGTATCGCTGAAGAGATGACCCTGGGTTTCGACGGTGTTACCACCGGCGCTTCCAACGACATCATGCGTGCCAGCCAGATTGCGCGGAACATGGTGACCAAGTGGGGCTTGTCCGAGAAGCTTGGCCCTCTGATGTATGCCGAGGACGAAGAGTCTTACCTGGGTCGTGGCGGTGGTCAGTCTGCAAGCGTGTCGGGCGAAACAGCCAAGCTGATCGACTCCGAAGTACGCAGCATCATTGATCAGTGCTACAACACGGCCAAGCAGATCCTGACCGAAAACCGTGACAAGCTCGATGCTATGGCAGACGCGTTGATGAAGTACGAAACGATCGATGCCGATCAGATCGACGACATCATGGCGGGTCGTCCGCCACGCGAGCCGCGTGACTGGGAAGACGGTAGTTCGGGTACCCCGACTGCCCCGACGCTGGATAAAACCGAGCGCCCGGAAACACCTATCGGCGGCCCTGCTGCTGATCAATAAGGCTTGAAATGACTTCTGTTCAGTCCTCAACCCGGTTGCCTTGCGGCAACCGGGTTCTTGATTTGGCCCATACGCATGTTATGGGCATTCTCAATGTCACCCCTGATTCCTTTTCCGACGGCGGCCGCTTTGCTGCTGTGGATGCGGCTCTGCGCCATACGCAGGCGATGGTTGAGGCGGGTGCAACTCTGATTGATGTTGGCGGCGAGTCAACGCGTCCCGGAGCGCCTGTCGTGTCGTCTCAGGAAGAGCTCGATCGGGTTGCTCCTGTTGTCGAGCGTATAAGCCGGGAACTGGATGTCATTATTTCGGTCGATACCTCCGCGCCAATCGTCATGACTGAGGTTGCGCGTCTAGGGGCGGGGCTCATCAATGATGTGCGTTCGCTGCGTCGTGAGGGTGCCTTGCAGGCCGCTGCGGCCACCGGTTTGCCGGTGTGTCTGATGCACATGCTCGGTGAGCCCGGCGACATGCAGGACAATCCGCACTACGAAGATCTGGTAGGCGAGGTGTCGGCGTTTCTGGCTGACAGCATGGCGCGGTGTGCGGCGGCAGGTATCGGGCCTGAGCGCATCGTGCTGGACCCGGGTTTTGGTTTTGCCAAAACCTTGCAGCACAATTTGAGCCTGTTCAAGCATATGGAGGCCCTGCATGCGCTGGGTCGACCTTTGCTGGTGGGCGTGTCACGTAAAAGCATGGTCGGGCAAACACTGAACCGGCCGGTTGCAGAGAGGCTCTTTGGCAGCCTGGCTCTTGCAGCATTGGCGATGACCAAGGGCGCGCGCATTCTGCGTGTCCATGACGTTGCCGAAACAGTTGATGTGGTACGGATGATCGCAGCGGTAGATTCCGCCGACTAAGAATGATGGAGCACTTATGACAAAGAAGTATTTTGGCACCGACGGTATTCGTGGTCGGGTCGGCGTTTACCCGATTACCCCTGACTTTATGCTCAAGTTGGGTTGGGCGGCGGGCATGGCGTTTCGTAGCAAGGGTGCTTGCCGGATCCTGGTAGGCAAGGACACTCGCATATCGGGTTATATGTTCGAATCCGCACTGGAGGCAGGCCTGTCTGCTGCCGGGGCTGATGTGATGCTGCTGGGCCCTATGCCCACGCCCGCTATTGCCTACCTGACGCGCACCTTCCATGCCGAAGCAGGCATCGTGATCAGCGCTTCGCACAATCCTCATGATGATAACGGCATCAAGTTCTTTTCCGGGGACGGCACCAAGCTCCCTGATGATGTTGAGTTGATGATTGAAGAGTTGTTGGACGCACCCATGACAGTTGTCGAGTCTGACAAGTTGGGGAAAGTGTCGCGTATCAATGATGCCCCGGGTCGCTATATCGAGTTCTGCAAAAGCAGTGTGCCAAGCAGTACCAATTTCAGCGGCCTCAAGATTGTTCTCGATTGCGCCCACGGTGCCACCTACAAGGTTGCGCCTAGTGTTTTCAAAGAGCTGGGAGCTCAGGTCGTCGTGCTGTCGGCCCAGCCTGATGGACTGAACATCAACGAAAACTGCGGTTCGACCCATATGGGGCAGTTGCAGGCTGCCGTTGTGGCTGAAGGTGCAGACCTGGGCATCGCTTTTGATGGCGATGGTGATCGGGTTCTCATGGTCGATCATACGGGTGCCGTAGTTGATGGCGATGAATTGCTGTTCATCATCGCCCGTGATTTGCACGAGCGTGGCAAGTTGCAAGGTGGCGTCGTCGGTACGCTGATGAGCAACCTTGGGCTTGAACTGGCGCTGGCTGACCTGGGTATCCCGTTTGTGCGCGCCAATGTGGGTGACCGTTACGTCATCGCTGGCCTGCAAGAGCGCGATTGGCTGGTGGGTGGCGAGAACTCCGGGCACATCGTCTGCTTCCAGCACACCACGACGGGCGACGCGATCATCGCAGCGCTTCAGGTTTTGCTGTCTTTGCGTCGTCGCGATGAAAGTCTGGCCCAGTCGCGTCAGGCTTTGCGCAAGTGCCCGCAGATTCTGGTGAACGTGCGTTTTGCTGGCGGCGTGAATCCTGTTGAGCACCCGGCGGTCAAGGAAGCGTGTGCGCGTGTGACTGAGGCCATGAAGGGTCGTGGTCGCGTGCTGCTGCGCAAGTCGGGAACAGAGCCTTTGGTGCGTGTAATGGTCGAAGGCGATGACGAAAACATGGTTCGCGGCTACGCCGACGAGCTGGCAAAGCTGGTAAGTGAAGTTTGTGCCTGAATTCGGCTTGCCAGCGCGGATTTGGTTGGGTAACATCTGCGCCCACTTTGACCGACGAGGTAAAGCATGCGTCGCACTATGGTAGCTGGTAACTGGAAGATGCACGGTACCCGCGCCAGCGTCGCTGAGCTGATCGACGGTCTGCGTGGTCTGGTCTTGCCAAACGATGTTGATGTTGCAGTATTCCCGCCTCAGCTGTTTATTGATCGAGTGATCAATGGCTTGCAAGGCGCACCGATTTCGGTCGGTGCTCAGGATGCTGCGGTGGAGTCGGGGCAGGGCGCACTGACTGGCGAGATTTCATCGAGCCAGTTAGTGGACGCAGGTTGCAAGCTGGTGCTTGTGGGTCACTCGGAGCGCCGCCTGATTTTGGGTGAGCGGGACGAGACGCTCAATCGCAAGTTTGCAGCGGCTCAAGCCTCTGGCTTGACGCCCGTGTTGTGCATAGGGGAAACCCTGGAGCAGCGCGAAGCGGGGCAAACGCTTGAAGTGGTAGCGCGTCAGCTGAATGTCGTGATTGACGAGTTTGGTATTGATGCATTTGTAAATGCTGTGATTGCATACGAGCCAGTTTGGGCCATTGGTACCGGACTGACCGCATCACCGCAGCAGGCGCAAGATGTGCATGCGGCCATTCGCGCACAGCTGGCGCAAAAGAATTCTGAAGTGGCACAAGGTGTGCGGCTTCTATACGGCGGCAGCGTGAAGGCGGCCAATGCGGTCGAACTGTTCAGCATGCCGGATATCGATGGGGGACTCATTGGCGGGGCTTCCCTGAATGCAGATGAGTTCGGTGCGATCATTCGTGCCGCAGGAAACTGAAAATGCTGGATAACGTCGTAACTGTGTTTCATCTGCTGACAGCATTGGGTGTAATTGCCCTGGTTTTGCTGCAACAGGGTAAGGGAGCGGATGCTGGAGCATCTTTTGGTGCAGGTGCATCAAATACTGTGTTCGGAAGCCAAGGTTCCTCTACCTTTCTTAGTAAGTTTACTGCTATACTTGCCGCAGGTTTTTTCATAACCAGCTTAGGGTTAGGTTACTTTGCTAAAGAGAAAGCTGAACAGCTGACTCAAGTAGGTTTGCCAAATCCAGCGGTGTTGGAAGTTCCAGTGCAAAAGCCGGCTTCAGATGATGTTCCGGTGCTTCAAGAGCAAAAGTCGGCAACTCCTGCGACTGACGTACCTCCAGCTCAAGAGCAAAAGTAAAACGGGTTTCATGATGTAACGTAGTATTGCCGAGGTGGTGGAATTGGTAGACACGCAACCTTGAGGTGGTTGTGCCCATAGGGTGTAGGGGTTCGAGTCCCCTTCTCGGTACCAATTATCAAGAATGCCCGCAGTAGCGGGCTTTCTTGTATGTGGAAGGTTAGATTGACCCTGAAAAGGATCAACCGTATACTTCCGCTCCAGCTTTGTCGCGGGATGGAGCAGTCTGGTAGCTCGTCGGGCTCATAACCCGAAGGTCGTCGGTTCAAATCCGGCTCCCGCAACCAGTTTTAGCGGAGCCCCTTATTAGGGGCTTTTTGTTAACTGGACACTTTATAGCGTCGGTATTCAACGACGTTTCAGAGATGGGCGCTTCGCCCATTTTTTCATTTTGCACAGCATGCACAAACATGCACTAGGGGGTTCAGGTGTCGAGCAAGCTAGAACAGTTGCAGGACTTGTTGGCCCCGGTGATCGTGGCCCTTGGCTATGAATGCTGGGGTATTGAATTTTCGGCTCAAGGCCGCCATTCAATGTTGCGTGTGTATATCGACAAGGAAGGCGGCGTACTGGTGGATGACTGCGCAATCGTGAGTCGTCAGATCAGCGGCGTTTTGGATGTCGAAGATCCTATCGCTGTTGAATACACCCTTGAAGTTTCTTCTCCTGGCATGGAACGCCCACTGTTCACCATTGAGCAGTTTGCGAAATTTGCCGGTGAGCAAGTGAGGATCAAGCTGCGCTCGCCTTTCGAAGGGCGACGTAACTTTCAGGGCCTTCTGCGCGGCGTAGAAGAGCAGGACATTGTGGTGCAAGTTGAAGACCATGAATTCCTGTTGCCGATCGATATGATCGACAAGGCCAACATTATTCCCAGTTTTGACTGAGACGCGGATCCCGCGGATCCAATGGCTTGCGAAAGGCGAGGCGTACGATGAGCAAAGAAGTACTGCTGGTTGTTGAGTCGGTGTCCAATGAAAAGGGCGTACCGGCAAACGTTATTTTTGAAGCGCTGGAGCTGGCTCTGGCCACCGCGACCAAAAAGCGTTTTGAGGACGAAGTCGAACTGCGTGTGGAAATCAATCGCCACACCGGTAACTACGAGACTTTCCGTCGCTGGACTGTGGTCGAAGACGAAGATCTGGATGATCCAGCATACGAGTTGGCGGTTGACCAGGCCCAGGCGAAACAGCCAGGCGCTGTAGCCGGCGATATTATCGAAGAGAAAATCGATTCTATCGAATTCGGTCGGATTGCTGCACAAACGGCCAAACAGGTCATTGTGCAAAAAGTCCGCGAAGCCGAGCGTGCTCAAGTAGTCGATGCTTATCGCGAGCGTCTGGGCGAGATCATTTCGGGTACCGTTAAAAAAGTGACACGTGACAACGTGATCGTTGATCTGGGCAATAACGCTGAAGCGTTGCTGGCCCGTGAAGACATCATTTCCCGTGAAACTTTCCGTGTTGGCGTACGCCTTCGCGCGCTGCTCAAGGAAATCCGCACAGAGAACCGCGGCCCTCAGCTGATCCTGTCGCGTACCGCGCCAGAGATGCTGATCGAGCTGTTCCGCATTGAAGTGCCAGAGATCTCCGAAGGCCTGATCGAAGTGATGGCGGCCTCCCGCGATCCTGGATCGCGCGCTAAAATAGCCGTTCGCTCCAAAGACAAACGCATTGATCCGCAAGGTGCCTGCATTGGTATGCGCGGTTCGCGTGTCCAGGCAGTGTCCGGCGAATTGGGCGGAGAGCGAGTGGATATCGTCCTTTGGGATGACAACCCGGCGCAGTTCGTGATCAACGCAATGTCGCCAGCAGAAGTGGCGGCAATTATCGTCGACGAAGATGCCCATGCAATGGACATCGCCGTTGGCGCAGACAATCTGGCCCAGGCGATTGGTCGCGGCGGTCAGAACGTACGTTTGGCCAGCCAGTTGACCGGCTGGACCTTGAACGTGATGACCGAATCGGACATCCAGGCTAAGCAGCAAGCAGAAACCGGCGACATCCTGCGCAACTTCATCGAAGAGCTGGAAGTCGATGAAGACCTGGCGCAGGTACTGGTTGATGAAGGCTTTACTAGCCTGGAAGAGATTGCCTACGTACCGGTGGAGGAAATGCTCAACATCGATGGCTTTGACGAAGATACCGTCAACGAGCTTCGCGCTCGGGCCAAGGATCGACTGTTGACTAAAGCCATCGCTACTGAGGAAAAGCTGGCAGACGCCCATCCGGCCGAAGACCTGCTCTCACTTGAGGGTATGGACAAGGATTTGGCGATGGAACTGGCGGTGCGCGGCGTAATTACCCGCGAAGACCTGGCCGAGCAGTCTATTGACGACCTGCTCGACATCGACGGCATTGACGATGATCGTGCCGGCAAGTTGATCATGGCCGCCCGAGCCCATTGGTTCGAGTAATTAGGCGCGGCCTGAGGAGAGAAATGCATGACGCAAGTCACGGTGAAACAACTGGCCGATGAGGTCAAAACACCGGTTGAGCGCCTGTTGCAGCAGATGCGTGAGGCAGGTCTGCCGCACAACGCCGCCGAGCAGAATGTGACCGACAGTGAGAAGCAAGCTCTGCTGACTCACCTGAAAAGCAGCCACAAGGCTAAAGTGGAAGAACCGCGCAAGATCACTTTGCAGCGTAAAACCACCAGTACCCTGCGTGTTGCTGGCAGCAAAAGCATTAGCGTTGAAGTACGCAAGAAGAAAGTCTTCGTACAGCAAAGCCCGGAAGAAATCGAAGCCGAGCGCAAACGTGAGATGGATGAACGTCGTGCAGTAGAAAGTGCCGCACGTCAGAAGGCTGAAGAAGAGTCCAAGCGTCGCGCCGAAGAAGAAGCGCGCCGTCAGCCTGCATCTACTCCTGCGCCAGCTCCAGCCGTAGCGGCACCTGCACCTGTGCAAACCGCACCGGCAGCAGCGCCTGCTCCGGCTGCTGATGCACGCAAGCGTGACGAACAGCGTCGCCCGGACAAACCACGTGCAGACGATAACAATCGTCGCGGTAGTGGTGACGGCGATCGTAAAAACGCTCCGCATCGTGCCTCGGTCAAAGAAAAAGCACCGACTCCACGTGTTGCTCCACGCACTTCCGACGAAGAAAGCGACAGCTTCCGTCGCGGTGGTCGTGGCAAGGGCAAGCTGAAGAAGCGTAACGCTCACGGTTTCCAGAGCCCAACCGGCCCTGTAGTTCGTGACGTGCAGATTGGCGAGACCATCACTGTCGGCGATTTGGCTGCACAGATGTCGGTCAAGGCTGCCGAAGTCATCAAGTTCATGTTCAAGCTGGGTACTCCAGCGACCATCAACCAGGTACTTGATCAGGAAACTGCTCAACTGGTAGCTGAAGAACTGGGCCACAAAGTGACTCTGGTAAGCGACAACGCCCTGGAAGATTCCCTGGCCGAGTCCCTGAAATTCGAAGGCGAGTCGTTCTCCCGTGCTCCGGTTGTGACCGTAATGGGCCACGTTGACCACGGTAAAACTTCCCTGCTCGACTATATCCGTCGTGCCAAGGTAGCTGCTGGCGAAGCCGGTGGTATTACTCAGCACATCGGTGCGTACCACGTTGAAACCGAACGCGGCATGGTCACTTTCCTCGATACCCCGGGTCACGCTGCGTTTACCGCAATGCGTGCACGTGGTGCCAAGGCGACTGACATCGTGATTCTGGTTGTTGCTGCAGACGACGGCGTAATGCCGCAAACCATCGAAGCTGTTCAGCATGCGAAAGCCGCTGGCGTGCCTCTGGTTGTTGCAGTGAACAAGATCGACAAGCCAGGTGCTGATCTCGATCGCATCCGCAGCGAATTGTCCGTTCACGGCGTGACCTCGGAAGAGTGGGGTGGTGACACTCCGTTTGTTTCGGTCTCGGCGAAAATGGGTACCGGCGTTGACGAATTGCTCGAAGCCGTATTGCTGCAAGCTGAAGTTCTGGAACTCAAGGCCACTCCATCGGCTCCTGGCCGTGGTGTAGTTGTTGAGTCCCGTCTGGACAAAGGCCGTGGCCCTGTTGCAACTGTTCTGGTTCAAGACGGTACCCTGCGCCAAGGCGACATGGTTCTGGTCGGCTCCAACTACGGTCGCATCCGTGCCATGCTCGATGAGAACGGCAAGCCTATCAAGGAAGCCGGTCCATCCATCCCTGTCGAGATCCTCGGCCTGGACGGAACGCCAGATGCTGGCGACGAGATGAGCGTAATGACTGACGAGAAGAAGGCGCGTGAAGTTGCCCTGTTCCGTCAAGGCAAGTTCCGCGAAGTGAAACTGGCGCGTGCTCACGCAGGCAAGCTGGAAAACATCTTCGAGAACATGGGCCAGGAAGAGAAGAAGACGCTTAACATCGTCCTCAAATCTGACGTCCGTGGTTCGTTGGAAGCTCTGCAGGGCGCGTTGAGCGGCCTGGGTAACGACGAAGTGCAAGTGCGCGTAGTTGGCGGCGGTGTTGGTGGTATCACCGAGAGCGACGCTAACCTGGCACTGGCCTCCAATGCTGTTCTGTTTGGCTTCAACGTGCGTGCCGATGCCGGCGCTCGCAAGATTGTCGAGCAGGAAGGTCTGGACATGCGTTACTACAACGTCATCTACGACATCATCGAAGACGTCAAGAAAGCCCTTACCGGCATGCTTGGCAGCGACGTTCGGGAGAACATCCTGGGTATCGCTGAAGTCCGTGACGTGTTCCGTTCGCCTAAGTTTGGCGCGGTTGCAGGTTGCATGGTGCTTGAAGGTGTTGTTCACCGTAACCGTCCAATCCGCGTACTGCGTGAAGACATCGTTATCTACGAAGGCGAGCTGGAATCCCTGCGCCGCTTTAAAGATGACATGTCCGAAGTGCGTGCCGGCATGGAATGCGGTATCGGCGTCAAGAGCTACAACGACGTTAAAGTCGGTGACAAGATCGAAGTGTTCGAGAAGGTCCAGGTTGCTCGCAGCCTCTAACTCGCGAGCCTCAAGAGCGAGGACGAGCCCGCGCATGCAAATGCGCAGTGCTCGGCCTGGACTCTAAACGCAACGCCCGGTCCGGCTTCTGTCGTGCCGGGCGTTTGCCGCTTTCAGACCGCATGGGTTTCCCATGGGTGAGTAACAGGTAACAATACATGGCAAAAGAATATAGCCGTACCCAACGTATTGGCGATCAGATGCAGCGCGAGCTGGCACAGCTGATCCGCCGTGAAGTCAAAGACCCGCGCGTGGGTCTGGTCACCATTACTGCTGTTGAAGTCAGCCGTGACGTCGGTCACGCGAAGATCTTCATCACCGTGATGGGCGAGGACAGCGCTGAAGAGATCGCTCAAAGCATCAAGGTGCTGAACTCGGCAGCGGGTTTCCTGCGCATGCAACTGGCGCGTGAAATGAAACTGCGCAGCGTTCCACAGCTGCACTTCCACTACGATGAAAGTGTCGTGCGTGGCGCTCACCTGTCCGCTTTGATCGAGCGTGCAGTGGCTGAAGACAATCAGCACCCTGAAGCCACTGCTCCCGAAGACACCAAGGAGTAACCGGTGGCTCAGGTCAAGCGTATCCGTCGTAACGTCAGCGGCATCATCCTGCTCGACAAGCCGCTTGGATTCACTTCCAACGCGGCCCTGCAGAAAGTTCGCTGGCTGCTCAATGCCGAGAAGGCAGGGCACACCGGTAGCCTCGATCCATTGGCCAGCGGTGTCTTGCCGTTGTGCTTTGGCGAAGCCACCAAGTTTTCGCAATACCTGCTCGATTCCGACAAGGGTTATGAAACCCTGATGCAATTGGGCAAGACCACCACGACTGCAGATGCTGAAGGCGATGTTTTGCTGACACGTCCAGTGACCGTTGGTCGCGCCGATATCGAAGCTGTTTTGCCTAGTTTTCGTGGGAAAATCAGTCAGATACCGCCGATGTACTCTGCACTCAAGCGAGACGGACAGCCGCTTTACAAGTTGGCCCGTGCAGGCGAAGTGGTGGAGCGTGAACCACGTTCTGTTACTATTACCCGCCTCGAATTGCTGGCCAGCGAAGGTGACACTGCGCGCTTGGCCGTCGACTGCACCAAAGGCACCTATATCCGTACCCTCGTGGAAGATATCGGTGAGCAATTGGGTTGCGGTGCATACGTTGCAGAGCTGCGTCGTACACACGCTGGACCTTTCAGCCTGGCCCAAACGGTGACGCTGGAAGAGTTGGAAGCTGTGCATGCCGAAGGCGGCAACGAAGCGGTTGATCGCTTCCTGATGCCATCGGACAGTGGCTTGCTGGACTGGCCATTACTGCACTTCTCGGAACACAGTGCGTTCTATTGGCTCAATGGCCAACCGGTTCGTGCTCCTGATGCCCCGAAGTTCGGTATGGTACGAGTACAAGATCACAACGGTCGCTTTATCGGTATCGGTGAAGTGAGCGAAGACGGGCGTATCGCGCCGCGTCGACTGATTCGGTCGGAATGACCGAAACCAGGCTGCATCGGGATGTAATACTCTTGGGGCAGACTGGAATGAGGGTGGCTGTTATTAGGCACGGTCACATCTCACTTTTAAATACGAGGATTTGTCCTCGGCCTATTGGATCTGTCTTGTTCGCAAGCAGGCCCTAATTGAAAGGAAAGCCAAATGGCACTTACAGTTGAACACAAAGCAGAAATCGTAGCTGACTACCAGCAAGCTCCAGGTGATACAGGTTCTCCAGAAGTGCAGGTTGCACTGCTGACCTTTAACATCAACACGCTGCAAGGTCACTTCAAGGCAAACATCAAGGATCACCACTCCCGTCGTGGTCTGATCCGTATGGTTAACCAGCGTCGTAAGCTGCTGGACTACCTCAAAGGCAAAAACGTTGAGCGTTACAAAACGCTGATCGCTCGCCTGGGTCTGCGTCGCTAATAGCGATGTTGCTAGAGGCTGGTTGTCTGTCGTGCGTTTGCGGATTTTCCGCAGGCGTACGGCAGGCTTCCAGCCTCAAGTTTTATCTGGACTAGCCGGATTCTTACGAAAGCTTGCCGCGCGGGCTGTTTTCGTAAGCATCTTGAGTCGGGTCAATACCCGATGTTGCGCATGACTTTCGCAAGAAACCCGTTCCCCAAGAGCCACAAAGAAGGTAGGACACCGTGAACCCGGTTATCAAAAAATTTCAGTTCGGTCAGTCGACCGTTACTCTAGAGACTGGCCGTATCGCCCGTCAGGCCTCCGGCGCAGTATTGGTCACCGTTGACGACGACGTCAGCGTGTTGGTGACTGTTGTCGGCTCCAAGCAAGCTGATCCAGGCAAGGGCTTCTTCCCTCTGTCTGTTCACTACCAAGAAAAAACCTACGCCGCGGGTAAAATCCCAGGCGGTTTCTTCAAGCGTGAAGGTCGCCCTTCCGAGAAAGAAACCCTGACGTCGCGTCTGATCGACCGTCCGATCCGTCCGCTGTTCCCAGAAGGTTTCATGAACGAAGTGCAGGTTGTCTGCACCGTTCTGTCCACCAGCAAGAAAACCGATCCGGACGTCGCTGCGATGATCGGTACTTCGGCAGCCCTGGCTATCTCCGGTATTCCTTTTGATGGTCCGATCGGCGCTGCCCGCGTTGCTTACCACGAAAGCACCGGCTACCTGCTGAACCCGACTTACGAGCAACTGGCTGCTTCGAGCCTGGACATGGTCGTTGCCGGTACTTCGGAAGCCGTATTGATGGTTGAATCGGAAGCCAAAGAGCTGACCGAAGACCAGATGCTGGGCGCAGTACTGTTTGCCCACGACGAATTCCAGGTTGTGATCCAGGCTGTCAAAGAGCTGGCTGCCGAAGCTGCAAAACCAACGTGGGACTGGGCTGCTGCCCCGGAAGCTACCGCACTGCTGGGCGCTATCCGTGCCGAGTTCGGCGAAGCGATCTCCCAGGCTTACACCATCACCGTCAAGGCAGACCGTTACGCACGTCTGGGCGAGTTGAAGGATCAGGTTGTAGCCAAGCTGTCCGGTGAAGAAGGCCAGCCTTCTGCCAGCGAAGTCAAAGCTGCTTTCGGCGAAATCGAATACCGCACCGTTCGCGAAAACATCGTAAACGGCAAGCCGCGTATCGATGGCCGTGACACCAAGACTGTTCGTCCTCTGAACATCGAAGTAGGTGTTCTGCCGAAGACCCACGGTTCTGCTTTGTTCACCCGTGGCGAAACTCAGGCTCTGGTTGTTGCAACGCTGGGTACTGCCCGTGACGCACAACTGCTGGACACCCTGGAAGGCGAGAAAAAAGACCCGTTCATGCTGCACTACAACTTCCCTCCGTTCTCGGTAGGTGAGTGTGGTCGTATGGGTGGCGCCGGTCGTCGCGAAATCGGTCACGGCCGTCTGGCCCGCCGTTCGGTTCAGGCCATGCTGCCTGCTGCCGACGTGTTCCCGTACACCATCCGTGTTGTATCGGAAATCACCGAGTCCAACGGTTCCAGCTCGATGGCATCGGTGTGTGGTGCTTCCCTGGCACTGATGGACGCTGGTGTTCCGATGAAGGCACCGGTTGCCGGTATCGCCATGGGTCTGGTTAAAGAAGGCGAGAAATTCGCTGTCCTGACCGACATCCTGGGTGACGAAGATCACTTGGGCGACATGGACTTCAAAGTAGCCGGTACCGCCAAAGGTGTTACCGCGCTGCAGATGGACATCAAGATCAAGGGCATCACCGAAGAAATCATGGAGATCGCACTGGGCCAAGCCCTGGACGCTCGCCTGAACATCTTGGGTCAGATGAACCAGATCATTGCCGTATCGCGCAACGAACTGTCGGCCAACGCTCCGACCATGATTGCGATGAAGATCGACACCGACAAAATCCGTGATGTCATCGGTAAAGGCGGCGCGACCATCCGTGCAATCTGTGAAGAAACCAAAGCTTCGATCGATATCGAAGACGACGGTTCGATCAAGATCTTCGGCGAAACCAAAGAAGCTGCAGAAGCAGCGCGTCAGCGCGTTCTGGGCATCACCGCTGAAGCCGAGATCGGCAAGATCTACGTGGGCAAGGTTGAGCGTATCGTCGACTTCGGCGCATTCGTCAACATCCTGCCTGGCAAGGACGGCCTGGTTCACATCTCCATGCTGAGCGACGCTCGCGTTGAGAAAGTGACTGACATTCTTAAAGAAGGTCAGGAAGTTGAAGTACTGGTACTGGACGTGGATAACCGCGGCCGTATCAAGCTGTCCATCAAGGACGTAGCTGCTGCCAAGGCATCGGAAGCGTAATAGCCCCCGATACCCGCGTTACAAAAAAGGATCCTTCGGGATCCTTTTTTTATGGGCGACGAAAAGTCGGCGCCAATGGGCGATAGGCCATGAGTGGAAACCCGCAACTTGCATGCAAATTTGCAGCGCGTCATGCATTCTGCACGATCGCCATTATGACGAGAAATCGTAAGTCATTGATTTATAAGGATTAATTTATCTGAAAAAGTTGGCACAGGCCCTGCAATAGTACAGATAACCCTGCTGCCATAAGACGGCGCAGATTTTAAAGAAGACAGGAGTTACTCGTATGAAGAAGTTCGCTATCGCTGCTGCAACTGCCACCGCTCTGACCCTGACCATGGCCAACGCTGCATTTGCTGCTCAAGCGACTACACAGGCACCGATGGTCGTCGCTGCTGGCGAAGTAACTAAAGCCAAGGAAGCCACTTCTGACACCTGGATCACCACCAAAGTGAAAGCTGACCTGGTGACTGAAAAAGGCATTCCGGGTACCGATATCAAAGTTGAGACAAACAAAGGTGTTGTTTCCCTTTCCTCGATGGTTCCAGTGACCGAAGCTCAAAAAGACATCGCTGTTGCCATCGCCAAAAAGATCAAAGGCGTTAAAGCTGTCTCGGCTGATGGCCTGAAAGCCGAATAAACACCCCTCATATCGTAGGACCGGGGGAAACAAAGCCACAGCGGGTGATTTGAGCAGTACGCCTGCAGGCTTTGAAACAAGGTTCATGCGACGGCCATATGGATGTGGCCATTACAGCCCTCGGCGCTTGCGTCGGGGGCTGTTCTATTTCTGCTGAATATGTAGTCGCTGACGAGGCACGAGGCTGTGATGGGGTGCGTAGCAGCCCCGACCTTGTGGTGGTGCCCTTAATCGCAGCCTCGTACCTCGTCAGCGACTACAGGTTTTGCCGGCACGCTTACTCGCTATCCAGATGCAGAGGCGAAATCACCCGGCCATCACTCTCTGCTTCACCCAGCGTGGCATCGATAAAGTACACGCGCTCATCAGCCAACTGGCCTTTGTCCACCAGGAAGTCCTTGATGCTGCTTGCGCGGTCCTGGCCGAGTTGACGCAACAGCACTTCGCTTTTGCTCCAGAAGTCGATCAATGCATCGGTCATTTTGGCAGCGCGCTCGTCACGGCTCAGGTCTTTCCATTCTGCAGGCGGCTGCTGTTTGAGACGGGTGCGGTAGATGCCTTCGAGCAACGGTCCTTTCTCATCATCCGGCACGGTCAGCAAACCCGCCTTGGCCGGGACTTTGTCACCGCGGCGCTGGAGGATCTTGTAGTAGTTGTACTGGAACTCGCGCTCAAGACGTTCTTTCGCAATAAAAGGGCCATCACTGCTCTGTGCTGCAGTCCCTTCGATCTCCAGGCGCAAGGCGGGGCGTTCTTTCAACGCCTGGGCCAGGGTGGTCAGCGCTTTTTGCGCCTCAGGGCTCAGCTCGCTTGATCCTGGCGCGAATGAAACCGTGCCCAGGTCTTCGGCGCCGCCACCATTGATCAGGCCGCCAATGAACTTGAAGGGGGCTTGGGCGGCACGCAGCACTAGATTGCGTACGGTCTGCCAGATAATGGGCATCACACTGAATTGCGGGTTGTTAAGGTCGCCGCTGATCGGCAGTTCGATGGAGATCTTGCCGTCCGTGTCTTTGAGCAAAGCGATTGCCAGTTTGATCGGCAGATCAACCGCATCGGGGCTGTCGACTTTCTCCCCGAGCTGCAATTGCTCGACCACCAGTTTGTTCTCGGCCTTGAGCTGACCCTTGGTGATCATGTAGTGCAGATCAAGGTTCAGACGACCCTTGCGGATACGGTAGCCGGCAAATTTGCCGGAGTAGGGCGTCAATGTCGTCAGTTCGACACGCTTGAAGCTGGTGGCGATATCCAGGCTTGCCATCGGGTCAAACGGGTTGACGCTGCCCTTGATGGTCACCGGGGCATAACGGTCGACCTTACCCGCTATATTCACCGGGGCGGGCTTGGCATTGCGGCTATCGATGGTGCCGATCTGTCCGTTGAGTTGTTGAACGGCTGTCTGGAAGTTGGGTGTCAGGCTGAAGTCGGCGAAGTTGGCCGAGCCGTCGTTGATCGCAATCGCGCCTATGTGAATGCCCAGCGGCTTGTCCTTGCTGGCGGTGCTCTTGGCGGTGCTGCCTGCGGGTTGGGGGATCAGCAGATCATCGATATTGGTGGTGCGGTCGTCGTTGATCATGAAGCGCACGTACGGCTTCTCGAAGTTGACCCTGGTCACCGACAAGCTATCGCCGTGCTGGTATTTCACGTCCTCCAGCACCAGTTTTTGCCACTTGAGGAAGTCGCGGTCTTTGAGTGTGTCCAGCGTGTGCAGTTGATCGACCTGTGCACGACCCTCTACGGTAAAGGCCAGTGGCTCGGTGCTTTTGAGATTGACCGCCAGGTCGCTGCCGAGCATGCCGCTGCGCAGTTCAAGTCGTATGAACGGGTCGATGTAGGCCTGGGCGATACGCAGGTCGATGTCCTTGGTCGTAACCTTGAGCCTGGCACTCACCGGGCTCAGGTTGACGTCGCCACTGGCGTCAAGCTTGCCTTGCTTGCCCACACCGGTATCCAGCTTGAGGGTGAAGGGCGAGCGGTTCAGGCTGTCGAAGTTTTGCAGGTTCAAGTTAAGCGGACCGATATCCAGCGCTACCGGGGTTTTGGGCTCTTTATCGGCGAGGTGTACGCGATAGTCGCGTAATTCAACATCCTTAAGCAGCACTTCCCACGGCTTGCCCGGTGCTACGGGTGCTGATTTTGGTGCTTCAACCGTGACGACTTGTTCTTTTTTGGACGGTGCCTTTGTGGCTGGAGTGGCAAACAGTGTTTGCCAATCAAGCTGGCCATCCTTCTCGCGGGTGGCCCAGGTTTCGAGGTTGCGGCTGTTGATCTTGCCGACGACGACTTGCTGCTTGGCCAGATCCACACGGGTGTCACTGACATCCAGGCGCTCCAGTCGTACCAGGGGGCGCCCGTCTGGAGCGTTGATCTTGAACGGAGCAATGCTGGCCGAGGCATTGGTCAGCACCATCTCGGTTTCTTTGGACAGGTTCAGGCTGTAATCGGTGCTGAAATTCAGCACGCCATCTTCCAGTACCAGTGGCAGGGCATCGCGTACATAAGGCCACCAGACTTTCATCTGGCCATCGGTGACTTTCAGTTTGCCGGTGGAGGCTATCGGCACAAGGCTTAGCGTGCCGCTCCAGTCAATACGCCCGCCCGCCGGACCGACAGCCACCAGGGTCATGTCGGCGTTGTCATCGGGCAGGGTGCTGAGGTTTTTCAGCTCCAGGTCCATTGAGTCGTACAAAAATTCAATGGGTTCGCCGGGACGCATATCGGTGAAGTGCAGGTAGCCGTCAGCCAGCTTGATGCTGTCGAGGCGCACAGGGAACGGTTTGCTGTCGGGTTCGCTCGGGGCAGGTTCGCTGGCCGGCAACTTGAACAGTTGGGTCAGATTGAGTGAGCCATCCTTGTTGAACAGCACCTCGGTCTTGGGCTTGTCCAGTTGGACTTCAGCCAGGTGCAACGCTTTTGTCCACAGGCTGTCGAGCTGAAGATTGACGTACAGCCGTTCAAAACCGATCTGTTCCTTGCCTGGTTCGCCGGTCCTGAACCCCCACAGTGTCAGCTCCAGGCTGAAAGGGTTGAATTCCAGCCGGTCGAGTTTGGCGGGCACCGTGGCGTAGTTGGCAAGCTGCTGGTTGATGATGCGCAGGCCAATGCCCGGCAGAATCAGGAAGCCAAGCACGCTGTACAGCGCGATAGCAATCAGCACGGCGCCGATGGCGCGGATCAATCCTTTGAGCATGTAGGGCGTCGTCTATAGCAGTCGGAGTGCCTTTGAGTATGGCACGCGTTTCTGGTTCCGAGACGAACGCTGTACTCAGAGGATGTTTTAAAACTGAAGGATCAAAGTTTTCAACGGTGGCTGCTGATCCTGGGACGGGAAGTCACTGGCCGGGGTCAATACTTGCCAGTCGCGAACCGGGCGGCCTGCCTTCTCGGCACAGCGCAAAACCTGTTCGCGCCAGTCGTCCATGCTGACCTTCGCCAGGTTGTTGCAACAAATCAGCACGCCGTCCGGGGCGGTAGTCAATACCGCAGGCTTGAGCAGGCTTTGGTAATCGCGCAGCAGATCGACTGTACCGAATGCGCTTTTGGCCCATGCAGGGGGGTCAAGCAACACCAGATCATATTCACGTTGATCCAGTCGCGGGTAGGCGGGCAGCTTGTGGCGGCGTTGAATAATCGGCAAGCCGGCCAGTTGGCGGATGGCTGCAAAATAGTCGGACTGCACGAACTTCATCTTGGGCAATTGAGGGTTCAGCAGGCCGTTTTCCCGGCCCACCGCGAGGTTACCCTCGGCGAAATCGAGATTGCAGACTTCACGGGCGCCACCCGCAGCCGCACTCAGGCCCACGCCGCAAGTGTAGGAGAAGAGGTTGAGTACGCTTTTGCCGGCACTGTGTTGTTTGACCCAGCCGCGAGCGTTGCGCAGGTCGAGAAACAACAGAGGGTCTTGCCCGGCATGGCGCCCGCGCACGCGGTACTTCAGCCCCCATTCGTGGCCGACGGTGTCTTCGAGTGCGGCATCTTCAGCGCGGTACACGGTGTCTTCGCGATCAATGCGTGAATTGCCCTGGGAGCGGTCGTTGTAAACCAGCAACAGGTCGAGGCCCAAGTGACGATTGATCGCGTCATGCAGTTGCAGCAAATCATCGCGCTCAAGACGCTGATGAAAGCTTTGCACCAGCAGTTGCGGGCCGTAGCGGTCGATGGTCAGTCCGCCAGCGCCTTCCTGGCTGCCGTGGAACAGGCGATAGCAGTCAGTGCCCTGAGCATGCAGCTCGGCCAACAGGTCGTGACGGTTATCGAGGGCGGCGCGCAGCGCCTGATTCAAGGAAGACATGCCATGCGCCTTGGGGGATAGATAAGGCGCGGCAGTTTAGCAGAATAGGGTGTACGAAACTTCAGTGTGGGAGCGGGCCTGCTCACGATCGTATCCGCGCGGCTTGACCGACAGACCGAGTAGTCTGCATCGCGAGCAAGTCCGCTCCCACAGGGTGTGGGGTTACTCCCGCTCGATCGCCAGCGCCACGCCCTGGCCACCGCCAATGCACAGGGTTGCCAGGCCTTTTTTCCCGTCGCGCTTGATCATTTCGTGGAGCAGGGTGACGAGGATACGGCAGCCCGACGCTCCAATCGGGTGGCCAATGGCAATAGCCCCTCCATTGACGTTGACCTTGCTCGCGTCCCAGTTCAACTCTTTGCCCACTGCCAGCGCTTGTGCCGCGAACGCTTCGTTGGCTTCGATCAGGTCCAGTTGCTCAAGGCTCCAGCCTGCCTTGCTCAGGCAGCGCTGAGTGGCGCTCACAGGACCGATACCCATGATGGCCGGGTCTACGCCAGCGTTGGCGTAGGCGGCAATCCTGGCCAGCACCGGCAAGCCAAGGGCTTTGGCCTTGGTGGCACTCATCAGCATCACTGCGGCTGCGCCGTCATTGAGTGAGGATGCATTGCCCGCGGTCACGGAGCCGTCCTTCTTGAAGGCTGGACGCAGCTTGGCCAGCGACTCGGCAGTGGTGCCTGCGCGAGGCTGTTCGTCGGTGGCGAAAGCGATCGGATCGCCTTTGCGCTGCGGGATCAGGATGGGGGTGATCTCATCGACAAAGCGCCCGGCTTCAATAGCTGCCGTGGCTTTTTGTTGCGAGGCGGCGGCAAAGGCGTCTTGCGCTTCACGGCTGATGTCGTACTTATCCACAAGGTTCTCTGCAGTGATGCCCATGTGGTAGTCGTTGAACGCATCCCACAGGCCATCGCTGATCATGGTGTCGACGATCTGGCCGTGGCCCATGCGCAGGCCGGTGCGGGCACCGGGCATGATGTAGTTGGACAGGCTCATGTTTTCCTGGCCGCCGGCAATGATCACCTCTGCATCGCCGCAACGAATCGCCTGGGCGGCCAGGTGCAGGGCCTTGAGGCCCGAGCCGCAGACTTTGTTGAGGGTCAAGGCAGGAACCGCGAAGGGTAGCCCGGCCTTGATTGCAGCCTGGCGAGCAGGGTTTTGCCCGGCCCCGGCGGTCAGTACCTGGCCCATGATTACTTCGTCGACCTGAGTGCCATCCAGCCCGGTTTGCACCAGTAACTGGCGGATGACCGCAGCGCCCAGTTCCACGGCGGGGACATGGGCCAGGGAGCCTTGAAAACTACCTACGGCAGTGCGGGTAGCGGCAACGATTACGACATCTTGCATTGCTAGAGTCCTCTTTATTCTTGGAGTGTTGTGCTCGGAATCAGGCGGGCATGGTGGCATAAATGTCACCCATGGGTGTAGTCGCTGCCGCAGGCTGCGATTGCATCGGTACAGTCCGTCAGAGTGGTCGTTGCAGTTGTATCGCAGCCTGCGTTCCTCGGCAGCGACTACAGGCTTTTGTTGCTCAGCCCCATCCGCCGCCGTGCTCGTTGCACGGAGCCATTGCGCACGGCCCAGCGAAGGATCGGCGCCGTACTGTTCACTTCGGCCCGCACCAGCTTGCGAACCAGAGGACGCTGGTGCAGTCCCAGTTGATCGCTGGCCCAGTCGGGCAGCAAATCAATCCCGGCCTTCATCATCAGCGCGCCAAAGGGTTTGGCCAGCAGGCTGGGGGCGGGCGCATTGAGCAGCAGGCGAATCACCTCGTGGCTACGCTCATCACACAGCAATTGTGGGCGGATTGCCTCGAGGTAGTCGGTCACTTGCTGGCGTGAGCGCGGAACGTTTGTAGCGCCCAGGCGTTCAGCGATCATGGCGATTTCGTCGTAGTAACGATCCTGATCTGCACCGGATAAATGGGGGTTGCGATAGCGCAAGTGGGCGGCAAGGAAATTGCTGACCTCTGCCACATGCACCCAGGTCAACAATTCGGGGTCGCTGGCGGCATAGGGGCGACCATCGAGGCCGGTGCCGGTGACTTGCAGGTGGATGGTACGCACCTTGTCGATCAGCCAGTTGGCATCACCGGTGGCACCGAAAGTGGTTCCAGAAATGAACTGCCCGGTGCGGCGTAACCGACCCATCATGTCCTGACGAAAATTGGAGTGGTCCCACACCCCGGCCAGGGCCAGTGGGTGCAAGGCTTGCAGCATCAAGGCGCTGATGCCGCCAATCAGCATGCTGGTGAAATCACCATGTACCTGCCAACTGATGGAGTCCGGGCCAAACAGGCCGGGATCGCCCTTGGGGTTTTCGAGGTCGAGCTGGCCGAGGGAGAGCCCGGTCAGGCTCATGATCTGGCGTTCGATGGGGCGGCGGATAAGTTCCATGATGCCTTTCTCGATGGTGCCAGCCAGTCGGTGAAGACTGGCTGGCTATCAATCAACCGCGATGGCGACCGCGGAAGTAGTTGATCAGACCTTGGGTCGAAGCATCGTCGGCCGGCTCTTCCTGGCTGCCGACCAGGCGGTTGTAAACACCCTTGCCCAGTTCCTTGCCCAGCTCGACACCCCATTGGTCGAAGGCGTTGATGCCCCAGATCACGCTTTGCACAAAGACCTTGTGCTCGTACAGCGCAACCAGCGCGCCCAGACGACGCGGGCTGATGCGTTCAACCACCAGGGTATTGCTCGGACGGTTGCCTGGAATCACCTTGTGCGGTGCGAGTTTTTGCACCTCTTCTTCGGCCATGCCTTTGTCGCGCAATTCAGTTTCGGCTTCTTCGCGGGTTTTACCCAGCATCAGAGCCTGGCTTTGCGACAGGCAGTTGGCATACAGCCACTGATGGTGATCGGCCACAGGGTTGAAACTGACGATCGGCACGATGAAATCGGCCGGGATCAGTTGGGTGCCCTGATGCAGTAACTGGTGATACGCATGCTGACCGTTGCAGCCCACGCCGCCCCAGATGACAGGGCCCGTGTCGGTGGACACCGGAGTACCGTCCTGGCGCACGCTTTTGCCGTTGGACTCCATGTCCAGCTGTTGCAAGTGCTTGGTGATGTTGCGCAGGTAGTGGTCGTACGGCAGGATCGCGTGGCTTTGTGCGCCCCAGAAATTGCCATACCAGACACCCAGTGCGGCCATCAGCACAGGCATGTTCTGTTCAAACGGAGCGGTCTGGAAGTGCTGGTCCATGGTGTAGGCACCGGACAGCAGCTCCTTGAAGTTGGACATGCCGATTGCCAGGGCAATTGGCAAGCCGATGGCCGACCACAGCGAGTAACGCCCGCCGACCCAGTCCCACATCGGGAAGATATTCTCTTCGCGAATACCGAAGGCCACAGCGGCCGCGTTGTTGCTCGATACGGCGATAAAGTGGCGATGCAGCTCTGCTTCCGAACCGCCCTGGGCCAGGTACCAGGCCCGGGCAGCCTGAGCGTTTTTCAGGGTTTCGAGGGTATTGAAGGATTTGGACGAAACGATAAACAGCGTGGTTTCGGCGCGCAATTTGGCGGTCAGTTCATGGAACTCACTGCCGTCGATATTTGCCAGGTAGTGGCAGCGCACCCCTTTTTGGGCGTAGGACAACAGCGCTTCAGAGACCAGCTCGGGGCCCAGGAAAGAGCCACCAATGCCAATGTTGACGATATCGGTGATCGGCTTTTCGGTGTAACCACGCCACAGGCCGTCGTGAATCCTGCCGACCAGCTCGGTCATCTGGTTAAGGACTTTATGCACCTCGGGCATGATGTTCACGCCGTTCACCGACAGTTTGTCGGCAACCGGGCGGCGCAGCGCGGTGTGCAAGGCTGGACGGCCTTCAGAGGCGTTGACGATTTCGCCACCAAACAGCGACTTGATCGCGCCTTTGAGATCGACCTCGTTGGCGAGATTGACCAACAGGTCGCGGGTCTCGTTGGTGATCAGGTTTTTCGAGTAGTCCAGAAACAGCCCGCAGCTGCTCAGGGTGAATTCTTCAAAACGTTTGGGGTTGCTGTTAAACGCGTCGCGCATGCTGAAATTTTGCATGTCAGCGCGGTGGAGTTTCAACGCTTGCCAAGCGGGCAGAGCGGTAACGTCATGAGGGGTGCGGTAGTACGCCATCGCTGCGGATATCCTTTTTGCTTGAACTGCCTTTGGACACTGAAAACGCCTGCACCTTTTTATTATCGAGGTGCCCGGTCGATCTGATTCTGCACGTCAGCTAGAAGCAGGGCGATTACAGTACCTCTCTCGCCTGCTTCTGTCTTGGCTTTGTCTGACAACAAACGGTAACTTTTGTCACCGCTGTGTCACACGAGCTGAATCGTTTCAGTGTTTCTTTATGGAGTGCGGGTCATTCCGCGGGTCCGCGCAGTCGGCTCTGTCAGAGCGCGCTGTCGAGGTTTAAGTGCACGTTGTCGATTAAACGGGTGGCGCCCATAAAAGCCGCGACCAAAATCACCAGGTCACGATCAGTGGCCGTGGCCGGGAGCAAAGTCTGGCCGTGACGCACTTCCAGGTAGTCGGGGCGAAAGCCGATGGCTTCGATCTGCGTCAGATGCTGGCTGACCAATGCCGGGTAATCGCGCTCACCAGCTTCAATGGCGTGAGCCATCTCGCTCAAATGACGGTACAGCGCAGGTGCGAGGGCACGCTGCTCTTCGCTCAGGTAACCATTGCGCGAAGACAGGGCCAGGCCATCTTCGGCGCGTACGGTCGGTTCACTGATGATCTGGATCGGAAAGTTGAGGTCGTTGACCATTGCACGAATGACTGCCAGCTGCTGGTAGTCCTTTTGGCCAAAGATCGCCAGATCAGGCTGAACCATATTGAACAGTTTGCTGACCACCGTGGTCACCCCATCGAAATGCCCCGGGCGACGGCTGCCGCACAGTTCATTGCTCAACTTGGCGGCAGTAACACGGGTCAGGCCCTCCATGCCGTTGGGGTACATTTCCTCGACGGTTGGGGCAAACAGCAAATGGCAACCTGCCTGCAGGAGTCTTTCCTGATCGGCCGCCATCGTGCGCGGATAGGTGGCGAGGTCTTCGTTGGCACCAAACTGCAGCGGGTTTACAAAAATGCTGGCCACTACAAAGTCAGCCTGTTGCGCGGCGGTGGTGACCAGTGCGCCATGACCGCTGTGCAGATTGCCCATGGTCGGAACCAGGGCTATTTGTTTGCCTTCGCGGCGTGCACGGGCGATAACGGCGCGCAATTCGCGAACGGTTTTAACTGTGTTCATGCAGAGAACCCGTGTTCGGTAGCAGGAAAGCTGACGGCTTTGACTTCAGTGACGTAGGCACTCAGGGCGGACTGGATGTCAGGCTGGCCGGTCATGAAGTTCTTCACAAACTTGGGCACGCGCCCTGTCAGCGACAGGCCGAGCATGTCGTGCAGCACCAGGACCTGTCCGTCTGTGTCACTGCCGGCACCAATGCCGATCACCGGGATTTTCACTGCGTGGGTGATTTCTGCCGCCAGTTCGCTCGGTACGCACTCAAGCAGCAGCATGGCTGCGCCTGCTTGCTCCAGGGCAATGGCGTCGGCACGCATTTGGCGCGCCTGGTTTTCGTTGCGTCCCTGAACTTTGTAACCGCCCAGTACGTTCACCGTCTGCGGGGTCAGACCCATGTGCGCGCACACCGGGATGCCTCGTTCGGTCATGGCGCGAATCGATTCGGCGAGCCACACGGCGCCTTCGACTTTGACCATGTGCGCGCCGGCTTTCATCAGCAGCGCGCTGTTGTTCAGGCTTTGTTCCAGGGTCGCATTCGCCATGAAGGCCATGTCTGCGAGAATCAGGGCGTCCTGGTTACCGCGTTTGACGCAAGCCACGTGGTAAGCCATGTCGGCGGTCGTCACAGGCAATGTGCTGTCATGCCCTTGTAGAACCATGCCCAGGGAGTCGCCTACCAGTAACACTTCAACACCGGCCTGATTGCAGGCATGGGCAAAGGTGGCGTCATAGCACGTCAGCATGGTGATTTTTTCACCTTTTTGCTTAAGGCTTTGCAGGGTGGTCAGGGTAATAGCTGGCATGAAAAGGATCCTCGTCAGGCAGTGTGATAACCACTGCGAGTAACGCGTGTGATTCATCGTTATGAACAGGCACACCTTTATAGAGGGCGCTTATAAAGCCTGCTTTTCACATTGCGCCATCCAGCGGATGGCAGCGGGATGCCTATAGTCGTGACGAGCTCACAGGAAGTCAATTCCGGGTGTTACCGCAAAGGTGTTACCCGGTTATTGATTCGTTTCAGCTTAAGCGGTGATGCGCTCAAGCCCGATGAAAGGGCAGTCGGCCAGCAATTGCGACAGGCTACGGCCATCGGCGAGTTTCAGGGATGCGGGTGCCACTTCGGCCAGGGGGTAGAGCACAAAAGGCCGGGCGTGCATGTGGTAGTGGGGGACTTTGAGGCGGGGTTCGTCGATCAGGCGATCGCCAAACAGCAAAATGTCGAGATCCAGGGTGCGTGGGCCCCAGCGTTCGTGGCGTTCGCGACCTTGATCTAGCTCGATGGCTTGCAGTGCGTCGAGCAGATCCAGAGGTGGCAGCGTGCTGTCGATGGCGGCCACGGCATTGGTGTAGCGCGGCTGACCGGGCAGCAATGAATCGCTTTGATAGAACGCCGACACCCCGACGAGTCGGGAGTCAGGCAATTGCGCCAGTGCCTGGACGGCACTGTGCAATTGCTCTTCAGGGGCGGCCAAGTTGCTGCCCATTCCAATGTAGACGCGCTCCATCGCTTACTCGTCCGCTGCGGCGCTGCGTTTGCGCTTGGCACCACTGGTGCGGCGACGTTTACGCGGTGCAGGCCCGGCGCCGTCATCCTTGGCGTTGCTCAGGTCACGAATCATGTCGCGGCGACCGCTGTCATTGGCGTCCTGATAGTCCGTCCACCACTCGCCCAGTCCATTGGTCTGCTCGCCTGCGCTTTCACGCAGCAGCAAGAAGTCGTAGCCGGCACGGAAGCGCGGGTTGTCGAGCAACATGTCGGCACGTTTGCCGCTGCGCCGTGGCAGGCGCTCCTGCATGTCCCAGATCTCGCGAATCGGCATGGTGAAACGCTTGGGAATAGCAATTCGCTGGCACTGTTCGGCGATCAGTTCGTGCGCGGCTTCCTGCATGGCAGGAATGGGCGGCATGCCTTGATCTTGCAGGCGCAGTACACGGGCCGGCAGGGCAGGCCAGAGCAGGGCAGCAAACAGGAAGGCCGGCGTTACCGGTTTGCCCTGCTTGATCCGCAGATCGGTGTTGCGCAAGGCTTCGCTGATCAGGGTGTGGGTGTATGTCGGATTGTGTTCCAGTGCTTCGGCGCTGGCCGGGAACAATGGGTCGAACAACTCGAGGTCAACCAGCATTTCGAAGGTGTCTGAAGCGTTACCCGAGAGGAACAACTTGAGGACTTCTTCGAACAACCGTGCCGACGGGATTTCGCGCAGCATGGGGGCCAGTTCGCGAATCGGCTCGGCGGTGTGTTTTTCGATGCCAAAGTTGAGCTTGGCGGCAAAACGCACTGCGCGCAGCATGCGCACCGGGTCTTCCTGGTAGCGCTGTTGCGGGTCACCAATCAGGCGCAGCAAGCGGTTACGTATGTCGTGTACGCCATTGGCGTAGTCGAGGATGCGTTCGCTGACCGGGTCGTAGTACAGGGCGTTGATCGTGAAGTCACGACGCTGGGCGTCTTCTTCAAGGGTGCCGTAAACGTTGTCGCGCAAGATGCGCCCGCTCTCGTTACGTGAGGACTGGTTGCTGTCTTCCTCTTCGTCGTTTTGCGGGTGATTGGCACGGAAGGTTGCGACTTCAATGATTTCGCGACCAAAGTGGATATGCACCAGTTTGAAGCGTCGACCGATGATTCGCGCATTGCGAAACTCGGCGCGCACTTGTTCAGGCGTGGCGCTGGTAGCGACGTCAAAGTCTTTTGGCGTGATGTTGAGCAGCATGTCGCGTACGCAACCGCCTACCAGATAGGCCTGGTAACCGGCGTTCTGCAGGCGCTCGACGATGTTGACCGCGTAGCGGCTGAACTGGGCACGTTGCAGCGAGTGTTGGCTGCTGTTGAGCACTTCAGGGGTGCTGCGCAGTTGTTGCGTACGACGCTTGGGGGAACGGAATGACTGGAACAGCTTCTTCAGCATGGGATGCACTGTTTGAAGGAATGTTCGGCCAAAACGAAGAATGACCGCATGATGGGCGGGGATTCTAGCATTTAGTCAGGGGATGGTGTAGGACACTGAGTCGCTCTTGTGAGCGAAGCTGCAGGCAATAGGCAAAAATAGCTGCAAGAGCGTTGAGGTAGAGCCGTGGGAGTTTTTTCTGAATCGCAGGAAGCACAAGGGGAGCCAAAGCTCCCCCAGAATGAATTGCATGCTCTATTTTTATTATTGATTGCGGGCTTTTTGTTTTTGTTAATCGCCCTGGTTACAGAGGTCTTGCCTGAGTAACCCTCCCAATCGGGAGATAAGAGCAAACGGATTGCTTTGGTCGCTGTGTTGATGTGATCCATGATCCAACTAGTTCAGGCTCTGCTTTAAGTGCAGTTTTTGTTGTTCTCTGCCTAGTCGTGGGGCAAGCCCCATTTACAACGCCTCTCCAAAACAATCAGTTAGCTGCGCCTCCGCCGTGTTGTTCTTGTTATGCGTGAGCCGATACGTCTTATTTTTATTGTGTGTTGCTGTGATTCTTATTGTTCTTGTACGAATACATATAGCAGGGGTCGTGCCAACTTTTACACGGGCCAGCAAAATAAGGGGTTTCTAGTGTTTTTGCTTTTTTCAGGGCAAAAAAAAGCCGGGTCATCGTTACCTTAAGACCCGGCTTTTGTTACGTGATTTGACTGAGGTAACAGTTTTTTTACATTTGAACGTGTTACCTAGCCCTCGCTTGGCACGCCGGTTTTGCGCCGAGGAATGCCCAGACGCTGGCGCCGTTCCCACAAGCACTTGCGGCTGACCCCCAGTTTGCGGGCCAGTTCTGTCTCGGTCATGTGGTCCTGGTGCTCAAGTACGAAGTGCTGGAAGTAGTCTTCCAGTGACAGATCTTCGGTCGGATCAAGGCTGGTGTTACCGTTGACGATGCTCTGCTGCGGGGCCAGGCCGATAAAATCATCGTCTTGCAGATCGCTCAGTTCAATATCGATACCCAGCAGTTCAGCCGAAATTTCCGGGCTTTCACACAGGATCACCGCTCGCTCTACTGCGTTTTCCAGTTCACGCACGTTACCCGGCCAGGAGTAATGACTGATTGCCCGCTCGGCATCGGGGGCGAATTTCAGGTCAGTGCGGCCAATGCGGGCACTTTGGCGTGCAAGAAAAGCGTTGGCGATTTCGTTCACGTCAGCGCCACGCTCGCGCAATGCGGGCAGCTTGAGTGCGATGACGTGCAGGCGGTAGTACAAGTCTTCGCGGAACTGACCGACCTTGGCCAGGCTTTTCAGGTCGCGGTGCGTCGCGGCAATCAAGCGTACATCGACCTTTTGCGACTGCACGGAACCTACGCGGCGAATCTCGCCCTCTTGCAGCACGCGAAGCAGACGGGCTTGGGCCTCAAGCGGCAGTTCGCCGATTTCATCAAGGAACAGTGTTCCGCCGTCGGCCGCTTCAACCAGGCCTGCACGGCCAGCGCTGGCGCCGGTAAACGCGCCTTTTTCGTGGCCGAACAGTTCGGATTCGATCAGAGATTCAGGAATGGCTGCACAGTTCACCGAAATCATCGGTGCCTTGGCACGCCGGGAAAGATTGTGCAGGGCGCGTGCAACCAGTTCTTTACCGGTGCCGGACTCGCCCTGGATCAAGACATTGGAGTCGGTTGGCGCGACTTTGCGGATCTTGCTGTACATGTCCAGCATGGGTGGGCAGGAGCCGATGATGCCGATTTCACCGTTGCTGTTATCCACAGCACTTTTGTCGGTAACACCCGGTTTGGCTGGGCGCTCGACAGGTGCGCTCTGGACGTTTTGCCGGTCACGCAGAATACGCGCCACTGCTTGCAGCATTTCGTCGTGATCAAAGGGTTTGGCGATGTAGTCGACAGCGCCCATTTTCATCGAGTCAACAGCCGAGCGCAGGCTGGCATAGCTGGTCATGATCAGCACCGGCTTACCTTGGCCGAGCTTGATCAGCTCGGTGCCCGGAGCGCCTGGCAGGCGCAGGTCGCTGACAATCAAGTCGAACGAGGGGATGCTGAAACGCTCCTGTGCTTCTTGCACCGAGCCAGCCTCGCTGACCTGGTACTGGTTACGCTCCAGTAAACGGCGTAACGCGGAGCGGATGATGGTTTCATCTTCGACGATCAAAATATGCGGCATTGATTCGGTTCTCTCGACGGTCTCAGTTCACAGCGGACGTCGCTTCGACATGACGCGGTAGTGTCACCCGGATACGGGTTCCGCGTTGGCTGTGAATGTCAGCCGGGCTGTCGATGGTGATTTGTCCATAATGCTCTTCAACGATGGAATAGACCAGTGCAAGGCCCAGACCGGTGCCTTCGCCAGGGTCCTTGGTGGTGAAAAACGGTTCGAACAATCGATCCATGATGTTCTTGGGGATGCCTGTGCCTTCGTCTTCCACGATGAGGTCGACGGTGTGCTCGCTGGCTTCGCTCTTGACCCTCACTGCACTCCCGGCAGGAGAGGCGTCGCGGGCGTTGGAGAGCAGGTTGATCAATACCTGGGCGAGTCGTTGCGGGTCGCCGTCGACCCAATGATCAGGGTCGCAGAGGTTATAGAACTGCACCTCGAAATTGCGTCGGTTCAGGGCCAGCAGGCCAATGGCATCCTGTGCCACTTCGGCCAGACAGACGGGCTCGTCATTGTGCTGGTGGCTGCCGGCATGGGCGAAGCTCATCAAGGACTGGACGATGCGCGAGATACGTTTGGTCTGCTCAAGAATCTGGCTGCTGATTTCAGTCAGCTCGCTGTCGTCTTCGCGTTCCTCGCGCAGGTTTTGCGCCAGGCAGGCAATCCCGGTGACAGGGTTGCCAATTTCGTGAGCGACACCCGCCGCCAGGCGTCCGATGCTGGCCAGTCGCTCGGAGTGCACCAGCTTGTCTTCGAGCATCTGGGTTTCGGTAAGGTCTTCGACCAGTAACACCAGGCCGCTGTTACCTGGGGCCAGAGGTTCATCGATCGCGGCTTTGTGCAGGTTGAGCCAGCGAGTCTGGCCATCCAGGGCCAGGTGCTGCTTGTGCAAGTGTTCGTCAGGCAGGTCGATAAAGCCTTGCAGCAACTCTCGCCACGGATCTCCCAGGGTGCTCAGGCGCGAACCCACCACACGCTGGGCCGGGATACCGGTCAATTCTTCCATCGCCTTGTTCCACATCAGGATCTCTTGGTCCTTGGCCAGCGAACAAACGCCCATGGGCAGCTCTTGCAAGGTTTGGCGGTGATAACGGCGCAAGGCGTCGAGTTCGGCTGCCAGCCCCGTCAGGCGTGAGTGGTAGTCCTCAAGCCGGCTTTCAATGAAGTGGATGTCTTCGGTGACGTAGTTTTCGCCGCCCGACTTGTAGGGCAAAAAGGTTTCGACCATGTCCTGGGCAACGCTGGGGCCCATCAAGCCCGAAAGGTTGGCCTCGATACGGTCGCGCAAACGGCGCAAGGCGTAGGGGCGGCGCTCGTCGAACGGTAAGAACAGGTCACGCAGTGCTTGCTCGACTTCTTTTTGTGCCGCCTTGGCGCCCAATGGCTTGGCCAGCTGGGTGGCGAACTCTTGCGGTGAGGCGGCGTGCAGCTCGCGCCGTTGTGGACGGCGTACGTTGTCGACGGCGCAAGCTTCGGCGGCGCTGGCCTCTTCGGGGCTGGCGTTGGTGAACAGCGAAATCAGGGTGAACATCAGGACGTTGGCTGCCAGTGAGGCGATTGCCGCCATGTGCCAGCTGGTGTCGTCCAGCACATAGATCATGTTCAGCCACGGGATGTAGAACCCCTGGAAGTTGCCGATCAGCGGGAACAGCATGCTCGCCATCCACACCAGAATCCCTGCCAGCAATCCGGCAATAAAGCCGCGTCGGTTGGCGGTCGGCCAGTACAGCACCGAGAGCACGCCCGGCAGGAACTGCAAGGTCGCGACGAATGCGACGATGCCGAGGTTGGCCAGATCCTGTTCGGCGCCCAGCAGCAGGTAAAAGCCATAGCCAGCCATGATGATGGCTACGATCAGTGCCCGGCGGGTCCACTTCAGCCAGCGGTAGATGTTGCCCTCGGCGGGTGGCTGATAAAGCGGCAGCACCAGATGGTTCAGGGCCATGCCGGACAGTGCCAGGGTGGTGACGATAATCAGCCCGCTAGAGGCAGATAGCCCGCCGACATAGGCCAGCAATGCAAGGGGTTTGCTGTTGGCGGCGATGCCGATACCGAGGGTGAAGTACTCGGGATTGGTGGTGGCGCCCAGCTTGAGGCCAGCCCATAGAATCAGCGGCACGGCCAGGCTCATCAGCAGCAGGAACAGCGGCAGGCCCCAGCTGGCGCTGACCAGTCCGCGTGGGTTGAGGTTCTCGGTAAAGGTCATGTGATACATGTGCGGCATCACGATGGCCGAGGCGAAAAACACCAGCAGCAAGGTACGCCACGGGCCTTCTTGCAATGGCGTATGCAGAGCGGCGAGGGCGGTCTGGTTTTGCAGCAGCCAGACTTCAAGCTGTTGCGGGCCGTCGAACACACCATAAAGCGCGTAGAGGCCCACCCCGCCAATGGCGATCAGTTTGATCACCGACTCAAAGGCGATCGCGAAGACCAAACCTTCGTGTTTTTCACGGGTGGCGATGTGCCGCGAGCCGAAGAAGATCGTAAACAGGGTAATCAGCGCACAGAAGCTCAGGGCGACGCGGTGTTGCACGGGTTCGCGTGTGAGGATGCTGATGGAGTCGGCCACGGCCTGGATCTGCAGGGCCAGCAGCGGTAACACGCCTATGAGCATGAAAATCGTGGTCAGCGCACCGGCCCATGTGCTGCGAAAACGGAAAGCGAACAAGTCAGCCAGGGATGAAAGCTGATAAGTGCGGGTAATTTTCAGGATGGGGTAGAGCAGCACGGGCGCCAGCAAAAAGGCCCCGGAAACCCCCAGGTAGCTGGATAGAAATCCATAGCCGTATTCGTAGGCCAGGCCCACGGTGCCGTAAAACGCCCAGGCACTGGCATAGACGCCCAGCGACAGTGTGTAGGTCAGCGGGTGGCGAATGATTGCGCGCGGGATCATGCCGCGTTCACTGATCCAGGCCACACCAAACAGTACCCCCAGGTAGGCGGCGCTGATCAGGATCATCTGGGTCAGGCTAAAGCTCATCGGCATCTTTTTGGCTCTGAAGAATAAAGGTCACAACGATCAGAATCAGCCAGAGCAGATAGGGCCTGTACCAGGCACCTGTCGCATCGATCCACCAATCCATGATGGCGGGAGAAAACAGGTAGATCCCGACAACCAGCAACAGGACCAATCGATAGATATACATCCCGCCCTCACTTTTACAGGCCGCATGCCCAAAAACGTGCGGCGATGGTAACGGATGGCTGGCAACCTGCAAGGGTTGTCAGCGTAATTGCGCTTCGGGGAGGGTCAGTGTGCGCGGGATTTTGGCTGGGCTCCAGTGAGCGATGCCCCAATCCAGGACTTCACGCGGGGTGGCGTCGTTCAAGCATTCGTCAGGCGTCTGACCCAGGGCGCGCAAGGCGCGAAGCAGCAATGGTGTTGCCTGCTCGGGCGTCAGGGGCGGCGAGCGGTACGATTTGCCGAGCTTGTGGCCATCGGGTTGCACGATCAGCGGCACATGCAGGTAGCGCGGTTGTGACAAGCCCAGCAGCTCTTGCAGGTAGAGCTGGCGCGGTGTGGAGTCCAGCAGGTCGGCGCCACGCACGATATCCGTCACACCCTGGGCGGCGTCATCGAGCACCACGGCCAGTTGGTAGGCATACAGGCCGTCCCGGCGCCGAATCACAAAGTCCCCCACATCCCGTCCCAGATGCTGACCAAACAAGCCCTGAACCCGATCCTCAAAACGGTATTCGAGCTCGGGGACGCGTATGCGGATAGCGGCGTTTTCCATCGAGTGGCCCGCATTGCGGCACAGCCCCGGGTAAATGCCGTTATAGCTTTCAAGCTGTTTGCGCGAACAGGTGCAGGCGTAAGCCAGGCCCATGCTGAACAGTCGGTTCAGCACTTGGGCGTATGCCTCGTGACGGTCGCTTTGGCGAACCAGTTCGCCGTCCCATTCAAAACCGTAGCGTTCAAGGGCATCCAGAATGGCGGCTTGTGCACCGGGCATTTCGCGGGGAGGGTCGAGGTCTTCCATGCGCAACAGCCAGCGGCCACCCACAGAGCGGGCGTCGAGATAAGAAGCGAGGGCGGCGACCAGCGAGCCAAAGTGCAGGTGGCCACTGGGCGTTGGGGCGAAGCGCCCGATGTAGGAGGGAGCGGTCATGGACGTGGGCCGGTTTTGTGTGGGAACGGGCGTGCTCGCGATGGGGCTACCCGGTTTAGAGCGATTGGCGCGGTAATGCTATCGCGAGCAAGCCCGCTCCCACGCAGGACACAGAAAGTCCAAAAACAAAAATGGGGCGTTCGCACGCCCCATTCAGTCAAGCCAGCGATTACTTGCCGACTTGTTTTTCCTTGATTTCAGCCAAGGTCTTGCAGTCTACGCACATGTCGGCAGTAGGACGGGCCTCGAGTCGACGAATACCGATCTCGACACCACAGGATTCGCACCAGCCGTATTCCTCGTCTTCGATCAGTTGGAGGGTCTTGTCGATTTTCTTGATCAGCTTGCGCTCGCGATCACGGGCGCGCAGTTCCAGGCTGAACTCTTCTTCCTGGCTAGCGCGGTCGGATGGGTCAGGAAAGTTTGCCGCTTCGTCTTTCATATGATCAACGGTGCGGTCGACTTCCTGCATCAAGTCCTGTTTCCACTTTTGCAGAATCTTGGTGAAGTGCTTGCGCATGGGCTCGCCCATGTACTCTTCGCCCTTCTTTTCAACGTAGGGTTCGAAGCCGCTAAGTTGAGTATTCTGTTGCTTTGCTTGTGTGGGCATGAAATGGACCGCCTCTCATTCTTCTAATCCATTGCGCAGGATTGCAACATCACCGGCACCTGCCGGCCCTGCGGCTGCAAGCGGGCGAACTTACCAGATCAAATCGGGCTGCGCTACTCCCGCATGTCTAGCCCGTTGTCAGTGGTTGTGTACAGAGCCTGTGGTGCTTGAGATTAGTGCCTGAATATTAATTTTAGTCGAGCTATGACCAAAGGCTGGGTTGTTTGGTTCTATAGGACGCTTGCCTAAGACAGTAATTAGCTCTCCCTTGTGGCACTGCTTGGGTAGAATCAGGCTTTTGCTTACCCAGGAAGGCAGGCTCATGGCTCAGTCTTACAGTGCGCGCAGCCGCGCAATCGAACCGTTCCACGTGATGGCCTTGTTGGCGCGTGCCAACGAGCTTCAGGCTGCGGGGCACGATGTGATTCACCTGGAAATCGGGGAGCCGGACTTCACCACGGCTGAGCCGATCATTGCCGCGGGGCAGGCCGCCCTGGCTGCCGGAAAAACCCGCTACACCGCAGCCCGTGGCCTGCCGGAGCTGCGCGAGGCGATCTCCGGGTTCTATCAGCAGCGTTATGGATTGAACATCGATCCTTCACGGATTCTTGTCACTCCAGGTGGTTCTGGCGCCTTGTTGCTTGCATCCAGCCTGCTGGTCGATCCCGGAAAACACTGGCTACTTGCAGATCCTGGCTACCCCTGTAATCGACATTTCCTACGTCTGGTAGAGGGAGCAGCGCAATTGGTGCCGGTTGGCCCGGAGGTGCGCTATCAACTGACGTCGGATCTGGTCGAGCGCTACTGGAATCAAGACAGTGTAGGTGCGCTGGTGGCATCCCCGGCCAACCCTACCGGTACGATCTTGAACCGTGATGAGCTGGCGGCACTGTCTACGGCGATCAAGGCCCGCAACGGGCATCTGGTAGTGGATGAGATTTACCATGGCCTGACCTATGGCTGCGATGCGACGAGCGTGCTTGAAGTCGATGACAGCGCGTTTGTGCTCAACAGCTTTTCCAAGTATTTCGGCATGACCGGGTGGCGTTTGGGCTGGCTGGTGGCGCCGCCTGAAGCCGTGGCTGATCTGGAGAAGCTCGCACAGAACCTCTATATCAGCGCGCCAAGCATGGCTCAGTACGCGGCCCTGGCCTGTTTTGAGCCGCAGACACTGGCCATTCTGGAAGAGCGTCGGGCCGAATTCGGGCGGCGTCGTGACTTTCTGTTGCCGGCCTTGCGTGAGCTTGGCTTTGGTATTGCGGTAGAGCCAGAGGGTGCGTTTTACCTGTACGCCGATATCAGCGCGTTTGGCGGCGATGCGTTTGCATTTTGCCAGCACTTTCTTGAAACCCAGCACATAGCCTTTACGCCGGGCCTGGATTTTGGGCGCTTCAAGTCAGGGCACCATGTACGATTTGCCTACACTCAAAGTTTGCCGCGTCTGCAGGAGGCCGTTGAGCGGATCGCCCTTGGCCTCAAGAGCTGGAAAGGCTGATGCGCTTTTCACCTGAACTGGAAGAAGGGCGGCTGATCAAGCGCTACAAGCGTTTCCTGGCGGATATCGAAACCACCACTGGCGAATTGATGACCATCCACTGCCCGAATACGGGCTCCATGCTCAATTGCATGGTCGAAGGTGGTCAGGTCTGGTTCAGCCGCTCCAATGATCCCAAGCGCAAATTGCCGGGCACCTGGGAAATCAGCCAAACCCCGCAAGGGCGGTTGGCGTGCGTGAATACCGCGCGAGCCAATCACTTGATCGAGGAGGCGTTGTTGGCAGGGGTGATTACTGAGCTTGATGGCTTCACTGCACTCAAGCGTGAAGTCCCTTACGGCCAGGAAAAAAGCCGGATTGATTTCCGCCTGGAATACCCCCAAGGCTTTGCCTTTGTAGAGGTCAAGAGTGTGACCCTGGGTTTTGACGATTCTCGTGTCGCTGCATTTCCGGATGCTGTTACGCAGCGTGGTGCCAAGCATTTACGCGAGCTTGCCACCCTGGCGCGTGAAGGGGTGCGTGCCGTTCAGCTGTATTGCGTCAACCTTACGGGTATCGATGCGGTGCGTCCGGCTCAGGAGATCGACCCTGGTTACGCGGCAGCGTTGCGCGAGGCGGTCGCTGCCGGGGTGCAAGTACTGGCGTATGGCGTAAGCCTGACGCCTGATGGAGTGGTGGTTGATCGCCGACTAGACGTCATCCTCTGACACTTGTGGCGTAATCCAGATCCCTTGACTGTCTTCACGGCAGTCAAGGGCTGTCAGAAACTGCCCGGCGCAAGGCCCGGCAACGCATTCACCGCTTTCGATCAGAAACAGTGCCGAGTGAGTCGCGCACTGGATCAGGCTGGCGCTTGAGTCGAGAAACTGATCCGGTTGCCATTCCAGTGTTACCCCGCGATGGGGGCAGCGGTTTTTGTAGGCATACACCTGGCCTTCACGACGAATGACGAGCAGGCTCAGCTCATCCAGCTCGAAGCCACGGCTGGCGCCTTCGCTTAGTGCCTGTGAGGGGCATAAAAACTTCATGGCAATCCTTAATAGCAGCCAAACGGCTGTGTGGTTGACGTGTTTCAGCGTGGGTTAAGAGGTTGACGTGCAAATGCAAACAATTATCAAATGGCGGCTTGCTCTGCGATGTGCTGTTTTCACGGCGTGACAATCCCCTTGTCCCGTTGAGCCCTCTTTTTCAAGGAATGCCCCTGTATGCGCCTGAGTACCCGCCTGATTTCGCTCTGTGCAGGCCTTATGATCAGTCATGCCAGCCTGGCTGGCGAGTTGCCACAACGCTGGGTCAGCGCGGGTGGAGCGCTTTCGGAGTGGGTCAGCGCGCTGGGCGCGGAGTCTAAATTGGTTGGGGTCGATACCACCAGCCAACATCCTGAATCACTCAAGTCGCTGCCCAGCATCGGTTATCAGCGCCAGCTTTCGGCAGAAGGGATCCTGAGCCTGAAACCGGATGTCCTGATCGGCACTGACGAGATGGGACCACCGCCGGTTTTGGCACAGATTCGCGGTGCAGGTGTGCCGGTAGAGATGTTTTCGGCCAAGGCCGATCTTGCAAGCCTTGAAGCCACCTTGAAGCATTTGGGGCGATTGCTGGGTAACGAGGCGCAAGCGGGGCAACTGTTCAATGACTACCAGCAACAACTTGTTCGTCATCAGCAGCAGGTAAAGGCGGCACAAGCCGATCACAAGAAGCCTGGGGTGCTGTTGTTATTGGGGCACGCGGGGGGCAAACCGCTGATTGCCGGCAAGGAGACGGCGGCAGACTGGCTGCTGACTCAAGCTGGCGGACATAACCTGGCCACCCACACCGGCTACAAGCCGTTTTCTGTGGAGGCGCTGGCAGGGCTCAATCCTGAAGTTTTGGTGTTTGCGGATCGCAGTTTGACAGGTGAGGCGGCTCGCACGGCACTGTTCAAGGAAAACCCGGTATTGGCGTCTATCCGTGCGGCTAAAAATGGCCGCGTGTACGAGCTGGACCCAACACTGCTGGTGGGTGGGCTGGGGCCACGATTGCCAGCCAGCTTGAAGCGACTGACAGCAGACTTTTATCCCGCGGCCCCGGCTAACCCATGAGGACCCTGGTTAAACCCCGGTCATTGTTTATAGGCCTGAGTGCCCTGTGCCTGTTGGCGACGTGGTTGTCGCTGGCGCTGGGGCCTGTGAGCTTGCCGTTGTTTGACACTCTGCGCGCTGCACTGAGGTTGCTGGGCATACCGATACAGGGCGAAGGTCTGGAGCAGGCCGAACTGATCCTGGGGCAGATTCGTTTGCCTCGGACATTGCTGGGGTTGGCAGTTGGCGGTGTGCTGGCGTTGTCAGGTGTAGCCATGCAGGGGTTGTTCCGTAACCCGTTGGCCGACCCCGGGTTGGTCGGTGTGTCCAGCGGCGCAGCCTTGGGTGCGGCGATTGCGATTGTGGGCGGATCTGCGTTTGGCGGGCTGCCAGAGTTTATTGGACCCTATTTGCTGTCGCTATGCGCATTCCTCGGGGGGTTGGGTGTAACGGCACTGGTGTATCGGCTGGGGCGGCGCAACGGTCAGACCAATGTCGCCGTCATGTTGCTTGCGGGGATCGCGCTTACAGCTTTGGCCGGTTCGGCGGTCGGATTGTTTACCTATCTGGCAGATGACGCGACATTGCGCACCCTGACTTTCTGGAATCTGGGTAGTCTTAATGGCGCCAGTTACGCGCGGTTGTGGCCCTTGTTGATTGTTACTGCGGGTGTTGCCTTGTGGTTGCCTCGGCGAGCAAGTGCGCTCAATGCGCTGTTGTTGGGAGAGTCGGAGGCCAATCATCTTGGGATCGACGTCGAAGGCCTTAAGCGCGAGCTGGTCTTTTGCACGGCCTTGGGTGTGGGCGCTGCTGTGGCGGCGGCAGGCATGATTGGTTTTATCGGGCTGGTGGTGCCGCATCTGGTACGGCTGCTGGCAGGGCCTGATCACCGCGTGCTGTTACCTGCTTCCGTGCTGGCAGGTGCAGCGTTACTGCTGTTTGCCGACTTGATTGCACGACTGGCCCTGGCACCGGCAGAGCTGCCCATCGGGATTGTTACCGCATTCCTTGGGGCGCCGTTCTTCCTTTACTTACTGTTGCGAGGTCGCCACTGATGCTGCGTGCGGAGAATCTGCAGATCCGTCGTGACCGGAAAATCGTGCTGGCGGATGTCACTCTTGATGTACGTCCGGGTGAAGTGCTGGGCGTGCTGGGCCCCAATGGCGCGGGTAAAAGCACACTGCTGGCCGCGTTGTGCGGGGACTTGGCTCCGAGTGGGGGGCAGGTCTGGCTGGACCAGCGAGTCCTGGGCAACTTCAAGGGCGCGCAACGGGCCCAGCGTCTTGCGGTCTTGCCGCAAACCTCTACCCTGGATTTCGCCTTTCGTGTTGAAGAAGTAGTGGGTATGGGGCGACTGCCACATCAGACAGGTCGGACCCGCGATTCAGAAATCATTCACGCAGCGTTGCAGGCGGCTGACGTTGAGCACTTGGCGGGGCGCAGCTATCTGGCGTTGTCGGGTGGTGAGCGGCAACGGGTGCATCTGGCGAGGGTGCTGGCGCAATTATGGCCAGGTCAAAGCGGGCAAACCCTGTTGCTCGATGAGCCGACCTCCATGCTTGACCCTTTGCATCAGCACACGACGCTCAAGGCCATTCGTGCGTTCGCGGACCGCGGAGCGGCGGTACTGATCATCCTCCATGACCTGAATCTTGCCGCGCGTTACTGCGATCGTCTGTTGTTGCTTGAGGAGGGACGTCCCCGTGCCCTGGATTGTCCGCAAAAGGTGCTGCAGCCGGACGCGCTAAAAGCCGTTTTTGGTCTGGACGTTTTAGTGCAGCCCCACCCGGAGCTGGGCTGCCCGATGGTGATTGCCCGCTGAGCAGGTAGCGTCAGTCATTTGGCTGGCGCTTTTCGGCAGGCAAAAAAAGACCCGGCAAGAGCCGGGTCAAATAACCGTGATTAGCCTGATGAGGAGATTTTCTGAGAGTCCGAACCAAGGGCCTTTCAGAAGATCGACTGGTCTCGCGACCAGATGGCGTAATCATAACAATTCTCATTACCATGTCAACAACTGATTTTTACCGTTCATCGTGCGAGTTGGGAATGAGTCACTTCAGGCTTTTTTCAACGTGGCCAGGTGATCCACCTGCTGGTTCAGCTCTTCTTTGCGCTGCGCGGGGATATCGTTCCAGTGAACATCCAGCAAGGCTCCTTCAATCGCATACAGCAATACTTTAGAAGCCCTGAAGCCCCGGGCCTTTACTGCTCGATATGCATCAACAGCCCCCAGACGTCTCAAGTCCGAGGCGCTGTGAATACCAACAGCGTGAAGCCATTGCGCTGAGGTCTTCCCAAGATTTTTCAAATGCTGGAGTTCATCATTCATCAGCTCTCCTTGCGACGGCGTGAGCTCAGCGTTTATGGGGCATTTTGATTCTACGAAGTGTAGCGCTCAGTAGGAAAACCGCAGTCCGTTAGTCGGTTTTGGAACAAAGGATTGGCTCTAAACAACAAGGATTTTGTCAGAAGATGGCGGAGGCGTAGGGGATAGAGCGTCTGAGGTGGTGCAACCCTGCATGATCCCTTGCACTGCATGTGTGCTGGATCGGGTGTCGTAATTGTATTGCCGGCAGTGCTGGTGAGTACGAACACTGAAGGCAACTCAATTTCACCGGTGCTTAAGTGAGCCGTGAAACCATTGCGGTTTCACGGCTGGCGCGAATCCTTACAGGCCTGGCAAGCGCTGGCGAATATCAGCGATCAGGGTGTCGAGGCTTTTGCTGTTGTGGGTTTCAACACATTTGCTGCGCAGGATTTCATCGGCGCCCAGGGCTTCGCGACTGGCTTGCTGTGCCTTGACTACTTCCAGAGTGGCGTCAGAAGGGTCGGTGCCAATGGACTTGCGATGGGCCAGCCAGCCTTCGATCACGGCGTCTGGCGCTGTGCAGTCAAGGATCAGGCAAGGCACGCCGGTGGCTTCTGCTACTTGAGCGGCGGCATCGCGCTGTTCACGCTTGAGGTAGGTAGCGTCGATCACCACGGGGAAACCCGCACGCAGCACGATGCCAGCCAGTTCATGCAGCTTGTTGTAGGTAGCAGTGCTGGCGTCGGCATTGTAAATGCCATCGCCTACCGCGTTTTCAGTGGTCTGCTGTCCGAACAACTGCTTGCGGATAACGTCTGAGCGCAGACGAATCGCCCCCAGTGCCTCGACAAGGCGCATGGCGACTGAGCTTTTGCCTACAGCCGAAACACCGTGGGTGATCGTCAGGAAGCGTGAAGGGATAGTGCTGTAGCTTTCCGCCAGATTGGCGTAATTGCGGTACTGACGCAGTGTGGCCGCGCGCTGAACAGGGCTGGCTTCTGCTGGCATGCTGAACAGGCTGATTTTGGCGCGAACCAGTGCACGGTAGGCTTTGTAGAAATTCAGCAGCTCCAGGCCCTGATAATCGCCTGTCAGTTCCAGGTACTGGCTGACAAACCGTCGAGCCAGCGACTTCAGGCCACGGTCTTCAAGGTCCATCGCCAGAAAAGCGGTGTCGGCATACACATCGGTAAAGCGGAAAGGCTCGTTGAATTCAATGCAGTCGAAAATCACTACCTTGCCATCAATGATGGTGGCGTTGCCCAAGTGAATGTCACCGTGGCATTCGCGGATGAATCCCTGTGCCTTGCGCTGCTCGAACAACGGCTTGAGGCGGGTAAAGCTTGCTTCTGCCCAGGCCTGGAGCGCGTCCAGTTGCAGCAGGTCAGCTTTGTCCGAAAGAAATGGGCGAATCTGATCGAAGTTCTGACGGACAGGATCCATCACGGCTTCTGGAGTACCTTGGTAGTGTTCAGCAGGAACGTGGGGCGCCTGAGTGTGGAACTGGGCGATCTGCTGGGCCATTTCGTCGACATGGGCGGCATTGAGTTCGCCGTTGGCTTGCAAGGTGCTCAGCAGCTGGCTTTGCGGGAACTGACGCATTTTCAGCACATATTCGATGGCCGGGCCTTCGCCGCCCAGTGCTGGCGCTTCGGCAGTACCGGTGATCGGCAATACGTCGAGGTACAGCCCTTCGGTCAGGCGCTGGTTCAGGCGCAGCTCTTCATTGCAGAAGTGCTCGCGACCGCTGAGCTCGGTGAAGTCCAGAAAGCCAAAGTTGACGGGCTTCTTAAGTTTGTAGGCGTACGGCCCCGTAAGGATGACCCAGGAGATGTGCGTCTCGATAACCTGAAACCCATCGACTTCATGGGGGTAGAGGTCCGGGTTTTGCAGGGCGGCAATCAGGTTCTGGCTCACGGTTGATCCTTCAAGGTCTGGAAAATTCGATGCGCCATTATGGCGGCTGATAGCGGGAGTGCAAACCGCCGGGCTGCGCATGATGAACATGAATAAAGTGCGTATAATCTCGCGCCATGACTCGTACCCGATCTCCTCGTTCTCGTTCCAAACGTCCTTCTGGCGGCCTTCGGCCCTGGCTGGGCTGGGCAATCAAGCTCAGTCTGGTCGGTCTGGTGGTGCTGGCAGGTTTTGCCGTCTATCTGGATGCCATCGTGCAGGAGAAGTTCTCCGGCAAGCGCTGGACCATCCCGGCCAAGGTGTATGCCCGACCGCTGGAGCTGTTCGTCGGCCAGAAGCTGAGCAAGAATGACTTCCTCACGGAGCTCGATGCGCTGGGCTACCGCCGTGAAAGCGTGGCCAATGGCCCTGGTGCCGCAGCAGTCAATGGCAACACGGTCGACCTCAATACCCGTGGCTTCCAGTTTTATGAAGGTGCTGAACAGGCACAGCCGGTACGTGTACGTTTTTCTGGTGACTATGTAGCAGAGCTGTCATCGACCAATGGTTCCAAGCTGCCTGTAGTGCGCCTTGAGCCGTTGCTGATCGGTGGCCTCTATCCGAAAAACCTCGAAGACCGGATCCTGATCAATATCGATCAAGTGCCGCCGTTTCTGCTTGAGACGCTGGTAACGGTAGAGGATCGCGATTTTTATCATCACTTTGGCGTGTCGCCGAAGTCGATCGCACGTGCCATGTGGGTCAATACCTCGGCCGGGCAAATGCGTCAGGGCGGCAGCACATTGACCCAGCAGTTGGTCAAGAACTTCTACCTGACCAACGAGCGCAGTCTGAGCCGCAAGTTGACTGAAGCGATGATGGCCTTGTTGCTTGAGATGCATTACGACAAGCGCGAAATCCTTGAGGCGTATCTCAACGAAGTGTTTGTAGGTCAAGACGGTCAACGGGCTGTTCACGGCTTTGGCCTGGCCAGTCAGTTCTTCTTCAGCCAGCCGCTGGCCGAGCTCAAGTTGCATCAAGTGGCGCTGTTGGTAGGCATGGTCAAAGGGCCATCTGCCTACAATCCGCGACGCTACCCTGAGCGAGCGCTTGTTCGCCGTAATCTGGTACTCGACTTGCTGGAGCAGCAAGGTGTTGCAACGCCTGAGCAAGTGGCTGCTGCCAAGAAAATGCCACTGGGCGTGACCACACGTGGCAGCCTGGCAGACAGCTCGTTCCCGGGTTTTCTGGATCTGGTAAAGCGTCAGTTACGTGAAGATTATCGAGACGAAGACTTGACCGAAGAGGGGTTGAGGATTTTTACCAGCTTCGACCCGATCCTGCAGATGAAGTCTGAAGCCGCAATGGGTGAGACCTTCAAGCGTCTGACCGGGCGTAAGGGTTCGGATGAAGTGGAAGCCGCAATGGTGGTCACGAATCCCGAAACCGGTGAGGTTCAGGCCCTGATCGGCAGCCGTGCACCGCGCTTTGCAGGTTTTAACCGTGCCCTGGATGCGGTACGGCCTATCGGTTCGTTGATCAAGCCTGCGGTGTATCTCACGGCGCTTGAGCGGCCGAGTCAGTACACGCTGACCAGTTGGCTGTCAGATGATCCGTTGTCGATCAAAGGCGCGGACGGTCAGGTCTGGAAGCCTCAGAACTATGATCGGCGTTCTCATGGCACAGTTTTCCTCTACCAGTCGATGATGAACTCCTACAACCTGGGTACTGTAAGACTGGGGCAGGAAGTCGGCGTGCCTAATGTGCTCAAGACCTTGGCGCGACTGGGGGTTGAGCGTCAGTTCCCGGCGTTCCCGTCCATGTTGCTGGGTGCCGGTGCATTGAGCCCGATGGAAGTGGCGACCATGTATCAGACCTTGGCCAACGGCGGCTTTAATACGCCGATGCGCGGGATTCGCAGTGTACTGACAGCAGAAGGCGAGCCACTCAAGCGCTATCCGTTCCAGATCCAGCAACGCTTCGATCCGGGCTCTATCTTCCTGATCCAGAATGCGATGCAGCATGTAATGCGCGAAGGTACGGGGCGTTCGGTTTATAACGTACTGCCCAGGAATCTTGCGTTGGCAGGCAAGACCGGTACCAGTAACGATTCGCGTGACAGCTGGTTCGCAGGTTTTAGCCAGGACTTGCTGGCAGTGGTCTGGCTGGGTCGCGACGACAACGGCAAAACGCCGTTTACCGGCGCAACCGGTGCTCTGCAGGTGTGGACCAGCTTTATGAAGAAAGCTGACCCGCTGCCGCTCGATATGCCTCAGCCCGATAACATTGTTCAGGCCTGGATTGATCCGCATACGGGTCAAGGATCTGACGCCAGCTGCCCTGGCGCGGTACAGATGCCGTATATTCGCGGCAGTGAGCCGCCAGCGGGGACCAGTTGTGGCGGGCAGGCGCCTGCTTCAGGTGAGGCCGTGATGGATTGGGTCAAGGGCTGGTTGAATTAAGCAAAGAGGGTTTTACGTGAATAAGTTGTGGATTGCGGCTGTTTCAGCCCTGGCTTTGCTCAATGGTTGTGCCAGCGTGCCTCAGGGTTCGATCCCTGTGGTCGATTCTGGTGTGGCGGTGTCGAATAACGAACGAGTTTCGGCCCAGCGTACGGCTGGAAATTATCCACAGGCCACCGCGCCGCGTGCCGCTCAGGCGCGCACGATTACCGAGGACTCGGGCGTTGTCGTGATGATCCCGGGTGGCGCTGCAAGCGTATCTACGCCGATCAGCACTCAGCCGTTCACGCCCGGACCGATTACGCCTGGCCCGGCGGCAGCGCCGATCAGCACGGGCAGCTATACACCGGGTAATACGTACAGCGCCCCGGCACCGATTACGCCAAGCGGTATTCCATCGAGCAGTAGCGGCGTTCTGGCTGCCGACGAGCAGCTGGATGGTCCAGTGCTGGCGTTGCTCACCACGGCTCAGCAGCAACAGTCGAGCGGTGACTTGAATGGCGCTTCGTCGAGTCTTGAGCGTGCTCAGCGCGTGGCGCCTCGTGAGCCGCAAGTACTCTATCGCTTGGCGCAAGTGCGGATGGCACAAGGTGACGCCGCTCAGGCGGAGCAGTTTGCCCGTCGCGGTTTGACATTCGCCAATGGTCGTCCGGACCTGCAAGCCAGCCTGTGGGGCTTGATTGCCCAGGCGCGTGAGAAACAGGGCGATGCTGCAGGCGCTGCACTGGCCCGTCAAAAAGCCAAGGTCAGCCTCTGATGGTCATGGATTCCCGTACTCCTGAAGTCGCCGGGTTCTTGTTGCTCATCGAGCAGGAAATGCGCATGCAGGGGTTGTGGAGCGACAAGGTTCCTACGGAGCACGACTTGTCCAGCCAGGAGCCGTTCAGCGTCGACCGGCTCGATTTTGAACTGTGGGTGCAGTGGATCTTCCTGCCGAAGATGAAAGTCATTGTTGAGCAGGGCCTGCCACTGCCAAATGTTTCGGGTATTCGGCATATGGCTGATCAGGTTTTTGCTCAGCGTCGCGGAAACTGGAAGCCACTGCTCAAGCACTTCGAAGGTTTTGATCTGCTGATTAGCCCCTCCGCCTGAGGTCATGGCTGCCAGTTTTTACTGTCAGCCATCCATTTTCTTGTCAGTTTCTGTCATTTCGCGCGTTTTTTTGTGCGTTCCTGTCAATTTATGAAAATAAATCTCATAGATGGCTTGACTTGGGCAGGCCTAATGACAAGAATCGAAGTCCCGCTGTAGAGGGACTGCCAGAAGCAGACCCTCTCAGCAGATCATGAGGCGCACACCCGCGCCGACCTGCTACACCCGCAACGCGTTACCTCGCGCTGGGTGGGAAACCCCCGCAACACTTGGGGAGCTCCCAATACTTGCTCAGTCAGTGCTGACGTAGTCGGCGACCACCGTCGCTCATGCTCTGCTGAAAAGTAAACCTATTAAGACCCGTTCGTATTTTTGTGAACGGTATTCTGGCGTTTTAGAGGTGAACAACGTGGAGCTTTTATCTGGCGGTGAGATGCTCGTGCGCTTTTTGCGCGACGAAGGTGTCAAATATATCTACGGGTACCCTGGTGGTGCTCTGCTGCATGTCTACGACGCTTTGTTCAAAGAACCGGAAGTTACCCACATCCTGGTTCGCCACGAACAAGCGGCTACCCACATGGCTGACGGCTATGCCCGTGCAACGGGGAAGGCCGGTGTAGTTCTGGTCACTTCCGGACCGGGAGCTACCAACGCCATTACCGGGATTGCCACTGCCTACATGGACTCCATTCCGATGGTGATCATTTCTGGTCAGGTGCCTAGCACCATGGTCGGGACTGATGCTTTCCAGGAAACCGACATGATCGGTATCTCCCGGCCCATCGTGAAGCACAGCTTTATGATCAAGCATGCTTCGGAAATCCCTGAGGTCATGAAAAAGGCGTTCTACCTCGCTCAATCCGGCCGTCCTGGTCCGGTTGTGGTCGATATCCCGAAAGACATGACCAACCCGGCCGAGAAGTTCGAATACGTTTTCCCGAAAAAAGCCAAGCTGCGTTCTTACAGCCCGGCCTTGCGTGGCCACTCAGGCCAGATTCGCAAGGCGGCAGAGATGCTTCTGGCAGCCAAGCGCCCTGTGCTTTATGCAGGCGGCGGCGTTATTTTGGGCGGCGGTTCGGCACCGCTGACCGAGCTGGCAAAAATGCTCAACGTGCCTGTAACCAATACGCTTATGGGCTTGGGTGCCTACCCTGGCACTGACCGTCAGTTCGTCGGGATGCTCGGCATGCATGGCAGCTTCACTGCCAACATGACCATGCACAATGCTGATGTGATTCTGGCTGTAGGCGCACGTTTTGATGACCGCGTAATCAACGGTCCGTCCAAGTTCTGCCCGAACGCCAAGATCATCCATATCGATATCGACCCGGCGTCCATTTCCAAAACCATCAAGGCCGATGTACCGATCGTGGGTCCGGTGGAGAGTGTACTCACCGAGATGGTCGCAATCCTCAAGGACATTGGCGAGAAGCCAAATCCTGAGGCAGTTGCCAGTTGGTGGAAGCAGATCGACGAATGGCGTGGCGATCGCGGCCTGTTCCCTTATGACAAGGGTGACGGCAGCAAGATCAAGCCTCAGGCTGTTATCGAGATGCTTTGCGAAGTGACCAAGGGTGATGCGTACGTAACATCCGATGTGGGTCAGCACCAAATGTTTGCGGCCCAGTATTACCGCTTCAACAAGCCTAATCGCTGGATCAACTCTGGCGGCCTGGGCACGATGGGGTTCGGCTTCCCGGCGGCGATGGGCGTAAAACTGAGTTTCCCTGAGGCTGACGTTGCCTGTGTAACAGGCGAGGGCAGTATTCAGATGAACATTCAGGAACTGTCGACGTGTTTGCAGTATGGCTTGCCAGTAAAAATCATCAGCCTCAACAACGGCGTGCTGGGAATGGTGCGTCAGTGGCAGGACATGAACTACGGCAGTCGTCATTCGCATTCGTACATGGAGTCGCTGCCTGATTTCGTCAAGCTGGCTGAGGCTTATGGGCATGTAGGTATCCGGATCACTGATCTGAAAGACCTGAAGCCAAAGATGGAAGAAGCTTTTGCCATGAAGGATCGCCTGGTGTTCCTGGATATTCAGGTTGATACCAGTGAGCACGTTTATCCGATGCAGATCAAAGATGGCTCCATGCGCGACATGTGGCTGAGCAAGACGGAGCGTACTTAATCATGCGGCACATTATTTCCTTGCTTCTTGAAAACGAACCGGGCGCCTTGTCTCGCGTTGTTGGGCTTTTCTCGCAACGTAACTACAACATCGAAAGCCTGACTGTAGCGCCAACCGAAGACCCGACTTTGTCGCGTCTGACGCTGACCACGGTGGGCCATGATGAAGTGATCGAGCAGATCACTAAAAACCTGAACAAGCTGATCGAAGTGGTCAAGCTGGTTGACCTGTCGGAAAGTGCTCATATCGAGCGTGAACTGATGTTGGTCAAGGTCAAGGCAACGGGTGCACAGCGCGCAGAAATCAAACGCACCACGGACATATTTCGTGGGCAGATCGTTGATGTCAGCGCCAGTGTGTACACCGTGCAGTTGACAGGAACCAGTGAGAAGCTCGACAGTTTCATTCAGTCGATTGGTACCGCCTCGATCCTTGAAACAGTTCGCAGTGGCGTCACCGGGATTGCCCGTGGCGACAAAGTACTCAGCATCTAAAACTAACAAATGCTAATTGGCCTGAATGGCCTGGATATAAGGGAAAATCATGAAAGTTTATTACGACAAAGACTGCGACCTTTCGATCATCCAGGGCAAAAAAGTAGCCATTATCGGTTACGGCTCCCAGGGTCACGCCCAAGCCTGCAACCTGAAAGACTCCGGCGTTGACGTTACTGTTGGTCTGCGCAAAGGTTCGGCCACTGTCGCCAAGGCTGAGGCTCACGGCCTGAAAGTGACTGACGTTGCCAGCGCTGTTGCCGCTGCAGATCTGGTCATGATTCTGACCCCGGACGAATTCCAGTCGGCGCTATACAAAGACGAAATCGAGCCGAACATCAAGAAGGGAGCCACACTGGCTTTCTCCCACGGCTTCGCTATCCACTACAACCAGGTTGTACCGCGCGCTGACCTTGACGTGATCATGATCGCGCCAAAAGCACCGGGTCACACCGTGCGCTCCGAGTTCGTAAAAGGCGGTGGCATCCCTGACCTGATCGCGATCTATCAGGACGCGTCGGGCAACGCCAAAAACGTAGCCTTGTCATACGCTGCTGGCGTTGGTGGCGGTCGTACCGGCATCATCGAAACCACGTTCAAGGACGAAACCGAAACCGACCTGTTCGGCGAGCAGGCTGTTCTGTGTGGCGGTACTGTCGAGCTGGTTAAAGCCGGTTTCGAGACCCTGGTTGAAGCAGGTTATGCGCCAGAAATGGCTTACTTCGAGTGCTTGCACGAGTTGAAGTTGATCGTTGACCTCATGTACGAAGGCGGTATCGCCAACATGAACTACTCGATCTCCAACAACGCCGAGTACGGTGAGTATGTAACCGGTCCTGAAGTGATCAACGCAGAGTCCCGTCAGGCAATGCGTAATGCTCTGAAGCGCATTCAGGATGGTGAATACGCGAAGATGTTCATCACCGAAGGTGCTACTGGCTACCCATCGATGACCGCCAAGCGTCGTAACAACGCCGCTCACGGTATCGAAGTCATCGGCGGGCAATTGCGCTCGATGATGCCTTGGATCGGCGCGAATAAAATCGTCGATCAAACAAAGAACTAAGTTTTAGCCTGTAGAGAAAACGCGGCCTAGGCCGCGTTTTTTCGTTTACGCGACAGCTTCTGGTATAAAGCAGGATCGTTTGCGGGTGTGTGCTGGCCCCAAGCTTCCACCGAAACTTTCCATATCGTTGCAAGGTAATGTCCATGAGCGAACGTCCCGAAGAGCCAAAAGCGGCTTCAGACGCCGATAGCCTGCTGCCTATCGATGAGCATGTCGAAGAAGGGCATGACGCCGAAGGCCGTAAAGTCCGGCATCGTGGTATCTATCTGCTGCCGAACCTGTTCACCACCGCGAACCTGTTCGCCGGTTTTTATTCGATCATCAGCTCCATGAGTGCGCAAAGCGCGATGAGTGCGGGTGATGCTGCAGGAGCAAGCAAGTATTTTGCGTTTGCTGCTATCGCGATCTTTGTCGCAATGGTGCTGGACGGTCTCGATGGCCGCGTAGCCCGTATGACCAATACTGAAAGTGCTTTTGGCGCCGAGTACGATTCCTTGTCGGACATGGTTGCCTTTGGCGTTGCGCCTGCATTGCTGGCCTTTGGCTGGGCCCTGGGTGATATGGGCAAGGTGGGCTGGATGGTGGCTTTCATCTATGTCGCCGGGGCCGCATTGCGTCTGGCGCGTTTTAACACCCAGGTAGGTAAAGCGGATAAGCGTTACTTCATAGGTCTGGCCAGTCCGGCTGCTGCTGGCGTAGTGGCGGGTATCGTTTGGGCGTTCAGTGATTACGGAATCCAGGGTTCGAAAATGTCGTTCCTGGTTGCGTTGCTGGTGGCTGCAGCCGGTATGCTGATGGTCAGTAATATCAAGTACAACAGCTTTAAAGAGCTGGATTTGAAAGGGCGCGTTCCTTTCGTAGCCATCCTGGCGGTAGTGTTGGTGTTTGCTGTTGTGTTCAGCGACCCGCCGCGCATCCTGTTGTTGGCATTCCTGGCGTATGCGGCATCGGGACCTATCCAGTACTTGTTGCGTTTGCGCCGTAACAAAAACGCCGAGTGATGTAATTTCTCCCATACTCCGTAGTCTATTGGTGCATCAGTCCTCCAATACTGCGGAGTTGTCATGCTTATCAAGCTTCCTAAGGCGTCCGACTGCAAAGAGTCGGACGTTACGCCTGAATCCTTCTATTTTTCCCGTCGTGCATTACTTGGCAGCTCGCTTGCCGGATTGGCTGTGGGCGCGCTACCGCGTTGGGCCAGCGCCGAAGATGCGGTGCGTTACGCGGATGTCGAGCCGGGCAGGGCGCCGGCCTGGTTTGCCGATAAGCTCCCGCAGACCAAATGGCAGGCTGTCACGGTTAGCGGTGAGGCGATCACGCCTTTCAAGGACGCAACGCACTACAACAACTTCTATGAGTTCGGGACCGACAAGGGGGATCCGGCGCAGAATGCTGGTGCCTTGAAAACCGAGCCTTGGACGGTGGTAGTGGATGGGGAAGTGGGCAAGCCGGGTCGCTATGCCCTTGAAGACTTCATGAAGCCTTATCAGTTGGAGGAGCGGATCTATCGTTTGCGTTGCGTAGAGGCCTGGTCAATGGTTATTCCATGGATGGGCTTTCCCATATCGGCATTGCTCAAGCAGGTGGAGCCGACGTCGAAAGCCAAATACATACGCTTTGAAACCTTGCAGGACCCGAAGGTCATGCCGGGGCAGCGCTCGGGTTTCGCCTTGATTGACTGGCCCTATGTTGAGGGGTTGCGTCTGGATGAAGCGATGAACCCGCTGGCGATTTTGGCAGTGGGCATGTATGGGCGCGAATTGCCGAATCAGAATGGAGCGCCGCTACGTTTGGTCGTGCCTTGGAAGTACGGGTTTAAAAGTGTGAAATCCATTGTGAGAATCAGCCTGGTGGAGGAACAGCCGAAAACCACTTGGCAGAGCATCGCTGCGGATGAGTACGGCTTCTACGCAAATGTGAATCCGCAGGTCGATCATCCGCGATGGACGCAGGCCCGTGAGCGGCGTCTGCCGAGCGGCCTGTTCAGTCCTAATGTGCGTGATACCCAGATGTTTAACGGGTACGCGGATGAAGTGGCTTCTTTATATGCGGGTCTCGATTTACGGAAGAACTACTGATGAAGTTCCTTTCTTGGCGTATTGGGGTCTTTGCAGCAGCGGCTGTGTGGCCTTTGTACTGGCTTTATGAAGCCTGGATCTTTGCCTTGGGCCCGGATCCGGGAAAGGTGCTGGTTGATAGGCTGGGGTTGGGGGCGCTTATTCTGCTGCTGGTAACACTGAGTATGACGCCGATGCAAAAGCTTACGGGGTGGCCTGGATGGATTGCAGTGCGTCGCCAGATAGGCTTGTGGTGTTTTGCCTATGTGGTGCTGCATGTGTGTTCATACCTGACTTTCGTGCTTGGGTTTGACTGGTCGCAGCTGGGTGTGGAGTTGCGCAAGCGGCCCTACATTATTGTGGGTGCTCTGGGTTTTCTGTGTTTGCTGGCCTTGGCAGTGACTTCAAATCGATACAGTCAGCGGCGGCTGGGTGCGCGCTGGAAGAAACTCCATCGTCTGGTGTATGTGGTTGTAGGATTGGGGTTGCTGCATATGCTGTGGATTGTGCGGGCGGACCTCAAGGAATGGTCGATTTATGCCTTTATAGGTGTGTGCCTGCTGATGCTGCGAATACCCGTGGTAATGAGTCGAATTCCGCGTCTATATAAGAAGAAACCGATATCGGTATCAAGAGTGAAAATTAACCCTTGACTCAGATCTGTAACGGCCTATAATTCGCCCACTTCCGGCGCAGTCGAAACGAAAAACTCCTTGAGTTTCAATGAGTTGGATTGGTTTTCGGTGGTGTCAGCTTCAAGTCATCGAAGCAGGAAATGAGGTGTTGACAGCAGCGTGCAACGCTGTAGAATTCACCTCCCGCTAACGAGAGATCGAAAGCGCAAGTGGTTGATGTTACAGAGGAAACTTTGAAAGCATCTTAAAATAACCGCTTGACAGCAACAGAGGCTGCTGTAGAATGCGCGCCTCGGTTCAGCGAAAGCTAACCAACCGCTCTTTAACAACTGAATCAAGCAATTCGTGTGGGTGCTTGTGGAGTCAG
>NZ_CAXAOU010000010.1:0-210778 GCF_963970465.1 Pseudomonas sp. RL_5y_Pfl2_69 | reverse complement strand
AAAAACCCCCAAAAAAAAACCCCCCATCCCCCCCCGGTTTTTTTGGTTGGGTTGGGGTTTTTGGGGGGGGGGGGGGGGGGGGGCGGGGGCCCCCCCCCCCCCCCCGCCCCCACACATGACATCTTTCAGGGGGTCAGGCCGGTTTCTTTGCTGCCAGGGCCTCAGCCAGCAACTCTTTCTCGGCCTCCTTGAGGTCGTCGTCGTTGATCATTTCAGCGATCACCCGCAACCGCTCTACCACGCGCGCATTGACGCTGCCTTCAGGGAACTGTCCCTCTTCATCCGGCTCACCGGCAGGCTCACCCACCAACAGGCTCAACGCCTCATCAGCCTGACGCACCGCGTACACGTGGAACTTGCCATCACGCACCGCCTGCAGCACCTTCTCATCCAGCATCAGGGTCGCCACGTTGGCCTGCGGGATAATTGCCCCCTGCTCGCCTGTAAGCCCCCGAGCTTCACAAAGTCGGAAGAAGCCCTCGATCTTCTCGTTGACCCCGCCCACCGCCTGCACTTCACCAAACTGGTTGATGGAACCGGTGATGGCAAAACACTGTTTGAGTGGCGTTTTGGACAGCGCCGAAATCAACGTACAGGCCTCACCCAGCGAGGCACTGTCGCCATCGACATAACCGTAGGACTGTTCCAGCGCGATACTGGCTGAAATCGCCAGCGGGAATTCCTGTGCATAACGGCTGCCCAGGTACCCGGTCAAAATCATCACGCCCTTGGAGTGAATCGGCTGACCCAGGTTAACTTCACGCTCGATATCGACGATACCGCTGCCTCCCGGATACACCGTGGCGGATATCCGCGCAGGTACACCAAAGGCCGAGTCGCCGACTTCCAGCACGGTCAGGCCGTTGCACTTGCCCACGGCCGCGCCATCGGTGTCGATCAGAATGATCCCTGCCAGCATGTCATCAAGAATGCGCGCAGACACTCGACCGGTACGCGTGGCCTTGGCCTTTAGCGCACGCTCGATATGGCCGGCATCGGTCATCTCATCGCCCGCCAGGTGACGAATGAAATCAGCCTCGCTGACCAGCTGGAACAGATCACCGATACGCGCCGACAAACGCCCCTGATGCTCGGCCAGGCGTGCGCTGTAGGTCGCCAGACGCGCTACCGCATCGGCGGTCAGCGGCGCCATGCCTTCTTCTGAAGTCCGGGTGGTCAGCAACTGAGCGAACTGCTCAAGGCTTTCATCGACCATCGGGATGTCTTCGTCGAAGTCCACCAGCACCCGGAACATCTCCTGGAAGTCCGGATCAAGGTCCTGCAGCGTGTAATACAGCTGGCGGGCACCAATGATCACGACCTTGACCTGCAAGGGGATGACTTGCGGGTTGAGGGTGACGGTCGCCAGACGGCCCATCTCGCCCAGCGGGGACTCCATCTTCAACTTGCGCGATTGCAGGGCACGCTTCAGGGCATCCCACACAAAGGGCTCACTGAGCATTTTCTCGGCTTCAAGAATCAAAAACCCACCGTTGGCACGATGCAGCGCGCCCGGGCGCAACTGCCGGTACGTGGTGTAAAGCGCGCCTTGGTCGGTGCTGTACTCAATACGGCCGAACAGATTGTCATACGTGGGGTGCGGCTCAAACACTACCGGCGCACCACCGCTCAGCGGCTGGCCTACCACCAGGCTGGGCAGGTACTGCTCTTCGAGCAACTTGCGGGCCTGGGCGTCGGTCTTGCTGTCGTCGACCAATTGCTCGACCACGGTTTTCAGCAAGTACACCTGCATGGCCTGCAGATAACCGCAGACCGCACCATTTTCGGCGTACTTCTGCGACAACGGCGACAGCAACGGTTGCAACGCCAGGGTGATGGTTTCTTCGTTCAGTTGGCGCAGCTGATTGTTCGACTCGCGCTTCCATTGCGGCAGGCTGGCCAGTTCTTCGTTCAGCCGCTCTTCCAGTCCGGAAATATCCTCATGGAAGCGCTCTCGCTCAACCTCAGGCAATTGCGAAAACTCGGCCTCATCCAGGGCCTTGCCATCACTCATCGGCGTGAAGGCCACGTTGCTGCTGTCGCGATACAACGCAACGCCTTTTTCCAGCGCCAGCCGCTCGATCACATCCAGCGCACGGTCGTACCGCTGATTGAAGCCACGATCGATCGCGCTCTTGCGCTGTTGATACGTCGGGTGCTCAAACACCGCCGGAAAGGTCGCCAGCAGGTTGTCGATCAGGTGGTTGATATCGGCAATAAATGCACCCGCGCTGCTCGAAGGCAATTCCAGGGCACGCGGCTCACGGGGCTCGTCAAAATTATTGACGTACACCCAATCGCTCGGGGACTTCAGGCGCTTGCCCTCGGCCTTGAGGTAGCGTTTGACGAATGAGAAGCGGCCCGTACCCGGCTCGCCCATCACAAAAACGTTGTAACCCGGACGTGGCATGGCCACGCCAAACTGCAGGGCTTCGACCGCACGCTCCTGGCCGAGAATGCCGCGAAAAGGTTCTAAATCATTGGTATTCGAGAAGCTGAACTGTTCAGCAGAGAAAGGACGGGTTAGCGCATCAGGCGCTAGACGCAAGCTGGTGGCAACAGAATCAGGCATCGGGCTTCCTTACATCGGGCGGGGCAGATGGCAGCATTCTGGCGCTGGCTGTACATCACTGGCAAGGCGTACAACACGGTAAAGCTCACCCCATCGTGTTTACGGGCAAAAAATGTGCGCCAACAGAGATTGTTTTACAAAAAACCACGGAACCTGCCGATCGAGCCTAGACTCCAAGCTGTTACGCGGCTGGAAGGCATAACCGGCTCGTACTGGCGCTTCAGGGCCAGAAACCCTTGTCCATTGGTTGCACACATATAGAGAACAAAGCTTATGAAACGGATTCTTCTCGGTACTCTCTTTACAGTTGTTTCCCTCAATGCCATGGCGCAAGCCCCGGGCGGTCCGAACTGCGGTTGGGGCAACATGCTGTTTGAAGGTCAGCGCGGCACCCCTGCTCACTTCCTGGCATCCACCACCAACGGCACGTCCGGTAACGCCACCTTCGGCATGACCTCCGGCACCAACGGCTGTACGACCAAGGACGCCCTGACCTACGGCGGCAAATCGTGGATTGCCATGAATGGCATGATCAACGAACTGTCCGAAGACATGGCCAAAGGCAATGGCGAAGCACTGACCACCTACGCGGTGGTACTGGGCGTCGCCCCTGAAGATCGCGCGCATTTTGCCGCCGTCACCCACGAGCACTTCCAGCAAATTTTCAGCAAGGCCGATGTAACGGCTGAAGATGTTCACAACAACACCCTGGCTATCCTCAAAGGCGATGCCCGCCTGGCCAAATACGCCACTGCTGCGTAGTAAATGAGATCTGCCCGCTCCTCCGGGAGCGGGTATTCTCCTGCGTCACCCCTCTTCGTCTGACAACAGTTGCCGAACATGCTCAAACGCCTTGCCTATCTGGCGCTCTGTGCCTGCGCCCCGCTGTATGCCGCACCCCATATCGACGATCAACGTGTTCAGCAGTTGGCCAACGACCCGTTCTGGATCTCTCTGGGACACTATGAAGCCGGCAAGTTGAGCGGCTGGCGCAGCTATGTCAGCGACGACAAATTCTTTCTGGCCCCCGACGGCGCCCATCACCCGGACGCCGAACTGCGTGCCACCGTCCAGGCCTTGTATTCGCCCTTGAGCCTGGGGGACAAACACCCGCAGTGCGTGTACCCGGCCCGCACCCGCTGGCTCAAGGCCCAGTTGAACCTGACCGACCTGCCCAAGGCCGAATGCGCAGAGTTCACGCAATGGTTCAAGGACGTTGCACCGCACAGCACGGTGATGATTTTCCCGGCGGCCTACCTGAACAGCCCGTCCTCGATGTTCGGCCACACCTTGTTGCGTATCGACCAGGCCGATGTGCAGAACAACAAGACCGCCCTGCTCAGCTACGCGATCAATTTCGGCGCCTACATTGAGGGTTCCGACAACAGCATTTTGTATGCCTGGAAGGGGTTGGCCGGTGGCTATCCCGGCCTGTTCGCGCTGGTGCCCTACCAGGAAAAGCTCTCCGAGTACCGCAGCCTCGAAAACCGTGACCTGTGGGAATACCGACTCAATCTGACTCCCGAAGAAACCCAGCGCATGGTCGAGCATGTGTGGGAGCTCAAACAGATCCAGTTCGACTATTTCTTCTTTGACGAAAACTGCTCGTATCGCCTGCTGGAGTTGTTGCAAGTGGCACGTCCCGGCTTGCAACTGACCACCCAGTTCCCGCTGACCGCGATCCCCACCGACACCGTGAAAGCGGTCAAGGAAGCGGGCTTGGTTGAAAGTATCGAATACCGCCCTTCCCGGGAACGTGAACTGCTGGATCGCGCCAAAACCCTCGATCCCGAGGAACAGCAATGGGTGCTGCAGATCAGCGCCGATCAGGCCCAATTGCAAAACACGACCTTCAAGGCGCTGCCAAAAGAACGCCAGGCGCTGATTATCGACGCCGCTTATCGTCTTGAACGCTACCGGGCAAACGGTCTCGAACGTGACCCGGCGCGCTCCCAGCGCAGCTTCGAACTGCTGCGCGCCATCAACCAGAATCCAGCTCCTGAACTGCAGGTCGAACAACCCGAGTTGCCCGAAAACGGACACGAATCGCGCACCTGGCAACTGGGGGCCGGTAGCCGTGACGACAAGGCCTTTGCCGAGTACGGCCTGCGCATGGCTTACCACGACTTGAACGACAACGCGCCCGGCTTTCCGCTGGGCGCGCAGATTGAAATCCTGCAACTCAAGCTGCGCCAGTACGAAGGTAACAAGTGGCAAGTTCAGCAACTGGACCTGGCCAACATTCGCTCCCTGACCCCGCGTAACGACTTGCTGCAACCCTGGTCCTGGCAAGTGGGCGGCGGGCTGGAACGGGTGCTGGGCAAGCATGGCGACGAAAGCCTGGTCAGCCACGTCAATGGGGGCGCGGGCGGCACCTGGCAGTTGGGCGAAAACCTGCTGGGCTTTGCCCTCGGCACCCTGCGCGTGGAGCACAACAACGATTTCGCCGCCTTTGTTTCACCGGCAGCGGGGTTTAACACAGGGCTTCTCTGGCGCAATCCGGTGGGTAACCTGAGTCTTGAAGCCAAAGGTGATTACTTCACCAACGGTGAAGTCCGCCGCAGCCTCAGCCTGAACCAGCAATGGGAAGTTTCGCGCAATCTGGGCCTGCGACTGAGTGCACAACGTGAGTTCAGTAAGTTGACCTCACCCGTCAACGAAGTGATGCTGGAGTTGAAGTGGTATCACTACTGAAAGGAGGTTTAAGACATGGCTGTTAACTACGATTCCCTTGAGCAGGTGCGCGAGAAAATCGACGGGCTGGATCGCCAGATTGTCGGCTTGATCGCCGAACGGGGTGCCTGCGTATCGCAAGCGGCGCGGTTCAAAAAAGACAGCGATGCGGTCAGAGCGCCGCAACGGGTTGAGCAGGTGATTGCAAAAGTCCGGGCGCTGGCCTCAGAACTGGGCGCTAACCCGAACGTCACCGAAGCAGTTTACCGCGCCATGATTGCAGCCTTTATCGAGCAGGAACTGGCTGAGCACAAGGCGCTAGCCAATTAGATAGAGACAGTCTGGGGGCGGGCTTGCTCGCGATTGGATCGACGTGATGCAACAGATACACCGCGTCGCTTGCATCGCGAGCAAGCCCGCTCCCACAGAAGAACGGAACCGGCTTACACCACGCCCTGGGCCAGCATCGCATCAGCGACTTTGACGAAGCCCGCAATGTTCGCGCCTTTGACGTAGTTGATCCGACCGTTTTCTTCGCCGTAGTGAACGCACGCATGGTGGATCGACTGCATGATGTTATGCAGCTTGCTGTCGACCTCTCCTGCCGTCCACAGCAGGCGCATGGCGTTTTGCGACATTTCCAGACCGCTCACCGCCACGCCGCCGGCATTGGATGCCTTGCCCGGTGCAAACAAGATACCGGCCTCGATAAACAGATCGACCGCTTCGAGGGTAGTCGGCATGTTCGCGCCTTCTGCCACGCACACACAGCCATTGCTCAACAGTGTACGGGCCGCTTCAGCGTCCAGTTCGTTCTGAGTGGCGCATGGCAATGCGATGTCGCACGCCAGACTCCACGGATGCTGGCCCGCCAGAAACTCCAGACCAAACTGCCCGGCCAATTCGCTGATACGACCGCGCTTGACGTTTTTGAGGTCCATCAGCGCTTCCCACTGCTCCTCGCTCAAACCGGCTTCGCAGTACAACGTGCCTTCGGAGTCCGACAACGAGATCACTTTGCCGCCCAGGTCCATGACTTTGCGCGCCGCATACTGCGCCACGTTACCGGAGCCAGAGATCGCTACGCGCTTGCCATCGATACGTTGGCCGCTGCGCTTGAGCATTTCCTGCGCGAAGTACACACAACCAAAGCCGGTGGCTTCAGGGCGGATCAGGCTGCCGCCGTAGCTCATGCCCTTGCCGGTCAGCACCGAGGTGAACTGGTTGCTCAGGCGCTTGTACTGGCCAAACATAAAGCCGATTTCACGGGCGCCTACACCGATATCGCCTGCCGGCACGTCAACGTCCGAACCAATGTGGCGGTACAGTTCGCTCATGAAGGCCTGACAGAAACGCATGACTTCAGCGTCGCTCTTGCCCTTGGGGTTGAAGTCAGAGCCGCCCTTGCCGCCGCCCATAGGCAGCGAGGTCAGGGAGTTCTTGAAGGTTTGCTCGAACGCCAGGAACTTCAGAACGCCCAGGTTCACCGACGGATGGAACCGCAGACCACCCTTGTAAGGGCCAATGGCGCTGTTCATCTGGATACGGAAACCACGGTTAACCCGCACTTTGCCTTCATCATCAACCCAGGATACGCGGAACACGATCGCGCGCTCAGGTTCACAAATGCGCTCAAGAATGCCTGAAGTGAGGTAATGGGGATTGGCTTCAAGAAACGGCCACAAACTGCGCAGGACTTCTTCTACTGCCTGGTGGAATTCAGGCTGGTCCGGGTCACGTTTTTTCAGGCGGGCAAGGAACTGGTCGACGGATTCGATCATGGTTAATTCTCGGCAAATTTATTGTCGTTAAACAGAGATTGACCGGAACTTTATCAATTCATGTGGCACCGCGACAGCGCAAAATGTCGCAGTTCTGAATTTAAATGGTGCATTTATATAAATTAAACCGATTTCACGGGCTTTTGCGCACCAAAAAAAAGCTTCTTGTACCCACTTTTGCACCACTAAAAACCCACCTACTGTTCCCACAGGGACAGTATTGCTCTGCCAAAAAAAAAACGGAGCCCCGAGGGGCTCCGTCTTTTCTTGCAAACCGGCCTTACTGGGCCAGTTTTTTGTGACGCACACGGTGCGGCTGAGTGGCCGCTTCGCCGAGGCGCTTTTTACGATCAGCTTCGTACTCGGTGTAGTTACCTTCAAAGAAGATTGCTTGCGAGTCGTCTTCGTACGCCAGGATGTGAGTCGCAACGCGGTCAAGGAACCACCGATCGTGAGAGATCACAATGGCGGCGCCAGGGAAGTCCAGCAGCGCTTCTTCGAGCGAACGCAGCGTCTCAACGTCAAGGTCGTTGGACGGTTCGTCGAGCAGCAGCACGTTGGCGCCCTCTTTCAAGGTCAGGGCCAGGTGCAGGCGACCACGCTCACCACCGGACAGGTCCTTGACGAACTTCTGCTGATCGCCACCTTTGAAGTTGAAACGACCTACATAGGTACGCGACGGGATTTCATAGTTACCGATGCGGATCACATCGGAACCGTCAGAAATCGCCTGGAATACAGTCTTGCTGCCGTCCAGATCGTCACGGCTCTGGTCCACGCACGCCAGTTGCACGGTTTCACCGACTTCGATGCTGCCTGAATCCGGCTGTTCCTTGCCCATCAGCATGCGGAACAGGGTCGACTTACCGGCACCGTTACCGCCGATCACGCCAACGATGGCGCCTTTAGGCATCGCGAACGACAGGTTGTCGATCAACACGCGATCGCCGTAACCCTTGGACACGTTCTTGAACTCGATAACCTTGTCACCCAGGCGCGGACCGGCCGGGATGTAGATTTCGTTGGTCTCGCTGCGCTTCTGGAATTCCTGCGATTGCAGTTCCTCGAAACGCTGCAGACGAGCCTTGGACTTCGACTGACGCGCCTTGGCACCTTTACGGACCCATTCCAGCTCGTCTTTCATGGCCTTTTCATGGGCCGACTGCTGCTTAGATTCGGCAGCCAGACGATCGGACTTGGCTTCAAGCCAACCCGAATAGTTGCCCTCGTAAGGAATGCCCGCGCCACGGTCAAGCTCAAGGATCCAGCCCGCCACGTTATCCAGGAAGTAACGGTCGTGCGTAATCGCAACCACGGTACCCGGGAAGTCGTGCAGGAAGTGCTCAAGCCAGGCTACCGAGTCGGCATCCAGGTGGTTGGTTGGTTCGTCGAGCAGCAGCATGTCCGGGGCCGACAGCAGCAGGCGGCACAAGGCCACACGGCGCTTCTCACCACCCGACAGGTGCTCAACCTTGGCATCCCAGGCTGGCAAACGCAGGGCGTCGGCAGCGACTTCCAGCTGGCGCTCCAGGTTGTGACCGTCGCTCGCTTGCAGGATCGACTCAAGCTTGGCCTGTTCAGCAGCCAGCTTGTCAAAATCGGCATCCGGGTCTGCGTATTCGGCGTAAACCTGATCCAGGCGCGCTTGAGCGTCCTTGATGACGCTCACGGCTTCTTCAACCACTTCGCGCACGGTTTTGCTCGGATCCAGCTGCGGTTCCTGCGGCAGGTAACCGATGTTCAGGTCGGGCATCGGACGGGCTTCGCCGTCGAACTCGGTATCGACACCCGCCATGATTTTCAACAGGGTGGATTTACCCGAACCGTTCAAGCCGAGTACGCCAATCTTGGCGCCAGGGAAAAACGACAGGGAGATGTTTTTCAGGATTTCCCGCTTCGGCGGAACAACTTTGCTCAGCCGATGCATGGTGAAAACGTATTGAGCCATGGAGAACCTAGGGTCAGAGACGAGTGAATAAGGTGCGAGCAATGCCCGGATCAGGCCATAGCAGAAAGTCAGGGACTGATCGAAATCAATGCCTGCTCGCAGAAAATGCATAAATGTAGACGCCCGAATCTACCTGAATGCGCTGAACAGGGCAAACCAGTGCAGACCAGTGCAGACCAGAGGGCTGGCACTTTGCCACAACCCAAGGCATGCTAGGCGCCCTCTGGGCGTCTTTAGGGGGCCTGGCGCCAATGCCGCCAAATTGCAGGATCACACGTTGCCCAATGTCACGCCGCCCACTCTGAATAAAGCGTCCAACCCACTTCTTGGGACGCCTGTGCGCGGAACGTTGAAAAGTGCGTTGGCCACTCTGGTTCTGTTGCTGCTGGCGATGTTGTTCTGGTTGTTGATTGAGCAGTTCCAGGAAACGCTCCAGCAAGAGCGTCAAAACAGCATCAACTACAGTGCCGATCTGGCCGACCACATCAGCCTGAGCATGGAAGTACGGGCCGAAACCGCCCTTAATCTGCTTCCTGTCGATACGCTGCCGAAAAACCTGCGCCAACAGCAGGCACTGGTCAATCAACTGCATCAATACGTACCCTCGCTCCAGAGCCTGGTCTTGCTCAGCACTGCCGGGCAGGTCGTGTTCGACAGCGCAGGCACCACCCCCGACGCCGCATTCCTGGCTGAATGGGCAAGCCTGATCCCCTCGCGAAAACGTACCGACGGCTATTACTTCAGCAATAACGCTGACGCCAGCGTGTTCTATTTGTTACTGCGCCAGCCCGCAGGCGATATCGGTGGTTACTGGCTGCTGCGCATGAGCCCGGAACTGCTGCAAAACATGACACACCAGAATGCCAGCAGCAGTCGGCCACAATGGCTGATTGAAAACGTCAAAACCCGCAAGGTCCTGAAGCGTGCCTATAGCCCCGTTTCGCCAGGCTCAACCCTGAGCCAGCAGGATGAAAGCGACACCGTACAACTGAGCCCCATCAATCACAGCGACTGGCAGTTGCGCGGGCTGTTCAATGAACGCCAGGCGGTTGAACGACTGCTGCCCGGACTGATCGTCAAATGCCTGCTCGGCTTGCTCTTTTCGTTGCTGCCGATCATTGCGCTGCTGAACATGCGCCGCCGCCAACGCCAACTGCATGAAGGCCGCCGCCGTTATCACGATATTTTCGAAGGCACCGGGGTTGCCCTGTGCGTGCTCGACCTGTCCAGCTTGCCGGGATTTCTTGAGCGCGAAAAACTCCACGACAGCAGTGACCTCAAGCAATGGCTAAGCGATCACCCCCAGCTTCGTAGTCAATTATTCGCGCAACTGCGCATCACTGAAGTCAATCAGGTCGCCATGCAGCTGCTGGAGGTCGAATCCGGGGACGGTGCCTGGCTAAAGCTGATTAACGGCTGCCCCCAAACCAGTTCGGCCATTGGCTATCAAATCGTCGAAACCGTACTGGATCAACAGCAGCAACTTGAACTGGAAGTAAAGCTGAGCGATGCCAGCGGCCGGGATCAACATGTGTGGCTGGTACTGCGCCTGCCTGAAGACCCTCAGGACTATCACGCGGTCATCCTGAGCATCAGCGACATCACAAGCCGCAAGCTGATCGAATTGTCCCTGCAAGAGCGCGAAAGTTTCTGGTCGGATGTCGTACGCACCGTACCTGACCACCTCTATGTGCAAAATGTAATCAGCCAGCGGATCATATTCAGCAACCATCACCTTGGGCAGACCCTGGGCTACAGCGCCATCGAACTTCAGGAAATGGGCGCGTATTTCTGGGAACTGTTGCTGCACCCGGATGACGCCGAACGTTATCACCAGCTGCGCCAGCAGCAACGGGAAGATGGCTATAAGCACTTGATGCAGTGCCAGTTGCGCTTTCGTCATCAGCAAGGCACCTGGCGGCGCTTTGACATCCGTGAACAGGCCTTTGCCCGTGACACCGGGGATCAAGTCACGCGCATTGTCGGGGTGGCCAAAGACATCACCGACCAGATCGAAGCCAGTGAGTCACTGCGTGACAGCGAGCAGCGCTACCGGATGCTGGCCGAAAGCATCAGCGATGTGATTTTCTCCACCGACAGCACATTGCGCATGAACTACCTCAGCCCCTCCATCCAGACCGTGCTGGGGTACGACGCACAATGGGTGTTCGACAATGGCTGGCAGTCAATTATCGCGACCCCGCAACAACTGGAGGGTATCTACAGCCTGATCGAACGTATCCGCGCCGCCCTGCACTCACCTCGACAACTCTCGGCCCTGCGCGCCCAGGTGCAAACCCAGTTGTTCCTGTTCGACTGCTTGCGCGCCGACGGGCATAAAGTCCCCATCGAGCTGCGGCTGGTACTGGTGTGGGATGAAAACGATGGCTTCGAAGGCATTCTGGGCGTTGGCCGTGATATCAGTCAGCAACGTCGTGCTGAAAAAGACCTGCGCATGGCCGCTACGGTGTTTGAGCACTCCACCTCGGCCATCCTGATTACCGACCCCGCCGGTTATATCGTGCAGGCCAACGAAGCCTTTAGCCGGGTCAGCGGCTACGCCGTGGCCCAGGTGCTTGACCAATTGCCGAGCATGTTGACCGTTGATGCCCAACAACGCGCGCACCTGACCTATGTGCTCAAGCAACTGCATGTCAATGGCACATGGGAGGGCGAAGTCTGGCTCAAGCGTCTCAACGGCGAACACTACCCGGCGTGGGTCGGCATCACTGCCGTGCTCGATGACGAGGGTGATCTGGCCAGCTACGTGTGCTTCTTCAGTGACATCAGCGAGCGCAAAGCCAGTGAACAGCGAATTCACCGCCTGGCTTACTACGACGCCCTGACCCACCTGCCTAACCGGACGCTGTTTCAGGATCGCCTGCACACTGCGTTGCAACAGGCCGAACGCAACAAGTCGTGGGTTGTGCTGATGTTCCTCGACCTCGACCGTTTCAAGCCGATCAACGATTCCCTGGGCCACGCCGCAGGCGATCGAATGCTCAAGGACATGGCCATCCGCTTGCTGGCCTGCGTCGGTGACGACGACACCGTGGCGCGTATGGGCGGTGACGAATTCACCCTGCTCCTGCAACCACGAGCCACCCGTCAACTGGCCTTGAACCGGGCCATCAGCGTGGCCGAGCACATCCTTGCCAGCCTGGTAAAACCCTTTGTACTGGAAAGTCGCGAGTTCTTTGTAACCGCCAGTATTGGCATTGCCTTGAGCCCGCAAGACGGCAACGAACTCAGCCAGTTGATGAAGAACGCCGACACCGCGATGTACCACGCCAAAGAGCGCGGCAAAAACAACTTCCAGTTCTATCAGGCAGACATGAACGCCAGCGCCCTTGAGCGACTGGAACTTGAGAGCGACCTGCGCCACGCCCTTGAACAGCAAGAGTTCATCCTTTTTTACCAGCCGCAATTCAGCGGCGACGGCAAACGGCTGACCGGGGTTGAAGCACTGCTGCGCTGGAACCACTCCAGGCGCGGACTGGTGCCGCCCGGTGACTTTATCCCGGTACTCGAAGAGCTGGGCCTGGTGGTCGAAGTGGGTGACTGGGTGCTGGCCGAGGCCTGTCGCCAGCTCAAGCTCTGGCACCAGGCCAAAGTGCGCGTGCCCAAAGTCTCGGTCAACATCTCGGCGCGCCAGTTTTCCGATGGCCAACTGGGCACGCGCATCGCCACGATCCTCAAGGAGACCGGCCTGTCCCCTGCCTGCCTGGAGCTTGAGCTGACCGAAAGTATCCTGATGCGCGAAGTCAGCGAAGCCCTGCACATTCTGGCCAGCCTGAAAAACCTCGGCCTCAGCATTGCCGTGGACGACTTTGGCACCGGTTATTCGTCGCTCAACTACCTCAAGCAATTCCCGATCGATGTCTTGAAAATCGACCGTACCTTTGTCGATGGCCTGCCCTCAGGCGAACAGGACGCGCAGATTGCCCGTGCAATCATTGCAATGGCCCATAGCCTAAACCTGGCCGTCATCGCCGAAGGCGTGGAGACCCAGGAGCAGTTGGATTTCTTGCGCGAGCATGGGTGCGATGAAGTGCAAGGCTATCTGTTTGGTCGCCCGATGCCAGCACATCTACTGGTCAAGCAACTGCAAGCGGCCAGTGATGAACTGCACATGTGAATCCTGCCTCTCATCACCGTGAATCGCATTCATATGCCAGATAAAACCCATTGAGTTAGAATGCCCTCCTTTTCTGCCCCCCGATCCCTGAGGACCGCCATGTTCAGCCGTGATTTGACACTTGCCAAGTTCGACGCCGACCTTTTTGCCGCCATGGAGCAAGAAGCTCAGCGCCAGGAAGAACATATTGAGCTGATCGCTTCGGAAAACTACACCAGCCCAGCGGTCATGGAAGCTCAAGGCTCGGTTCTGACCAACAAATACGCCGAAGGCTACCCGGGTAAGCGCTACTACGGCGGCTGCGAATACGTCGACGTCGTTGAGCAACTGGCTATCGACCGTGCAAAAGAGCTGTTCGGTGCCGATTACGCCAACGTTCAGCCACACGCCGGTTCCCAGGCCAACAGCGCTGTCTACCTGGCCCTGCTGTCGGCTGGCGACACCATCCTAGGCATGAGCCTGGCACACGGCGGTCACCTGACCCACGGCGCCAGCGTTTCGTCCTCGGGCAAGCTGTACAACGCCATCCAGTACGGCATCGACGCCAACGGCCTGATCGACTACGACGAAGTAGAGCGTCTGGCCGTTGAGCACAAGCCAAAAATGATCGTGGCCGGTTTCTCTGCCTACTCGCAGATCCTGGACTTCCCGCGTTTCCGCGCTATCGCTGACAAGGTTGGCGCCTACCTGTTCGTCGACATGGCTCACGTAGCCGGTCTGGTAGCGGCTGGCGTTTACCCTAACCCGGTTCCGTTTGCTGACGTGGTCACCACCACCACTCACAAAACCCTGCGCGGTCCACGTGGCGGCCTGATCCTGGCCAAGGCCAACGCCGACATCGAGAAGAAGCTGAACTCGGCTGTCTTCCCGGGTTCGCAAGGCGGCCCACTGGAGCACGTCATCGCCGCCAAGGCCGTGTGCTTCAAAGAAGCTCTGCAACCAGAGTTCAAGGCTTACCAGCAACAAGTCGTGAAAAACGCCCAAGCCATGGCATCGGTGTTTATCGAGCGCGGCTTTGACGTGGTATCGGGCGGTACTGAAAACCACCTGTTCCTGCTGTCGCTGATCAAGCAGGAAATCTCCGGCAAAGACGCTGACGCCGCACTGGGCAAAGCGTTCATCACCGTGAACAAAAACTCCGTGCCGAACGATCCACGCTCCCCGTTCGTGACCTCGGGTCTGCGTTTCGGTACTCCGGCTGTTACCACTCGCGGCTTCAAAGTAGAAGAGTGCCGTGAACTGGCTAACTGGATCTGCGACATCCTGGCTGATATCAACAACGAAGCCGTTATCGACGCCGTTCGCGAAAAAGTCAAAGCCATCTGCGCCAAGCTGCCGGTATACGGCAACTAAGTGTAAATAGCTGAATAAAAAGCCCGGCTCTTGAGCCGGGCTTTTTATTGTCCCAGTTATTTTGAAACATATAGCCATATGTCCATGGGTGATAACGACCTAACCTGAACTTTATGCTTTTCACCAACAGCAGAGTTCAGACAATGACTAACGATACACAACAATCATTCATCGCCACCTTACAAGTACCGAACCATAACCTTCATCTATTAGGGACGCTTCACGGCCAGCCTGTAACAGTCACAGACGTATTTGCCAGCGGCGGTTTCTTCACCGGCCGACCGCAGACCAGAGACGACTCCGCAGCCTTGGGCATTCAGGCCCACGCCACAGGCGGGGTCAAGGCGGTAGTCAAACTTTATTTCCGGCATACCGTAAAAGGGTATGAAATACATATCAAACACGCTGGCCAGTATGATCGGCACCGGCTGGCCAGAAACCATATGGATATACTCTATGCGAGAAGTCCGACACTAAAACACCCACTTACCTTCACGCTGCTTGATGAAAACAATATGACCGTTACAGCGGACAACTTAAGTCAAGCTCATACGCTGATCACTCTAAAAACTCACAACAATAAGTATATAGGGGTTAAAAGAGCCAAGGGATCGCCTCACTCATACTTGGGGGAAACCGCTGAAAACCACAAAATGGTATTTCTTTTAAGTGTGATAGAAAGAAACGGGGCTTATTAACCCACTCCGGTTCATTTTTATGTGGGAGCGGGCTTGCTCGCGATTCAGGCAATGCGGTCTTTCAGACAAACCGCGTCGATATCATCGCGAGCAAGCCCGCTCCCACACATGTAGTACGTGACGTTTTTATTCGGGTAGCAAACGCCAGCCCAATACGTTCAGCAGGTCACAACTGGCGCGAAAAACCCGCTATTTTCGTGAGGCAAGAACATCAAACCCCTCGCGAATCTTGGCTTCAGGCAAATCATCTGCAATAAACACCATCACGCTGTCGCGCACCTCACCCTCAGCCCACTCAGTGTCCCAGTCGAAGCCATAGAGCTTGAGCACGCCCTGAAACACCAACCGTCGATCTTCACCGGCAATGCTCAGCACGCCTTTGTAACGCAACAATTGCTTGCCGTGATCTTCCAGCAGTTCGTTCATGAACGCGCTGAGGCTGTCGATATCCAGCGGTGTTTCGGTGCGCAGCACAAGGCTTGAGATGCGGTCGATAGATGACGCTGGTTGCACCGGACGCAAACTCAGGCCACCGCCCAAGTCTGCGTTGAGATTGAACCCTCGGACATCCAGCAACTCGGCCAGATCTATCTTGCCGTGCTCAACCACACGTATCGGCGCCCGGCGGTTGATACGGGTCAAGCGTTCGCTTAAGGCATCAAAGGTGGCGTCATCCACCAGGTCGCGCTTGCTCACCAACAGGCGGTCAGCAAAACCGATTTGTGCCTGGGCGATGGTTTGGCTCAGGTGTACATCGGCGTGCGCGGCGTCCACCAGGGTGATGATGCCGTCCAGCAGGTAACGCTCGCGCAGTTCTTCGTCGATGAAAAAGGTTTGCGCCACCGGTGCCGGGTCGGCCAGGCCGGTGCATTCGATCACCAGGCGGTCGAACGCTATTTCGCCACTGTCCAGACGCTCCAGCAGCAGGTACAGCGCCTTGGTCAGGTCGGTGTGAATGGTGCAGCACACACAGCCATTGGCCAGTGTCATGACTTGCACGGGCTCATCACCCAACAACTGGGTATCGATCCCGGCATCGCTGAATTCGTTCTCGATCACGGCGATTTTCAGGCCATGTTCGGCCTTGAGCAGGTAACGCAACAAGGTGGTTTTACCGGCACCCAAAAAGCCACTGAGGATGGTGACGGGGATTGGAGAGGACATGCACAGTCTCCTTGAAATGACGCAAAAAAAAGTGGGAGCGTGCTTGCCCGCGACTCAAGCAGCGCGGTGTAACGGATACACCGCAGAGCACTCATCGCGAGCAAGCCCGCTCCCACAGTCAGATGCAACTTAGCCCTGACGGGCTAGCAGCACTTGGGCCCACCCTTGCCGCCGTAACGGGCTTCCTGGCGTTCGCGGAAGAACGCCTCGTAGCTCATGACAGGCTTGTCCGGGTGCTTGGTTTGCATATGCTCGACGTAGTTGTCGTAGTCGGGCATGCCGACCATCAGACGCGCGGCCTGACCGAGGTATTTACCGAGGCGACTCAGGTCATTGAACATGATTGCAACCCTCTGTTATGCATCCGGCATGACTTGGTACGGCGACTCTTTATCCGTACGTACTTTACTGCCCCATGCTGCCACGCCCACCTTGATCGCAAAGAACAGAATGCTGAACACCACGAACAGGAACAGCACGGTCAGACCGGCGTTGGTGTAGGCGTTGATGATCACGTGCTGCATCTGGTCGATGTTTTTCGCCGGGGCAATGACTTGGCCCGCTTCCAGCGCAGTGCTGTACTTTTTGGCCAGGGCCAGGAAGCCGACCGCAGGGTTGGCGTCGAACAGCTTGATAAAACCTGCAACGGTGGTGCAGATCAGCAGCCAGATCGCTGGCAGCATGGTCACCCAAATGTAGCGTTGACGCTTCATTTTGATCAGCACAACGGTTGCCAGCATCAGCGCGATACCCGCCAGCATCTGGTTAGAGATACCGAACAGCGGCCACAGGGTGTTGATGCCGCCCAATGGATCAATCACGCCCTGATACAGCAGGTAACCCCACATCGCCACACAAAGGCCTGTTGCCAGCATGTTGGCGCCCCAGGACTCGGTGCGCTTGAGTGCAGGCACAAAGCTGCCCAGCAAGTCTTGCAGCATAAAGCGACCGGCACGGGTACCGGCGTCAACCGCCGTCAAGATAAACAGGGCTTCAAACAAAATGGCGAAGTGATACCAGAACGCCATTGTGTTCTCGCCCGGCAACACGTTATGCAGGATCTGAGCGATACCCACAGCCAGTGTCGGTGCGCCGCCGGCACGGGCCAGAACGGTGGTTTCACCAATATCCTTGGCCAGTGCGGTCAGTGCATCCGGGGTAATTGCAAAGCCCCAGCTGCTAACGGTCTGCGCAACAGTCACCACATCACCGCCGACGATGGCCGCCGGGCTGTTCATGGCGAAGTACACGCCCGGCTCGATGACCGAGGCGGCAACCATCGCCATGATGGCCACGAAGGACTCCATCAACATCGCGCCGTAGCCGATGTAACGGGAGTTGCATTCGTTATCCAGCAACTTGGGTGTAGTACCCGAAGAAATCAGTGCGTGGAAACCCGATACCGCACCGCAGGCAATGGTGATGAACAGGAACGGGAACAGACCGCCTTTCCAGACGGGGCCAGTACCGTCGGTGAACTGGGTCAATGCTGGCATTTTCAGCTCAGGCATGGTGACCAGAATGCCGATGGCCAGTGCCACGATGGTGCCGATTTTAAGGAAGGTCGACAGGTAGTCACGCGGTGCCAGAACCAGCCACACCGGCAGCACGGCTGCAACAAAACCATAACCGATCAGCATCCAGGTGATCTGCGTACCGGTGAAGGTAAACACCGGAGCCCATTCAGGGCTTGCCGCAATCTGGCCCCCCAGCCAGATCGAGCCGAGCAACAGCAGCACACCGACAATGGAGATTTCACCGATGCGGCCCGGGCGGATGTAGCGCATGTAAATGCCCATGAACATCGCAATCGGGATGGTCGCCATCACGGTGAACATGCCCCACGGGCTTTCGGCCAGGGCCTTGACCACGATCAGCGCCAGCACCGCCAGGATGATGATCATGATCAGGAAGCAACCAAACAGCGCGATGGTGCCCGGGATCTTGCCCATTTCCTCACGCACCATGTCACCCAAAGAGCGACCGTTGCGGCGGGTGGACATGAACAGGACCATGAAGTCCTGCACCGCACCGGCCAGAACAACACCGGCGATCAGCCAGAGTGTGCCCGGCAGATAGCCCATTTGCGCGGCCAAAACCGGCCCCACCAACGGTCCGGCGCCAGCAATGGCGGCAAAGTGGTGACCAAAAAGAATGTGCTTGTTGGTCGGCACATAGTCCAGACCATCGTTGTTGAGCACTGCAGGGGTAGCGCGACTGGGGTCGAGCTGCATCACCTTGGTGGCAATAAACAGACTGTAATAACGGTAAGCAACCAGATAAATGGCAACCGCTGCCACTACGATCCACAAGGCGTTGATCGCCTCGCCCCGGCGTAACGCAACTACGCCAAGGGCGCAGGCTCCTACAATTGCCAGCACCAGCCACGGAATGTGGCGTAGCAGGCTATTTTTATTATTCATTTTTTAATTCCGGCCAGTTGGACAAGAAAGACTGCCCCCGGAGTTTAGCGCTCTTGGCTCTAAAGACCAGCCCCTAACGTTGGTCTAGAGCCTTCTTTTGTGGGTTTGTGCTGGATGGCGCTGCATAGTTGTCCCGTGCAACGCCACTGTCAGTTCCGGCCTCCTGGCCAAGCCCCGCGATCAAACCCTGCAGATTTTTTTACAGGTATGAAACCCTATTCAAACAACGCATCCAGTGCCTGCTCAAGGCGGGTCACACCGATGACCTTCAAGCCCGGCGGAGACTCTTTGGGGGCGTTGCCCTTGGGCACGATGGCACGCTTGAAACCGTGCTTGGCCGCTTCTTTAAGCCGCTCCTGACCGCTGGGTACCGGGCGCACTTCGCCGGACAAGCCAACCTCACCAAACACCAGCAGATCATGGGGCAGCGGGCGATTGCGCAGACTGGACATCACCGCCGCCATCAGCGCCAGGTCGGACGCGGTTTCCAGCACCTTGACCCCGCCCACCACGTTAAGGAATACATCCTGATCATGAGTGGGAATACCGCCGTGGCGATGCAGGACAGCCAGCAGCATGGCCAGTCGATTCTGATCCAGACCCAGGGTCACACGGCGCGGGTTGGACATATGGCTGTCGTCCACCAGTGCCTGCACTTCCACCAGCATCGGACGGGTGCCCTCCCAAGTGGCCATGACGACGCTGCCCGGCACTTCTTCCTGAGCACGGGTAAGAAAAATAGCTGACGGGTTAGAGACTTCTTTCAGGCCTTTGTCGGTCATGCCGAATACACCCAGCTCGTTGACCGCGCCAAAACGGTTTTTCACTGCGCGCAACAGACGCAAGCGACCGTCAGACTCCCCCTCGAAATACAGCACGGTGTCGACCATATGCTCCAGCACCCGCGGTCCGGCCAGCGCCCCCTCTTTGGTCACGTGGCCCACCAGGAAAATGGCCGTGCCGCTCGACTTGGCATAGCGCACCAGCAATGCCGCACTTTCTCGCACCTGGGACACACCGCCCGGCGCCGACTGCAGTTGCTCGGTGAAGATGGTCTGGATTGAGTCGATCACCATGACCTTGGGTTTTTCGAGCTTGGCGGTGGCGATGATGTTTTCGATACAGGTTTCGGTCATCACCTTGAGCTGATCCTGGGGCAAGCCCAGGCGTCGGGCGCGCATGGCCACTTGCTGCTGGGACTCTTCGCCGGTGACATACAGCGCAGGCATGCGCGTAGCCATCTGACACAAGGTTTGCAGCAAGATAGTGGACTTGCCGATACCCGGATCACCGCCGATCAACACCACCGAACCATCGACCAGACCGCCCCCGAGCACCCGATCCAGCTCACCGGAAGCGGTGGAGAAGCGCGGGATTTCTGCAATGCTGACTTCGGCCAGGGTTTTGATCTGGGCCTGTTGCCCTGTCCAGCCGGTACGACCACTGGGCGGCGCGGCGGCGCCGCTTTCTACAATGGTCTCGACCAGGGTGTTCCAGACGCCGCACTCGCCGCACTGCCCTGCCCACTTGGGAAAGGTTGCGCCGCACTCTGTGCAGCCGTAAATGCGCTTGGGCTTGGCCATCTGAACTCCAGGGAAAAAACGCGATGATAGCCCACTGAGCTTTGATCAGTGCGGCGCGGGCATGATCTGCCATGCTGAATTACACTGCACCCACCAACTTCATCTGTAACAAGGAATATCCAATGAGCGTGATAAGTGAGTTCAAGGCCTTCGCGGTCAAAGGGAACGTGGTCGATATGGCCGTCGGTATCATCATCGGCGCGGCATTTGGCAAAATCGTTTCGTCCTTCGTGGGTGACGTGGTCATGCCACCGCTGGGGCTGTTGATTGGCGGTGTGGACTTCAGTGACCTGGCCATTACGCTGAAAGCCGCCGTTGGCGATGCCCCGGCCGTGGTGGTGGCATATGGCAAATTCATCCAGAGCGTGATCGACTTTATCATCGTCGCGTTTGCCATCTTTATGGGTGTAAAGGCAATCAACCGCCTGAAGCGCGAAGAAGCGGTCGCACCAAGTGCCCCGCCTCTTCCGTCTAAAGAAGAAGAACTGCTGGGCGAAATTCGTGACCTGCTTAAAGTTCAAAACAACCGACCTTAACTGCCCGACATGAATAACGGCGCCCCAGGGCGCCGTTATTTATTTCATGCTGTTCGACATATAAAATTTACACTACCAGTAGTTCTCAACAGCAACTTGCCCGGGCCGACGACTCAGGCTCAACTGCATGTCACGGGCCTTCAACAACTTGCGTGTGTCATCAATCATTTGCGGATTGCCACATAACATCACCCGCGAATGTTCGCAGGTCATTTCAACACCCGCCGCCTGCTCAAGTTCACCATTTTCGATCAAGGTGGTCATGCGTCCGTTCAATGCACCGGGCACTCGCTCACGGGTGACGATCGGAACATACACAAACTTGTGTGCATACTCAGCAAGGTAATCACGGGAACATAAGCCGGCGATGAGATCCTGATAGGCCAGTTCGCGCGCTTCGCGGGCACTGTAAACCAGCACAATGCGCTCGAATTTTTCCCAGACTTCAAAATCCTGGAGGATCGACAGGAACGGTGCGATGCCGGTCCCCGTTGCCAGCAACCACAGATCACGCCCGTCAACAAAACGATCCAGGGTCAAAAAACCAAAGGCCTGGCGCTCCACCAGCAAGGTGTCACCGACCTCAAGACGACTGAGCTCACTGGTAAACTCTCCCCCGGGCACCACAATCGAAAAGAACTCCAAGAACTCGTCATGGGGTGAAGAGACCATGGAGTAGGCGCGCCAAACCGTACTGCCATCCGCCTTGGTCACGCCAAGCCTTGCAAACTGGCCCGCGGTAAAGCGAAAGCCCGGGTCGCGAGTGGTACGCAATGTGAACAGGCTGGGGGTCAGCGGTGTGACATCGAGAAGCGTCTGCTGGGTAAATTTTTCTGCGCTGGCAGTCATGGGGCACTCCATTGACGAATGCCTCTAGTGTCGCCCAAAGACGCCAGGAGAAACACCGATGGTTTGTGATGGCTTTAAGACAGCCTTCAGGGGCAAACAAGGGGTCGCCGACAAGGTGCGTGCTAATTAACGCATACAGTTCCTGGATCCAATTTATCTAAAACCGCACAACAGCTATATATATAAACCCGAAAAAGCATAATTAAACTTACTGTTTAAATTATCGTCTGCATTTATAAACACACCCTACTACCTGCCCCCCATTTATATTTTTTAATCAACAACAACATCTCAAACACCATCTAGAATAAACTTATTAACACACCATCTAGTGCCACCCACTTACTGTCGGGCCGCCGGAGCGCCTTATGACCGCACATCATTTAATCAGCCAGAACCAACACCTCGCCTGCAGAAGCGAAGCTGAATTGGGTTCCGACACACTCAAACGAATAGAAGAGTGCGGCTTTAATTATTTTTTCTTTCGTATGATCCCTCGACATGGAAACATAACAACAAATAGCAAGGTAATAACCAACTATCCAAATGATTATGTCGAGCGGTATGAAAAAGGGCCTCTTACGCAAAAAAAACCACTCATGACTCACTGCCAACTCTCGATCCTGCCCATTATTTGGAGCGCCGATGTTTTTCGTGATGCTCCCGACCAGTGGAAAGCCACCCAAACCTGCGGGCTGACCTATGGCTGGTCGCAGTCGGTGCATGACCCCAATGGCGCAGTGAGCATGTTGAGCCTTGCCAGAAAAGACCCTCCTGTGTCGCAGGACGAGTTTTCGGGCAAAGCTGCCAGCGTGCTCTGGCTGTGCAATCAGTTACACAGCGCCATGCTCGAACGCTTCCACCTGCGCCACAGGCTGACGATCAACATCATGCGTTTGTCCGAACGTGAGTTAGAAGTTCTCAAGTGGACTGCAGAAGGCAAAATCGCTTCCGACATTGCCATGATTCTGAGCCTGAGCACCCGCACCGTGAACTTCCATATCAGTGGTGCAATGAAAAAACTGGGGGCCAGCAACAAAACCTCGGCCGTGGTCATGGCGGCCAGGTTTGGCCTGCTGTAGACGGACACTGCGCTAAAGTAGATAAACCCGTCAGGCAATCTGCGGCAAAAAAAAGTAAAATCACGCCTACCTGTAAAACCACGGACTCCTCTGTTTGCCAGCCTCCCCCCTCAGGGGCAAGACATGCAGTTGTCGATTCCTCAGAGTTTGTATAAATGCCTGTGCTAGAAAGCCCCTTCGCCCAACTTCGCCTGATCCGCCAACCCGAGCAGCAAAACGAGCCCTTGCAGGCCTTTGATGCGGCAGATGAGTATTTGCTTAATCACCTGGCTGAGCAGGCGTTGCCCGCAAACAGCCGGGTGCTGGTGCTCAATGACAGTTTTGGTGCCCTGGCGGTCAGTCTGGTCAACACCCTGCATGTCACCAGCAGCAGCGACTCCTTTCTCGCCATTCAGGCGCTGGAAAAGAATCTGGTGCGCAATGGCCATGCTTACGATGCGGTATCGATCATCCCTGCCAGCCAGCCTCTGGTCGGGCCTTTCGACTGTGTACTGGTGCGTGTTCCCAAGACCCTGGCGCTGCTTGAAGAGCAACTGATCCGCCTGCAAGGCCAATTGGCACCCGGAGCACAGGTCATCGCAGGCGCGATGGTCAAACACTTGCCCCGCGCTGCAGGCGATCTGCTGGAGCGCTACATTGGCCCGGTACAGGCCTCGCTGGCGGTCAAAAAAGCCCGTTTGCTGGTGTCCACGTCCCATGCCCTGGGGCCATTTACATCGCCGTACCCCACGCGCTATCGGCTGGAAAAACCGGCCATCGAGCTGCTCAACCACGCCAACGTGTTCTGCCGCGAAGACCTCGATATCGGCACTCGGGCATTCCTGCCCCACCTGCCAAAAAACCTGGGCACTGCACGGGTTGCCGACCTGGGCTGCGGCAATGGTGTACTGGCCATTGCCAGCGCGCTGAATAACCCGCAAGCGCAGTACACGCTGGTCGATGAGTCGTTCATGGCCGTGCAGTCTGCCCGCGAAAACTGGCAGGCCGCATTGGGTGATCGCGAGGTCATTGTGCGGGCTGACGACGGTTTGGCGAGCCAGGCACCGGACTCACTGGACGTAGTGCTGTGCAATCCGCCGTTCCATCAGCAACAAGTGGTGGGAGACTTTCTGGCCTGGCGCATGTTCCAGCAAGCCCGTGAGGCGCTGGTAGTGGGGGGTGCGCTGTACATCGTCGGCAACCGTCACCTGGGCTATCACAGCAAGTTGGCCAAACTGTTTCGGGGCGTCGAACAAGTGGCCGCCACTCCCAAGTTTGTGATCCTCAAGGCGCGCAAGTAATCACTGGAAATGAGAGCTGTGGGAACGGGCTTGCTCGCGATGCAGGCGACGCGGTCAGATAGTCAAACCGCGCTGCTCCAATCGCGAGCAAGCCCGCTCCCACCAGGATCAAACCTCCCCGCTTAACCGAATGGCATTAGCCAAGGCGGGTCATAAAACCGTAGCCGCAAGGCTACGGGATGGGAAGTCAGTGGCTCTTCATGCCTGCGGCGGTCATGAACAGGCGGATCAGCCAGGCAAATACTGCCAGGCTCGCCACACTGGCGGTCCAGATCACCAGCAACCAGCCAATGCGTTGCCACAAGGGCTTTTTTTCGCACTCTTGAACGTCGTTTAGATAATCCTTGCCAGCCATGTTCGGGCCTCCTCTGGGGAAAAGGCTGTGGCCCTCAGGCCACAGCGGCATGTACGACTAGTGATAACCGTCTTCGTGAGTCACCTTGCCGCGGAACACGTAGTAGCTCCAGAAGGTGTAACCGAGAATAAACGGGATGATAAACAAGGTGCCTACCAGCATGAAGCCCTGGCTTTGAGGCGGTGCCGCTGCATCCCAGATCGAGATCGAAGGCGGAATGATGTTCGGCCACAAGCTGATACCCAGACCGCTGTAACCCAGGAAGATCAACACCAGGGTCAACAGAAACGGCGTGTAGTGAGCCTTGCGCGCTATCGCCTTGAGCAGGCCATACATCGTCACCAACACCAGGATCGGCACCGGCAAGAACCAGAACAGGTTCGGCAGTGTGAACCAGCGTGCAGCAATGTCAGTGTGCGCCAGTGGCGTCCACAGGCTGACGATGCCCATCAGCACCAGTACGGCCAACGCCAGCGGGCGACCCAACTTGTGCATGCGCTCCTGCAAGTGGCCTTCGGTTTTCATGATCAGCCAGGTGCAGCCAAGCAATGCATAGGCCACGATCAGGGCAATCCCGCAGAACACAGTGAACGGTGAAAGCCAGTCCAGCCCGCCCCCCGCATACTGACGGTTAACCACCGGGATCCCATCAATGAAGGCCCCCAGCGCCACCCCCTGGAAGAAGGTTGCCACCAGCGAGCCACCAATAAAGGACTTGTCCCAGAGATGGCGTTTTTCTGGCCGTGCCTTGAAGCGGAACTCAAAGGCGACGCCCCGAAAGATCAACCCCATCAGCATCAGCATCAGTGGCAGGTACAGTGCCGACAACACGACCGAGTAGGCCAGCGGGAAGGCACCAAACAATGCCGCGCCGCCCAGTACCAGCCAGGTTTCGTTACCGTCCCAGACAGGGGCGACCGTGTTCATCATCACATCGCGGTCGCTCTCGCCCTTGATAAAGGGAAAGAGGATGCCGATCCCTAGATCGAAACCATCCATGACCACATACATCATGATCCCGAAGATGATGATGATTGCCCAGATAAGTGGCAGATCAATACCCATGACTCAATTCCCCTTAGTCAGGCTGTCGCTGTGGCCTTCATCTGTACCCTCATGGGCCGCAGACAGAGGACGGGCAGGCGTGCGTTGCTGGCCTGGGCCACCGTGGGTGTCTTCTTCGCCTTCGTGGGTAATCGGACCTTTGCGTACCAGACGCATCATGTAACCCAGACCCGCACCAAACAGCGCGAAATACACCACGACAAACATGACCAGCGTGACGCTCATTTGCATGACGCTGTGGTTGGACGACGCATCCGAAGTGCGCATCAGCCCGTAAACCACCCACGGCTGGCGACCGATCTCGGTGGTGAACCAACCCGCAAGGATCGCGATCAGACCCGATGGTCCCATCCACAGCACCATACGCAGGAACCAGCGGTTCTCGTACAGGGTGCCGCGCCTGCGCAGCCATACGCTCCAAAGCCCGACGAAGATCATCAACATGCCCAGCGCCACCATGATGCGGAAGCTAAAGAACACGATGGTCGAGTTGGGGCGATCCTCTGGCGGGAACTCCTTCAACGCAGGGATTTGCTTGTCCAGGCTGTGCGTCAGAATCAGGCTTCCCAGGTACGGGATCTGAATCTTGTAGTCCGTGGTTTCGGTCTTCATGTTCGGGATACCAAACAGAATCAGCGGCGTTGGCTCACCGGGTTTGTTTTCCCAGTGACCTTCCATGGCCGCGATTTTTGCTGGCTGATACTTGAGGGTATTCAAACCGTGGGCATCACCGATCAGCGCCTGTACCGGCGCAACCACCAGGGCCATCCACATGGCCATCGAGAACATGCGGCGAATGGCCGGCGTGTTACGACCGCGCAACAGATGCCAGGCCGCTGACGCGCCGACAAAAAATGCCGTGGCGACAAAGGCAGCCGTGGCCATATGCGCCAGACGGTAAGGGAACGACGGGTTGAAAATGACCGCCAGCCAGTCCACCGGAATCACCCGACCATCAATGATTTCGAAGCCTTGCGGGGTTTGCATCCAGCTGTTGGAGGCCAGGATCCAGAAGGTAGAGACCAGCGTTCCCAGGGCCACCATCGCGGTCGAGAAGAAGTGCATCCCCCGGCCCACGCGATTCCAGCCAAACAGCATGACGCCCAGAAAACCCGCTTCAAGGAAGAATGCAGTCAGTACTTCATAGGTCAGCAGCGGCCCGGTAACAGCACCGGCGAAGTCCGAGAACCTCGACCAGTTCGTGCCGAACTGGTAGGCCATGACCAGGCCCGATACCACGCCCATGCCGAAGTTGACGGCGAAAATCTTCGACCAAAAGTGGTACAGGTCGCGGTAGGTATCGTCACGGGTTTTCAGCCACATGCCTTCGAGCACCATCAAATAACTGGCGAGACCGATGGTAATGGCGGGAAAAATGATGTGGAACGATATGGTAAACGCGAACTGAATTCGGGCGAGCTCGAGAGCATCCAAACCGAACATAAGTCTTCCTCTATCAGGTATCAGGTCGTTGAGGACCCAGACTTCGCGCCTGAATCCAACTACCCTGCACGCCGTGGCCACCGCGAATCGCTGCTCGCTTTCAAACCACAACACCAAGGGATCTGGCCGGCTGGCCACCCAGACAAAACCCCAAAGGCTTTGATCTGGATCAAGCATGGATGAAAGAGTAGTCCATTCCTGACACACGGCTAATGTGGTTTGTTGTCGCGTGACACGATGCCTCAGGCCTTGAAATAGACCGTTGCGAGAACCACAAGGAATCGCGCAAAAGCCCTGTTTGACCCAACGTGGGGCACTGGGGATATGTGATATATCGAGTCATTATTTGTTACAAAACAATGATAATCTCGACGCCCCCCCACCCTCGGCCACGACCTCTTTTAAATGACCAGCCAGCCCCTTCTGCTCCGCCATCACCGGCCATTTGTGGCCTTCTGGTTTGCCCGTATCTTCACCGCCAGTGCATTTCAAATGCTCACCGTGGCCATTGGCTGGAACCTCTACCAACTGACTGGCAACGTGATGGACCTGGGATGGGTGGGCTTGATCGAGTTCGCGCCGCGCCTGCTGTTTATGTTGCACACCGGGCATGTGGCCGACCGCTATGATCGTCGCAGGGTGGCGGCCCTGTGCCAGTCGGTACAGGCAATGATTGCCCTGACATTGGCCATCAGCAGTGCTGGCGATCACATTACCCGGGAAATGATCTTTATCCTGGCGTTTTTGCTGGGTGCCGCCCGCTCCTTCGAAATGCCCGCCACCCAGGCGCTGCTGCCTTCGATCGTGCCGGTTGAGCTGTTCCCGCGCGCAGTGGCGGCGGCACAAGCGGCGCAACAATCGGCCACCATTGTCGCGCCAGCGTTTGGGGGCTTGTTGTATGCGTTTGGCAGCGTCTGGGTGTATGGCCCGAGCGTTGCGCTGTATCTGATTGCGGCACTGCTGATGAGCAACCTCCCCGCCCGCCAGTTGCCGCTGAACAAAGCCAAGGCCACGCTGGACTCCCTGCTCGCGGGCATTCGCTTCATTCGCAGTCGCCCTGACGTCCTCGGCGCCATCTCCCTGGATCTGTTTGCCGTCCTGCTGGGCGGGGCCACGGCGCTGCTGCCTGTGTTTGCCAAGGATATTTTGCTGACCGGCCCCTGGGGCCTGGGCATGCTGCGCTCGGCACCGGCAGTCGGCGCCCTGCTGATGTCATTGTGGCTGGCCAGATTCGCGGTGCAGCGCAAGGTGGGGCGCGTCATGTTTACCGCGGTGGGGATATTCGGAGTCGCCACCATCGCGTTCGGCCTGTCGACCTCGTTCTGGTTTTCAATGGCAGTGCTGGTGGTACTTGGCGCGGCGGACATGATCAGCATGGTGATCCGCGCCTCGTTCGTGCAACTGGAGACCCCGGATGAAATGCGTGGCCGGGTGAGTGCGGTCAACGGATTGTTTATCGGCGCGTCCAACCAGCTGGGGGAATTCGAATCCGGAGTGACGGCCCACTGGCTGGGCACAGTGCCCGCCGTGGTGTTGGGCGGGGTTGGCACGCTGGTCGTCACCGGGCTGTGGATAAAACTGTTCCCGGGGCTGGCCAACCGGGACCGGATGGTGGAAGAGCACAAAACCCTGTAGTCGCTGCCGCAGGCTGCGATAAGGGCCGAAGGACCTTCGCTCTTTAAAAAGAGCGGCCCCTGCGGGCCCGATCGCAGCCTGCGGCAGCGACTACAGGTGAGGATCTCACTTTATATATAGCCGCACACCCAGCCGGTTGTGCGGCGGCACCAGTGAGGTGTTACTGAACTCGAACCAGCCACCGTCCTTGTTACCCAGGTCAAAGGTATACACGTGCCCCACCGTGGTGCCCGCACCGTTGCAGGCCACCAGCCCCTCGCCCTGGTTACAGACCGCAGCCCGCACACCGTCCACTTCCTGGCCATCGAGCGTGACATTCGGCTGGCCGCCGTAACCGCGCTCCAGCACATAGACCTTGATACCAGGGCCCTTGTGGTCGCAGCGGGTCTGCTCACGACCATCGGACACATCCTCTACAGCGCAGGAAACAGACGCCACTTTGAGAATTTCCAGGGTGCTCAGGGGTGTCGCGGGCGCGGCGCTGATCGCGGCACTTATAAGGAAGCCGACACAGGCTGAAATCGACGTGATGACGTGCTTCATGGATCCCTCCTAAAACTGGCACGCAGTATGCCTGCGACATCAAGGTTATAAAACAAGGCCCAGCAGGGTAACCAAAGCAGCCATATGTACGAGCTGCTGGTATGATGCGCGGCTTTTTCCGACAGACAGAAATTCTTCAGACGGTCCACGTCTGTGCTTTGCTGTTGAAAACGATTTAATCACGGCGCATTTGGCGCCACGGGGACTGGCATGCTGGAAAGGCTGTTTCAACTCAAAGCACACAACACCAATGTGCGTACCGAGATTCTTGCGGGTATCACCACCTTCCTGGCGATGGCCTACATCCTGTTCGTCAACCCGAGCATTCTCGGCGAGACGGGCATGGACAAAGGCGCCATATTTGTTGCCACCTGTCTGGCGGCGGCTATCGGTTCGGCGACCATGGGCATTATCGCCAACTACCCGATTGCACTGGCACCGGGCATGGGCCTGAACGCCTTCTTCACCTACACCGTGGTGCTGCACTTGGGCCACACCTGGCAGGTAGCGCTGGGTGCGGTGTTTATCTCGGCGGTGCTGTTCTTCCTGTTGTCGATCTTTCGCATCCGCGAATGGATCATCAACAGCATCCCCCTGCCACTGCGCTCGGCCATTGCCGCCGGTATCGGCCTGTTCCTGGCGCTGATTGCCCTGGGTAACGCCGGCATCGTGGTTGCCAACAAGGCAACCCTGGTCGGCATGGGCGATCTGGCTCAGCCAAAAGTGATCCTGGCCTCCCTGGGCTTTGCCCTGATTGTTGCCCTTGAGGCAATGAAAGTCCGTGGCGCGGTGCTGATCGGCATTCTGGCCGTGACCATTGCTTCCATTGCAATGGGCGTCACCGATTTCGGTGGCGTCGTGTCGATGCCACCTTCCCTGGCCCCGACCTTCCTGCAACTGGACATCAAGGGCGCCCTGGACATCGGCCTGATCAGCGTGATCTTCGCCTTCCTGTTCGTTGACCTGTTCGACAACTCCGGCACATTGATCGGCGTCGCCAAGCGCGCTGGCTTGATGGGCAAAGACGGCCACATGCCAAAAATGGGCCGCGCCCTGATCGCTGACAGCACCGCGGCCATGGCCGGTTCGCTGCTGGGCACCTCGACCACCACCAGCTACATCGAGTCGGCGGCAGGCGTGAGCGCCGGTGGCCGTACCGGTCTGACGGCCATCGTGGTCGGCATCATGTTCCTGCTGGCGTTGTTCTTCTCGCCATTGGCGGCCAGCGTTCCAGCCTTCGCCACCGCACCTGCGCTGATGTTTGTTGCCGTGCTGATGATGAGCGGCCTGGCCGAAATCGAATGGGACGACGTCACCGTTGCCGCACCGGTGGTGATCACCGCACTGGCCATGCCGTTTACCTACTCCATCGCCAACGGCATTGCCTTCGGCTTTATTTCCTGGACCGTGATCAAGCTGCTGTCGGGCCGCGCCCGTGAGCTGAATGCGCCGCTGATCATTCTGTCGGTTCTGTTTGTCGTCAAGCTAGGTTGGTTTCCTGCATGAGTGCTCTGCCATTTGATCCTGCTACCTACGCCGTTGAGCTTGAGGCCAAGGCCAATCGTCTGCGCGAGTTGCTGGCGCCTTTCGATGCGCCAGAACCCCAGGTGTTCGATTCGCCCCTGAAGCACTTTCGTCTGCGGGCCGAATTTCGCCTGTGGCGCGAAGGGGGCGAGCGTCACTACGCCATGTTCGCGCAAGATGACAAGCGCACACCGATCCTGATCGAAGAGTTTCCGATTGCCAGCCTGCGCATCAACCAATTGATGCCCCAACTCAAGGCCGCCTGGAAAGCCAGCTCAGCCCTGAGCCACAAGCTGTTCCAGGTTGAGTTCCAGACCACCCTGGCAGGCGATGCGATGGTCACTCTGTGCTATCACCGCCCGCTGGACGAGCACTGGCAAACCGCTGCCGAGCAGTTGGCCAAAGACCTCGATATCAGCGTGATCGGCCGTTCCAAGGGCAAACGTGTCGTGATCGGCCGCGATCATGTGGTCGAAGCGCTGGAAGTGGCGGGTCGCACCTTCACTTATCAACAGCCCGAAGGCGCGTTCACCCAGCCCAACGGCACGGTCAACCAGAAGATGCTCAATTGGGCATACGAAGCGCTGGGCGAACGTTCGGATGATCTGCTGGAACTGTATTGCGGCAACGGCAACTTCACCCTGCCGCTGGCCACTCGCGTGCGCAAAGTGCTGGCTACCGAAATAAGCAAGACATCGGTGTACGCCGCGCTCAACAACCTGCGCGACAACGCTGTGGATAACGTCACGCTGGTGCGCCTGTCGGCAGAAGAACTGACCGAAGCCCTGAATGAAGTACGCCCATTCCGTCGCTTGCAGGGCATTGACCTGAAAAGCTACGAGTTCGGCAGCGTTTTCGTTGACCCGCCGCGTGCGGGCATGGACCCGGACACCTGCGAACTGACACGCCGCTTCGATAACATCCTGTATATCTCGTGCAACCCTGCAACATTGGCCGAGAACATCGCCCAACTGCACGATACTCACCGGATTGAGCGCTGCGCAGTATTTGACCAATTCCCGTGGACTCACCACATGGAGTCGGGCGTGTTGCTGGTTCGCCGGTAAACACAGGTTCTGATACACCGTGTCGACCGAATCGCGGGCAAGCCCGCTCCCACAGGATCAGCGCAATACCTGTGGGAGCGGGCTTGCCCGCGATGGCCACACCGCAATATGGCCATGTTTAATGGGCCCGAAAATACCCCGCCACCTGCCGCAAATCCCCTTCATTCAATAACCCCGCGTAGTACTTGAGCTGCACCCGCGCCAGCAAATAGGCATAGCGCGCCTCAGCCAAATCCCGCTTGGCACTGAACAGCTGCTGTTCGGCATCCAGCACATCCAGATTGACCCGCTCGCCCCCACTCACGCTTTTCTGCGTCGCCTGCACCAGGGCACCGGCAGACTCAACTGCCATTTCATATGCCCGCACCTTGGCCGCCGCGCTGCTATTGAGGTTGTATTGCTTGCGCAGGTCCACCAGCGTGGTCGCTGTTTGCGCGTCCAGTTCGTACTGAGCCTGGGACAGTTGCCGCGCAGCCTGACGGGTCGATGCCGACACCGATCCCCCTGCAAACAACGGTACGGTGAGCTGAATGCCCACGCTGTTGGTGTCGTATTTCTGGTTGTAGGTGCTCTCCGAATCGGAGCTGGTCTGACGGCTGCTGGCATACAAGCTGAGCTTGGGCAGATGCCCGGCCCGCTTGCGCTCCACCTCATACTCGGCCGAGGTCAACGCGTGATGCTGCGACGCCAGCTCCGGGTTATTGGCCAACGCCAGTTCGCGCCAGCTTTCGAAGCGCTGAGGTTCCAGTGGCAGAATCACAAAATGCGCCACCAGCGGGGCAAGCTGCTCGACCTGCAGCGGCTCACCAAGCATCGCCTCCAGCTCACGCAAGGCTGCGTCCTGATTATCTTGCGCCTCGATTTCTTCAGCCACCGCCATGCTCAGGCGCGCCTGGGTTTCCAGCACATCGGTGCGAGTACCCTCACCGCCTTCAAGAAGCCGTTGGTTGAGTTGCAGGCGCTCGGCAAAGGCGCGCTTTTGCGCCCGGCTCAATTCGATCCGCTCCTGCGCCAGCAGCGCCTGGCTGTAGGCACTGAGCACGCGCACCGCCAGATACTGGCTTTTGCTGCGAAAGCGCTCATCCGAAAACAGCGCCTGCGCTGCCCCCTGTCGGAATCGTGCGTAGGCTTCGTAGTCCAGCAGCGGTTGCTGCAAGGTCAAGGTCGCCGCATAACTGCGGTAGTCGCGGTCGGTCCGAGTGCTGGCCTGGGTGACTTCGGACTCGTTGCGCGAATTGTTGTAGTTCCACGACAGAGTGGGCAGCAACGCCGAGCGACCCAGGGCGCGGTTCTCCTCCCCTGCCGCCCGCTCTTCAATGGCGGCCTGAAAGGTCGGGTCGTTGCGAATCGCCAGATCGTAGGCTTCCAGCAACCCCATCGCCTGTACCGGCCCAGCACACGCCATCAGTAATCCACATAAGAACTGGCGCACCGTCATTCCTCCACCAACGCCATATGCGTGCGGTCGAGCAACGGCTTGAACAGATAATTGAGCATCGAACGCTCGCCCGTGCGCACAAATGCTTCAACCGGCATGCCCGGGCGAATCTGCAGCCCGGCCAGTTGGGCCATGCCCGCATCGCTGACCTGTGCGCGCAGCGTGTAATACGGCTCGTCCGTGCGCTCATCGACCTGGCGATCCGCCGACACCAGTATCACCTCGCCCGCAACCCTTGGCGTGGTGCTTTGGCTGAAGGCCGAGAACATCAACTCCACCGGCAAGCCCGGGTGAACCTTGTCGGCCAGTTCAACCGGCACGCGCGCCTCGACCAGCAGGGGTTCTCCCTGGGGCACGATTTCCATCAGTGCCTGACCGGGCTTGATCACGCCGCCCTCCGTAAACACATCCAGCCCCACCACAATTCCGGCCACGGGAGCGCGCAACTGGCTGTTGGCCAACTCAAACTCGGCCGAAGCCAGCCGGTTGCGCAGATCCTCGGTGCGCACTCGGGTGTCGGCCAGCTGAGTACGGACTTCCTTTTGATACTCCTCGGCCAGTTGCCGAATTTTCAGACGCATCTCCAACACTTGTCGCTGCAATTGACCGATGCGACCGTAGTCTTCGCTGATGGAGCCCAGTACCTGGGCGTACACCCGCTCGCTGTCCAGCAGGCGATTGCGCGGGATATACCCTTCCCGCGCCAGCTCACGCAAACCTTGCAGTTGTTCGGCAAGGGCCGTGCGTTGCAAGACCTTGCTGGCCTGGGATTCACGCACCCCGCGCAACTGCGCCTCGGCGCCCGCGATACTCTCGTCGACCCCTTGCTGATCCAGCAGCAACGCCTGACGGCGGCTATCGAACAGTTGCCGCTGCAATACCAGATTCGATGCCACTTCCGGCTCGGTCACCAAGGCCGTCAACTCGACAGGAAAGCTCACGCTGGCGGCGCCATCGCGCTCGGCATTGAGCCGCGCCTCACTGGCCAACGAGCCATAAAACTGGCTGCGCAACGACTGGGCCTGCCCCAGCAGCGGGGTTTCCTTCAACCGGATCAAGACCTGACCGGCATCCACCTTATCGCCGTCACGCACGTCGATCCGTTCAACAATCCCTCCGCTGGGGTGTTGCACCACTTTGCGATGGCCCGAAACCATCACCTTGCCCGACACCGCGACGCCCTTGTCCAGCGGCGCCAAAGCGGCCCAGCCGAGAAACCCGAGAAAGCCGCCGAGCATCAGCAGCCAACCCAAACGCGAATAGCGGGTGTCATCCAGTTGCAGCACATTGCTGTCCCCTGGAACCTTGGCGTTCGAATACTTCATGCCTTGCCCGCCTCTGCCGTACCGAGCCGATAGCTCACATTCATGGCGGGCTTGGGCGCCGCAGGTTTCGCTGCAGCGGGCGCCCCAAGCACCTTGGCCGTCGGGCCAAAGGCTTGGAGCTGGCCTTCGCGCAGAATCAACAGGTAGTCGGTGAGGGTCAGCACATTGGGTTTGTGGGTGATCAAAATCAGTGTTCGCTTGTGCTGTTTGAGCTGGGCAATGGCCTGTAGCAAGGCCTGTTCCCCGGCTTCATCGAGGTTGGAATTGGGTTCGTCGAGCACGATTACCGCTGGCAAGCCGTAAAGTGCACGGGCCAGGCCGATGCGTTGCTTCTGCCCGCCGGACAGCCCCGCGCCGCCTTCACCCAGGCGCGTTTCATAGCCCTCGGGCAATTGCAGAATCAGCTGATGCACTCCGGCCAGTTGCGCAGCGGCCAACACCTTGTCGGCATCCACCTCGGCAAAGCGTGCGATGTTTTGCGCGATGGTCCCGGCAAACAACTGAATGTCCTGGGGCAAATACCCCAGATGCGGACCGAGCTGATGCTTGTCCCACTGCGATAACTCAGCCCCGTCCAGCCGCACCTTGCCCGCCAGCGGCTGCCACACCCCGATCAACAGCCGGGCCAGGGTCGACTTGCCGCAGCCAGAAGGCCCGATCACCCCCATCACTTGCCCGGCCGGCAGGGTGAAGCTCAGGTTGACCAGGGTGGCGCGACGGGTGCCGGGAGCGCTGGCGCTCAATTGCTCCACCGCCAGTTCGCCCCGAGGCGCAGGCAATGCCATGCGCCGGGCTCGCGGCGGATAGCTGTGCAGCAATGCTTCGAGGCGCTGATAGGCCAGCCGTGCCGACGTCCATTGCTTCCATACACCGATCAACTGGTCGATGGGGCTCAGTACCCGGCCCATCAGAATGGAGCCGGCAATCATCATCCCGGCCGTGATCTGGCCTTGCACGGCCAGGAGCGCGCCCAACCCAAGCACCAGGGATTGCAGCGCCAGGCGCACGCCTTTTGACCAGGCGCTGACGGTGGCGGTTTTTTCACTGGCCAGATTCTGCTGCGCCAAAAAGGCCGTGTGCTGTGCCAACCAACCCTCGCGCAAGGTATCGAGCATGCCCATTGCCTCGATGGCCTCGGCATTGCGCAGATGGGCGCTGGCTTGCTGGGTGGCTTGCACTGACAACTCACTGGCGGCTTTAAGTGGGGCTTGAGAGACGCGTTGATTGACCCACGCCAGTATCATCAACAGCACCGCACCGCCCAGGGCCAACAGTCCCAACCACGGGCTGAACATAAAAATCACAAACAGGTACACCGGAAACCACGGCGCATCGAAGAACGCGAACAGGGCATTGCCGGTCGCAAATTGACGCAGGCTGGTGAGGTCATTCAGCGCCTGCCCGGCCGCCGGGTTGCCGGTGCGCAATTGCGCTTCGAACGCGGCGTCGTAGACGCGCTGATTCAAGCGCATATCCATCTGCGTGCCGAGGCGGATCACCACCTGACTACGCACCCATTCCAACGCGCCCATCAGGCCAAAGAGGCCGAGGATCATCAGCGTCAGCATCAACAGGGTCATTTGATTGCCTGATGCCAGCACCCGGTCATACACCTGCAACATGTACAACGCCGGCGCCAGCATCAGTAAATTGATCACGGCCGAGAACAGGCCGATATTGAAGAAAGCACGTTTGTAGGCCGTCAAGGCAGCCAGCATCTCGTTGGCTTTGGGCCGGGTCATGGAAGGATTCCGAGGAAGTGGGCCGAAAACCCTGTGGGAGCTGGCTTGCCTGCGATGCAATCGCGGGCAAGCCCGGCTCCCACAGGATTGGAGTTCACTGAAGTGAGCGGGAGTTACGCCGCCAGAGCCCAGTCCTGAGCCACTTCTTGCACGCCCACCAGGCTGATATCAGCCGCTAGCGGTGCATCGGCGTGAGCCAGGCCAGCTGCCGCCAGTTGGTCGAAGGTTGAATCGGTGCTCAGGCCGAACCCGCTCAGCAGGTTGTTGAGCACGCCTTCCAGACCCAATACGTCGCCTTTCATCAGGCCGTAGATCACGTCCTGAACAGCGTTGCCTGCACGGCCGGCATCGCTGGCGGCGGACAGGTCGAGGCCGTTGAAGGAGACGGTGTAGTCGCCCAGGCCAAACGCGCTGCCCGAACCACCAGTCAGCACTTCACCCAAACTCACGCTGTCCAGTTCACCCCACAGGTAGTGGTTCATGTTGTCGCCAGCAGAGACTTTAGGGTCATACACATAATGCAGGCCATTGCTGGTATCGCTTCCTGCGATAAAGGCGTAGTCCGAATTATTGGCACCATGCGTCGCATACTGCTCACCATCTTGAGCACGGCCGCCACTATTGAAACCACCGGTATTGCTTAGACCGTGACCCGCAGTTTTAAAACCCTGGGCCCAATCGCTAAGCACGTCACCAATCGAATCAGAACCAACAAACGAACTATAGTTAATTGAAATAGTCATGACTTGAACTTCTTCCTTAGATAGTTTCAGTGAAGTGGCGCACAGCGATGCACGCCTTTGCTCACAACGAGCAATCTTTTATATAACGAAGCAAACAGTCCGTTATTTAGAATTTATATTCGAGCATGCCACTCAATGTCCGACCGCGCGCCATGCTCAAGTTATTGGCATCACCCATGGCCACAAAGTAGGCTTCGTCGGTAGCGTTCTCTAATGACAAGGTAATATTCAACGTGTCCGTCGGCCAGTAACTTGCATACAGGTCGTACACGCTGTATTTAGGCCAGTGTGCTTGCTCTATACCGGAGTAACTCCATTCATTCAGACCCGCGCCATTACCAGGGCTGTAGCGAAAGCGTATCCCCGTGTCCAGGCGCCGCTCAAGGAAACGAGCCCCCACTGTTAGAGACCCTCGATCTGCGGGCATATATGCCGCATTACCCATAGTAGATCCGCAATCGATTTTGTTGTTTCTGTCCGGGTCATCGAGCCATTCAGAAACTCTAGTATTGATGTAGCCAATCTTGCCATTAGGCCGGGTGTAGGGCGTCCTGATTATCTTAATAACCTCGCCCCTTTTCTTGGCGCCGCCCATATAGTACCCACTTGAGCAAAATTCATTACTGCCAATCATATGCGTGTAACTCAGGTTGGTATACAACCGTCCCATATCGTAATTCAACTGATATTCAACGCCGCGAAACCGGGTCTCCGCCTGGTTATTCACATACGCAGAGCGACCCGATGCGACGACATCCGCCGACCCTGGAAGAGAGACACCATAGTGTAAAAATGAGAAGTTCTTGATGTTATTATCAAAATAAGCAACTTTTACTCCAAGCCGGTCATTATTAAAGAACAGGGATTCTTTAAAGATATTTAAACCGAACTCCCATTCCCGGTTTTCCTCAGCTTTCAGGTATGGATTGGGGTAAACCCGCTCCGGTGCATTCCCCCCATGGGGGCGCCCGGTCATAAACACCTCAGTCACCGCCGGCGGGCGCCAGCCTTGGCCCCATCGCCCATAGAACTGCAACCAGTCAACTCCGGGCTTTATCCCTATACCAAACGTCGGTGAAAACTTGCCGTCTTCACGATCTGAATCATAGAAATAAACATTTCTTACAGAAGTCCCCGAGGTCATCACCTCGCCACCATTCTCCCCTGGAGTGACCGGCGCTTGCCATAAACTCATGCCCGTTTTGCCTTCCAGGCGATAGCGGTCATAACGCAACCCGGCATCCAGCGCCAGCCAATAGCTGTACTGGTAGTGCAGGTTATTGAACAGGCTGGCCATGGTGCGTTTGCCTTCCGGGTCTGCCCCCTCGACCCAGGGCAGATCGTTCTCGTTCTCGGCCGGCACCAGATTGTTCTTGGATTTCAAAATGTCCTGATAGCTTTCCAGGCCATAGTTCCAGCTCAGTTGCCCGTAGTTGTTGAAGTCAAACCGGGACGTGTTTTCTACCTGAAAACCCCATGTGCTGGTGCGAAACTCATCTTCGTAACCATCAAATGCATTACCACTATTAGCCGACGCTTTGTGGGGGGCATTACGCCGATCAAGCTGCGTATTGACGTAATAAAGTTTACTTTTGAAGTCGATCAGCTCGTTATCCGGGTTGTAGCTGTAATCCAGCGCCAGGTTGCCGGTATTGATATTGCTTTTACCGGTACGCACATAGTCGTAACCATCCTGCGTCGCATTGAGGTTGGTCCATGCGTCAGCGCTATCGCTGTCGGTTTCCAGGTAAGTGAACTGCGCTCGCTGGTCGTTGGGCAGGTTCAGCCCGAGCTTGACCATCTGCGAACGGGTCACGCTGCCGGTATCGCCTACTTCACTGGTCAGCCAGTCTGTCCAGGCTTCGCGATATTTGTTCTTGTTGCGAATATTTACGCCCAGGTTATCGGCGTTTTGCCGACCGGTACGGTAGTCACCAAAATGGCGTTCGCTATAAGCAACCAAAATATCGCCAAGATCATTGCCAAATGCGAAGACGCCACCGCCATTGAAATAGGTGCCGTTACCCAATTTACCGATACCGCTGCCGGCCCGGATGCGCCCGCCGTACTCTTTGCCGTCTTCCAGGAACTCGCTGGCTTGCAGGGTGTTAAAGCTGGCAATGCCCCCCAATACGCCCGCACCGCCCATGCCGGACTGGGCGCCTTTATCGATTTCAACGCTGGAGACCATTTCCGGGTCGATCAACATCACGCCGTTGCGCTGCTGGTGGCCGTTAACGTTGAAATTCTGGCGCATGCCGTCAACGTTCATGTTGACCCGGCCGTAGTCCTGAATACCGCGGATGTTGACCGACAGGCCTTGATCACGCTGATTGACGGCGGTGTACACGCCCGTGGTTTCTTCGAGCATGTCCGCTGCGTGGCGTGGGGCGCGCTTGTTGATTTGCTCGCGAGTGATGACCGCTACAGAAGATGGCGTCTGATACACCCAATCCCCACTATTGCCTTCACTGGCCGTCACCGAAGTAGTGCCCAATGCCAGTGCGCCATTGTGTTCGCCGCTGACGCGGGTCAGGGTGACCTGGCGTTCGCCGGTAAAGCGGTACTCCACCGGATTGCCACCCAGTAAACGGGCCAGACCTTCCTGTACGCCGAAGTCGCCATTGAGCGCTACGGATTTCAGGCCTTGCAGCATCTGGCTGTCAAACAGCACTTGCAGGCCAGCCTGTTCGGCAAAAATCAGCACGGCCTTGTCCAGCGGCTGAGCCGGAATATGGAAGGCGATAAATTCTTGTTGCACGGCGCTGCTGACTTTTTCAGCGGCCTGTACCGGCGCTTGCACCGCCAGCGACGCAAACAGTGCGACATGAACAGCAAAGGCTAACCGGCTTGCGGACTGCACCCCTTTGCGCTGACTACCCATCATTTTTATTTTCCCCAGGCTACGAGCTGCTTTGCGAATGAATCTCAATAGCAAGACGTAACATCGGGGTGAAGTCAGTAAAGGTTTTTGCGATTAATTTTCAAAAAGCGCTGGAGGGCCCTGTGGGAGCGGGCTTGCTCGCGATAGCCGCACTGCAGTCTGCCTGACACACCGCGCCGCCTGCATCGCCGGCAAGCCAGCGCTCACAGGATGGGTGGTGGCTCAATACACCAGGCTGACGCCCGCCAGTTCGACGCGCTGCACATGCAGCTCCTGGGTGAGGGTGTGCAGTGCGCTGTCGAGCATTTCGAGGCGGAATACGCCGCTGACCTGTCGACTGGCCAGGGCCGGGTTGGCCAATATGATCTGGCCGGGGCGATAGCGGTTGAGCTGTTCGATCACATGCCCCAATGGCTGGCGGTCAAAGACCAGTACACCACGGCGCCAGCTGGTGGCCGCGTTGAGGTCGAAGCCGGGCAGTTTTTGTACACCCTCCTGTGCGCTGTAGCGGGCGCTTTGGCCTTCTTCCAGGGTTTGCTGCGCCGCGCCTTGAACCGGCGGGGTCAACAGGCTGACCGCAACGCTGTGCTGCAACACCCCGACCCATGCCTGGTCGCTGCTTTCCCGACCAACCACAAATTGCGTGCCCAGCGCCCGGGTTCGCCCACCCGCACTCTGCACCACAAAAGGCCGGGTTTCGGCTTCGCCCATGGGCGATACGTCAAACACGGCCGATCCCGAAAGCAATCTGATCCGCCGCTCGCGGGTGTCGTAGTCGATGCTGATTGCACTGGATGCGTCCAGCTCGACCGAGCTGCCATCGGCGAGTTGAACGGTGCGGATTTCGCCTGCACCCGTGCGGTAGTCCGCCTGCATTTGAAGCAGCAGGGTTGGGCCGCTGATCCAGCCGACCGCCAGCACCAGCGACAGTACCGCCGCACGCCCGACCCAACGCAGCGGGCGCCGGCGTCGAGTCACCGGCACGGGGCGTGCGGCGGGCGGTGACAGGCGATGCCCGGCAGGCCTGGCCTCCAGCGCCAGCGCCCCCAACGCCGCCCAGGTCTGCTCGGCGAAACGTAACGCCGGGGCATGGCGCTCATCGGCTGCCAGCCACAGGTCCAGTTGCGCCCGGGCGTCTTCGCTCAACGCACCCGCGTGCAGACGCACCGCCCACTCGGCGGCCGCTTCAGTAATGATCTGCTGTTCGGGGCCTTGGCTCATCAGGTGTGAATCTCTATTTCTCGTTATATATAAGCAGTGACGTCTCGCCGGCTAAAACTCAGTAAGCCATTCATCTACATATTTGAATGTTATTTCTCAGGCTCTTGTAGGCGCTGCATGACGTAGGCCAAGGCTTTTGACAGATGCTTTTGCACTGAGCTGTCAGAAATTTCAAGATGGCGCGCAACTTGAGCATGGGTCATGCCCTCGATGCGGTTGAGACGGAAGATTTCCTGAGTCCTTTCGGGCAACTCGGACAATGCCTGCTTTAGAGCCATGCGCTGTTGTTCAGCCATCGCCTGGGCCTCCAGCCCTGCCAGTTCATCTTCGATTTCGGCCAGTGCTTCGTGGGCAACCGAGTCGGTCTTGCGTCGGGTTTCCTGGCGAATGTGATCGACCAACAGGTTGCCCGCGATGCGGTACAGATAGCCGGGGGTGTTGTCGATGTGCTCCTTGCGCCCACGCTCGGCCATGCGCAGAAAACTTTCCTGCACCAGGTCTGCGGCCAGCTGAGGGTCTCGCACCTTGCGCGCCAGATACCCGCGCAGGGTACCGGCATGCTTGAGGAACAAGCCTTTGAGATCCATATCCGACAAACCGACTCCCTGAGCATGAAGGAAAGGGGCGGCTATCTTACTTTTTGTCGAGAATGATTTTCAATTGGTATTGGATTTCATTTCCAGAAATGTGGCGCCCGGTCATGCCTGTAAATAACGCAACACTGCGTCACACATCATGTCGCGCTGACGCTGCTTGACCTGCAGATCGGAAAAGTCGACCTGGAAAATCTCACCCAGGGTGTACCGGTTCGACACTCGATAAAAACAGAATGAGCTGACCAGTAAATGAACATCCAGCGGGTTCAGCCCCGCACGGAATACCTTTTGTTCAACGCCGCGTCGCAGGATGTTTTCCAGTGCATGCACAATCGTGTCGTTCATGGCCTTGATGCCATCCGAACGCTTGATGTACTCACCCTTGTGGATATTTTCGATGCTGACAATGCGTACAAAATCCGCGTTCATGTCGTGGTGGTCGAAGGTGAACTCCACCAGCCGCAGAATGGCTTCTACCGGTTCAAGCTGATCCAGGTTCAAGCGACTTTCGATGCTGCGGATTTCGCCGTAGAGCTTCTCCAGCACCTCGACGTAGAGCTGCTCCTTACTGGTGAAGTAGTAATAGATCATGCGCTTGGAGGTCTTGGTACGCTCTGCGATGGCGTCCACGCGCGCGCCCGCCAACCCTTGTTCCACGAACTCGACAATGGCTTCTTGCAGGATATTTTCCCGCGTCTTCTCAGGGTTGTTCTTACGGCTCTTGCGCGGTTCGACGACCGGTGCCGTGGCGCCGGTGTCGAGTTCTGGAATGTCGGTCATGTAAGGTTCACGGCCATATTGGAATGCCCGCGATTATGGGGCGCCCTGCTCAATGAAGGAAGTCGCCCTACAGTTTTGCCTGACGCGCCGCGCCACTGCGCGACTTGGCCATGGCGGCCAGACGCACCGCTACGTTTGCAGCACCGTACCCGGCATAGCCATTTTTGCGCTGCAGAAGCTCGAAGAAGAAACGCCCCTCAAAGGCTTCCGTATACACATGAAACAACTCGCCGCCTTGGGCATCCCGGTCGTACAGCACGTTGAAATAGGCCAGTTCGCTCAAGAACTCATCATCAAAATCAAACCGCGCGGCCAGGTCGTCGTAGTAGTTGAGCGGGATATCCAACAGCGGCACGCCCGCAGCCTTGGCACGGCTGACTTCAGCAAACAGGTCGTCACATTCAAAGGCAATGTGATGCACACCTGAGCCACGATAACTCGACAGGGCATGTGAGATGGCGGTGTTTCTGTTCTCTGAAATATTCAACGGCAAACGAATCGAGCTGCATCGACTGCGCAATGCCCGGCTCTTGACCAGCCCATAAGGGTCCGGCAGCACCACTTCATCATCAGCCTCGAAATCCAGAAGGCTTTTATAGAACAGTACCCAGCTGTCGAGGCTGTCGGCGGGCAAAGCCATTGCCATGTGGTCGATGCGCTTGAGCCCGCCCTGGGCTGACGGAGTTGGCGTGATAGTGAAGTCCGACTCATACAGCGGCTTGCCGGCAGCGTCTTTGTCCACCAGATAAATCAGGCTGCCATCCGGTGCGCGCACCGCCGCCAGCTCCAGCTCATTGGGGCCGACCAGCCCGCGATAGGGCTGCCCCTTGTAGGCCACGGCACGGGCCAGGGCGCTGCTGCTGTCCTGCACACGCAGTGCAGTGGCGCACAACGATGGGCCGTGGGCCTCAAAAAAGTTATGGGCGAACGAATAGGGTTCAGCGTTGAGGATCAGGTTGATGTCGCCCTGGCGCAGCAAGCTCACGTTCTTTGAACGGTGCTGCCCGGCCTTGCTGAACCCCAGGCGTTCGAGCCAGTGAGTCAGCTGCGCGCCCTGGCTTTCATCCACGGCAAATTCGAGGAACTCGATACCGTCGTACTGACTGGCTTGAGGCGGTGCAAACAAGGGTTCAAGCGTGGCGGCCGGGGTCGCTTGCTGCACAAGCCGTTCGCGGGTCTTCTCTTCGAGGTACAACAACGAACGCAAGCCATCGGCCGCATTGGCCCGCGGCGGAGCAGCCCGAAAACCGTCATTGAAGATTTCCAGCGACAGAGGGCCTGTGTAGCCACTTTGTATGATCGGCGCCAAAAAGCCCGGCAGATCAAACTCGCCCTGCCCTGGGAAACAACGGAAATGACGACTCCACTCCAGCACATCCATGACCAGAATCGGTGCGTCAGCCATTTGTACAAAGAAGATCTTGTCGCCGGGAATCTGCGCAATGCCGCTTGGATCGCCCTTGAGCGACAGGGTGTGGAAGCTGTCGAGCAATACCCCAAGATTCGGATGGTCGATCTGGCGCACCAGATCCCAGACCTGTTGCCAGGTATTGACGTGACGCCCCCAGGCCAGCGCTTCGTAACCAATGCGCAGGTTGCGCGCCCCCGCACGTTCGGCGAGCAGGCTCAGGTCATCCAGCAGAATCTGGCGATCGCCCACCGAGTCGGGCGAAGCGTTACTGCACACCAGCACCAGGTCGGTGCCCAGTTCCTGCATCAGATCAAACTTGCGCTCGGCGCGATCAAGGTTGCGGGCAAGGCGATCGCGGCGGCACCCCTCGAAATCACGAAACGGCTGGAACAGGCTGATTTCAAGCCCCAGATCGGTGCACATCTGACGGACTTCACGGGGGCTGCCGTCGTAATACAGCAGGTCGTTCTCAAAGATCTCGACCCCGTCAAAACCTGCCGCCGCAATGGCGTCCAGCTTCTCTGGCAGGGTGCCGCTCAAGGAAACCGTGGCGATCGAACGCTTCATTTAAAACTCCCAGGATTGGCGCAGCCTGCAGGCGACGGCATTTCTTAATGGCTTGATTATTAAGGGCGCCCTATTATTGAGCAACCAATCTGTACCAACCGGTTAGTTTTGCGTGCGATTATCGAACATTATGGCCTATCTTGAATTGACGATTTTTTGTCCACTCGCCACCATCAACCCCGTACTTCTTGCGTCAACTGTTGTGCAACACCACATAAAAATTCCAAGAAACGGGTAAACATCCATGGTCCCTTCTCCGACTGCACGCACTACCCCTGCCCACGCTCCAAACGCAGGAATGGGTGACAAGATTCGCGGCACCCTGGCGACTGGCAAAACCCGTTGGGGCATGCTCGCACTGGTGTTTTTCGCCACCACACTGAATTTTATCGACCGCGCCGCCCTGGGCGTCATGCAACCGATCCTGGCCAAAGATATGAGCTGGACGGCGATGGACTACGCCAACATCAACTTCTGGTTTCAGGTGGGCTATGCCATTGGCTTCGTGCTGCAAGGCCGCCTGATCGACCGGGTTGGGGTCAAGCGCGTGTTCTTCTGCGCCGTGTTGCTCTGGAGCCTGGCCACCGGTGCTCATGGCCTGGCCACGTCAGCGGTGGGCTTTATGATTTGCCGCTTCATTCTCGGCCTGACTGAAGCCGCCAATTACCCGGCCTGCGTAAAAACCACGCGGCTGTGGTTCCCGGCCAGCGAGCGGGCCGTGGCCAGCGGGATCTTCAACGCCGGTACCAACGTGGGCGCCATGTTCACCCCCATGATGCTGCCATTGGTGCTGCACGTGTGGGGCTGGCAGGCAGCCTTTTTGTGCATGGCGGCCTTGGGCGGTATCTGGCTGATCTTTTGGGGCTTGAAGTACTACAACCCTGAAGATCACCCAACCGTTAGCAAAGAGGAACTGGCTTACATCCAGCAAGAGAAAGAGCCTGAGCAAACCACCGTCTCTTTCGGCACCATCCTCAAGATGCGCGGCACCTGGGCATTCGCCTTGTCCTACGCCATGACGGCTCCCGTGTTCTGGTTCTACCTGTACTGGCTGCCGCCGTTTCTCAACCAGCAATACAACCTGGGCATCAGCGTGACCCAAATGGGCATCCCGCTGATCATCATCTACATCACCGCCGACTTCGGCAGTGTGGGCGGCGGGATTCTGTCTTCGGTCCTGATCAAGCGCGGCATGGCGGCGGTCAAGGCGCGACTGGTGTCGATGCTGTTGTGCGCGATCAGCATCATCGGCGTGGTAATGGCCGCAGGCTCCAGCGAACTGTGGGTCGCCGTGGGTGCCATTGCCCTGGCACTGGGTGCGCACCAGGCCTGGACGGCCAACGTGTGGAGCATGGTGATGGACTACACGCCCAAGCACATGATGGGCACCGTGTTCGGCTTTGGTGGCATGTGCGCCGCCATCGGCGGGATGTTCATGACCCAGTTTGTGGGTTATGTGCTGACCGTCACGAACAATAACTACACCTTACTGTTCACCATGATTCCAGCGATGTACTTCATTGCGTTAGTGTGGATGTACTTCATGGCGCCGCGAAAAATCCCACAGGTTTAGCGCATAGAACAACGAGGTATTCGATGACACTACCCACACCCCTCTCGGGGGTGAACCAACCCCTGAAGGGCATCCTGCTGATTGTGACAGCCACAGCGCTGTTCTCCAGTCACGATGCGCTGTCCAAGTACCTCAGTGGTTTCTACCCGGTGGTGATGGTGGTGTGGGCACGTTACCTGGTGCATACCGTATTGATGGCGGGGATCTTTCTGCCCCAGTCCGGATTGCGTGTACTGCGCAGCAAACGGCCTTTGCTTCAGGTGTTGCGGGCTATTTGCCTGCTGGGCTCAGGGCTTTTTTTCACCTATGGGTTGCTGTTTATCCCACTGGCTGAAAATACGGCGGTCAACTTTCTGGCGCCGCTGCTGGTGGCGGCATTGTCCGGGCCATTACTGGGCGAGACAGTGACTCGCGGGCAATGGATGGCCGTGGTGTGCGGGTTTATCGGGGTGGTGATCATCATTCACCCGGGAGGCGAGTTGTTTACGCCTGCGGTGTTATTGCCCATGACGGCAGCGCTGTGTTTCAGCTGCTATCAGATCCTCACGCGCAAACTCAGTGCGTACGACAGCCCCACCACCAGCAACTTTTTTGCCGGGCTGTTCAATGTGCTGGTGATGAGTGCGCTGGTGCCGTTTTTCTGGCAAACGCCGACTCTGATCCACGGTTTGCAAATGCTGGCGCTGGGCAGCCTGGGCATGACCGCGCATTTGCTGCTGACCCAATCTTTTCGTGTGGCAGCGCCCGCATTGCTGGCGCCGTTCAGCTACTGCCAGATTGTGTTTTCAGGGGTGTTGGGCTGGTTGCTTTTTGACCACACGCCTGACCTGGCCAGCCGCATCGGCATTGCGATTATCTGCATCAGCGGGCTGGCGGCGGCATGGCAGCAGCGGCGCGCACGAGGCTGAGGTACTCATCGCAGCCTTCGTTCCTCGGCAGCGACTACAGGATCACGGGTTTTACCTATGTTTCCCACAGGCTTGCCAATTGCTGGGGCCGCGACACGATGCCTATAGTCAGCGCTCGCCAAAATGGCGACCGGGTTTGGCGATCTGGTAATGGAATCGGATACGTAATGGTTGTTGTATTGAGCTAAGCGTGTATTTTGCTCGCAATGCTTAATGGCAGCTGTGCGTGGGAGATCTTCGGGTCTGCCGGGTTTTCCTGATTCTTCCGGTTCGCCAACCCGCGCACAGCGGCCACCCTTTTCGTTTGGCGACGAAAGAACGGTGGTCATTGCCAGCAATCAGGAGCGTTAACCATGAACAACTCACCCTATATCCCCCTCACCGCCATCGACTGCCTTTCCCCCGCCTTGCTGATCGACCGCAACGCCCCCCTCGACGTGTTGCACGCCAACGCCGCCGCCCGCGTTCTGGCGGTGACTCAACTGATGGAAACCTTCTCCAGACGCGAGGTGCAAAACGCGGACTCGGTAGACCTCAAGCATCTGGCCATGACCGCGACGCTATTGCTGCGCGATGGCTGCGACCTGCTCGACGTATTGGGCTGGCGATTGCAGCCGAGGTAGGACAACGTGTGCTGTGGGAGCGGGCTTGCTCGCGATAGCATCACCGCGGTCTGTCAGAACGAGCGAGGTGGCTCAATCGCGAGCAAGCCCGCTCCCACAAGAGGCAGGGTGCGCTTAAAAGTCGAAGAACACCGTCTCCCCTTCGCCCTGAATGCGGATATCAAACTTGTAGGCTGTTTTGCCATTGAGTTCGCAACGATGGGCGATCAAGGTTTCGCGCCGTTGCGGCTGCTCGATCAGGTTGAGCACCGGGCACTTGGCATTCGCCTCGGGCTCGTCGCTGAAGTACAGGCGAGTTTGCAAATGGATGTTGATGCCACGGGCAAACAGCGACACGTTGATATGCGGCGCCATCGGCACACCGCCTGCGTTGTTCACCACCCCCGGCTTGATGGTGTTCAGCGTCCACTCACCCGCATCGAAGGTGGTGGCGGTACGACCAAAGCTGTTGAACGCTTTTTCCGAGTCAAACGCTTCGTCATAGACCCCTTCATGGTTGGCCTGCCACAGCTCCAGAAAGGAGTCGCGCACCAGATGGCCATTGCCGTCATAGACGTTGCCAAACAGCACGATAGGCTCGCCCGCAGCACCGGGCTTGGCCATCTCGCTCCAGATTTCTTCAGGTCGCGACGGGTTGCCGGCCGCAGCCAGAGCCAGGCCGATATGCACGTAGGGGCCAGCCGTTTGCGATGGGGTTTCGGGTAGCAGTTCGATAGGCATGACGGAGCTCCTCAGCAGTTTTCGAAGTGAGTCTGGCGCTGACCGCGCAGCACGATGTCAAAACGATACGCCAGACAATCCATCGGATTGGCCGCACCCATGTCCAACCGGGCGATCAGGCTTTGCACGGCATCGGCGTTGGTAATCGATTTGACGATCGGGCACATGGGGATCATCGGATCACCTTCGAAATACAGCTGGGTAATCAGCCGCGTGGCAATTGCCGGGCCACTGATGGAGACGTGGATATGCGCCGGGCGCCAGTCGTTTGGTCCGTTGCGCCAAGGATAGGGCCCCGGTTTGACGGTGCGAAAACTGTAATACCCTTCGCTATCGGTCAGGGTGCGGCCCACGCCGCCAAAGTTTGGGTCCAGCGGCGCCAGGTAACGGTCGTTTTTGTGGCGATACCGGCCGCCTGCGTTGGCCTGCCAGATTTCAACCAGGGTATGAGGAATCGGCTTGCCGTACTGATCGCGCACGCGCCCCGCCAGGATGATCCGCTCACCTATCGGCAAACCACCATTGTTGAAATTAAGCAGCAGGTCGTTGTCGAACTTGCCGAACTTCAGATGGGAAAAGTCAGGCCCGCTGGTTTCACTGACCGATTGCGGGATGCTCACCAGCGCCTGGCGCGGGGAACGGGCAATGGATGTCTTGTAATCGGGGGTCAGGGCTTTGGGGTGCCAGTTGCGGTCACGGATGATAAAGCGCCGGCTGTCTGCATCAGACATGTCGATCTCCTGTTGTTTTTATAAAGGCCAGGCGCCAGTTTCAAACAACAGGGGTGGCAGGACTACTGAAAAGGCCAGCTCCAAACATAACCATTTGGTTATGGATAAATACCTTCACCGTAGGCCTGCCCCAATTCGCGCAAGACCTCCACACAGCCCTGTGCCGCCACCGACATCGGTACATGGGCGTTACTGCAAATACCGATCGAACCGCCCGGCTCGCGCTGGCCCAGGTCGATTTCCTGGAGTTCGCCACTGGCCAGATCCAGACGCACGGCGTCCAGCGGTGCAATCCACACCGCATCGTTGCGCAGCACATAACGCCGGCTCAGAGTAATCGACAGGGTTTCCAGACGCTGGCGGGACTGGCTGATGCCGCACTGTACAAACAGGCTGTCGGCAAAGGCGCGAATGGTGGTGTTGGCCAGCGGCAAAACCAGCGGATAGTTTTCAAGCAGGGTACGGTCCAGCGGGCCCTGGGTCAGGGGATGACCCGCGCGGGCTACCAGGGTCATGGATTCGCTGTAGAGATGTTCAAAATTCATACCCTGAATTTCCGGGCTGTCGGTCATGCGCCCTACGACCAGATCGACATCGCCTACCCTTAACTGCGATAACAGATAGGCGCTTGGCCCGGTGACAACGCTGACCACCAGCGATGAATGCCGTGCATGCAGACGCTGCACCAGTTCGGGTATCAGCAGGCTTTCGACCGTCGACAAGACCCCCAGCCGCACCGTGCCGCCTACATACTCACCGCCGCGCAGGGCATTGACGCCCTCGCGCAATGCCTGCACTGAGGGCGTCGCATACCGCAGGAACGCCACGCCGGCTTCGGTCAGGGTGATCCCGCTTTTGCTGCGAACAAACAGGCTGACCGTCAGCAGCGCCTCAAGCTCCTTGAGGGTTTTGGACATGGCTGGCTGGCTGACCGCCAGCACATCGGCTGCCCGCGCCAAACTGCCCTGGCGCGCCATTTCCAGAAAGCACACAAGGTGGCGGTACTTGATGCGGGTATCAATGTTCACAGGGCTAACAACTCCGGGGCGGGGTTACGCGTCATCAACGGGGACGTTTTGCAGATAAAACTCGTGCAACTTGGCTTGCAGTATTTTCTTGTCCGGCAGCCTGGTCTGATACTCAGCGATCAAAGCGGGCGATAGTGAACGGTTCAGTGCGTATTCAACCACTTCATCTTCCTTGCTGGCACACAGTAAAACACCGATGGCCGGATTTTCGTGCGACTTGCGGTGGTCGCGGTCCAAGGCCTCGAGATAAAAGTTGAGTTTGCCCAGATGTTCGGGTTCAAAGCGCCCCACCTTCAGCTCAATCGCTACAAGAGAATTCAAGCCACGATGAAACAAAAGCAGATCAACTGCAAAGTCCCGGCACCCTACCTGCAGCGGATACTCCGAGCCCACAAAGCAGAAATCATGGCCCAACTCAGTCAAGAACTCCCTTAACCGCCCAAGCAAGCCTTGATGCAACCCAGACTCACTGTGGCCTTTAGGGAGCTGAAGAAACTCAATGCAATAAGCGTCTTTGAATACATCCGCCACACCTGCGACACGCGCCTGTAAAGCTGGGGAAAGTTTGGCTGGACGAGTCACCATCCGTTCAAACAATGCGCTCTCCAATTGACGGTTCAACTCACGACTCGACCACTTTTGAGCAATCGCGTTGCGCATGTAAAACTCTCGCTCCTGCAATGATTTACATTGGCTCAGCAGCATCAAATGGTGAGTCCATGGCATTTGTGTCAGCAGCGCTGACACAAAGTTTTCATCCTTTTTATAGACCTCGTAAAACTGACGCATGCGAAACAGATTTCGGCGGGTAAACCCCCGCAGCCCAGGCTGGGTAGCTGCGATGTGTTCGGCCAATTGATCGACTACAGAGTCACCCCATTCAGCCCGCGCCAACTTTTGATTGATAAAAGCCCCCACTTGCCAGTAGAGCCCGATGAGCTGTGTATTCACTGCAACCGCTGCATTTTGTTGGGCGTTTTTAATCAATTGCACCACATGGGCGAAATCAACGACTGGAGTCTGTTCCGATGTATCTAAAGGGCTCGAGCTCACTGAAACCTCGATAAAGCGTGCGAAATGGAGCAACACACACTACGACCCGCCTCTTCCCTCGTCAGTCAGCCCCGCCCCACAAAAAGCAGATACGTTCTGTAGTCCTCACCTGCAACCCCCAACTCTCAAATGCCATACTCTCTCACCGCTCAGTAAGCGTCTGACAGCCGGGCTGGCGCTGCCCCGACTCAGCAACAACACTTGTGACTACGATTCATCAGAGGATTACCCCCATGCTTTGGAAAAAAGGCCGACGCAGCGATAACGTCGAAGACGTGCGCGATCAAGGCACCGGTGGCGGTGGCGGCATGCGGATTGGCGGCGGCAAGGGACTGAGCCTGATGGCCGTGGTGCTGATTGTCGGCTTCGGTCTGTTAACCGGGCAGGACCCCATGCAGATACTCGGACAGTTAAGCGGTGAGTTCACCGGGCAGTCCTCGCCCCAGGTCACTCAGCAGGCCGGGCGTGCGCCTGCGGCCAATGATGAACAGGCCGATTTTGTACGCGCAGTGCTGGGCGATACGGAAGACACCTGGCGTCAGATTTTTCAGCAGGCCGGTCGCACCTATAAAAACCCGACCCTGGTGCTGTTTCGCGGCCAGGTCAATTCGGCCTGCGGCTTTGCAACGGCAGCCAGCGGGCCGTTTTATTGCCCGGCCGACCAGAAGGTCTATCTGGACATGAGTTTCTTCCAGGAAATGACGCAACGCTTCAAGGCCGGGGGTGATTTTGCCCAGGCGTATGTGATCGCTCACGAGGTGGGCCATCACGTGCAGACCCTGCTGGGTGTCTCGTCGAAAATGCAGATGGCTCGCCAGCAAGGTAAACGCATGGAAGGCGATGGCGGCCTGCTGGTGCGTCAGGAGTTGCAAGCCGACTGCCTGGCAGGGGTGTGGGCCAATCATGCGCAAAAACGCCTGAACTGGCTGGAACCCGGTGACATTGAATCGGCCTTGAATGCCGCAAACGCCATTGGCGATGATCGCTTGCAGCAACAAGGCCAGGGCCGTGTAGTGCCCGACTCCTTTACCCACGGCACATCGGCGCAACGGGTGAAGTGGTTCAAGACCGGTTTTGCGCAAGGCAATATCAATCAGTGCGATACGTTTTCGGCTGCACGGCTTTAGCGAGCAACGCTGTGGGAGCCGGGCAAGCCCGCTCCCACAGCGTCCTGTCAGTCGAGCAACTGGCGCAACTCGAAGCAGTCTTTGGCGTGCCAGTCAGTCAGTTCGGGCCACGGGTTTTCGGGGACGTTGACCAGTACGGTTTTGCTGCCGGCAGCGCGACCACAAGCCAGGTCAAAGTGATAATCCCCCACCATCACCATCTTAGCCGGGGATATGTCCCACGCCCGCGCCAGCTGTAGGAGGCCATCGGGGTCAGGTTTGTGTGCCGCGTTGTCACGGCCCAACACATCCTGTGGCGCAAAGCACTGGTCCAGGCCAATGGCCTTGAGCGTGATATGTGCCAGTTCCTGAGCGTTACGGGTCAGTACACCCAGACGACATCCCTGGGCAACCAGATCGCGCACCAGTTCGACCGCCCCCGGCGCAGGCGTTGAGGCCAGCGCCAGTTCGCGTTCGTGCTCCAGCAACCAGGCGTGCTTGGCCGCCGCCACCTCGGCGGGCAAGCCGTTGAGGTGGGTCAGGATGTCTTCACCCACGGGGATCTCCAGCTCCCGACGAATCACGGCAAAATCATGCACGGCGACGGTCAGGGTGCCGTCCATGTCGAAGACCCAGTGTTTGACGTCCTTGAGTGTCATGCCCAGTCCTTGCGGTGGCGAATCAAACCTTCCTGCGTGACCGACGCGACCAGTTGGCCTGCGCGGTTGTAGACGCTGCCACGGGAGAATCCGCGAGAATTGCCGGCCCACGGGCTGTCCATTGCATAGAGCAACCAGTCATCGGCGCGCAGGTCAGCGTGAAACCACAGTGCGTGATCAAGACTGGCGACCTGCATATCCTTTTGCCACACGCCTTTGCCGTGGGGCAGCAAGGAGGTGGTCAGCAAGCCAAAGTCCGAGGCGTAGGCCAGCAGGTATTTATGCAGCGCAGGCGTGTCGGGCAATGTGCCGTCGGCGCGAAACCATACGTACTTGATCGGGTCACTGACCTTGGGGTTGAACGGGTCTTCGCCCACCACCGGACGAAACTCGATGGGCTTGGCGCACAGCAGTTTTTCACGCATAGACTCAGGAATCAGATCCGCGCGCTGGCGAATCATGTCGAGCTCCGAAGGCAGGTTCTCAGGTCCTACAACATCAGGCATAGGGATCTGATGTTCAAAACCGCCCTCGTCGTATTGAAACGAAGCGCTGCTGGTAAAGATCGGCTGGCCCTTTTGAATGGCGGTCACCCGGCGCGTACTGAAGCTACCGCCGTCACGCACCCGGTCAACCTGATACACCACGGGCAAGCTTGCATCGCCCGGGCGCAGAAAATAGCCATGCATCGAGTGCACATGGCGGGCGTCTTCAACCGTCTGGCTCATGGCTGACAGTGATTGACCGAGTACCTGACCACCGAACAGCTGGCGAAATCCCAAGTCCTGGCTGCTGCCGCGAAAGAGGTTCTCTTCGATCGGTTCCAGGGTCAGCAAATTGACCAGATCATCCAACACTTGGCTCATTCAGATTCTCCTCACACAGAGCAATACCGTCGCAATCTTCGTTACGTCGGTCAAAAATTCCGGCTTTCGCCGCTCTACTGCACCTGCTTAACCGTGCAGGGTTTGCAACCACTGCGCCCGCGAAATGCGGTACAGCACGTGGGGCTTTAACACGTCACCTTCAAGCAGCCGTGGATGTTCAAAGTCAGCGTCGGGATCGTGCTGCATGCCAATGGCCTGCATGACTTTCTGGGAGGCCAGGTTCACCTGGCTGGTAAACGACACGACCTGATCCAGCGCCAATCGATCGAAGGCACAGCGCAATGCCGCCCATGCCGCCTCACTGGCGTAGCCCAGGCCCCAATGCTCGGGCGCCAGGCGCCAGCCGATTTCGACGGCCGGGGCGAACGAGGCGTCAAAAGAGACATTCATCAGCCCGGTAAAACCGATAAAGGCCCCCGTGTCCTTGCGCTCCAGCGCCCACAACCCGTAGCCGTATTCGGCAAAGTGGCCGCGAATCCGCCCAATCAGCGCTGCGCTTTCGAGGCGGCTCAAGGGCGCCGGAAAATAGCGCATCACCTGGGGGTCAGCACACATGGCAGCGAACTCGGGCAAGTCTGTGTCTCGCCAGGGGCGCAAGTGCAAACGGGCACTCTCGAGCTCTTTGATTTGCTCCATCGGTTCTCTCCGATTTGTTACCGGGCTTTACATATGTCGGCAGTGTACAGCGCTGTTAATATCCAGCGCTCGTTACGACGCGAAAATCCCTATGCCTGTACCGCTGATTTACCACGATGACTACAGCCCGCAGTTCCCGGCGGATCATCGATTCCCTATGGACAAATTCCGCCTGTTGCGCGATCACCTTGTGGAGTCCGGGCTGACCAGCGATGCGGCCCTGCTGCGGCCCGAGCTGTGCCCTGTGGATATCCTTGCGCTGGCCCATGACCGCGACTATATCGAGCGCTATATGGCGGGCGAACTGGCCCGCGAAGATCAGCGCCGCCTGGGTTTGCCCTGGAGCGAGGCGCTGGCGCGACGCACCATTCGTGCGGTAGGCGGCTCACTGCTGGCCGCCGAGCAGGCGCTGGAGCACGGGCTTGCCTGCCATTTGGCGGGCGGTACCCATCACGCCCACTACGATCACCCGGCCGGCTTTTGCATCTTCAATGATCTGGCCATTATCAGCCGCTATATGCTGGAAAGCGGCCGGGTCAACCGGGTGCTGATTTTTGACTGTGACGTGCATCAGGGCGATGGCACTGCGCGGATCCTTGAACATACCCCGGACGCCATTACCGTTTCCCTACACTGCGAAAAGAACTTTCCGGCGCGCAAGGCCCAAAGTGACTGGGATATCGGCCTGCCGATGGGGATGGGTGATGCCGACTATTTGCAAGTGGTCGACGAGGCGCTCAATTACCTGCTGCCCCTGTATCAGCCGGACCTGGTGCTTTACGACGCGGGCGTGGATGTGCACAAAGACGATGCCCTGGGTTATTTGAAGCTGACCGATGAAGGGGTTGGCGCCCGTGACGAGAGCGTGATGCGCCACTGTCTGGGCCGCGATATTCCGGTAGTGGGCGTGATTGGCGGTGGTTACAGCAAGGACCGCAAGGCGCTGGCCCGGCGGCACGGCATTCTGCATCACCGTGCGCAAAAGGTCTGGCTGTCATCGGGTTGTCATTAGGGTGTGATTTTTTACCCACAATGCCTGTGGAACTGCCTGTGGATAACCTGAGTGGAAACACCTGCAGGCCACAGAGCACATGGCTCTCAGAGGGCTGTATGTTTTTCGTACAACTGCAGCACATGTAGTCGCTGACGAGGCACGAGGCTGCGATAAGGGCCGACGGTCTTTTATATTTTCGGGCCTGCTTCGCAGGCCATCGCAGCCTCGTACCTCGTCAGCGACTACAGGGTTTGGGGTAGAATGGCCGGCCTATTTCGCCGATTTGCAGCCCTGCCATGACTGATTCCACTGCCTCCCTTCCCCATCACGTCGCCATTATTGGCGGTGGACCGGCCGGTTTGATGGCCGCCGAAGTGTTGAGCCAGGCTGGCGTGCGAGTTGATCTGTACGACGGCATGCCATCGGTGGGCCGCAAGTTCTTGCTGGCCGGGGTGGGCGGGATGAATATCACCCACTCCGAAGCCTACCCGGCGTTCCTGTCGCGCTACGCCGAACGTGCTCCGCAGATTGCACCGCTGCTGCGCGCCTTCAATGCCGATGCGTTGTGCCAGTGGATTCATGAACTGGGCATCGAGACCTTTGTCGGCAGCTCAGGCAGGGTGTTCCCCACCGACATGAAAGCCGCGCCGCTGCTGCGCGCCTGGCTCAAGCGCCTGCGTGAGTCCGGCGTTGTTATCCACACCCGCCATCGCTGGCTGGGCTGGGACGCCGATGGCCCGTTGCGGATCCACAGCCCTGAAGGCGAGAAGCACGTGAAGCCGGACGCGGTGTTGCTGGCGCTGGGCGGCGGCAGTTGGGCCCGACTGGGATCGGACGGTGCCTGGATGCCATTACTGGCCGAGCGCGGTGTTGAACTGGCGCCGTTGCAGCCGAGCAATTGCGGGTTTGATGTGGCGGGCTGGAGCGAGGTGCTGCGCAGCAAGTTTGCCGGTGCCCCGCTGAAAAACATCGCCATTGCCCTGGAGCACAGCCCGCCGCGCTTGGGCGAGTGCGTGATCACCGCCAGCGGGATTGAAGGGAGTTTGATTTACGCCTGGTCGGCGCCGATTCGCGAGGCGATCAATCAACGGGGTGAAGCCACGATCCTGATCGATCTGTTGCCCAACAAGCCTGTGGATAAAATCCAGGCCGCACTGGCCAAGCCCCGTGGCTCGCGCTCGATGAGCAAGCACTTGCACAGCCAGTTGGGGCTCGATGGCGTGAAAGCCGCGTTGTTGCGCGAGTTAGCGCCAGCGGAGCACTTCAACGACCCGGCGCTATTGGCCAAGGCCATCAAGGCATTGCCCCTGAAACTGATTAAGGCCCGCCCGCTGGACGAAGCCATCAGCAGCGCCGGTGGGGTGAGGTTTGAGGCTGTGGATGAAAACCTGATGCTCAAGGCATTGCCGGGGGTGTTCTGTGCGGGCGAAATGCTTGATTGGGAAGCCCCCACCGGCGGCTACTTGCTCACAGGCTGTTTTGCCAGTGGCCGTGCCGCAGGGTTGGGGGTTTTAAGCTGGCTGAAAGCACAACGCTAATCAAACGGTGGGAGCGGGCTTGCTCGCGATGGCGTCAACGCGGTGGCTCAGCCAGACCGCGTTGCCTGCATCGCGAGCAAGCCCGCTCCCACAGGTTCAGAGTGCTTAAGGCTTGCGCTTGCGCGGGCCGGTGTTGAACACAGGCACTTTACGCACCGGCTTGACCGATGGCTCGGCCGGTGCTGCTTCGCCGCTGTCCACCCATTTGCCCAGGTTGCGCTTGCCGCCACCGCCCGAGGTTTTCGGCTTTTTCGGCTTCTTCGGCTTTTTGACCACCTGACCCGAAGCATCCGTCTCGGGCACACGGTGCTCCGGCTCGAAGTCTTGCTCTTCGTGGCGCTTCAAGGTCTGGCGGGTCAGCATCTCGATCGCCGACAGCATGTTCACTTCGTCAGCACAGACCAGCGAAATGGCTTCGCCCTTCTGCCCGGCGCGACCGGTACGACCAATGCGGTGAATGTAGTCTTCGGCCACGATTGGCAAGTCGAAGTTGACCACCAGCGGCAGGTCTTCGATGTCCAGACCGCGTGCGGCGACATCGGTGGCCACCAGGATTTGCACTTCGCTGGCCTTGAAGCGGTCCAGCGCCCGTTGACGCGTGGCCTGCGGCTTGTCGCCGTGGATGCCGTCAGCGTTGATTCCCAACGCTTGCAGCTTGCCCACCAGTTCATCCACACCGTTACGGGTTTTGGCGAACACCAGTACCTGCTTCCAGTGCTGGGTGCGCAGCAAGTGCAAAAACAGCTCTGCCTTGCGCTTTTTGTCGACCGGGATAACCCATTGCTTGACGCTGCTGGCCGCCACGTTACGCGGGCTGACTTCGATGCTCAGCGGGTTGTCGAGCATCTGCTCGGCCAACAGGCGAATCGCGTCAGAAAAGGTGGCCGAAAACAGCAGGGTCTGGCGCTTTTTTGGCAAGGCGCGGTAGATGTCGCGCAGCTCTTCACTGAAGCCCAGATCGAGCATGCGATCCGCTTCGTCGAGAATCAGGGTTTGCAGCTGGTTGAACTTGATCGCCTTCTGGCGATACAGATCCAGCAGACGGCCAGGGGTGGCAACCAGCACATCAACGCCTTTACGCATTTTCATCATTTGCGGGTTGATGCTGACGCCACCGTACACCGCGTAGGTGCTCAACGGCAGGTGCTCGGCGTACTGGCGAATGCTCTCGTGAACCTGTTCGGCCAGTTCACGGGTCGGCACCAGCACCAGTGCACGCACCGAGTTGCTGGCAACTTTCGGGCCTTCCATCGTCAGCGACTGCAACAACGGCAGGGCGAAACCGCCGGTTTTGCCGGTGCCGGTCTGGGCTGCAGCCATCAGGTCGCGGCCAGCCAGTACTGCGGGAATCGCTTGGGCCTGAACCGGGGTTGGGGTCTTGTAGCCGAGCGTCTCAAGGGCGCGCAGCAGGGGTTCGATCAGGCCAAGGGTGGCGAATGTCATGGGGATACCGTCGAAAAAGGTCTGCGCAGGGGTGCATACGTTGCAATGGCGCGCAGTTTACCCTAATTCACACGGGTTTCTGCTTGCGCCACTGCGGCAACCCGATCAACACCACGGCGCTGATGATCACGGCCATGGCCAGGCACTCTTCAAAACCAATGGTCTCACCCGCAAAGGCGATCCCCAGCATCACTGCCACCGCCGGGTTGACGTAGGCGTAGCTGGTGGCTGCGGCCGGGCGCACGTTTTTGAGCAGGTACATATACGCGCTGAAGGCGATGATCGAGCCAAAGAACACCAGATACAGCAAAGCGCCCCAGCCTGCGGCCGTCGGCATTTGGGTCATGCGCTCGCCGCTGACCAGGCTGCCCACCAGCAGTACCGCACCTGCGGTGAGCATTTCAGCGGCGCTGGCCATTGGCCCGGGGGGCAGCGGCAGGTGCCGGCTCCAGACCGAACCAAACGCCCAGGCAGCGGCGGCAAAAATCACCATTGCCGCGCCCATCGGGCTGGCTTGCAGGTTGGAGCCCAGGTTGAGCATGCCGATGCCCACCAGCCCAAGGGCGATACCCGCCCATTCCAGGCGGGTGTTGCGTGCGCCCCAGAAGTAGCCGAACAGCAAGGTAAACAACGGCACGGTGGCCACGGCCAGCGCGGCGACGCCAGACGCTACTCCCGAGTGCTCGGCCAGGGTCACGCCACCATTGCCGCAGGCCAGCAGCAGAAAGCCGATCATGGCAGCCGAACGCCATTGCACCCCTGTCGGTGCAGGCGCGCCCCGCCAGCGCATGAAGGCGTACATCAAACTGCCCGCTATCAGAAACCGCACCCCGGCCATCATCAAGGGAGGCCAGGACTCAATGCCGATGCGAATGGCCAGGTAGGTCGAGCCCCAAATCACGTACAAGGCAAAAAAAGCACCAATCAGTTGTAGCGGAAAACGACGCGCGGCAGGCATGGGGCAGCTCAAGGGCAGAGGCAGGGGACTGGGGAGTTTAGACAAGGGAGTGCGTAATAATAAGTAACAGAACGCACCAAAAGTGACCGTACACTTTTATACCTGCCTGAGGGAGCAACACAAAACCCGTGGGAGATTGGCTTGCCTGCGAGGCTGGCAACGCGGTCTGACTGACACCCCGTGGCGATGCCATCGCGAGCAAGCCCGCTCCCACACCATGGCTCTGCAAGCATCGAATTCAGTGAGCGCTACAAAACCCGTGGGAGCTGGCTTGCCTGCGAGGCTGGCAACGCGGTCTGACTGACACCCCGTGGCGATGCCGTCGCGAGCAAGCCCGCTCCCACACCATGGCTCTGCAAGCATCGAATTCAGTGAGCGCTACAAAACCCGTGGGAGCTGGCTTGCCTGCGAGGCTGGCAACGCGGTCTGACTGACACCCCGTGGCGATGCCATCGCGAGCAAGCCCGCTCCCACCGTTTAAAACCCGCGATAGCGCTTCAGATGTTCGTTGACCTTCGCTGCCGGGACTTTTTGCAAACCACACAGCAGGTCGTGACTGAGCTCTTTCAACCCATGCTTCTGGCGCAGTTGCTCAGCCAGATAGGCCGTCAGGTTGGCCGCCATTTCAGCATCGGCCATGGCCCGGTGAGCCTGGCCGGTATGGGGCAAGTCGGCAAAGGTGGTCAGGGTCCCCAGCTTGTGATTGGGCGCCGCCGGCATCAGGCGTCGCGCCAGCAACAAGGAGCAGGCGAAATTCTGCAAACGGGTGCGCTTGATGCGGCCCATTTCAAAATCCCAGAATTTTTGGTCAAAGGCGGCGTTATGGGCCAGCAACGGTGTGATGCCAACGAACTCGTTAACCTCGTTCATCACCTGTTCGGCCGACGGCGCAGTGCGCAGCATGGCATTGCTGATGCCGGTCAATTGCTCGATAAAACCCGGGACGCGTACGCCCGCGTTCATCAGGCTTTGGTAACGCTCGACAATGCGACCGCGCTCAAGAATCACCACGGCAATTTCGGTGGCCCGGCAACTGCTGCTCGGTGAGATGCCGGTGGTTTCAAAGTCAATAACCGCGATGCGTTCCAAACCTGATCAATCCTGTAAAAGTGAGGGTTACTTAAGCAACAAATTGCCTTCAATCGGCACGTAGCGGCTGGCCGCGCGAATCAATGAGTTGGCGGTCAGGCCGGGCACGCCATAGGCCACGGTTTCGACGCCGTGCTTGCTGGCAATGCGTTCGAGCAACAGGTCGAAATCGCCGTCACCCGAAGCCAGCACCACTTCATCCACATGGGCGGCAACGTCCATGATGTCGATGGTGATGCCTACGTCCCAGTCGCCCTTGGCCGAGCCGTCGCTGCGCTGGATGTAGGGTTTGAGTTTTACCGTGAAGCCGAGGTTGCGCAGGATCTGTTGAAACTGCTGCTGCTTGCTGTCACCCCGGTCGATCGCATAGGCGTAGGCCTCGACGATTTCACCGCGTTTGGTGATATCTGCCCACAGGGCCGCGTAATTGAAATGGCAGCCATAGGCCTGGCGGACCGTGTAATAGAGGTTCTGCACATCCGCGAAGACCGCAATTTTTTTCACCGGCAAACCTCATGACGCCCGGGCAAGCGGGCCGCGACTGAAAACAAGCTCGCAGTATGCCAGCCTGCCAGGGGTTTGCGCGGATAAACCGCCCGGCGTGAACCCGCTGACTTTCAGCCGCGTTAACATTTGCTCATATCGACCCCTCATCGGTTAAAGTGGCGCACCGCTTTTGACTGCTGACAACTGCCAATGAATCCGCTGACCGTTATTCGCGACTCCCTGTACTTCTTCCAGCGCAATCTGAGCCAGATCGTGATGCTGTGCTTGCCGCTGGTCATCCTTGAAGCCGTGTTGCAGCACATCGTTGACAACGCCGTGGGCCCGGATCCGTCGCCCGGCTACAGCCTGATTGTCGGGCTGCTGCTCTATCCGCTGTACACCGGCGCCCTGATCCTGTTTCTCGATGCCCGCAGCCGGGGCGAAAGCCCGCGCAACCGCGACCTGCTGGCACTGGCCATCAATCTGTGGCCCAAGTTCGCCCTGCTCTCGGCAATCAGCACATTGCTGATCGTGCTGGGGCTGTCGATGTTTTTTATTCCGGGCATTTTCCTGACCGTCGTGCTGGCATTTGCCGAGTACCGGCTGGTATTGCGCGGTGATGCTCCGCTGGCAGCCATGAAGTCGAGCTTCACCCTGACCCGGGGTCATTTCTGGCGGATCTTTGTCTGCATCCTGGCCGTTCTGGGGCCGCTGATGCTGCTCAAGGAACTGAGCTACTCACTGTTTTCCAAGGACGACAACACACTGCTATCGCTGACACTCGACAGTGCGAACAGCTTTTTGCAGTTATTTGTCTCTGTAGTCCTGTTCCGTTTATTTATGTTAATTAGCGAAAAAACTGACCCATAAAAACAATCAGCTCCTACAAAAAGAGCCTTGGAGTGGCCCACTGCCGTCGGGTATGTTCGGACACTCCCTGTAACGTCATAAGCTGAGCCCATGCCACGTTTCTTGCGCCGCACCGTATTTGGTCTGCTGCTGATATCAGCATTGCTGGCATGCCTGATTTATAGCGTGACATGGCGACCCGATCCCAGGGAGGTGCTGACCTACAGTTGCCCGATCACGGCTCCCGTGCTGATGCCCGGCCAGGCACTCAAGGTCATGACGTGGAACATCCAGTACCTGGCCGGCAAGCGTTATGTGTTCTGGTACAACCTGGAAGACGACAGCGGCCCCGATACTCGCCCTACCCGTGATGACATGGCGTACAGCCTGGATGAAGTGTCGCGGGTCATTCGTGACGAACGCCCTGATCTGGTGCTGCTGCAAGAGGTCGATGACAACGCCAAGGCCAGTGACTACCAGGATCAACTGGCCCTGCTGCAAGAGCGCCTGATCGATATTTACCCCTGCAGTACCCAGGCGTTTACCTGGAAAGCCGACTTTGTGCCCGACTGGCATATTTTCGGCAGCGTCGGGCGCACCCTCGTGACCCTCAGTCGCTTCCAGATCGAACACGCCGAGCGCTTGCAATTGCCCGTGGCTGACGCCAACGTCATCAGCCGCCAGTTCCAGCCCAAACCTGCATTGCTGGTCAACTACCTGCCGCTCAACGACGGCGGGCAGCTGGCTGCGATCAACACTCAACTGGATCCCCCTTCGCACGACAACAGCAACCTTCGCGCACAGATGCAGACCGTCGCCACCCTGGTCGACAAGCTCGAAAGCCAGGGCACGCCCTGGTTGATCGGGGGGGATTTCAACCTGCTGCCCATAGGCCAGTTCTTGCGCCTGCCCGCCCCTCTGCGGCTGGGCTACTCAGCGGACAGCGAGTTGCACCTGCTGTGGGAAAAATACCCGATGATCCCCAGCAACCCCGAAGCCACCGGCATCGACCGCGAACTGTGGCTGACGCACTTCCCCAACGACCCCCGTGTCGAAGAACCCGACCGCACCCTCGACTACCTCTTCCACAGCCCAAAGCTGCAGCGCATTGAAGGCTACGTTCGCCAGGAAGACACCTTGACCATCTCGGACCACTTGCCGGTGCTGGGGCGGTTTTTGTTGCCTGCGGACTGAATCAGGATCGCCCTCGCCGTAACCTGCCATCCAGAGTGAAGTGCTGATTGTTTTGCCTGTAGTTGTACGATGACGTATAACTACAGGCACTCAACGGTTGTCCCGCGTGTGGAGAAACTTCATGACTGATTCAAAGCGTTTCGACAATTACATTGCTGGCGAATGGGTCGCAGCCCCCGCCTACAGCTCAAACATCAATCCATCTGACCTGTCCGATGTGATTGGCGAATATGCCCAGGCAGATGTCAACCAGGTTCAGGCCGCCATCGATGCTGCCCGCACAGCGTTCCCGGCCTGGTCGACGTCCGGTATTCAGGCGCGCAGCGACGCACTGGACAAGGTCGGCAGCGAAATCCTCGCGCGCAAGGAAGAGCTGGGCAACCTGCTGGCCCGTGAAGAGGGCAAGACCCTGCCTGAAGCGATCGGTGAAGTCAGCCGCGCCGGTAATATCTTCAAGTTTTTCGCCGGTGAATGCCTGCGCCTGTCGGGCGACTACCTGCCCTCGGTGCGCCCGGGCGTGCATGTGGAAGTCACCCGTGAAGCCCTGGGCGTGGTCGGTTTGATCACCCCGTGGAACTTCCCCATTGCCATCCCTGCCTGGAAAATTGCCCCGGCCCTGGCCTATGGCAACTGCGTGGTGTTCAAACCCGCCGATCTGGTACCGGGCTGTGCCTGGGCGCTGGCCGAGATCATCTCCCGCGCAGGCTTCCCGGCAGGCGTGTTCAACCTGGTGATGGGCAGTGGCCGGGTGGTGGGTGAAGCCATCGTCAGCAACCCGAAAGTGGACGGGGTCAGCTTCACCGGCTCCGTGGGCGTGGGACGCCAGATCGCGATCAGCTGTGTTTCGCGTCAGGCCAAAGTCCAGTTGGAAATGGGCGGCAAGAACCCGCAGGTTATTCTTGACGATGCCGATCTCAAACAAGCCGTCGAGCTGGCCGTGCAGAGCGCGTTTTACTCCACTGGCCAGCGTTGCACCGCGTCAAGCCGCCTGATTGTCACGGCCGGGATTCACGACAAGTTCGTCGAGGCCATGGCTGAACGCATGCGCTCGATCAAGGTTGGACATGCCTTGCAGGCGGGCATCGATATCGGTCCGGTCGTGTCCCGCGCCCAGTTGGACCAGGACCTTGGCTACATCGATATTGCCCGGAACGAAGGCGCCCGACTGGTCGCCGGTGGCAGCCTGGTGACGTGCGACACCGAGGGGTATTTCCTCGCCCCGGCCCTGTTTGCCGACAGCACGGCCAACATGCGCATCAGCCGCGAAGAAGTCTTCGGCCCGGTGGCCAACATCATCAAGGTCGCAGACTACGAAGCGGCCCTGGCGATGGCCAATGACACCGAATTTGGCCTGTCGGCGGGTATCGCGACCACCTCGCTCAAATATGCCAATCACTTCAAGCGTCACTCCCAGGCCGGGATGGTGATGGTCAATCTGCCGACGGCAGGTGTTGATTACCACGTGCCGTTTGGCGGGCGCAAAGGCTCGTCCTATGGCTCCCGTGAACAGGGCCGTTATGCGCAGGAGTTCTACACCGTGGTCAAAACCAGCTACATCGGGTCTTGATACGCTGATCCTGCACTGTAGTCGCTGACGAGGAACGAAGGCTGCGTCCGATTGCGAAGCGATCGTAAAACCTGAATGCGCGATCTAACTGAAATACCGCGCCGCCTGTTTTTACGACGGCTTCGTCGGAGTGCCGCACCACGCGGACGCAGCCTTCGTTCCTCGGCAGCGACTACAGGTAGTTGCGCTAGGCTTTACGCGGCTTGATCCGGGCCGTGGCTTCGGCCACCAACGGATCATCGGGCCAGTAGTGCTTGGGGTAACGCCCCTTCAGGTCTTTCTTCACCTCGGCATAGGTGCTGCGCCAGAAGTTGGCCAGATCCTGGGTCACTTGTACCGGTCGCCGTGCAGGCGACAACAGGTGCAATTTGACCACCTGACGCCCGCCCGCAATGCGCGGGGTATCCGCCAGGCCGAACAGTTCTTGCAGGCGTACCGCCAAAATCGGTGGGTGCTCGCTGTAGTCCAATCGCACCGATGAACCCGACGGCACCTTGATGTGATGGGGCGCCAGTTCGTCGAGGCGCTGGGGCAGCGGCCATTTGAGCAAGTTATGCACAATGCTCGACAGGTCCAGGCCGGCAAAATGACTCAGCCGCGAAACCCGTCCCAGGTAGGGCGCCAGCCACTCCTCAAGCCCGGTCAATAGCGCAGTATCGCTGACGTCCGGCCATTCGCTGTGGCCTTGAGCCTGCATCTCAAGCTGACGCAACAGGGCCACTCGCGCCTGCCATTGACGCAGTTCGGGCGTCCACGGCAACAACTCCAGGCCTTTGCGCCGCACCAGATTGATCAGCGCTTGCGTGCGCGCCGCCTCGTCCAGACCGGTCAACGGTTCGCGACTGAGTACCAGTTCGCCCACTTTGCGCTGGCGTTCAGCACGCAACACGCCTTCACGTTCATCCCAGTCAAGCTGATCGACAACGCTGACCTGCTCACTCAGCACGCCATCCAGCAGCGCGGGATCAAACTCGGCGGCCAGGTAGATACGCTCTTCGCGCTGACCCTGACGGCTGCCCAGGTCTGCGATGACCAACCAGGGCTGCTTCATCAGGCCGTCGACTTCGCTGAACAGCGCTGCCCGGCCATTGGCCAGCCGATACTCCGCACCACCGGGCTTGCGTTGCTGGGCAATTCGGTCGGGGTAGGCCAGCGCCAGCAAGGCGCCCAGCCAGCGCGGGTGGTCGGGGTCGGTCACCGGCTGAGTGGCCTTGGCCCGCAAATAGCCCCGATACTGACGGGCCAGTTGTTTGGCGCGCTGCACGCCTCCTTGACCGCCCCGTGAGGCGCGGCTTTCACCCGAGAGCAAGGCCAGGCGGCTGTGCACATCCGCCCCGGCGCCGCGCAAGATATCGCGCTCACCCAATAACGCCGCCACGTCGCTGGCCATGTCAGCCAGGCCCAAGTCTTGCCCGCGAAGTAACAGATGGGCGATACGCGGGTGCGCAGGCAGTTCGGCCATCGTTTCGCCATGCGGCGTGAGTTTTCGGTCGCGCAAGGCCCCCAGGCATTCCAGCAATTGCTGAGCCTGTGCATAACTTGCCGCGGGAGGCACATCGAGCCAGATCAATTGCTCCGGCGTCACGCCCCAGCGCGCCAACTGCAACGCCAGCCCGGCAAGGTCTGCCTGAAGGATTTCAGCACTGCCGTAGGCGGCCAGTTGCCCGTGCTGGTCTTCTGACCACAGGCGGTAACACACACCGGGTTCCAGTCGCCCGGCACGACCAGCGCGCTGGGTGGCACTGGCACGGGAGATACGCTGGGTATCGAGACGGGTCATGCCGCTGCCCGGGTCAAAACGCGGCACCCGTGCCAGCCCGGCATCGATGACCACGCGCACGCCGTCAATGGTCAGGCTGGTCTCGGCAATGTTGGTGGCCAGCACCACTTTACGCAGGCCCTTGGGCGCCGGTTCGATGGCCGCCCGCTGAGCCGCCAGATCCAGCTCACCGTGCAGCGGGCACAGCAAAATATCGCTGCGCGAGCCCAGCGCGTCAGCCAATTGCTGATTGACCCGGCGAATCTCTGCCTGCCCGGGCAAGAACACCAGCAGGCTACCGCTTTCATCGTTGATGGCATCGAGGACGGTCTGCACCACTCGCGGCTCGATAAACTCGCCGGGCACAAAGGGCCGCCCCCAGCGCATCGTTACGGGGTACATGCGCCCTTCACTGCGCAGGATCGGTGCATCGCCCAGGATGCTGGCCAGGCGCTCGCCCTCAAGGGTGGCGGACATCAGCAGGATTTTCAGCGGTTGCTCGTCGCGAAACAGCTCACGGCCATTGAGGCTCAAGGCCAACGCCAGGTCGGCATCCAGACTACGCTCATGGAACTCGTCGAAAATCACCAGGCCTACCCCTTCCAGCGCCGGGTCGTGCTGCAGGCGGCGGGTGAGGATGCCTTCGGTGACCACTTCGATACGGGTATCGGGACCGACTTTGCTGTCGAGACGAATCCGATAGCCCACGGTTTCGCCGACTTTTTCACCCAGTTCACTGGCCAAACGCTCGGCGGCTGCACGGGCAGCAAGACGCCGGGGTTCGAGCATCAGAATTTTCTGACCGGCGAGCCACGGTTCATCGAGCAGGGCCAGCGGAACACGGGTGGTTTTACCAGCGCCGGGGGGCGCTTCAAGCACGGCTTCATGGCGCTCGGCCAACGCCAGGCGCAGTGCAGGTAAAACTTCATCAATCGGCAAAGAAATCATGGTGGCTCCAGAACAGAGCGGCGAGTATAACGGCGAACAGTTGAGCATTAAGCGCGGTCTTAATGATTCAGTCCTTTAAGCGTCTTCGAGGTTTTTGTATGCGTATGTCTTCCCGTGTGATCGGCGGTGTCGTGGTTGCGGCCCTGCTCAGCCAATTGACTGCCTGCGGCAGTATTTTCTTTCCCGATCGTCGTGGACAGATCGACGGCAAGATCGATCCCATGATTGCTGTGCTCGATGCCGTAGGCCTGCTGTTTTATGTGATTCCGGGCCTGATCGCATTCGGTGTCGATTTCGCCACCGGCGCGATTTACTTCCCGCCAGGCAAAACCGCACAAATCGCCCCGGAAAAACTGCGCGAAGCCATTGGCCAAGACGGCAAGGTCGATAACGCCAAGCTTCAGGCCATTCTCGAAAGCGAGTTGGGCCGCAGTTTCCCGCTGAACGACCCGCGCCTGATCCAGCACAAGGGCAGCGCACAGCAGTTGGCCATGTACGGTTTGCAGCCCGCCGCCTGAAGCCCGTCGCCCATGAACAAGGAAGCGCCATGACTAGCAGCACGGAACACGCCCGCCTGTTACGCCTGGCCACCCGTGCGTCGGTGGCGGTGGCGAGTCTGTTGATCGTGACCAAGGCAATCGCATGGTGGCTCAGTGGCTCGATCAGCATGCTCGCCGGGCTGACCGACTCGCTGCTCGATGGCGTGACCTCGTTTCTCAATTTGCTGGCCGTGCATTACGCCTTGCGCCCCGCCGATGAAGATCACCGCTACGGTCACGGCAAGGCCGAGTCGCTGGCCGGCATGGGACAAGCACTGTTTATCGGGGTGAGTGCAGTATTGATCGCCTTTCAGGCCGTCGAACGGCTGAAAAACCCCGAGCCGGTGGGCGCACCGTGGATCGGAATTGGCGTGATCGTATTTTCGCTGGTGATGACCGTGGCACTGCTGATGCTGCAACACCGGGTGATCAAGGCCACAGGCTCCAATGCCGTGCGTGCCGACTCGCTGCACTATCGATCGGACCTGATGCTCAACGGCAGTATTTTGCTGGCGCTGGTGCTCGCCAGTGTTGGCTTTCCTCAACTGGATGCCTGGTTTGGTCTGGGGATTGCGGTGTATATCCTCTGGAGTGCGATCCAGATCGGGCGTGAGAGTTTTGCCGTGTTGATGGATCAGGAGTTACCGAGTGACATCAGCGAAAACATGCTGTCATTGGCCTGTGCCGTGCCGGGGGTACTCGGCGCTCACGACTTGCGCACACGTATCTCGGGCACTGTCTGGTTTGTGCAGTTTCACCTTGAGCTGCCGGGCGAGCTGACCCTGTCCGCAGCCCATGCCATCTGCGACCACGCCGCCGACGCCATCAAGCAGGTTTACCCCCAGGCTGAGGTGCTGGTGCACGCCGACCCGAAGGAAGTGGTTAGGGGCAAAACCTTGTAGTCGCTGCCGCAGGCTGCGAAGGGGATCGCGGAGTCTTTGAGACAACGGGTTGCTACGCAACCCTTCGCAGCCTGCGGCAGCGACTACAGGTGTTCAGGTCAATACGTCACCTGATACCCGCGGCTGCTCAGGCAATTGCCTTGCGCCTGACGATAAGCTTGCACCAGGGCCGGGTCAGGTGCGTAGGTGAGTCTGGCAGGGTCAAACCCGCTTTGATCAACAGCCCAGCGGTAGCAGTCATAGCGATCCTGATCGACTTGCGCCGGGCTCTGGCCATTCATCGGGTAAGCCACCACGTCATAGCCATTGCTCACCGGTTGCTGGGCAGTCGGGGGTTGAACCACGATGTAGTCCTGGGTTGCGGGTTGATACGCGTAGTACGCACCCGCCGCCAGGAACATCAACGTGCTGCCAAACCATACTTCCCGCGCAAACTCAGGCAAATACCCTACGCGAATCCCATAGGGCGGTTGAACCACGATGTACCGCGGGCCTTGTGGGCGATACCAGTAGCCGCCGGAAAAGAAGTAATCCTGACCGCGATAGGGCACTTGCCGGTACTGACCGGGAAAACGGTCAATCACGTAACCGGGCCTGTGTTGAGGCCCCGGACCCCAGCCATTTCCGTTCCCCGGGGGGCGCCCGACCCAACGCTGGTCGTTGGGGTGACGATTATTGGCGCCCGGGTAGTAACCGCCGCCGTGCCAATTCTGATTGCCACCCCGGTTCGGGGCCTGGGTCTGCTGCACTGTATCTGGACGAGACTGAATCGACAGGTTATTACCGGGCTGGACCGGGCGCGCTTGAACAGGGGCTGCGCCCTGTGGACGCCCTTGCCATTGACCGCCATGAGACTGCGCATTCTCTTGTGACGGCCTGTTTTCAGGGCGGGGCGAGTTGTCTGGATGACCCTGCGGGCGCCCTTGCCATTGACCGCCATGGGACTGCGAATTCTCTTGTTGCAGCCTGTTTTCAGGGCGTGGCTGGTTGTCTTGATGGCCTTGGGGGCGCCCTTGGTTGAACTCCTGGCGCGGCTGATTATTACCGCCCTGCCCTTGCTGCCCGTGTTGCTGACCACCATTGGAATGGGCGGGGCGAGCTTCTTGAGGACCGCCTTCACCTCGTTCATCGGCCAATAACTGTCCGCTGACACTCACACAGAGCACGCCAACTGTAGCCAGATGCCAGATGCGCGGTTTCATGCTGTTCCTCACTGCGGGTTAGGTCTTACAAATAAGACTAGGATTTATAGAACCAGTTCTGTGGGAAACAGCCGGGTAAAACTTATTTTTGGCAAACGAAAAAAGGGCGACCCGTCGGTCGCCCCTTGAATTTTCAGTCCTGGCTCAACACTTGTGATGTTGGCTCACCTCGCGCCGTCTTCTGGACAGTGCGTAGCCCGGGGGCCGGGACACCCCTGTGGGGTTGGCGGCCGCGGCTGGCCTGATTCGGCGGGCCGCTGTGGACTCTATGTCCGGGCAGTGATTCTGTTAATAAGAATAGGCTTGAGGGCACAGCAGGCGATTGCGAATATTGCTCGATAAAACATTACTTGCGCAATTTTTGACTTAAGGTGGATACTTTCACGCAATAGTTATGACAAAGGGTAACTTCGTGAGCAAACTCGACCGGTATGACCTGAGCATTTTGGCGGAATTGCAGCGTGACGCACGCATCTCTAACCAGGAACTGGCCGAGCGCATCGGCCTGTCGCCATCACCTTGCTCACGCCGGGTTAAACAGCTGGAGGATGATGGCTACATCAGCCGGCAGGTGGCGCTGCTCGACCGTAAGCTGCTGGGTTTAAGCCTTACGGCCTACGTGCTGATCGGCATGGACCGACACACGCCAGAGCGTTTTGAGAATTTCGAAGCCTGTATTCGCAACCTGCCCCAGGTGTTGGAGTGCAGCCTGGTGACCGGCATGGACGCGGACTACCAGCTCAAAGTGGTGGTAGCCGACATGGATCACTACCAGAAACTGCTGCTGGGGGAGCTGACCCGTATCGAAGGCGTGACCAGCGTGCGCTCGAGCTTTGTGCTCAATCAGGTGCTTAACAGCACCGAGTTGCCGTTGACTCACTTGCGCACGTAATCCTGTGGGAGCGGGCTTGCTCGCGATGCAGGCAACGCGGTTTGACTGAAAAACCGCAGCGCTCCCATCGCGAGCAAGCCCGCTCCCACAAAGGCGCTGATACCCAGTACCCAGATCAATAGCCGCGTCGGCGCCTTGACGTATACTCCTACGGCTTTTTCCCACGATGACGCCGGAGAATACCGATGGATCCTGCCGTACTTGAAGAATGGATGATGACGATTCTGGTCAGTGTGCTGATCATTTTCATGGCCTTTATCGTCTGGGATCTGGCGAAGAAGTCCAAAGCCGGGCGCTTCGGCTCAATGATTCTGTTTTTCGTACTGGGCCTGGGTGTTGCGGCGTTCATCATCAAAAGCGTGGTGATCGGGCTGATCGAATCCGGCGCGCTATAGCCGCGCTGGCACTTCCTTGTATTGCCCCTGCTCCAGCCCTTCAATCGTCCAGTCGCCAATCCGCACCCGCACCAGACGCAAGGTCGGCAGGCCCACCGCGGCCGTCATGCGCCGTACCTGACGATTGCGCCCTTCGCGAATCACCAGCTCCAGCCACGACGTGGGAATGCTTTTGCGAAAGCGCACCGGCGGGTTGCGCGGCCATAGCTTCGGCTCTTCCAGTGCCCGTGCTTCGGCTGGCAGGGTCTTGCCATCGTTGAGCTCCACACCCTCACGCAACTGCTGCAATTGCTCTGGCGTGGGCTCGCCTTCCACTTGTACCCAGTAGGTCTTGGGCAATTTGTGCTTGGGGTCGGCAATCCGCGCCTGTAGCTGGCCATCATTGGTCAGCAGCAGCAAACCTTCACTGTCCCTGTCCAGTCGACCGGCCGGGTAAATGCCCGGTATGGGGATAAAATCCTTGAGCGTCGCCCGCCCGCCTTCGTCGCTGAACTGGGTCAGCACATCGAAGGGTTTATTGAACAGATAGAGCTTGGGATCAGACGGCGGCGCCTTGGCCACACGGCGATTGGCAGTTTGAGGGTTTGGACTTTTCGAGGCCGGGCGGCGTGGGGCGGGACGAGACATGACAAAAAAGGACATCTAGCGATCAGGGCTGGCAATGCTAGTCCCCCGATCGCTAAATGACCATCACCGATCAACGGAACGGCGGTTCGTCGAAGCTGCGCAGTTTGCGCGAGTGCAGGGAGTTGAGCTGGCTGCGCATCAAGTCCACGGCGGCAATACCGATTTTCAAGTGCTGGCTCACGGCCCGCTCATAGAAAGCGTTGGCCGAGCCCGGCAGTTTGATTTCGCTGTGCAAGGGTTTGTCCGACACGCACAGCAGCGTGCCGTACGGAACGCGCAAGCGATAGCCCTGGGCCGCAATGGTGCCGCTTTCCATGTCAACGGCCACGGCGCGGGACAGGTTGATCAGCGGGCGCTCCTGAGCCCAGCGCAGTTCCCAGTTACGGTCGTCATAGGTCAGTACGGTGCCGGTGCGCAGGCGTTTTTTCAGTTCTTCGCCGCGTTCGCCGGTGACCTGTGCCGCCGCTTCCTGCAACGCCAGTTGCACTTCTGCCAGAGCCGGAATCGGAATATTGGGCGGTACGACCCGATCCAGAATCCCGTCGCGACGCATGTAGGCGTGGGCCAACACGTAGTCGCCGATGGTTTGCGACTGACGCAGGCCGCCGCAGTGACCAATCATCAACCAGCAATGGGGACGCAGCACGGCAAGGTGATCGGTGATGTTTTTCGCGTTGGACGGGCCGACGCCAATGTTCACCAAGGTCACGCCGTGACCATCGCTGGCCTGCAGGTGATACGCCGGCATCTGGTAACGATGCCACACCACTCCTGCCGCAATGGCCTGGGCTTCGCCGTAGTCCATCGATTTTTCGATGATCACGTTGCCCGGCAACACCATGCGCACAAAGCGCGGGTTGTCCCGCAGTTGCTCAAGGCCGTGCAAGATGAACTGATCGACATAGCGATGGTAGTTGGTCAGCAGAATCCACGGCTGCACATGGCGCCAGTCGCTGCCGGTGTAGTGCACCAGGCGGCGCAGCGAGAAGTCGACCCGGGCAGCGTCGAACAGCGCCAAGGGCAGCGGATCGGTGTTTTCCCAATCGTACAGGCCATCTGCGATGCCGTCGGTGGCGGCGGACAGGTCGGTGCTGGGGAATACGCGCGCCAACGCGGCCGCGGTCACTCCGGAACCGGCAAGTTCATCCCCTTGTTCGACCACATAGGGATACGGAATATTTTGCTGGCTGACACCGACTTCCACCTCAACGGTGAAATCGCGCATCAACGGCACCAACTGCTCCAGCAGGTAGTTACGGAAAGAGGCGGGATGGGTGACGGTGATGCTGTATGTGCCCGGCAATTGCACTTTGGCGTAAGCACGGGTCAGGGTGGGGATTTCACCGTGAATGGTATTGGTCAGTCGCAGTTCCGGGTAGCGGAACAGGGCGCGCTCTTCGGCACTGGGCTCGACTCGGTCTTTCAGGTAACGCTTGAGTGCCTGGCTCAACGCGGTGGTTGCGCGCTCGTGGAGGGCAGCGAGGCGATCAACGGCCTCTTCAGCGGTGGAAACGACAATAAAAGCTTCGGTCACGATAAGCATCCTGTCTTCTGAACGGGCAGGCCTTTATCTTGCCTGTATCGAGGGGCAAAGACAGCTACAAATGTAGGCATGCCACTGATTTTATGTGGGTGATTTCCTGTGGGACCTCACATGTTCAGGGGATCCCAGGGGTTGAGCGAGCAACGATCGCAGCCACATTCAAACCCCTTGGCAACGTACCGTAAACCCGGCCGCTGTTTTGCAGGCGACTGGCGATAAAGGCGTCGCTGACATCACTGTTTCCCGCTTCCAGCAATAACTTTGCCTGCAGGCCCAGGGCGATATTTTCTGTCAGTTGCCGCGCGCGGTATTGAATGTCATCGGTGTCTTTAAAGTCGGTTTTAAGCTGTGCAATGTGCTGCGCCAGACGCGCATCACCGTGCCCGTCACCCAGCTCGGCAAACAGCGCATCCAGGACTCCGGGCTCTTTGGACAGGGCTCGCAGCACGTCCAGGCATTGCACATTCCCCGAACCTTCCCACGTTGAATTCACCGGCGCTTCGCGATACAGACGCGGCAGAATGCTGTCTTCTACATACCCCGCGCCGCCCATGCATTCGGCCGCTTCGTTGATCATGGCCGGAGCCCGTTTGCAGATCCAGTACTTGCCCACCGCCGTCACCAGCCGGGAAAACCGGGCTTCTTGCGGGTCGTCCAGGTGATCCAGCGCGCGCCCCATGCGCAAGCTCAAGGCCAGCGCGGCTTCACTTTCAAGCGCCAGGTCTGCCAGTACGTTCTGCATCAACGGCTGCTCTGCCAACACCCGCCCTCCCACCAGACGGTGAGCACAATGATGGCTCGCCTGGGTCAGCGCCTGACGCATCAAGGCGCTGGAGCCGACCATGCAATCGAAGCGGGTCATGGCGACCATTTCAATAATCGTCGGCACGCCGCGCCCTTCTTCGCCGATCATCCAGGCCAGCGCCCCACGAAATTCGACTTCACTGGAGGCGTTGGAGCTGTTGCCCAGTTTGTTTTTCAGGCGCTGGATATAGAACTCATTGCGGCTGCCGTCCGGGCGATGGCGCGGCAGCAAAAAGCAGCTCAGGCCCTTGTCGGTCTGCGCCAGGGTCAGGAAGCCGTCACACATCGGCGCCGAACAAAACCATTTGTGGCCCAACAGTTCGTAGGCCTGCCCCGCTCCCTTGGCTCCCACCGGATACGCCCGCGTGGTGTTGGCGCGCACATCGGTACCGCCCTGTTTTTCAGTCATGGCCATGCCCAGGGTCACGCCGGCCTTTTGGCTGATATCGACATTGCGCGGGTCATAGTCAGTGGCCAGCACTTTGGGCAGCCAGACAGCAGCCAGCTCGGGTTGCAGGCGCAAGGCCGGCACGCTGGCGAAGGTCATGGTCAAGGGGCAGCCGCTGCCTGCTTCGGCCTGGCTGTGCAGGTAGGTCATGGCGGCGCGGGCCACATGGGCACCGGGTTGCGGGTGCGTCCAGGGCAAGGACGGCAAGCCGTGCTCAATCGCCGTGCGCATCAGTTCGTGGTACGCCGGGTGAAACTCCACCAGATCGATCCGATGCCCATAACGGTCATGGCTGACAAACTGCGGTTTGTTTTCATTGGCCAAAAAGCCCGCGACCATCAACGGGCCACCCGCCAGTGCACCGTACTCATCGATCCGCGCCTGTGCCCAGCCCGCACCAAAGTGCTGACTCCACTGTTGCAGCACCCGATCGATCCGGTACAGGTTCACGCCGTCCAGAGACGGCGGCTGATTGGTCACTTGGTGGGTTTCAGCGTATTGATGCAGGTTCATTGCGCGGGCTCCTCTGGCGCTTGCCAATAGAGCCAGTGAAGCACGCATCTGCACCTAAACAAGTGGCATAAACGCCTAAAACTCTGCGTTCTTGCTGCCTTCCTGAATCAAAAGCCGCTGTGCCAAGGCGTGTTGCAGCGCCTCAAACCGTAGCGGCTTGATCAGGTAATCGGTGATTCCGTCGACCTGATCACGGGCCTGATGGGCCTCGAGCTCGGACTCGAACAACGCCAGCACGGGTAGTTGCGCGCACGCAGCCAGTGTCAGCAACTGGCTGCCTATCGATGTACCCGACACCAGCGCCAGCGGGCACGCCAGCAACACTGCATCGACCCGCTCGCGGCGCAGTGCCTCTATCGCCGCCTGCCCGGTGTCGACACTCAGCACGCGATAACCCAGCTTGAGCAACATGCCTCGCACCATCGCAGGGTTGGAGGGTTCCTCAACCAGCAGGACAACACACTCCCCGGGGGTGCGAACCAGGGTCTGGGCGTGGGCCGATACGGGGTGCGGCTGCGGGACTTGAACCGGTGACTCAAGCTCCAGCAACAGTTGGAACTGTGAGCCCTGCCCGGGCTGTGAATGGTGAGTCAGTCGCCCGCCAAGCAGCTCCACCAGACGTCGACAAATCGCCAGGCCGATGCCTAAACCACCATATTCGCGCGTCATGGAACCATCGACCTGGAAGAAGTGCTGGTACAACTCGGCTTCCTCCTGATGTACGAAACCGATGCCGCTGTCGATGACATTGAACGCCAGCGCCCAACGCCCGGCGTCTGCGGCTTTGCCGGTAACTCGCAGGACCACGCCACCTTCACGGGTGAACTTGATGGCGTTATCCAGCAGGCACTCAAGGCACTGTCGAATTTTCTCGGCATCGCTTACCCAGTGATCGGGTAGGTTGCGTGCCACTTCGTACGAAAACTCCAGGCCTTTTCTACGCGCCGCTGGCCCGAACTGATCACTCAGCCCTTGCAGCAGTTCATTCAGACTGAACGGGCGAGGACGGGCCACCAGTCGACCCGCTTGCAGTTCTGTCAGCACCAGGATGCCATTGACCATGTGCATCATTTCGCGCGCAGAACCTTCTGCCGTCTGGGTGTACTGCGCAAGCTCAGGGCTCATGTCCAGGGTTTTGATCAGCTCCAGAGAGCCAATCACGCCGTTCATGGGGGTGCGCAACTCATGGGTAACGGTTGCCAGAAATTCATCTTTCAATTGGTTGGTACGCGCCAGCTGCTGGTTCATGGCGGCCAGCTTTTGCCCGGACTCTTGCAGCGTGCGCGCCTGCAGGTCACGCATGGCATTGATCCGGTCGGCAAGCGCCAGCGACAGCAGCCCCACCTCAATCGCCGAGCCGATCTGGCTCGCGTACATGGTCAGGAACACGTTTGGCAGATAGCCCAGCACCATCAGCGTATTGACCAGCCCCCCGAGCAAAAAGGCCGACCAGGCGATCACAAAGTAGCGCGCGACCCGCAGCCCTCGTATCCAGGCCACCACGCCGGCGGTAAAAATGGTGACGATAAACGCCAGCGCCAGGCCAGTGGCCAGGCGCAACGACACGGCATAGCTGGTGGTCAATGCCAGCACCATCACTAGGGCACCCACTGCCATCAGGAGCATCAGCGCCCGATCAAGCCAGCGACTGTGGGAGGCGGTGTGCAAAAAGGAGCGGGCAAACTGGCAACCGAAAAACGCCGACGCCCCAATCAGGAACGGTGTGGACGCATTGGCCCACCACGGGTTGTTCGGCCAGAAGTACTGCACCGCTGCGCCATTGACTGACAGCTGATACAAGCCAAAGGAGCCGATGTAGAAGATGTAGTAGAGGTAACTGGTGTCGCGCACGCTGAGGTAAATGAACAGGTTGTAAACCAGCATCCCCAGCAATACGCCATAAATCAGGCCCAGGATATAAATCCGTACGGGCTGTTCTTCGAGGTACGCCTGGGCTGACCACAGCGTTAACGGCGCCTGGACCGAGCCCTGGCTGGCCAGGCGCAAGTACAGGGTCTGGCTTTGCCCCGGGGTGAAGTTGAGTTCAAACAGGTAGTTGTTTTCTTTGATCTGACGATTGTCAAAGGGCAGCGCATCGCCCGTACGTTCGGCGAGTCGGTAGTTGCCTGCGGCATCAGCCAGGTACAGTTCGATGGAATCAAGCGGCGGATAGGCCAATTCCAGCAGCCAGGTGCGATGTACCTGCGGGTCTAGTGGCTGATAGTGCAAATCCACTTTGACCCAGAAGGCCGAGTGCGAGTAGCCCTCGTTCAGCGTGTCTTTGGTGTGTGGCTTGAACAGCTCGTCGCGGGCGGTCACCTCTGCCAGAGTCGCTTCGCCGTCCACGTCTTCGAAGACTTGCATCACGCGGCCCAAGGGCAGGCTTTGTGTGGTTTCGTCAAACGTGACTGCGCCAGCCAGCATCGGTAGCCAGCCCAACAACATCATCAACAAATAGCGCATACAGCCCCAACGTAGCTCACTCGATAAACTGCGTCAGCCCATACTCCCTCTGGGATGACGTCGCCCGAATGACCGGTTATTAATTTGAAGGCACTCTAACATAGCCATTAATGGCACATACACACCATGCCAAAAATCAATGCAAAGGCTCTAGATCGGGCATTACAGCGATAAGCGAGTTTTCAAAAGGAAAATTTGTCAGGGCAATCAAAAGCTTATAACCAACATTTAACTGCACACGGACCAAGCGCCCCAAAAAACCGTTTGGTGGTAAGCTCGCGCACCATGAATATCTACAGCTCTCGCCCCGTTGTCCTCTGTCTCTCCGGCCATGACCCCAGTGGGGGTGCCGGCTTGCAGGCAGATATCGAAGCCCTGCTGGCTCAAGGCTGTCACGCCGCCCCGGTGGTGACCGCCCTGACTGTGCAGAACACCGTCAATGTCCGCGACTTCCGCGTGCTGGATCGTGAGTGGGTGCTGGCCCAGGCCGACGCCGTGCTCAGCGACTCCACCGTTGCGGCGGTCAAGCTGGGCATGCTCGGCTCACTGGAAATGGTCGACACCGTGGTCGAACTGCTTCAGGCCCACCCGCATCTGCCAATGGTCTGCGACCCGGTGTTGCGCGCAGGCGGCGGCGGGCGACTGGGCAAGGACGAAGTGGGCTACGCAATGCGCGAACGCCTGCTGCCCCTGGCCACCATTGCCACCCCCAACCTTCCCGAAGCCCGCATCCTGGCCGAACTGCCCGAGGGCAGCGCTGATGAATGCGCAGAAAAACTCCTGCCCTTTTGCAAGCACCTGCTGATCACCGGCGGTCACGGTGATGAACACGAAGTCCATAACCGCCTGTACAGCCGCGACGGTAGCCGTCATACCTTTACCTGCCATCGCTTGCCCGGCAGCTATCACGGCTCGGGTTGCACCCTGGCCAGCACACTGGCCGGACGGCTGGCCATCGGTGAAGAACTGGTCAGCGCCGTGCAGACCGCGCTCAACTACACGTGGCGCACCCTGCGCGATGCCGAGCAACTGGGGCAGGGGCAGTTTGTACCGCGCCGCTTGCCGCTGGACTTCTGCTCGTAACGAATGAGGCACGAACCATGACACTGCGCGGCCTGTATGCAATCACTGACAGCCAACTGCTGGCCGGCAAACTGCTGCCCTACGTTGAGGCGGCCCTGGATGGCGGCCTGACGCTGTTGCAATATCGCGACAAAAGCAACGATGACGCCCGTCGCCTTCGCGAAGCCGAGGCCTTGCGCGGTTTGTGCGAGCGCTACAAGGCGCACCTGATCATCAACGACGATGCCGAGCTGGCCGCGCGCCTGGGCGTGGGCGTACACCTGGGGCAAACCGATGGCCCGCTGACACCGGCCCGGGCACTGCTCGGGCGCAATGCCATCATTGGTTCCACCTGCCATAGCCAGATTGAGCTTGCCGAGCAGGCCGCCAAGGAAGGGGCAAGTTATGTCGCCTTTGGCCGCTTTTTCAATTCCAGCACCAAGCCCGGCGCCCCGACCGCAACCCTGGACGTGCTGGACCAGGCTCGCGCCCGGCTCAACCTGCCGATTTGCGTGATTGGCGGCATTACCCTGGACAACGCGGCCCCACTGGTTGCCCACGGCGCCGACCTGCTGGCCGTGGTGCATGGCCTGTTTGGCGCCCGGGACGCCCAGGAAGTCACCCGCCGCGCCAAGGCGTTCAACACCTTGCTGTCTATTTAAATACCGAATCCTGATTCAGAGAGAGCCCACCATGTCTCGTTCCGAAACCCTGTTTGCCAATGCCCAGAAACACATCCCCGGCGGCGTGAATTCGCCTGTGCGTGCGTTCAAGAGCGTGGGCGGCACCCCGCTGTTCTTCAAGCATGCTGAAGGCGCCTACGTCACTGACGAAGACGAAAAACGCTACGTGGATTACGTCGGCTCGTGGGGCCCGATGATTCTGGGTCACAGCCACCCGCAAGTACTGGATGCGGTGCGTGCGCAACTGGAACACGGTTTGTCTTACGGTGCTCCGACCGCCATGGAAACCGAAATGGCAGACCTGGTGTGCTCCATCGTGCCGTCGATGGAAATGGTGCGCATGGTCAGCTCCGGCACCGAAGCCACCATGAGCGCCATCCGCCTGGCCCGTGGTTTCACCGGCCGCGACAATATCCTCAAGTTTGAAGGCTGCTACCACGGCCACTCCGACAGCCTGCTGGTCAAGGCTGGCTCAGGCCTGCTGACTCAGGGCGTACCGAGCTCGGCCGGGGTTCCGGCTGACTTTGCCAAACACACCCTGACCACCGCGTTCAACGACATTGAAGCGGTTGAAAAACTATTGGGTGAAGTCGGCGACACCGTGGCCTGCATCATCGTCGAGCCGGTGGCCGGCAACATGAACTGCGTACCGCCTGCGCCAGGTTTCCTGCAAGGCCTGCGCAGCCTGTGCGACAAACACGGCGTGGTGCTGATTTTTGACGAAGTGATGACCGGTTTCCGTGTTGCCCTGGGTGGCGCTCAAGCCCATTACGGCGTCACCCCGGACCTGAGCACCTTCGGCAAGATCATCGGCGGCGGCATGCCGGTTGGCTGCTTCGGCGGCAAACGCGAAATCATGCAGCACATCGCACCACTGGGCCCGGTTTACCAGGCGGGCACTCTGTCCGGCAACCCGCTGGCAATGGCTGCTGGCCTGACCACCTTGCGCCTGATCAGCCGTCCGGGCTTCCACGCCGAGCTGAGCGATTACACCACCCGTTTGCTGGATGGCTTGCAGCAGCGCGCCGACGCGGCAGGCATTCCATTTGTCACCACCCAGGCCGGTGGCATGTTCGGCCTGTACTTCAGCGGCGCCGACGACATCGTCACCTTCGATGATGTGATGGCCAGCGATGCCGATCTGTTCAAGCGTTTCTTCCACCTGATGCTCGACGGTGGCGTGTATCTGGCACCCAGTGCTTTTGAAGCCGGTTTCACCTCGATCGCCCACGGCGAGACCGAGCTGCAACTGACCCTGGATGCTGCAGAGCGTGCATTTGCCGCACTGAAGTGATCCACAAAAACGGCAAGGGTTGATGCCCTTGCCGTTTTTTTATGCCCGTAATGGCATGATCTTTTACCCCGCCCGTCCAAAATCGTCTTAAATCAATGGATATCGCGGTCACGCAGCAGAAAAACGAGTAAAGACTTTGTAAGGTTGCCTCTGCTTATTTCATAATGCGCGCCTACACATCCCACGGTCGGGTTAACCCGCCTTTCAGAGGTACGTCGATTCCCATGAACCGCACCGGCCGCGCCCTTGCACTGGGCTGCCTGTTGCTCCTACAACCGCTGCTTGTCCAGGCAGGCGGTAACTCGTTGTTGATCCCAGCGATGGGTCGCTGCACCCTCAATACTCAGCCTGAAGACCTCGCCGAGGCGCTTGCGGCATGCGTTGAAGCGGCAAAAGCCGGGGATGCAGAAGCCGAATACGAGTTAGGCGAGTTCTATTACGACGGTAAAAACACCCCTCGCGATCTTAATCAGGCACTGAGCTACTTCGAGCAAGCGTCGCTGCAAGGTCACGCCATGGCTCAATTCCAGCTCGGCACCATGTTCTTCAAGGGCGAAGGTGTACCGGCCAATAACATTCAGGCGTATATCGTGCTGAAGATGGCCGCGGTTAACGGCGCCGAAGACGCACTGGACACTGCCGACCTGGTAGCCGAGCAAATGCCTCGCGACCAGCTGGAAACCGCCACCCAGATCCTGGGGCAGATTTTCCGCAAGTACTTGCAGGAACTGCAATCGACCGATGCCCGCTCGCCGTTTTCGCCGCTGCCTTAAATCAAGGCCAGCACAAAGCCTGCAGTCGCAGCCTTAGCCCATCCCGGCAGACGATTCCCGACAGAATAAACGGCCTTACTTTTCCGGCATCGGAAACGGAAACGGCATCACGTTGCTCACGCCACGGGCTTCGCTGATTTTGGGAGTGCCCAAGCGCTCAACCTCGTCGATACGCACAATCGAGTGCATCGGCACAAAACTGCGCACCACACCTTCGAACTGGGCCTTGAGCTTTTCTTCACTCGGGTCGACGACCATTTGCGTGCGCTCACCGAAGACGAATTCCTCAACTTCCAGGAAACCCCACAGATCACTTTGATAGATCTGCTTGGCGTACATTTCGAACACCTGGCCCTGGTTAAGGAAAATCACCTTGTAGATTGGAGCTTCACGTTTGGTCATGGTGGGCGGGTAAGCATCTGGAGGTATAAAAGAGGGCGCGAACTATAGCATAGCCGTCAGACGCACAACGCTAGGAAGCAACGGCTATGACCCCTATAATGCGCGGTTCTTTGAATCACTTGATGAACACCCATGGCCAAGAAGCTTTACATCGAAACCCACGGTTGCCAGATGAATGAGTACGACAGCTCGCGCATGGTCGACCTGCTGGGTGAACATCAGGCCCTGGAAGTCACAGCGCGCGCCGAAGACGCTGATGTCATCCTGCTTAATACCTGTTCGATCCGTGAACGCGCCCAAGACCGCGTGTACTCGCAACTGGGTCGCTGGCGTGAATTGAAACTGGCCAACCCCGACATGGTGATTGCCGTGGGCGGCTGTGTTGCCAGCCAGGAAGGTGCGGCGATTCGCGATCGCGCCCCTTACGTGGATGTGGTATTTGGCCCGCAAACCCTGCATCGCCTGCCAGAAATGATCGACGCTGCGCGCATCACCAAGCTGCCGCAGGTCGACGTGTCGTTCCCCGAGATCGAGAAGTTCGACCATCTGCCAGAACCGCGCATCGACGGCCCAAGCGCCTACGTCTCGGTCATGGAAGGTTGCAGCAAATACTGCACATTCTGCGTGGTGCCTTATACCCGCGGCGAAGAAGTCAGCCGCCCGTTCGATGACGTGCTGGCCGAAGTGATTCACCTGGCCGAAAACGGCGTACGTGAAGTAACCCTGCTCGGCCAGAACGTCAACGGCTACCGCGGCCTGACCGAAGGCGGTCGTTTGGCCGATCTTGCCGAACTGATTCGCGTGGTTGCCGCGATCGACGGGATCGAGCGCATTCGCTACACCACCTCCCACCCGCTGGAGTTCTCCGACAGCCTGATCCAGGCCCACGCCGAAGTCCCGGAGCTGGTCAAACACCTGCACTTGCCGGTGCAATCGGGCTCGGACCGCATCCTGTCGGCCATGAAGCGCAACCACACGGCACTGGAATACAAGTCCAAGCTGCGCAAACTGCGCGCTGCAGTACCGGGTATCTGCATCAGTTCCGACTTTATTGTTGGTTTCCCGGGCGAGACCGAAAAAGACTTCGAACAAACCATGAAGCTGATCGAAGACGTAGGTTTCGACTTCTCCTATTCCTTTGTGTACAGCCAGCGCCCGGGCACCCCGGCAGCAGACCTGACGGACGACACGCCGGAAGAGCGCAAGAAGGAGCGCCTTAACGCGCTGCAACATCGCCTCAACCAGCAGGGTTTTGAGATCAGCCGCCAAATGGTGGGTTCCATCCAGCGGATTCTGGTGACCGACTACTCGAAAAAAGACCCTGGCGAACTGCAGGGCCGCACCGAGAACAACCGGATCGTCAACTTCCGCTGTGACAACCCGCAGTTGATCGGGCAATTCGCCGATGTGCACATCGATGCAGCCCAGCCGCACTCGTTGCGGGGCTCGCTGCTGAACTGACCACACGCAATCAACTTCTGTGGGAGCGGGCTTGCTCGCGATGCATGCAACGCGGTCCGGCTGGACCAGTGCGGTGATGCAATCGCGAGCAAGCCCGCTCCCACATCAAACATTTGGTTAAGTCCTTTCACGCTTGACCTGCTAGCGTTATCCTTAATTCCATCTCAATTGCCTAAGGGCGGCTAAATACGACCTTGAACGCACCCATCGAACCACATCGCTTTCTTCTCGAGCCATTTGAGGCTCGCCGTTTCGCCAATCTGTGCGGGCAATTCGACGAGCATTTGCGCTTGATCGAACAACGCCTGACGATCGAAATCCGCAATCGCGGTAATCAATTCGAGCTGATCGGCGACCCCAAGCTGACCTCTTCCGCAGAACATCTGCTGCGCCGTCTGTACCGTGAAACCAAGGCTTCCGAGCTTTCACCGGACATGGTGCACCTGTTCCTGCAGGAATCTGCCGTCGAAGACCTGGCCAGCAATCCGGTGGCTGAAGCCAGCGTTTCGCTGCGTACCAAAAAGGGCATGATTCGCCCCCGAGGCATCAACCAGCAGCGCTACGTCAAAGAAATCCTGGGGAACGACATCAACTTCGGGATTGGCCCAGCGGGTACGGGTAAAACCTATCTGGCCGTGGCCTGCGCCGTTGATGCCCTGGAACGCGAGCAAATCCGCCGCATCCTGCTGGTGCGCCCGGCCGTTGAGGCCGGCGAAAAACTCGGTTTCCTGCCAGGCGACCTGTCGCAAAAAATCGACCCGTACCTGCGCCCGCTCTACGACGCGCTGTACGAAATGCTGGGCTTTGAATACGTGGCCAAGCTGATCGAGCGCCAGGTGATCGAAGTTGCGCCACTGGCCTACATGCGTGGTCGTACGCTGAACAACAGCTTTATCATTCTCGACGAAAGCCAGAACACCACCGTCGAGCAAATGAAGATGTTCCTGACCCGTATCGGCTTCGGCTCGACCGCCGTGATCACCGGTGACATCACCCAGATCGACCTGCCTAAAGGCACCAAATCAGGGCTGAACCACGTCATTGAAGTGCTCAAGGATGTACCGGGCATCAGCTTTACTCACTTCCAGTCCAAAGACGTCGTGCGCCACCCGCTGGTGCAGCGCATTGTGGAAGCCTACGGGCGCTACGAACAGGAAGCCGCCGACAAGCTGGCCGCACTGCCCGCTGCAAAGGATTACCGTCACGATGCTTGAGCTTGACCTGCAACTGGCCACCGAGGCAGCCGCCCCCACCGAAGCCCAGTTCCGCCAATGGTGTGAACTGGCCCTTCGTCAGCGTACCGCCGATTCGGAAATGACCATTCGCCTGGTAGACGAAGCCGAAGGCCGCGAGCTCAATCACACCTGGCGCCAGAAAGACTACGCCACCAACGTGCTTTCCTTTCCGGCTGACGTGCCTGACGAATTCCTCGATATCCCGTTACTGGGCGATCTGGTGATTTGCGTGGCCGTGGTTGAACGCGAAGCCACCGAACAAGGCAAAAGCCTCGAGGCCCATTGGGCCCACCTGGTGATTCACGGCTGCTTGCATCTTCTGGGTTACGACCATATAGAAGACGAAGAAGCCGAAGAAATGGAAGCACTGGAACGAACGTTGCTTGCTGAACTGGGTCATCCAGACCCGTATGCAGACGACGAAACCGAATAACACCCACTGAAACGACCAAGGGATACGAGTAAATCGCTATGAGCGAAGACCGATCGAGCAACGGGCAAAAGTCATGGTTAGGTAAGCTGACCCAGGCCTTTGCCCATGAGCCGAAAAACCGCCAGGAGCTGCTTGAGCTGCTGCGCGAAGCACACCAGAACAAACTATTGGACAGTGAAGCGCTGGCCATCGTCGAAGGCGCCATTCAGGTGGCTGACCTGCAGGTACGGGACATCATGGTTCCGCGCTCGCAGATGATCAGCATCAAGGCGACCCAGACCCCCCGTGAATTTCTCCCGGCGATCATTGAGGCTGCGCACTCGCGCTACCCGGTGATCGGCGAAAGCCATGACGACGTCCTGGGCGTCCTCCTGGCCAAAGACTTGCTGCCGCTGATCCTTCAGGAGAACGGCGACAAGTTCAACATCAAGGATTTGCTGCGTCCGGCGACGTTTGTCCCTGAGTCCAAGCGTCTGAACGTGTTGCTGCGTGAGTTCCGTGCCAACCACAACCACATGGCCATCGTGATTGACGAATACGGCGGCGTGGCGGGCCTGGTAACGATTGAAGACGTTCTGGAGCAGATCGTCGGCGACATCGAAGACGAGCACGATGTCGAGGAAGACAGCTACATCAAGCCGCTGCCCAGCGGTGACTTCCTGATCAAGGCCCTCACCCCCATCGAGAACTTCAACGAGTTCTTTGACACCGAATTCTCCGACGATGAATTCGACACTGTCGGCGGCCTGGTCATGAGTGCATTCGGGCACTTGCCAAAACGCAACGAAACCACTGAAATCGGTCCTTACCGCTTCCGCATCCTCAATGCGGACAGTCGCCGGATTCATTTGATTCGCCTTACGCCTATCGCCCGCTAAACCTCAACACCAAGGATTGAAATGCGCTGGATAACCTCCCCCGGCTGGCCCGGTAACTTGCTGGCCGTGGTGGCCGGCGCACTGACAACCCTGGCGTTGGCACCTTTCGATATCTGGCCACTGGCACTGGTTGCCCTGGCCATTTTCTATCTTGGCTTGCGTGACCTGTCCCCAAGACAGGCGCTGGGCCGTGGCTGGTGCTACGGTTTTGGTCTGTTTGGCGCCGGCACCAGCTGGATCTACTACAGCATTCACCACTTCGGCGGCGCGTCTGTGCTGCTGGCCGGACTGCTGATGCTGGCGTTCACGGGAGCTATTGCATGGTTCTTCGCCCTCCCCGCCTGGCTCTGGGCACGCTGGATTCGCCGCAACGAAGCGCCACTGGCCGACACATTGGCGTTTGCGGCCCTGTGGGTCGCACAGGAAGCTTTTCGTGGCTGGTTCCTCACCGGTTTCCCCTGGTTGTACTCCGGCTACAGCCAATTGGACGGCCCACTGGCCGGCCTTGCCCCGCTGGGCGGCATGTGGCTGATCTCCTTTACCCTGGCCCTGACCGCAGCACTGCTGTGCAATCTGCCGCGCCTGATCAAGGCCAAACGCAAAGCCTTTGTAGCGGCTGGTTTAGTGTTACTGATCGGTCCGTGGTGCCTCGGCCAGGCACTCAAGCATCACGCCTGGACCAGCCCTTCGGGTGATCCACTGAGCGTCGCGGCCATCCAGGGCAATATCGAACAAAGCATGAAATGGGACCCGGCGCAGCTCAACGCGCAACTGGCCCTGTACCGCGACATGACATTGAGCTCAAAACGCGTTGATCTCATCGTTTGGCCAGAAACCGCCATTCCCGTACTCAAAGAAAACGCTGAAGGCTTCTTGAGCATGATGGGGCGGTTTGCCGCTGATCGAAACTCGGCACTGATTACAGGCGTGCCTATCCGCCAGGAAGTACGTCACGAGCCGCGCTACTTCAACGGTATTACCGCCGTTGGTGAGGGAGACGGTGTTTATCTGAAACAGAAGCTGGTGCCATTTGGCGAATACGTGCCGTTGCAGGATGTCCTGCGCGGCCTGATCGCATTCTTCGACCTGCCGATGTCGGACTTCGCCCGAGGCCCGTCTGATCAGGCCATGCTGCAAGCGAAGGGTTATCAGATCGCGCCGCTTATTTGCTATGAAGTGGTCTACCCGGACTTCGTGGCCAACCTCGCCGCCCAAAGCGATATTTTGCTCACCATCAGTAACGACACCTGGTTCGGCACGTCGATTGGCCCGCTGCAACATTTGCAGATGGCACAAATGCGCGCCCTGGAAGCAGGCCGCTGGATGATCCGGGCAACCAACAATGGCGTAACGGCTCTGATCAATCCGTTCGGCCAGATCACCACTCAGATACCGCAGTTTGAGCAGGGCATCATGTATGGCGAAGTAGTCCCCATGCACAACTTCACGCCTTACCTGCAATGGCGCTCATGGCCGCTGATCATCCTGTGCAGCCTGCTGATTGGCTGGGCACTGATCACCAGCCGGATTGCCAAGACGGTGTAGTGGCTACCAGGCTTGCTCGCGAATGCATCGCGAGCAAGCCCGCTCCCACAAACAGCCAGACGCCCCGCCTCTCAGTTACCGGTAAAAAAGCGGATAGGACATCTGCCCGACCGCTTCATTGATCAACAACCCGGACTGCCAGAACGATTTGTATTCGGGCATCCAGCCCCCCAGAGGCCGAGCGTTGTCAGCACTCAAGAACCCAACGGGGGCGGGTACAACCTCAAACCCGGCCTTTTCAAAGCTCCACACCGAACGCGGCATGTGCCAGCCGTGGGTGACTACGACCACGCGCTTGATACCCAGCGGCAGCAGAATGTCTGCAGTCATTTTGGCGTTTTCCCACGTGGTACGGCTTTGCTCTTCTTTCCAGCGCACGCTCACACCAAAGTCATCACGCAACGAGTCCGCCATCAATTGCGCCTCGCTGGGGGGCGCGCCGTAGTGCAAACCTCCCGTGGTCAGTACCGGCAAACCTGAAGCCTTGGCCAGCCGGGCCGCATATCGCTGGCGTTCCAGGCCTATTCCCGTCGGTTGATCGCTGCCCCATGCCGGGTCTCCCCGCTCACGGCCCGAGCCCAGCACCACGATTGCATCCGCCCGCTGCGCAAGCCTGGACCACTCGCTTTGGGCCAACGGCGGCTCGCTCTCGAGCACCCGCGCACCCCATTCCACCATCACGGGCAAACTCATCAGCCAAAAACCGCCCACGCCCAAGGCGAACAGGACACCCGCCAAACGCGGGCGCGAACGACGCAACCACCAGGCAAGCACCAAGAGGAGTAAAAGAATTCCAGGAGGTAATAGAAGTTGTTTTAAAAAATATCGAATAGGCATCGAGCATCTCCAAAGATGCCCGAAGCCTAAGGGGGTTGAGTGAACGCATCAACAGCGCAGGTGAGAAACCCAAACACAAACGCCTGATGCATCAACCCGGGGTACAACCTTTCTTGATGCGACTTTTTCTGAAGGCCCGGCCTGAATCGTTGAATCGCCGTAAGGCCCTAAGCTCCCTGCACCCTGTCTTTAAGCCAGATGACCTTGGCCTTGGGGGCATCCTGCATGTTCCTGCTGCCTTGCGAGCGTTCAATCGCCTCACGCCCCATCCGATTCAAATAGAGGTTGATCAACTCTAGCTCGGCACGACTCAAGCCTCGCAACTCCAACTCGACTGGACGTTCATCACGTAATTGGACAGCCGTCTTTGCTGAATCAAGAGCCACACTTAAACGATCAATCAGCCGCTCATACACTTGCGATGTTGTTGCGCTGCGTTGCAACTCTGCCATCCGTCCACCTCATTAAAGGAAATGTATCTCCCCCAAAGAGAGCTTAGCTGTGCCTGTAAAACCGGCGTGCTGCCGCGACCAACGGAGTGATGAGGCAATCAGGGTTTCCCTCGATAGAGCGGGGTCATGTATGCTACGGGACTTCCTGTAACCCCTGCTCCAACCTGACCGGGCAACACCAAAGCCGATCTATGTTGAAGAGGATTAGGCCACCCTTTATCAGTACAAGTAGCCATGCACGAACAATATCAGCCCCGTGAAATAGAAGCCGCCGCCCAATCATTCTGGGACAACCAAAAGTCCTTCGAAGTCAGCGAAGATCCAGGTAAAGAGACTTACTACTGCCTGTCGATGTTCCCGTACCCAAGCGGCAAGCTACACATGGGGCACGTGCGTAACTACACCATCGGTGACGTGATCTCCCGTTACCAGCGCATGCTCGGTAAAAACGTCCTGCAACCGATGGGTTGGGACGCCTTCGGCATGCCGGCCGAAAACGCCGCGATGAAAAACAATGTCGCCCCGGCCAAGTGGACTTACGAAAACATCGCCTACATGAAAACCCAGCTGCGCAGCCTGGGCCTGGCAGTGGACTGGTCCCGCGAAATCACGACCTGCCAGCCGGATTACTACCGCTGGGAACAATGGCTGTTCACTCGCCTGTTCGAAAAAGGTGTGATCTACCGTAAAAACGGCACCGTGAACTGGGACCCGCTGGACCAGACCGTTCTGGCCAACGAGCAGGTCATCGACGGCCGCGGCTGGCGTTCGGGCGCGCTGATCGAAAAGCGCGAAATCCCGATGTACTACTTCAAGATCACCGCTTATGCGGATGAACTGCTTGAAAGCCTCGACGACATGCCGGGTTGGCCCGAGCAGGTCAAAACCATGCAGCGTAACTGGATTGGCAAATCCCGCGGCATGGAAGTGCAGTTCCCTTACAACGTCGACTCCATCGGCGAAGCGGGCGCACTCAAGGTCTTCACCACCCGTCCCGACACCCTCATGGGCGCTACCTATGTAGCCGTGGCTGCAGAGCACCCGCTCGCCACTCTGGCTGCACAAGGCAATCCTGAGCTGCAAGCGTTTATCGCTGAATGCAAAGGCGGCAGCGTGGCCGAAGCCGATATGGCGACCCAGGAGAAAAAGGGACTGCCAACCTCGCTGTTCGTTGAGCACCCACTGACCGGTGAAAAGCTCCCGGTATGGGTCGCCAACTATGTATTGATGCATTACGGCGACGGCGCGGTGATGGCCGTTCCAGCACACGACGAGCGTGATTTCGAGTTCGCTACCAAGTACAACCTGCCGATCAAAGCAGTCGTTCGTACCAGCGCAGGCGACGAATCACCTGCTCCGTGGCAAGACGCCTACAACGAACACGGCACGCTGATCAACTCCGGCGAATTTGACGGCCTGGATTTCGACGCGGCATTCGCTGCCATCGAAGCCGCCCTGACCGCCAAAGGCCTTGGCCAGTCGCGTACCCAGTTCCGTCTGCGTGACTGGGGCATCAGCCGCCAGCGCTACTGGGGCTGCCCGATCCCGATCGTGCACTGCGACACCTGCGGTGACGTTCCGGTCCCTGAAGACCAGTTGCCCGTCATCCTGCCAGAAGACGTCGTGCCCGATGGCGCCGGCTCGCCATTGGCGCGCATGCCTGAATTCTATGAGTGCAGCTGCCCTAAATGTGGCGCACCGGCCAAACGCGAAACCGACACGATGGACACCTTCGTCGAGTCCTCGTGGTACTACGCCCGTTACGCGTCCCCGCACTATGAAGGCGGCCTGGTCGAGAAATCGGCGGCTGACCACTGGCTGCCGGTTGACCAGTACATCGGCGGTATCGAACACGCCATCTTGCACCTGCTGTACGCGCGCTTCTTCCACAAGCTGATGCGTGACGAAGGCCTTGTCAGCTCCAACGAGCCGTTCAAGAACCTGCTGACCCAAGGCATGGTGATTGCCGAGACTTACTACCGTCGCGAAGCCAACGGCGCCCTGACCTGGTTCAACCCGGCAGACGTCGAGCTGGAGCGTGACAGCAAAGCCAAGATCATCGGCGCCAAACTGATCAGCGACGGCCTGCCCGTTGAAATCGGTGGCACTGAAAAAATGGCCAAGTCCAAGAACAACGGCGTTGACCCGCAATACATGATCGAGCAATACGGCGCAGACACCTGCCGCCTGTTCATGATGTTTGCCTCGCCACCTGACGCGAGCCTGGAATGGTCCGACTCGGGTGTTGAAGGTTCTCACCGCTTCCTCAAGCGCGTATGGCGCCTGGCCTATGCCCTCGTTGGCCAAGGCCTGCCGGGCACGCTGGACATCGCCGGCCTGAACGACGAACAAAAAGTCATTCGCCGTGCTATCCACCAGGCGATCAAGCAAGCGAGCCAGGACGTCGGCCTGCATCACAAATTCAACACCGCCGTCGCCCAGGTGATGACCGTGATGAACGTGCTTGAAAAAGCACCGCAAGTGACTGAACAAGACCGCGCACTGCTGCAGGAAGGCCTTGAAACGGTTGCACTGGTACTGGCCCCCATCACTCCGCACATCAGCCATGAGTTGTGGAACAAACTGGGCCATGCGGGCGCCATCATCGACGCGCCTTGGCCAACCCTGGATGAAAGCGCACTGATTCAAGACACCCTGCAACTGGTTATCCAGGTCAACGGCAAACTGCGTGGGCATATTGAAATGCCAGCCAGTGCCAGCCGTGAAGACGTTGAAGCCGCAGCCCGCACCAACGAAAACGTACTGCGGTTTACCGAAGGCCTGACGATTCGCAAAGTCATCGTGGTGCCCGGCAAACTGGTCAATATCGTCGCGAGCTAACTGGAACAGGCGCCCGGGCCATGCCCGGGCGCCCAATAAGACCTTCAGGGCCGCCTAGTCGGCCTATCTGGTTTCAAGGGGAGCAACACATGATCAAACGCAACCTGCTGGTGATGGGTCTCGCTATTTTGTTGAGCGCCTGCGGCTTCCAGCTGCGCGGCACCGGCACCAATCAGCTGACGATCACCGAACTCGACGTGAGTGCTCGCAACGCCTATGGCGATACCGTGCGCCAACTGCGTCAGGTACTGGAAAACAGCGGCGTAAAACTGACCGCCAATGCTCCGTACAAAATGGTTCTGACCAGCGAAAAAGAAACTCAGCGCGCCGCCAGCTACTCTGGCAACGGCGGAACCGCCGAGTATCAGCTGACCAACGTGGTGAATTACGAAATCCTGGGTCACAACAATCTGACGCTGCTGAGCAATCGGGTTGAAGCGAACAAGGTTTACCTGCAGGACGGCAGCAACATCGCTGGCTCCACCCAGGAAGGCCAAATGATCCGTAAAGAGATGCGTCGCGACCTCGTACAGCAACTGGTCCTGCGCCTTGAGCAACTGACGCCTGAGCATCTGGAAAAGCTGCAACAGCAGGCCGATGCGAAGGCCAAGGCTGAAGCCGACGCCATCGAAGCTGCACGCAAGGCTCAAGAGGAAACCCCTCAACAGTCGCCTCTCGAACTGCAAAACCAGTAAGGCATACGGGGCGCTCAGGCGCCCCGCTATCGTTATAGCCCCTATGAAACTCGCCCCCGCCCAACTCGCCAAACACTTGCAAGGCAATCTCTCGCCGATCTACATCATCAGCGGCGATGACCCGTTGCTGTGCCAGGAAGCGGCAGACGCCATTCGCAGCACTGCTCGCCAACAAGGTTTTGATGAACGCCAGGTGTTCAGCGCAGACGCCAGCTTTGACTGGGGCACGTTGCTGCAAGCGGGCGCCAGCATGTCGCTGTTCGCCGAAAAGCGCCTGCTGGAACTGCGCCTGCCCTCGGGCAAACCCGGCGACAAAGGCGCCGCGGCACTGATCGAGTACAGCTCACGCCCGGCCGAAGACACCCTGTTGCTGATCAGCCTGCCCAAGCTTGATGGCAGCGCGCAGAAGACCAAGTGGGGCAAGGCGCTTGTCGAGGGACCCCATACCCAGTTCGTTCAGATCTGGCCCGTCGACGCCAACCAGTTGCCTCAATGGATTCGCCAGCGCCTGTCACAGGCAGGCTTGTCTGCCAGCCAGGACGCGGTCGAACTGATTGCCGCAAGGGTTGAGGGCAACCTGCTGGCGGCGGCCCAGGAAATCGAAAAGCTCAAATTGATGGCCGAAGACGGGCAGATCACCGTCGAAACCGTACAGGCTGCGGTGGCTGACAGTGCGCGCTTTGATGTGTTTGGCCTGGTCGATGCCGTACTTAACGGCGAGGCTTCCCACGCCTTGCGCATGCTGGAGGGTTTGCGCGGTGAAGGTGTAGAGCCTCCGGTGATCCTCTGGGCACTGGCCCGTGAACTGCGGGTTCTGGCCAATATTGCGCTGCAATACAGCCAGGGCATTCCTCTGGACAAAGCTTTCAGCCAGGCACGCCCCCCGGTCTGGGACAAGCGTAAGCCGCTGATGAGCAAGGCCTTGCAACGCTACTCGGCACAGCGCTGGGCACAGCTGTTGATGGACGCACAGCGTATCGATGCGCAAATCAAGGGTCAGGCCGCGGGCTCGGCCTGGAACAGCCTGAGTCGTCTGGCACTGCTGATGTGCGGACAACGCTTGAGTCTGCCTGCGGAGTAACCCCTGCTCTCACTCACCCGTGGCTGGACAACCGCAAAATTCTGGCCGATGATTTGCGCTTGTTCACATCAAGCGAGAGTACCTGCCATGAGCAAGCGCCCCAACAAGGCCAAATCCATCGTCGCCCAACCCCTGTTCCGCAGCCGCCAGGAACGCCCCGCCAAAGGCAAAGGCAGCTACCGCCGCGAAGCCTTCCAGTCGAGAGACCGGGAGGCTTTTTACTTTCTGGCTGCCTGACAGCGGGGATGATAAGGTCTGCATCTGATTTGCATTACCTGGACCTGCGCATGCCCTTAAGTCATAAACGTGGTTGGCCGATGCGCCAACTGATCGCTGCTTCCAGCGTCATCCTTTTAGTCGCCTGCGCCGAGAAACCTACCGCAGCCGATGCCCAACCCTTGCCTGTGACGCCTCCCGCCCCAGCGGTGACCACCAGCGCGCCAGGCACCACCGACACACCGTTTGTCCAGCCCGCCCAGAGCTTCAGCGAGTGGCAGGCCAACTTCCGCGTTCAGGCCCTCAAAGCCGGAATCAGCCCGCAGGTGTTCGATAACGCCTTTGCTGGCGTCACACCCGACATGAGCGTGATCAAGGCCGACCGCAGCCAGCCTGAATTCAGCCGCCCTGTCTGGGAATACCTCGACGGCGCCCTGTCACCCTTGCGTGTGCGTAATGGTCAGCGTTTGCTGGAGCAAAACGCCGAGTTGCTGAGCCGCATCGAACAGCGTTATGGCGTCGACCGCCAGGCACTGGTGTCGGTCTGGGGCATGGAGAGCAACTTCGGCTCGTTCCAGGGCAACAAATCCGTCATCCGATCGCTGGCCACCCTGGCCTACGAAGGGCGTCGCCCGGAATTCGCCCAAAGCCAATTGATCTCGGCGCTGAAGATCATTCAGCAAGGTGATATCAGCGCCGACAAAATGCTCGGCTCCTGGGCTGGCGCAATGGGCCAGACCCAGTTCATTCCGACGACCTATGAAACCCACGCCGTGGATTTCGACGGTGACGGTCGTCGTGACATCTGGAACAGCTCGGCCGACGCCCTGGCCTCGACTGCGCATTACCTGCAAAGCTCTGGCTGGAAACAAGGCCAGCCGTGGGGCTTTGAAGTCATGTTGCCTGCCAGCTTTGACTACGCGCTGGCGGATGGCACTGTCAAAAAGAGCGTCGCCGAATGGCAGCAACTGGGGGTATTAGTGCCCGAAAGTTCTGCAGCCGGCTCAGAGCAGTTGAGCGCCACCCTGCTGCTGCCGGCAGGCTACCGTGGCCCGGCGTTCCTGGTGCTGGATAACTTCCGCGCTATCTTGCGCTACAACAATTCATCGTCCTATGCGCTGGCCGTCGGCCTGTTGTCTCAGCGCTTCAACGGGGGCGGAACCATTTTGGCTGCGTGGCCAAAAGATGACCGACCGCTGAGCCGTTCCGAACGCGTAGAGCTGCAAACGCTGCTGAGCCAGCGCAACTACGATGCGGGCAATGCGGATGGCATTATTGGCGCCAATACCCGCAAAGCAATTCGCAGCGCGCAGCAAGCTATGGGTTGGCCAGCAGATGGCTACCCGAGTCACAAGTTGCTGGAGAGTTTGCGTAGCCGCTGAGTCGCGACTCAACCGGTAGGAGCGGGCTTGCTCGCGAGGCTATCAACTCGGTATTTCTGACTAAACGAGTCGATGCAATCGCGAGCAAGCCCGCTCCCACGGCTCAGGTTTTGACTGTGACCACAGCCTGCTCAAGTACCAATAACTGCTGATCAGCATCCAGCCGCACTTGAGCCCCCATCGGCAAGGTCAGGTTTGGATCACAATGCCCGCTGCGCCATCCGGCCAGCACGGGAATGCCAAGCCCACCCAATTCCTGTGTGAGCAACCGCTCCAGCGCCCGTACATCAACCCCAGCCACATCCCCTACAAGGACGCCACGCACCTTGTCGAGCTTGCCTGCCAGACGTAAATGCGTGAGCAGGCGGTCGACCCGGTACAGCGGCTCATTCACGTCTTCGATAAACAGGATGATGCCTTCGCCATCCAGCTCAAACGCCGTCCCGAGGGTGGCGCAGATCATGGATAGATTGCCACCCAGCAAACGGCCACTGGCGCAACCTGGCGCAAGGGTTGTCAGCGGGTAAGCTGCAGGATGCTCCAGCACAGGCAGTTGCTGCCCGCCAAGCATGCGTAGCAGTGAGGATTCTGTCGGCGGTTGCTTGTTGCCCAGCAGGTCGGCGTTCAGCATCGGCCCGTGGAAAGTCACAAAGCCTGCGTAACGTGTAATCGCCAGATGCAGCGCGGTGATATCGCTATACCCCACAAAAGGCTTGGGATGGTTGCGCAGAAGCTCGAAATCGATGCCATCAAGCAAGCGTGGGGAGCCGTAGCCACCGCGCAGGCAAAAAATGCCATCAATGCTGTCATCGGCAAAGGCGTCGTGCAGGTCGCGTAAACGCACGGCATCAGAGCCTGCGAGGTAGCCGTCCTTTTCCCACACGCCCGGAAATACGCGCAACTGATAGCCGCGGTCATGCATCCATTGGGTGGCGAGTTTCAGATCAAGTTCGGCGGGACCGGCCGGGGCGATCAGGGCGATCACCCCACCAGCGGGCAACGCGGGCACCGCGCTGTGGGTCTTGAAAGACACGGGCGCGGTGCTCCGGTTTGTCATGGAATCAGGCACTCACCAGCATGGATTTGACCAGCTTGGCTTGTTCATCCGCGTGATACGAAGAACGTACCAACGGGCCGGATGCCACGTTTTTGAAGCCCATTTTGTAGCCTTCTTCGGCGAACCAGGCGAAAACGTCCGGGTGCACGAAACGCTGTACCGGCAAGTGGTTGCGCGATGGCTGCAAGTACTGACCCAGGGTCAGCATGTCGATGTCGTGTTCGCGCATGCGCTTCATGACTTCGATGACTTCTTCATCCGTCTCGCCCAGACCCAGCATCAGGCCGGACTTGGTCGGGATGTGCGGCATCATCTGCTTGAAGCGCTGGAGCAAGGTCAGCGACCACTGGTAGTCAGAACCAGGGCGGGCGGCCTTGTACAGGCGCGGCACGGTTTCGAGGTTGTGGTTGAACACGTCAGGCGGCTCGGCTGCGGTGATTTCCAGCGCAACGTCCATGCGGCCACGGTAATCCGGCACGAGGGTTTCAAGCAGAACACCCGGCGACAGTTTGCGGATCTCGCGGATGCAATCGGCAAAGTGCTGGGCACCGCCGTCACGCAGGTCGTCGCGGTCTACCGAGGTGATCACCACGTACTTCAGGCGCAGGTCAGCAATGGCGATGGCCAGGCTTTCAGGCTCGTTGACGTCCAGTGGCTTCGGTCGACCGTGCCCCACATCGCAGAACGGGCAGCGGCGGGTGCAGATGTCGCCCATGATCATGAAGGTCGCGGTGCCACCCGAGAAGCACTCGCCCAGGTTCGGGCAGGAAGCTTCTTCGCACACGCTGTGCAGCTTGTGCTTGCGCAGCAATGACTTGATGCGGTCGACTTCAGGCGAAACCGGAATGCGTACACGAATCCAGTCAGGCTTCTTCGGCAGCTCGGTGGTCGGAATGATCTTTACCGGGATACGCGCAACCTTTTCGGCACCGCGCAACTTGACGCCGGTCTCAACCTTGGAACGGGCCTCGCTGGCGCGGGCTGCACGTTCTGAGATATCCAGCGTTGGGATCAGGGTTTGAACAGCGTCTTGCGCAGTAGTCATATCAGTCGATTCCGCCCGTCAGGGTCGTCTGCTCAGCATAGTCGAGGTGTTTGACGAGCTGCACACGCAGCCGGGCACCTACCTCGGCAAATTCAATCGGCCCTGCATGGTCACGCAGCTGGGTCATCGCCAGCCCCGCATAACCACAGGGGTTAATCCGTCGAAACGGTTCCAGGTCCATGTCCACATTCAGGGCCAGACCATGGAAGGAGCAGCCATTGCGGATCCGCAGCCCCAGAGAAGCGATTTTCGCGCCGTCAACATATACACCGGGCGCATCGGGTTTGGCCGCAGCGCTCACGCCATAGCTGGCGAGAAGGTCGATCAGGCACTGCTCCATCCGCGTGACCAGCTCACGCACGCCATAACCCAGCCGACGCACGTCAAGCATCAGGTAAGCAACCAGTTGGCCAGGGCCATGATAGGTCACCTGGCCACCGCGATCCGACTTCACCACCGGGATATCACCCGGTAACAGCAGATGCTCGGCCTTGCCTGCCTGGCCTTGGGTAAACACCGGCGGATGCTGCACCAGCCAGACTTCATCTTGCGTGTCCGGCTCAAGCTTGCGCTCATCGGTGAAGCGCTGCATCGCCAGCCAGGTGCGCTCGTAATCAAGCTGACCCAGTTCGCGAATACCCAAGACCTGCGACATCACAGCACCATGTGTACGAAGCCGGTGGCTCGCAGTTCGCTGTTGATGTTGTAGAGCTGATCCTGGTCTGTTGCCACGATGTGCAACTGGATGGTCGTGTACTTGCCGTTGGTGCTCTGGCGCTCGTCGACACGATCATCGTTGACCGTCGCGTGTTTCTTGACGATGTCGATGATCCTGTCTTTGTTGCCCACACCCGTGTCGCTGATCACCTTAACCGGGTAATCAACGTTGGGGAATTCGATCTTTGGCGCCTTTACTTCGGTATCGGTCATGGCGTATTGGCCTCGTAAGCCTTGAGCTACAGAGATAACCCCGCGCCGTGTAAGCGCGGGGCCATGCAGGTGGGTGCTATCAGTTGAACAGACCGTAGAAGAATAGACGGATGCTGTCCCAAACGCGTCGGAAAATACCGCCTTCCTCAACGGGCTCCAGTGCGATCAGGTCGGCACTGTGCACAACCTTGTCGTCCAGCTTGACCTCAACCTTGCCGATCACATCGCCTTGGGCGATAGGGGCCATCAGTTGCGGGTTCATGGTCATGCTTGCAGCCAGCTTTTTCAATTGGCCTTTAGGCAGAGTCATGGTCAAGTCTTCGGCCAGGCCGGCCTTGACTTGATTGGTGGTGCCTTTCCAGACCGGGGCCTGAGCCAGCTCTACACCCTTCTGATAGAACGTCTGGGTTTCGAAGAAGCGGAAACCGTAGGTCAGCAGTTTCTGTGTTTCGGCAGCACGGGCGACTTCGCTGTTGGTACCAAACACCACGGCAATCAGGCGCTGACCATCACGAACAGCCGACGACACCATGCAGTAGCCTGCTTCGTCGGTGTGACCGGTTTTCAGACCGTCAACGGTCTTGTCACGCCACAGCAACAGGTTGCGGTTAGGCTGCTTGATGCCGTTCCAGAAGAACTCTTTCTGCGAGTAGATCGCGTAGTGAGTCGGGTCTTCGTGAATGATGGCACGGGCCAGCAACGCCATGTCGTGGGCCGACGAGTAATGCTCAGGGTTTGGCAGGCCAGTCGGGTTCATGAAGTGGCTGTTGGACATGCCCAACTCGCCGGCGGTCTTGTTCATCATGTCGGCAAAGGCGTCTTCGCTGCCGGCGATGTGCTCGGACAAGGCCACGCTTGCGTCGTTACCCGACTGAATGATGATGCCGTGCAGCAGGTCGCTGACCGACACTTGAGTGCCGACCTTGATGAACATCCGCGAACCACCGGTACGCCAGGCGTTTTCGCTGACGGTGACAGGATCGTTTTCGCCGATCTGGCCGCGACGGATTTCCAGGGTCGCGATGTAAGCAGTCATCAGCTTGGTGAGGCTGGCTGGCGGCAGACGCTGGTCGCCGTTGTTCTCAACCAGCACGTTACCGCTGCTGGCATCCATCAGAACATAGGACTTGGCTGCAAGTTGTGGCGGCGACGGCATCATCTCGACTGCCCAGGCGGCAGGAGTGACGATCAGCGGTACAAGCAGGCACAGGCGTTTGGCTAAAGTGGTGATGTTCATCCGTCTCTCGAAGTTGTTAATTGAAACTTACCCTCACGGGCAAAACTGTACAGGCAGTCGTATGACTGACTGCCGCGTATTCAGTTGCAGTCCCGGCCCCTGGAAGGGCTTTTATTCTTGACCTCTGCAACTGCGTTTGGGCCCTTGATGCTCCGGCCCAACGCTTTGATCGGTGTTACTGATCCGACGTCACAACGCTTGGCTGACCCAAATTGGCCTGGCGCACGCTGTTTTGCGTTTGCTGTACTTCACCCGCCGAGGCAATGGGCCCCAGGCGCACTCGATGCAAGGTTTGCTGATTGCGCACAATCGAGCTGATGAATACTGGGGTGCTGACCATGCCACTGAGCTTGGAACGAAGCAACTCGGCGGCGTCCGGATTGGCAAAGGCGCCTACCTGCAAATACGTACCCTGACCCTTGGGCAGTGTGCTGACCGGTACCACATCGGCGGCGTGCTGCTGGGCCGGCGGCGTCCATTGCTCAATCTTGCCGGTAGAGACGGTCGGCCCGGTGTTCTGGGCCATTTTCGGCTCATTGAGCATCAAGGGGGCCGGGCGGCCACGCTGGGCCCACCAGGCTTGCGGGTCAATCCCTTCAACCTTGACCCTTGCCGTACCGGTTTCGGCATAGCCCAGTTTCTTGGCGGCAGCGTAGGAGAGGTCGATGATGCGATCCGAATAAAACGGGCCACGGTCGTTGACCCGCAGGACCACGGCCTTGCCGTTATCGAGGTTGGTCACTTTGACGTAGCTGGGCAACGGCAGGGTTTTGTGCGCCGCGCTCATGCCGTACAGGTCATACACTTCGCCATTGGCCGTGTTCTGACCGTGAAACTTGGTGCCGTACCAGGACGCAGTGCCAGAAGCCACATAGGTCTTGGACTCTTGCATCGGAAAGTAGGTCTTGCCCAGCACCGAATACGGCGCGGCCTTGTAAGGACCGCTGTGCAGGGTCGGCGTGGCATCCGGGATACGGGATACGTCGACATCCCACCACGGCGCACCATCTTTATGGGCGCGGTTGATGTCCAGGCCCGGCTTGGAACTGACACCGCCAGAGGTTTGCGGGGTCGTCGAACGGCTGCTGGAGCAGCTCACCACCAGCAACGCCAGGGCGGCGCAGGCAGCGAGTTTCAAAGGTGTGCGGATCGCTAGAAACGGCATTACTTGTTGCCCCGTGCTTGAACCAGCAGGTCGGACAGTTGATGCACTGCCATGGCGTACATCACGCTTCGGTTATAGCGCGTGATCGCATAAAAATTCTTCAGGCCCATCCAGTATTCAGGGCCATTGGCGCCTTCAAGACGGAACGCCGTGACCGGCATATCGTCGGGCAGCGCATCATGACTCGACCAGCCCAGCGCTCGCAACTCCCCGACGGTCTTGACCGGCTCAATGCCCTGGGTCAGACCTTCATCGGCCCGATCACCGGTCACATCGGCGCGAATCACCACCGGCTCACCGGCTACCCAGCCGTGACGCTTGAAGTAGCTGGCAACACTGCCGATGGCATCGTCCGGATTGCTCCAGATATTGATATGGCCATCACCGTCGAAGTCCACGGCATAGGCGCGAAAGCTGCTTGGCATAAACTGCGGCAAGCCCATCGCCCCGGCATAAGAGCCTTTAAGGGTGAGCGGGTCAACTTGCTCTTCGCGGGTCAGCAGCAGGAACTCACGCAGCTCCTTGCGAAAAAACTCGGCGCGCGGCGGGTAATCGAACCCCAGGGTCGACAGCGCATCGATCACCCGGTAGTTGCCGGTGTTGCGGCCATAAAAGGTTTCGACGCCGATGATCGACACAATCACCTGGGCCGGAACCCCGTACTCCTGCTCGGCGCGGGCCAGTACGGCTTCGTGTTCACGCCAAAAATCCACACCACGGGCAACCCGGGCGTCGGTCAGGAACATCGGGCCGTACTCTTTCCACTGTTTAACGCGTTCGGCCGGGCGAGAAATGGCATCGAGGATGCTCTGTTTACGCTCTGCCTCATGGAACACGCCCATCAGTTGCTCGCCGGCAAATCCGTAGTCGCGGGTCATCTCACCGACGAACTCAGCCACCTGGGGCGAGCCTTCGTAGTCACCGGCTACCGCGCCCTGCGCTGCCCCGAACAGACCCAGCAGGCCCACCCATGACGCGTATCGAGCGGCCCAGCCACGCATTGCTTGCATTGAATAATTCACCTTAATCAAACTTGTGCGATCCACTTGCGATGTGTGTGAATCGACATCAAAACCCCAAACGCTGACAACAGCGTCACGAGCGAAGTGCCGCCGTAACTGATAAATGGCAATGGCACGCCCACCACCGGTAGCAAGCCACTGACCATACCGATGTTGACGAAAACATAAACAAAAAACGTCATGGTCAGGCTGCCCGCCAGCAATTTGCCGAACAGGGTCTGCGCCTGGGCCGTGATCACCAGGCCGCGACCAATCAACAGCAAGTAAATCAGCAGTAACGCGCAGATGCCGACCAGGCCGAACTCTTCGCCCATCACCGCAATAATGAAGTCGGTGTGGCTTTCGGGAAGAAAGTCCAGGTGCGACTGGGTGCCCAGCAGCCAGCCCTTGCCAAACACCCCGCCCGAGCCGATGGCGGCCTTGGACTGGATAATGTTCCATCCGGTGCCCAGCGGATCGCTCTCAGGATCGAGGAAGGTCAGAACCCGCTGTTTCTGATAGTCGTGCATCACGAACATCCACATGGCAATCGCCACGGGCACCGTCGCTGCCAGCACGCTGAGGATCCAGCGCCAGCGCAGCCCGCCCATAAACAGCACGAACGCACCGCCCGCCAGTACCAGCAAGGCCGTCCCCAGGTCGGGCTGGCGCACAATCAGGGCAAAGGGCACCCCGATCAGCATCAGGCTGACCGCCACATGCTTGAGTTGCGGTGGCAAGGTCCGCTTGGACAGATACCAGGCGATGGTCGCCGGCATGAGGATTTTCAGGAACTCCGAGGGCTGGAAGCGAATCACACCCGGAATATTGATCCAGCGTGTGGCGCCCATGGCGTTGTGGCCCATGACGTCCACCACCACCAGCAGCAACACGCCAGCCAGATAACCGATCGGTACCCAGCGGGCCATAAAACGCGGTTCAAGCTGAGCGATGATGAACATCGACACCAGCCCGATCCCGAATGAAGTCGCCTGCTTGCTGAGCAAGTCCCAGTTCTTGCCACTGGCCGAATACAGGACAAACAGGCTGCCGGCCGCCAGGGTCAGCAGCAAAATCAGCAGCGGGCCATCCAGGTGCAGACGCTGAAGCAGCGTGGCACGCCGACGCATCACATCCTCGCTGGAGAGGATGCGGTCAAAATTACTGATCATTGGCCGTAACCTCTGCCTTTACGGGACCGCCGTACTCGGGTTTGAGTTTGCCGTCTTCACCCAGCAACCAGGCGTCCATGACCTTGCGCACCACAGGCGAGGCTACGCGGCTGCCGGCTTCGCCGTTTTCAATCATGACCGAGACCGTGATCTGCGGGTTGTTGGCCGGGGCAAAGCCGACGAACAAGGCGTGGTCTCGGTGACGCTCCTGAACCTTGGAACGGTCGTATTTTTCGCCCTGCTTGATCGCCACCACCTGTGCCGTACCGCTTTTGCCTGCAATCAGGTATTGCGCGCCAACGCCCGCAACCCGCGCCGTGCCGCGTGCGCCATGCACCACTTGCTGCATGCCGTGGTTGACCTTGGCCCAGTTGGACGGGTCACGCAGGACGATGTCCGGTACCGGATCCGGGTCCACCGGCGGCACGCCTTCGATGGTCTTGGCCAGGTGCGGACGAATCCACTTGCCTTTACTGGCAATCAGCGCCGTGGCCTGGGCCAGCTGCAGGGGCGTGGACTGCATGTAGCCCTGACCGATCCCCAGAATCAATGTCTCGCCGGGGAACCAGGCCTGACGCCGGGTGGCCCGTTTCCACTCGCGGGACGGCATCAGCCCGGCGGATTCCTCGAACATGTCCAGGGAGACCTTTCGCCCGATACCGAACTGATTCATGTAGGTCGACAGACGATCAATCCCCAGCTTGTGGGCCAGGTCATAAAAATAGGTGTCGTTGGAGCGCATGATCGCGGTGTCCAGATCGACGTAGCCGTCACCGGTGCGATTCCAGTTACGATATTTGTGATCGTAATTGGGCAACTGGTAATAGCCGGGGTCATACACGCGTGAAGTACCACTGATCACGCCACTGTCCAGCCCCGCAATTGCGACGGCGGGTTTGATGGTCGAACCAGGTGGATACAGGCCGCGCAGGATGCGGTTGAACAATGGGCGATCAATCGAATCGCGCAGCTCGGCATAAGCCTTGAAGCTGATGCCGGTCACGAACAGGTTGGGGTCGAAACTCGGCTGGCTGACCATGGCCAGCACTTCCCCCGTCATCGGGTTAAGTGCAACCACCGCGCCACGACGCCCTGCCAGGGCCTCTTCGGCCGCCTCTTGCAGCTTGATATCGAGGCTGAGCACGATGTCTTTGCCGGGGATCGGGTCGGTACGCTTAAGCACCCGCAATACCCGGCCCCGGGCATTGGTTTCGACTTCTTCGTAACCCACCTGACCGTGCAGCTCGGCTTCGTAGAAACGCTCGATGCCGGTTTTGCCGATATGGTGCGTGCCGCTGTAGTTGACCGGATCGAGGGTTTTAAGCTCTTTCTCGTTGATCCGCCCCATGTAACCCACCGAGTGCGCAAAGTGCGCGCCTTGCGGGTAATGGCGCACCAACTGCGCAACCACCTCCACCCCGGGCAGGCGGAACTGGTTTACGGCAATCCGGGCGATCTGCTCTTCGTTAAGCTCAAACAGAATGGGCACCGGCTCAAATGGCCGCCGCCCCTGCTTCATGCGCTTTTCAAACAGGGCGCGATCTTCAGGCGCAAGCTGCAGCACTTCAACAATGACGTCGAGCACTTGCTGCCAGTCGCCGGAGCGCTCGCGGGTCATGCTCAGGCTGAAGCTGGGACGGTTGTCCGCAATAACCACGCCATTACGGTCAAAGATCAAACCCCGTGTAGGCGGGATCGGCTGCACATGCACCCGGTTGTTTTCTGACAAGGTGGAGTGGTACTCGTACTGCACCACCTGCAGATAATAAAGTCGCGCGAGCAATACGCAGATCAAGCCCACCACGACAAATGCGCCGACCACGACGCGTCCGCGCACAAGGCGTGAGTCTTTCTCGTGGTCTTTAAGGCGAATCGGCTGAGACATTCAGGGCGCTGAGCTATTTGTGATACGGGTGCCCGGACAACACTGTCCAGGCGCGATACAACTGCTCACCGATCAGAATCCTTACCAACGGGTGCGGCAACGTCAATGGCGACAGCGACCAGCGCTGGTCAGCGCGGGCGCAGACTTCCGGCGCCAGCCCTTCCGGGCCACCGACCATAAAGTTCACCGTGCGCGAATCCAGGCGCCAGCGGTCGAGTTCAACCGCCAGCTGCTCGGTACTCCACGGTTTGCCGTGCACTTCCAGGGTTACGATCCGCTCACCGGGGCCGACTTTGGCCAGCATGGCCTCGCCTTCCTGACGGATGAATCGAGCCACGTCGGCATTCTTGCCACGGGTATTGAGCGGTATTTCCACCAGTTCAAGGGCCAGCTCGGATGGCAGACGCTTGGCATATTCATGCCAGCCTTCTTCCACCCATTTAGGCATACGTGAACCGACAGCGATCAAACGCAGGCGCACAGCGAACCCTTACTCTTGGTCTTTGTTGAGCTTCAGGAAGTGCTCATGGGTGTTTTCCGGGCTGTGGTGAGCAGCACTGCCAGCACGGCTTTGTTCAGCACCGGCCCACAGACGCTCCAGGTCGTAGAACTGACGGGCACTGGCGGTCATCATGTGAACGATCACGTCGTCCATGTCCAGCAGAACCCAGTCGCTGTCGCCCTTGCCTTCTTCGCCCAAAGGCTTGACGCCCAGAGCCTTGACCGCTTCACGAATCTTGTCGAGCATCGCGCCGATCTGACGGTTCGAAGTACCGGTAGCGATGATCATGAAGTCAGTGATGCTGTGCTTGTCACGAACGTCGATGACCTGAATGTCCTGGGCCTTGACGTCTTCCAGAGCGCTAACCGCTACCTTGACCAGCTCTTCGCCCTTGAGCGGCTCGTTGGTGAAGGTTTTTTCTGGCAGAGGGGCGCTTTTGAACGTGCCTTTGCGCTTTACTTTGCTTACATCTTTGTCAGTCATATAAAACTCGTTTTGCTCGTATGTTCGGGTGTTTCAATACACGTCAATTCGCGCCTTGAAACACGCCCTTTTTAGTTCGACGCACGGTAAAGCCCGTGCGCATCGATGTAGGCCAGGACCGCGTCGGGCACCAGGTAACGTACCGACTTACCGCTGGCCAGCAGTTGACGGATCTGGGTGGCGGATACCGCGAGCGGCGTCTGCCAAACGAATGCAATCTGTCCGCTTGCCCCCTTCAGGGCCAGCGGGTCGCTTACCGAGCGCGCTGCCAGCAGGTTGCGCAAGGCATCCGGCGGTTCGCTGTCGGCATCCGGGCGCTGTAGCACCAGGATATGGCAATGCTGGAGCAACTCTTCCCAGCGATGCCACGTGGGCAGGCCGCAAAAAGCGTCCCAACCCAACAGTAAAAACAACTGGTCGTGCGCGGCCAACTCGGCCCGCATCAGTTCCAGCGTATCGATCGTGTAGGACGGTTTGTCCCGCTGCAGCTCCCGGGCGTCCACTACCAGCGTAGCCACTCCTGCGACAGCACACTCGACCATCGCCAAACGGTCATGAGCCGACACCTGGGGCGTATCGCGATGGGGAGGCCTAGCGTTGGGTGTCAGACGAAGCTCGTCGAGCTCCATCATTTCAGCCACTTCAAGTCCGCCACGCAAATGCCCGATATGCACCGGATCGAAGGTTCCACCCAGCACGCCTATGCGCAGGGGTAACGCTTCGATTTTCGGTGCCGGCCCTGACGCTTTAAGAGCGACCAAGTCAGACCGGCTCCTGACCGCGCAACTGGCCATCACCGACCACAATGTACTTCTCGCAGGTCAGACCTTCGAGACCGACCGGTCCGCGGGCGTGCAGCTTATCAGTAGAAATGCCAATCTCCGCACCCAATCCGTATTCAAATCCATCGGCAAAGCAGGTTGGTGTGTTGAGCATCACGGAACTGGAGTCCACTTCGGCCATAAAACGCCGGGCTTCGCCCTGATGTTCGGTCACGATCGAGTCGGTGTGGTGGGAGCCATAGTGATTGATGTGTTCAATCGCCTGATCAAGCCCGTCGACAACACGAATCGACAAAATCGCGTCCAGGTACTCGGTGTTCCAGTCATCTTCGGTCGCCGCCACCACGTCGATCAGCGCCTGGGTGCGTTCGCAACCGCGCAGTTCGACGCCCTTGGCGCGAAATTGTTCAGCCATTGCCGGCAGAAACTCAGCAGCCACCGCCTGATCCACCAGCAGGGTTTCCATCGCCCCGCAAATGCCATAACGGTAGGTTTTGGCGTTGAACGCAATGCGTCGGGCCTTCTCCAGATCAGCATGGGCACTGACGTACACATGGCAAATCCCGTCCAGATGCTTGATCACCGGCACCCTGGCGTCACGGCTGACACGCTCGATCAGGCCTTTGCCACCCCGTGGCACGATCACGTCAACGTACTCGGGCATGGTGATCAATGCGCCCACTGCGGCGCGGTCCGTCACTTCAACCACTTGCACCACGGCTGGCGGCAGACCGGCCTCGGCCAGCCCTCGCTGAATGCAGACCGCAATGGCACGGTTGGAGTGAATGGCTTCGGAGCCACCGCGCAAGATCGTCGCATTGCCTGACTTCAGGCACAGACTGGCGGCATCAATGGTCACGTTCGGACGCGACTCATAGATGATTCCGACTACACCCAACGGCACGCGCATCTTGCCTACCTGAATACCCGAGGGGCGGTAGCTCATGTCGCGGATCGCGCCAATGGGGTCTGGCAGGCTGGCCACCTGACGCAAGCCGACAATCATGCTGTCGATGCGTGCAGGGGTCAGCGCCAGGCGCTCCAGCATGGCCGGCTCAAGGCCGTTGGCCCGGCCAGCGGCCAGGTCCAGTTCGTTGGCGGCAACAAGTTCCAGGCGAGCGGCATCCAGTGCAGCGGCAGCGCCGTGCAAGGCACGGTTTTTCTGCGCAGTGCTGGCACGGCCAATCACGCGGGAAGCTTCGCGAGCAGCGCGACCCAGGCGGGTCATGTAGTCAAGAACGGACTCAGTCATGGTCTCAAGGGTCTTGGCAGGGAGGAAAGCGGCCGATTATAGCGGTCCAACCGCCTTACGCACAGCGGTGGCAGGCGGATGGTCGAAATGGACTACAAATACACGGCGTTCAGCCCCGATTAAGCATGACTTGCTATTATCTGCCCCTTTTCAGCTATCCACTGACCGCCCTGAAAATGCCCATGATGCTGCCTGATGCCTTTTTCGACCGCGACGCCCAGCTTCTGGCCCGTGAACTGCTGGGCAAAGTCATCCGCCATCGGGTCAACGGCCTGTGGCTCAGTGCACGGATTATCGAAACCGAAGCCTATTACATGGCCGACAAGGGCAGCCACGCTTCGCTGGGGTACACCGAAAAACGCAAGGCGCTGTTTCTGGATGGCGGGCACATCTATATGTATTACGCCCGTGGAGGCGATTCTCTGAACTTTAGCGCCCACGGCCCCGGCAACGCGGTACTGATTAAATCGGCTTTCCCGTGGCTGGATGAACTGTCGGGCCCGGAAAGCCTGGCGCAGATGCAACTCAACAACCCCGATGCCCAAGGCAACCCTCGCCCCGAGCAGAAACTCTGCGCCGGGCAAACCCTGCTGTGCAAAGCACTGGGCCTCAAAGTACCCGTATGGGATGCAAAATGTTTCGACCCCGAACGTTTATGGGTCGATGACGTCAGAGAAAAACCTTCGCGGATCATCCAGACCACTCGCCTGGGCATACCCCACGGACGGGACGAGCATTTGATGTACCGCTTTGTTGACGCTGACTACGCTGGGTATTGCACCCGAAACCCCCTGCGCCGCGGTCAGGTCGAGGGGCAGGATTATTTGATTGTGCAAAACCCGTAACCCCTGTTGCGGGAGCGGGCAAGCCCGGCTCCCACCGGCTCTACACGGGTTCACACACTGACCCGAGCCCGCTTCAAGACTGCTGCTCCCACAAGAAACCAGAAAGCGAATAAGGAAATTGAAACATGGGCCCGTGGCTCGATAGCGTAACCGGCTGGCTGACAGCCAACCCGCAGTGGCTGGGCCTTGCGGTGTTTATTGTGGCGTGCGTGGAGTGCCTGGCGATTGCCGGGATCATCGTTCCCGGCACCGTACTGTTGTTCGCCATTGCCGTGATGGCTGGCAGCGGCGCCCTGTCACTGGGCCAAACGTTGCTGCTGGGATTTCTCGGCGGGCTACTGGGAGACGCGGTGTCTTACGCCTTGGGCAGACGCTTCCACCAGAACATTCGACGCTTGCCACTCTTGCGCACCCACCCTGAGTGGATGAACGGTGCCGAGAGCTATTTCCATCGCTATGGCATTGTCAGCCTGTTGATTGGTCGTTTTATCGGCCCATTGCGCCCCATGTTGCCGATGGTGGCCGGGATGTGCGACATGCCGCTGCCTCGATTCATCGGCGTCAGCCTGCTGGCGGGTGCAGGCTGGGCGGTTGCGTATCTGCTGCCAGGCTGGGCAACCGGCGCAGCCATTCGCCTGCCGCTGCCCGAGGGCTTCTGGCCTCAGGCAGCCATCGTTGCCGTGGGGCTGGTTGCCCTGCTGGGTCTGAGCATCAATGCCAGCATCCGCCGCCAACCCAGGGCCACACTCCTGATCGGTGCATTAAGCCTGACCCTGCTGCTGGCCGTTTTCATTGGCTACCCGCACATGACCGCTTTCGACCAGGGCATCACTGCGCTGGTACAAGAGCACCGCAGCAGCGCCATGGACACCGCGGCGGTATTGGTGACGCAAATCGGCAACTTCCGCACGCAGTTTTTAGCGGCGGCGCTGGTGTGCGTCATTCTGCTGTTTGCAAGGCAGTGGCGGGCGATGTGGTTCTTTGGCGGGGTCACGCTGTTTACGGCCTTGGCCAATACGGCGACCAAACACTTTTTCGCCCGGGTGCGCCCCGAAGTACTGGTCGACCCGTTGACCAGCTACAGCATGCCCAGCGGCCACAGTTCGGGAGCATTTGCGTTTTTTGTAGCCCTGGCGATTCTGGCCGGACGCAATCAGCCGCAGCGCATGCGCGTCACCTGGGTACTACTGGGGTGCTTGCTGGCAATTACCGTGGCGATGTCGCGGGTGTACCTGGGGGCTCACTGGCCAACCGATATCACCGCAGGCGCCCTGCTCGCCATCACCGTCAACGCACTTGCCCTGGCGTTGAGTCAGCGATTCATGCCGCTTGAGCCCGTGCCTCAGAAAATCTGGTGGCTGATCTTGCCATCGGTGACTGCGCTCTACGGCTTTTTCATGCTGGCCCATCTGTCCAAAGAGCTGCTGCGCTACGCCTATTGAACCGAGCACGGCATGACGCCCGCGAGGTGCTCTATAAATTGAACGCCTCGCCCTGGATCTCATCGAGCAACACTTGAATCCCGTCCAGACGCTGCTGCGGGTCATCGACCTGCAGCAGTTCGATCTTGTCCGCTTCGGCAAAAGGCAACAGGTACGCCAGTTGATTGGCCAATGACTGCTGCCCGGCCACTTCGGTATTCATGTTCAAGGCGGCGACCATCGGATGCTCGGCCAGCGCCTTGAGCAAGGCCAGCAGATCCTGATCCTCGTCCTGAAGCGGTTGCTCGGGGATCTCGCTCAGCCACTCAACCTGTGCCACCAGCAACTGGTCGCGCTGCAACTCAGTGCTCAGCACCTCAAAGCGACGCCCGCCTTCGACCCGAATCCCCAGCAGCCCATTGTCCTGCTGCTGAAAGTCGCGGATCAGCGCTTCGCAGCCGATCCCGGCGATGTCCTGGGGCGCATCACCGACTTCTCGCCCCTCAAGGATGCACACCACGCCAAAGCCTGTGCCCTGCTTCATGCAGCGGGCAATCATGTCCAGGTAGCGCGCTTCAAAAATCTGCAAATCCAGTACACACCCCGGAAATAGCACCGTCTTCAAAGGAAACAGCGGCAACGTCATACACTCACCCTTACACCACGAGGGTCACGGCCAACGGCAAGAAGACTGCCGTGGCAACGCCCATCAGACTCATCGCCAACGCCGCAAAAGCGCCGCATTCTTCACTCTCCTGCAACGCCACCGAGGTGCCGACGGCATGCGCCGTCATGCCCAGCGCCATGCCACGGGCCTCCGGGCTATGAACCCCCAAAAGCTGTAGCAGGGCCGGCCCGCAAATTGCGCCTATCACCCCTGTAATCAATACAAACACTGCTGCCAGCGCGGCGACACCGCCAATCTGTTCAGCCACCAGCATGGCAATCGGCGAGGTGACCGATTTGGGCGCAAGGGTCATCAGCATCATGTGTTCGGCCCCGAACCACCAGGCCAGCCCCACCACCAGCCCGGTGGCGAACACACCACCAATCATCAGCGTAGTAAAAATGGGCCAGAACAATTGACGAATTCGCCGCAGGTTCAAGTACAACGGCACCGCCAGCGCCACCGTCGCAGGCCCCAGCAAGATACTCAGGATGTCCGTGCTTTTGCGGTACTCGGCATAGCTCAAGCCGCAACTGAGCAATACACCGATCACCAGCAGCATCGACGCCAGTACGGGCTGCAGGAAGAGCCAGCGGGTTTTTTCGTAGGCGGCAAGTACCAACTGATAGGCACCCAAGGTGATGCCAATGCCAAACAGTGGATGGTGGATAACTGACTCCCAGGCGCCTTGCCATTGAATACTCATGGCCGCTCCTCAGGGTGGCTGTGACGCTTGAGCAGGCGCTGCATCAGCACCCCCACAAACCCCATCGAGATCAACAGCGACAGCACCAGCGCACCGACGATGGCCCAAAAGTCAGCGGCAATATCGGCGGCATACACCATGACGCCCACCGCGGGTGGCACCAGCAACAAGGGTAGATAACGCAACAGACTGCTGGCCGCCTGGCTCAATGGCTCGCCGACCTGACCCCGCACCATCAAAAAGCCCAGCAACAGCACAAGCCCAATAATGGGACCGGGCAACACAGGGACGAACAAGTGATTGAGCGCAGTGCCCAGCAATTGAAACAGCACCAGCCAAGTCAAGCCGCGTAACAACATCTCACCTCTCCAGCGATTTTTTTTGTGCCGCATTATAAGCACGTCCCGCCGACCAACGGCCCTGGCTTGCACCCTGGCATGCAATAACTGTGGATGTTTCATCCGGGCCTATAGACAGTCCCCATTGCTACGGCATACTCGGTGGCTTAATTATCCGGATCCCGTTATGCGCCCATTTGCCCCCCTTGCTTTGACCCTGCTGCTGACGGCCTGCGGTGACGGTGAATCACTGTTACCGCCAGACGCACGCCTGCCCGATGGCGGGCGTTATCGTGGCGAAGTGGTCAACGGGTTGTTGCAAGGCCAGGGCCGCATCGACTACCCGAACGGCAGTTGGTACGCAGGGGATTTCAAAAATGGCCTGTGGCAAGGCCAAGGCGAATGGCACGCCAGCAATGGCGATGTGTATCGCGGAGGCTTTGAACAAGGGCTGTTTAGCGGCCAGGGCAGCCTGACCGCTCACGACAGCACCTATGTAGGCGGGTTCAAGCAGGGCCGGCGCGAAGGTGAAGGCACTCGCAAAGAGCCAGGCTTGAGCTATCGCGGCGAGTTCAAGGATGACCAGTTCTCTGGCAACGGCCAGCTCGAACTGGAAGACGGCAGCCAGTACAAAGGCCAGTTTGCCCACGGCAAGCCCCACGGCGAAGGGATGCGCAGCGATGCCAGCGCCAATGAATTTACCGGTCAGTTCGTCAATGGCGAGCTGGAAGGCAACGGCGTGTTCAACAGCGCAGACGGCGACCAGTACGAAGGCGCGTTCAAGCACAACCAGCTGAACGGCAAAGGCCGCTATGAAAATGCCGACGGTGATGTCTGGGTCGGGGAATTCAAGGACGGTGCACTGACCGGCAAGGGCGAACTGATCGGCATCGATGGCAGCCATTACCGCGGCATGTTCAACGAATGGCGCTTCAACGGACCTGGCCATTTGAGCCTGCCCGACGCCAGCACCTATGTGGGTGAGTTTGCCGCAGACACCTATCAGGGCCAGGGCACCCTGACCCTGGCCGATGGCACGGTGCAAAGCGGTTTCTGGCTTAACGGCCAGCGGGTACGCGATGCCAATGGCAAGGTCTTGCCCGATCCGCTGGAGCTGGGGCTACTCAATCAGGGCACGCTGCTCAACGAGGCACTGGCAGGCATTGCACCCTCAACACCGGCCATTGAGCTGTACAGCCTGGTGCTGGCAGGCGACGGCAAACAGAGCGTGTTCAAGCGCGAAGCCGATTACGTCAACGACATGCTCGCCAGCCGCTTTGGAAGCCGTGGCCAGATCACGCTGGTGAACCACCGCGATCACCTGCTCGATCGCCCCATGGCTACCCGCGAGAACCTGCACCGCGCAGCCCTTACCCTGGCCGAGCGGACCGGACCGGAAGACCTGATCTTTATTTACCTGACCAGCCACGGCACCCAGGAACACGAACTGGTACTGGATCAGCCCCGTCTGGAGCTGGCAGACCTGCCCGCCGACGACCTCGCGGCGGCACTGGCCCCACTGAAAAACCGCGACAAGATCATCGTGATTTCATCCTGCTATTCAGGCGGTTTTATCCCCGCACTCAAGGATGAAAAGACCCTGATCATGACCGCCTCCAAGGCTGATCGCGTGTCCTTCGGTTGCTCGGAAGAAGCCGACTTCACTTACTTCGGCAATGCCTTGTTTGCCCAGGCGCTGAACCATACAGACGATTTGCAAAAAGCCTTCAAACTGGCCAAAGGCTATGTCGCCGAGCGCGAGGTGGCTGATGGCTACGAACCTTCTGAACCGCAGATCTGGGCGCCAAAAGGCGTTCTGAACCACTGGCAACGCTTGCGTCAGCAACAAGCAAAACAGGCTTTGCAGTAAGCAAATAACCCTGGAATGGCTACGCTGGTTGTATCAAGGGAGAAACACTATGCACTTGACGCCTTCACATATTCTGCTCGCAGGAGCCACCGGCCTTACGGGTGAGCTGTTGCTCGACCGCCTGCTTAATGAACCGACCATCACCCGAGTGCTTGCCCCTTCGCGCAAGCCTCTGGCAGCGCATCCGCACCTGGAAAACCCGGTAGGGGATCCAGCCGTATTCCTGCCCCAGCTGAGTGGGCGGGTCGATGTGGCCTTCTGCTGCCTGGGCACCACCATCAAACAGGCTGGCTCGGAAGCGGCATTCCGCGCAGTCGACCATGACATGGTGGTGGCTTTCGCCAAACGGGCACGGGAAATGGGCGCCCGGCACCTGATTGTGATCAGTGCCATTGGCGCCGATCCCAAATCTTCGGTGTTCTATAACCGGGTCAAAGGCGAGATGGAGCAATCGCTGCGCGCCCAGAACTGGCCGCAACTGACCATCGCACGCCCTTCGCTGTTACTTGGCGACCGCGTTGAACCGCGACTGGCCGAGCAGATCGCGGGGCCATTATCCAAACTGATTCCGGGCAAGTACCACGGCATCGAAGCGTGCCAACTGGCCCGGGCCCTTTGGCGCCTGGCGCTGGAAGAGCAGGACGGCATACGGGTGATTGAGTCCGATGAACTGCGCAAGCTGGGCAAATAGCCCGCAACCCGTTCGCTACAAACCGCCACTGGCCTGAAACCCGACACCCAGCACGGTCAGCACTGACAACGGCAACACCACCGTGTCGAGCAACGCACTGGCGGGCAGGTCCAGCCCGGGATATCGCGGAGCATCGGCGCCAAAGCGATCCTTGGCGCAACACCCTCCCTGCAACGCATACAGGTCAAGCCGGGTGCCCGAATAGACAATCGGAGCACCCGGCTTGGCTGCGTTAAGCGTACGTACGCTGGCGCAACCACACACCAGAGCCGCCACCAGCAAGGCCAGCAGCGCCTTATTCATCGCCGCCCACATGGTGTTCACCCCAACGCGGGAGCATGTCCTGGGGGATATTGAGCAGGTTGAGAATGCGCGCCACCACAAAATCCACCAGATCATCGATAGTCTGTGGCTGATGATAAAAGCCGGGGGACGCTGGCATGATCACCGCGCCCATATTGGACAGCTTGAGCATGTTCTCCAGATGGATGCTGGAGTACGGCGCTTCACGGGGCACCAGAATCAACTGGCGGCGCTCCTTGAGGGTCACGTCGGCCGCCCGCTCCACCAAGTTATTGCAGGCGCCAGTGGCAATCGCCGACAGCGTGCCGGTCGAACAGGGCACCACCACCATCGCTGCCGGAGCACCCGACCCCGAAGCCACCGGCGACATCCAGTCTTCCTTGCCGTACACCCGAATCTGGCCGGCAGCAGCCCCGGTGTATTCAGTCAGGAACGCCTGCATCGCCTGCGGTTTGGCCGGCAGGCTGACGTCGGTTTCAGTGGCCATCACCAACTGCGCCGCCTTTGAGATCAGGAAGTGCACTTCGCGATCCTCTCGCACCAGGCAATCGAGCAAGCGCAAGGCGTACTGCATGCCCGATGCGCCGGTGACGGCCAGGGTTATACGCTCCGGGCCGCTCATTGCAGCGCGTCCGCCAGCTTGCCATGCAGGCCGCCGAAGCCACCGTTGCTCATGATCACCACATGGGCGCCCGGCTTAACCTGAGCCTTGACCTCGGCAATGATGGCTTCCAGCGAATCGCACACCTTGGTCGGTACAGGACTCGACGCAACCGTCGCCGCCAGATCCCATCCCAGATTGGCCGGTGCGTACCAGACCACGTGATCGGCCTGCACCACACTTTGCGGCAGACCATCACGGTGGGCACCAAGCTTCATGGAATTGGAGCGCGGCTCAATCACGGCAATCAGCGGTGCGTCACCAATGCGCTTGCGCAGGCCGTCGAGGGTGGTCGCAATCGCGGTCGGGTGGTGGGCAAAGTCGTCGTAGATGGTAATGCCGTTAACTTCTGCGACTTTTTCCATACGGCGTTTCACGCTTTTGAAGGCGCTCAAGCCATCAATTGCCAGGCTCGGTACAACACCCACATGGCGTGCAGCAGCCAAGGTCGCCAAGGCATTGGCCACGTTGTGCTGGCCGGTCATGTCCCAGTCGACGGTGCCCTGCAGGACGCCGTCAAACATCACCTCAAAACGCGAACCATCGTCACTGAGCAGGCGAGCTTGCCATTGGCCGCCCTCGCCCGTGGTTTGCACCGGCGTCCAGCAACCCATCTCGATCACACGCTGCAAGGCAGGCTCTGTGGTCGGATGGATCACCAGCCCTTCGCTCGGAATGGTGCGCACCAAATGATGGAATTGACGCTCAATGGCCGGCAAGTCCGGGAAGATGTCGGCATGATCGAACTCAAGATTGTTGAGGATCGCCGTGCGCGGGCGGTAGTGAACGAATTTCGAACGCTTGTCGAAAAACGCGCTGTCATATTCGTCGGCTTCCACCACAAAGAACGGGGTGTCACCCAAACGGGCCGACACGGCGAAGTTTTGCGGCACGCCACCAATCAGGAACCCCGGCGCCATGCCCGCGTGTTCCAGGACCCAGGCCAGCATGCTGCTGGTGGTGGTTTTGCCGTGGGTGCCGGCCACGGCCAACACCCAGCGACCCTGCAGCACATGGTCGGCCAGCCATTGCGGGCCCGAGACATAGGGCAGGCCCTTGTTCAGCACGTACTCCACTGCCGGGTTGCCCCGCGACAGCGCGTTGCCGATCACCACCACATCCGGAGCCGGATCGAGCTGAGACGGGTCATAGCCCTGAGTCAATTCGATACCTTGAGCCTGCAGCTGGGTGCTCATTGGCGGATAGACGTTAGCGTCAGAGCCGGTAACGTGATGGCCCAGTTCTTTGGCCAGAACCGCCAGCGAACCCATGAAAGTGCCGCAAATACCAAGAATATGAATGTGCATAGTCGACCTCGTAAATCATCGGCGAAGGGTAGCGCAGGGGGGTTCTTTTCGCACCTGATGATTCATGTGGGAGCGGGCTTGCTCGCGATGACATCACCGCGGTTTGCCAGGCAGACCGCAGCTCCCACACACGTAAAGTCGCTCAGCTCAGCGTTCAATCCCATGCTTGCGCAGCTTTCTATAAAGGGTATTGCGGCTAACCCCCAATTGCAGCGCCGTATGGGTCATGTGCCAGCGGTGCAGTTCGAGCGCCAGCAACAAGGCCTGCTTTTCGGCATCCTCAAGCGGGTGCTCACAAGGTTCGGGGACCCTGGACGGAGCCAGGCGAATAGTGGCAGGCAAGTCGCCGAACTGGATTACGTCGTCATCACACAAAGCCGCCAGGGTGCGCAGCACATTACGCAATTGGCGCACGTTGCCCGGCCAGGCAAACTCCAGCAGCGCCTCGCGCGCTCCCTGACTGATCCGCAACGGTTGCCCGCCCGCCTCCTCTGCCAGCAAGAAGTCCAGCAACTGCGACTTGTCAGTGCGATCGCGCAACGCAGGCAGGCCGACTTCCAGCCCGTTGAGACGGTAGTACAAGTCCTCGCGAAAACTGCCGTCGGCCACCCGCTCCTGCAAGTTACGGTGAGTCGCGCTGATGATGCGCACGTTGACCTCCAGCGGTTCGCCCCCGATCGGCACCACCTGACGGTCCTCCAGCACTCTTAATAGACGGGTTTGCAGCGCCAGTGGCATATCGCCAATTTCGTCGAGGAACAAGGTGCCGCCATCGGCCTGCTGCAATTTGCCTTGCATGCCTTCCTTGCGGGCCCCGGTGAAGCTGCCGCCGCGATAACCGAACAGCTCGCTCTCGATCAGGCTCTCCGGAATCGACGCGCAATTGAGTGCCACGAAAGGCTGGCTGCTGCGCAAACTGGCCTGGTGCACGGCCTTGGCAAAGGCTTCCTTGCCGGAACCGGTTTCGCCGTTGATCAGCAGCGGCACATCCCGCTCAAACACCCGCAGCGCACGGCGAAAATCGACCTGCAGGGCCTCATCCCCCAGACAAATCCCGCTTGGGCGCGCGCGAACGGGTTCAACGTGCACGGCGACCGGGGCAGGCCCTTGTCGCGGCTGCCCGCGCAGCGCCGCAAACAGTCGGCGACCATCGCGGGTGCGCAGCGGCCAACTGGTGCTCGCATGGGCAGTGGCCCGAGAAAAAAGCTCATCACGCTGGCAATCGAAAACACTTTCAACCACGTGCCCAAGCAGCCCCCCACGTACGTGGCCCAGCAAGTTCAAAGCACTTTGGTTAACCGCGCAAATAATCCCGTCACCATCAAACGCCAGCATGCCCTCACTGAACAGCCCGACGGACTCTGCCTGCAGGTGAAAGCGCAACAGCCACTGGTTTTCGAAATGCCCCAGGAAGTAGCTGTTCTCGATGATCTTGGCCGACAGGTTGACCAGCGCCATTGTATGAAACTGGCTCTGACGCGAAGCCTCATGCCGTGCCGACGACACATCCAGCACCGCCAGCAACTCGCCCTGCGGATCAAACACAGGACTGGCCGAGCAGGTCAGCCCGGTGTGCCGACCGCGAAAGTGTTCGTCCTGGTGGATCGTCAGCGCCTGACGCTCCACCAGGCACGTGCCGATACCATTGGTGCCCTCCCGCGCCTCGCTCCAGTCAGCTCCCAGCCACAACCCGGCCTGCTCGAAGACCTTGCGTTCGGAAGGTGCGGTGACACAGTTGAGAATCACGCCACGGGCATCGGTCAGCAACACTGCGTGCCCGGCACCGGAAAGCTGCTGATGCAGGCTGTTCATTTCGTGACCGGCAATTTTCAGCACCTGCTGCAACCGCTCGCGGCCTTCGAGAATGCGCCCTTGTTCAAGCACGGTCGGGGCAATGGTCTGCGCGGGATCGAGATGGTAGTCCTCCAGGCAACGTTGCCAGGAGCGAACGATGGACGGGTCACACCCTTGAGGGCGGCCCTGGGTGACATCAATCACTTGCCGTGCATGACGGCTCAAATCGGTACTGTGCATTTCTTATTGTTCTCCGCTCTGTCTCGGTGGTCTCCCGCTCGACGGAGGCAACTCGCCCTCAGCGACTACAGAGATCCAGTCCAAACCGAACATCCAGCATCCTCTCGCCTGCAGCCCTTTGCAATCACGAACTGACCCGCCGGTCATCGGTTGCGCCAAGAACGGTACATATTGTCACAGCCACTGTGTCACAGCTGTCACAGCGCCCCTCCCCCAACCACTGGCTAAAACCTGCAAAGCCCCGGCCTGCAAGGCTTTCACAAATATGGCCCAGCCCTTGCTCCTGCTTCTGCCAGCGCCACAGCGCGTCCTCCCATAAGCACAATAAAGCCAGGAGACACACCCCATGCGTTACGCACAACCCGGTACAGAAGGCTCGATCGTCTCGTTCAAGAGCCGCTACGGTAACTACATCGGCGGCGAATTCGTGGCGCCCGTCAAAGGCCAGTACTTCACTAACACCTCGCCTGTGAACGGCAAAGCCATCGCCGAATTCCCGCGCTCGACCGCAGAAGACATCGACAAAGCCCTCGACGCCGCCCATGCCGCTGCCGATGCATGGGGCGCGACCTCCGTGCAGGCGCGCTCTCTGGTACTGCTGAAAATCGCTGACCGTATCGAACAAAACCTCGAACTGCTGGCCGTGACCGAAACCTGGGACAACGGCAAAGCCGTGCGCGAAACCCTGAACGCCGACGTGCCCCTGGCCGCCGACCACTTCCGTTACTACGCCGGTTGCATCCGCGCCCAGGAAGGCAGTGCCGCCGAAATTGACGGCAATACCGTGGCCTACCACATCCACGAGCCGCTAGGTGTGGTCGGACAGATCATCCCGTGGAATTTCCCGCTGCTGATGGCCGCCTGGAAGCTTGCGCCAGCACTGGCTGCCGGTAACTGCGTGGTGCTCAAACCCGCCGAGCAAACTCCGCTGAGCATCACCGTGCTGATGGAACTGATCGGCGACCTGCTGCCACCGGGCGTGCTCAACGTGGTGCAAGGGTTCGGCAAAGAAGCGGGCGAGGCACTGGCCACCAGCAAGCGCATTGCCAAGATCGCCTTCACCGGCTCTACGCCAGTGGGCTCGCACATCATGAAATGTGCTGCCGAGAACATCATTCCGTCGACCGTTGAGTTGGGCGGCAAATCGCCGAACATCTTCTTCGAAGACATCATGCAGGCAGAGCCAACCTTCATTGAGAAAGCCGCTGAAGGTCTGGTGCTGGCGTTTTTCAACCAGGGGGAAGTCTGCACGTGTCCGTCCCGGGCACTGATTCAAGAGTCGATCTACGACGACTTCATGAAAGTGGTGATGAAAAAGGTCGAATCGATCAAGCGTGGCGACCCGCTGGACACGGACACCATGGTCGGCGCCCAGGCGTCTGAACAGCAGTTCGATAAAATCCTCTCCTACCTTGAAATCGCCAAGAAAGAAGGCGCGCAACTGCTGACCGGCGGTGCCGTGGCCAAGCTCGAAGGCGACCTGGCTACCGGCTATTACATCCAGCCGACCCTGCTCAAGGGCACCAACAAAATGCGTGTTTTCCAGGAAGAAATCTTTGGCCCGGTGGTCAGCATCACCACCTTCAAAGACGAAGCCGAAGCACTGGCGATTGCCAACGACACCGAGTTCGGCCTGGGTGCAGGTCTGTGGACCCGCGACATCAACCGCGCCTACCGCATGGGCCGCGCAATCAAGGCCGGTCGTGTGTGGACCAACTGCTATCACCTGTACCCGGCACACGCCGCGTTCGGTGGTTACAAAAAATCCGGCGTTGGCCGTGAGACCCACAAAATGATGCTCGACCACTATCAGCAGACCAAAAACCTGCTGGTGAGCTACGACATCAACCCGCTGGGCTTCTTCTAACCCCCCCAATTCCTGTAGTCGCTGCCGCAGGCTGCGAAGGGTTGCACAGCAACCCGTTATCCGGAGCCTGCGCAGTCCAATCGCAGCCTTCGGCAGCGACTACAAGGGATGTGTCAGCTCCTGTGGCCCAGCTCTTGCTTTGCTCCCTGTCATATTTTCTCAAACTATAAAAGAACAGGTGAACCCCATGCCTAGCGAACCTACTCCCGCTTCGGCGGCATCCTCTGTCGACTTTGAAAAGGTCGGCAGCGAATATTTCCAACAACGAGAACTGAAAAAAGGCGCTGCCGGCTGGGTCCTGCTGGTGGGCCTGGGCGTGGCCTATGTGATTTCCGGCGACTATGCCGGCTGGAACTTTGGTCTGGCCCAAGGCGGCTGGGGCGGAATGTTTATCGCCACATTGCTGATGGCCACCATGTACTTGTGCATGTGCTTTTCGCTGGCTGAACTGTCTTCGATGATCCCCACCGCTGGCGGCGGCTACGGCTTCGCACGCAGCGCCTTCGGACCTTGGGGCGGGTTTCTGACCGGTACCGCGATCCTGATCGAATACGCCATCGCACCCGCGGCCATTGCCGTGTTCATTGGCGCCTATTGCGAGTCGCTCTTCGGGATTGGCGGCTGGATGATCTATCTGGCGTTCTACATCATCTTTATCGGCATCCACATTTTCGGGGTCGGTGAAGCGCTCAAGCTGATGTTTATCATCACTGCCGTGGCCGCCATTGCCCTGGGGGTATTTCTGGTCGCGATGGTGCCGCACTTCAGTGTCGCCAACCTGCTGGATATCCCGGTCACCGAAGCCAAGGGCGCCAGTCCCTTCCTGCCGTTCGGTTATGTCGGCGTCTGGGCGGCCATTCCTTACGCGATCTGGTTTTTCCTCGCGGTCGAAGGCGTGCCGCTGGCTGCTGAAGAAACCAAAAACCCCAAGCGTGACCTGCCTCGCGGCCTGATCGGCGCCATGCTGGTGCTGGCCACCTTCGCCCTGCTAATCCTGGTGATCGGTCCGGGTGGCGCGGGCGCGAACAGCTTGATGGCCTCGGGCAACCCTTTGGTTGAGGCACTGAGCAAGGCGTATGGCGGCTCCACCTGGATGGGCGGTTTTGTGAACCTGGTGGGCCTGGCCGGTTTGATCGCCAGCTTCTTCTCGATCATTTACGCCTACTCGCGCCAGATCTTCGCCTTGTCCCGCGCAGGCTACTTGCCGCGCAAACTGTCCGAAACCAACAAGAGCAAGGCCCCGGTACTGGCCTTGATCATTCCCGGCATTATCGGTTTTGGCCTGTCGCTGACCGGTCAGGGTGACTTGCTGATTCTGGTGGCGGTGTTTGGTGCAACGATTTCTTACGTGCTGATGATGGCCGCGCACATCACCCTGCGCATTCGTCGCCCCAAAATGGAGCGTCCGTATCGTACGCCGGGCGGTATTTTCACTTCAGGCATCGCTTTGGTGCTCGCCTGCGTCGCGGTCGTCGCCGGTTTCCTGGTAGACCCACGGGTGGTGATTGGCGCTGCGGTGATCTATGGAGTATTAATTGCCTACTTCGCGTTCTATAGCCGACATCACTTGGTGGCCGGTACGCCGGAAGAGGAATTCGCGGCTATTCAACAGGCTGAAAAAGCCCTGCACTAACCGCTGAGAAATCCGCCAGGCGCACTGCGCCTGGCGTCATGGAGCACCCTGAATGGCAACTTTCTCCCATGCGGTTGGCACCCAGACCTACCGTTTCGACAGCCTCAAAGACGTAATGGCCAAAGCCAGTCCGGCACGTTCCGGGGATTTTCTGGCAGGCGTGGCCGCACTCAACGACGGCGAACGCGTCGCCGCACAAATGGCGCTGGCTGATATCCCGCTCGCGTATTTCCTGCAAGAAGTGCTGATCCCTTACGAGTCCGACGAAGTCACCCGGCTGATTATCGACAGCCATGACCTGCAAGCCTTCTCTGCAGTGAGCCATCTGACCGTGGGCGGCTTTCGCGACTGGCTGCTCAGCGACGCGGCCGATGAACACAGCCTGCGTGCCCTGGCACCGGGCCTGACGCCCGAGATGGCCGCTGCCGTATCGAAGATCATGCGCGTGCAGGACCTGATCCTGGTGGCCCAAAAGATCCGGGTCGTTACCCGGTTTCGCGGCACCATGGGCCTGCGCGGCCGGCTTTCTACCCGCCTGCAGCCCAACCATCCCACCGACGACCCGGCGGGAATTGCCGCCAGCATTCTTGACGGGCTGCTGTACGGCAACGGCGACGCCATGATCGGCATCAACCCGGCCACCGACAGCATCGCCTCGATCTGCGACTTGCTGAACATGCTCGACGCGATCATCCAGCGCTATGAGATCCCCACCCAGTCTTGCGTGCTGACCCACGTCACCACGTCAATCGAGGCGATCAACCGCGGAGTGCCGCTGGATCTGGTGTTTCAGTCCATTGCAGGCACCGAAGCGGCCAACGCCAGTTTCGGCATCAACCTGAATGTTCTGCAGGAGGGCTATGAAGCGGGTTTAAGCCTCAATCGCGGCACGTTGGGCAACAACTTGATGTATTTCGAAACCGGCCAGGGCAGCGCGCTGTCAGCCAACGCCCATTTCGGCGTGGATCAACAGACCTGCGAGACGCGGGCCTACGCGGTTGCGCGACATTTCAAGCCGTTTCTGGTCAATACCGTGGTCGGCTTTATCGGCCCCGAGTACCTGTACAACGGCAAGCAGATTATCCGGGCCGGTCTTGAGGACCACTTCTGCGGCAAGCTGCTGGGTGTGCCCATGGGCTGCGACATCTGCTACACCAACCACGCCGAAGCGGACCAGGATGATATGGACAACCTGCTGACGCTGCTGGGCGTGGCCGGGATCAACTTCATCATGGGCATTCCAGGGTCGGACGACATCATGCTCAACTATCAGACCACTTCCTTCCATGATGCGTTGTATGCGCGCAAAACCCTGGGACTCAAGCCTGCACCCGAGTTTGAACAGTGGCTGAGCAAGGTCGGAATTTTCACTCAGGCTGACGGCCGGATTGAGTTCGGTCATCAATTGCCCCCCGCATTTCGCCAGGCGCTGGCTCACCTGGGAGGACGCTAGACATGGCCAACACCCCGACCGACAGCCCAAACCCGTGGCTGGAACTGCGCCGACTGACCCCGGCGCGGATTGCCCTGGGCCGCACCGGTACCAGCATGCCGACCCAGGCCCAGCTCGATTTTCAGTTTGCTCACGCCCAGGCCCGCGATGCGGTGCATTTGCCGTTTGATCACCCGGGCTTGAGCGCGCAGTTGAGCGAGCGCGGGCGCGAAAGCCTGTTGCTGCACAGCGCCGCCATTGACCGCCACAGCTACCTGCAGCGACCGGACCTGGGGCGCAAGCTTAACGACGGTTCCGCACAGCAATTGCGCGACTACGCCCAGGCCAACCCGGGGGGGATCGATGTGGCAGTGGTGGTCGCCGATGGTTTGTCGGCACTGGCCGTTCATCGCCACACCCTGCCGTTTTTGGCGCGCATGGAAGAGCACACGGCGACCGAAGGCTGGTCACTGTCCCCCGTCATATTGGTGGAGCAAGGCCGTGTGGCCGTGGCCGACGAAATTGGCGAACTGCTGGGGGCACGAATGGTGGTGATGCTGATCGGCGAACGCCCCGGTCTGAGCTCACCCGACAGCCTGGGGCTGTACTTCACCTACGGGCCCAAGATCGGCCTGACCGATGCGTATCGCAACTGCATATCCAATGTACGGCTCGAAGGCTTGAGCTATGGCATGGCCGCTCATCGGCTGGCCTACTTGATGCGCGAAGCCTGCCGTCGGCAATTGTCGGGGGTCAACTTGAAGGATGAGGCACAGGTACAGACCCTGGACGTGGACGCCCCCAGCGAAAATTTCCTGCTAAAGGGCGATTGAAACTCGCTCTGCCTGGCTGTGCCTGGCTGTGCTTGGCTGTGCTTGGCTGTGTAGTCGCTGCCGAGGAACGAAGGCTGCGAGCCTTGAATGCATAGGCCCACAACAGCTCGCAGCCTTCGTTCCTCGGCAGCGACTACAGGGTTTTGAACATCAATACACGCCTCGCTACAAACTCAATCTGCAGAATTCATCTCAATCCGTATAATCCAATTCTTTAAAAAAGTACGAAAAAACTACATTCGTTGTAGTTAACTACGCCTCCCTACCCGCACAGACCTGCAGAGCCGGGTCATCAACACAGGTGCTTTACATGGATTTCAACCCGATCGACATTATCCTGCACCTCGATGTGTACCTCGACATGCTGGTGAACAATTACGGGCCATGGATCTACGCCATCCTGTTTCTGGTGATTTTTTGCGAAACCGGCCTGGTGGTCATGCCGTTCCTGCCGGGTGATTCGCTGCTCTTTATCGCAGGCGCTGTAGCTGCAGGCGGCGGCATGGACCCTGTATTGCTCGGGGGCTTGCTGATGCTGGCTGCGATCCTGGGCGACAGCACCAACTACGTGATCGGACGAACGGCAGGGGAACGCTTGTTCAGTAACCCGGACTCGAAAATCTTCCGTCGCGACTACCTGGAAAAAACCCACGACTTCTACGAACGTCATGGCGGTAAAACCGTGACGATGGCGCGCTTCCTGCCGATTTTCCGTACCTTCGCCCCGTTTGTTGCCGGTGTGGCACGGATGTTCTACCCGCGCTTCTTCATGTTCAGCGTGTTTGGCACCATCTTGTGGGTCGGCGGCCTCGTGACCCTGGGTTACTTCTTCGGCAACGTACCTTTCATCAAGAAAAACCTGTCCCTGCTGGTAGTAGGCATCATCTTGCTGTCGCTGGTACCGATGATTATCGGCGTGATCCGCAGCCGCATGGGCCGCACTCCGGCAAAAGCCAAAGCCTGATCGGGACTCGCCTACCATGTGGTCTCTAACTGAATGGCGGCGCCAGCGGATTCTGGCGCAGCACCCGGTGGCATCCGATGTCTGGCACAGCGTGCGCCAGCGGTTGAGCATTCTCGACGGCCTGGATGACGAGCAGGACAAATGGCTGCGCGACAACAGCGTGCTGTTTCTGAAAGACAAGCACCTGACGCCGATGCCCGGTGTTGAACTGACTGAAGAAGGCCGGCTGCTGCTGGCCGCTCAGGCTCAATTGCCCCTGCTCAACTTGGGCGACCTGGACTGGTATCAGGGGTTTCACGAAATCGTGCTGTACCCCGACGACTTCATCAGCCCCCAGCGCCATCGTGACTCCAGCGGCGTAGAGCATGAATGGGAAGGCCATCACAGCGGTGAAGCCTGGGAACATGGCCCGGTGGTTCTGGCCTGGCCCGGGGTTCTGTCGAGCGGCGGCTGGGAAGGTTACAACCTGGTCATCCACGAACTGGCCCACAAACTGGACATGCTCAACGGCGCCGCAAATGGCATGCCGCCATTGCACAGCAGCATGCACGTCAGCGACTGGACCAAGGCCATGCAACAGGCCTACGACCACCTCAATCACTATCTTGATCACCACAACCCCGATCACGCACCGATCGACCCGTATGCAGCCGAAAACCCGGCGGAGTTCTTTGCGGTCACCAGCGAATACTTTTTCAGCGCGCCAGACCTGTTGAACCATGCTTACCCGCTGGTCTATCAACAACTGAGCCTGTTTTATCGCCAGGACACGCTTGCACGCCTCAAACAGCTGCAAAGCGAACACCCCGAATACCGCGCACAGCACTGATCGCCCAAGGGTGACGTCCTTATAGGAATACGCCTATAATCGCCGCCACTTTTTGGCCAAATCGGCCAACCAAACTGGCCTACTAACGGGGGCACCGCCCAATGAGCTACAGCAAGATTCCGGCTGGCAAAGACCTGCCGAATGACATCTACGTCGCTATCGAGATTCCGGCTAACCACGCGCCGATCAAATATGAAATCGACAAAGACAGCGATTGCCTGTTCGTTGACCGCTTCATGGCTACCCCGATGTTCTACCCGGCCAACTACGGCTTTATCCCGAACACCCTGGCCGACGACGGTGATCCGCTGGACGTGCTGGTTGTTACCCCTTACCCGGTAGCTCCAGGTTCGGTTATCCGTGCTCGCCCGGTTGGCATCCTGCACATGACTGACGACGGCGGCGGCGATGCCAAAGTTGTTGCAGTACCTCACGACAAGCTGTCCCAGCTGTACGTTGACGTGAAAGAGTACACCGACCTGCCACCTCTGCTGATTCAGCAAATCCAGCACTTCTTCGAGAACTACAAAGATCTCGAAAAAGGCAAATGGGTGAAGATCGAAGGTTGGGGCGATGCTGAAGCCGCCCGTGCCGAAATCACCAAATCGGTTGCTGCCTACAAAGGCTAAGCAACCCGTTAAAAAAACCTCGGCTCGCCGGGGTTTTTTTATGCCCGTATAAACGCAATGCAACAACCCGTTTACGGGATTTAAAATGCCCAGCCAAGACTTGTAGGAAATTTCGCCGAAAGACTCGGAAATTTCTTGTTTTTATAGCGCTTTTTTGAACGTTTAGTTTATTTAAACAGCCGAGTCTTGCCCGTAGACTCTGTGTTCATGAATACATCCGGTGATCGCCTGAAAGCCCTCCTGCGGGAGTGCCATTTAACCGCTTCGGACTTCGCAGCCAATCGCCGCGTTACGCCGCAGCACGTCAACAACTGGTTCAAGCGAGGCATCCCGATGGCTCGGCTGGACGAAATCGCCGAGCTGCTGTGCGTCCACAGCCGCTGGTTGCGTACCGGCGAAGGAAACAAGCATCCGGGGCTTGCCGACAGCCACGACGAAATGGCGCCCTTCCAGGCGCCGGAGCAGCACAAGCCTGCTGCCAGTCTTGAAGTTGAAGTGCCTTTCTACAGCGAAGCCCTGCACCCGGATGGCTCGGGCAGAACCCGAGTGATGCACATTCCTGGCTGTACCGTGCGATTGAGCTGCTCGGTTCTGGAGGCCATGGACGTCAGCCCCGACCACGCCCTGTGTGTTGCCATGATCGGCAACCACATGGCGCACAAGATCCAGGACGGCTCCACTGTCGCCATCGACCGCAGCCTGACCCACATCGTCGACGGCGAACTATATGCCCTCGAACAGGACGGCATGCTGCGAATCAAATACGTCTACCGCCTGCCCAACAATGGCCTGCGCTTGCGCAGCCACAACCCTCTGGAATCTGCGGACGAAGTGTTCAGCGCCGGCGAAGTTCAGGCGCAGCAGATACGCATATTGGGCTGGGTATTTTGGTGGTCCACGCTCAACCGCCGCCGCCCCCAAGTGCCATACACGCTGGAGGAATAACATTGAGGCGGGCTTTTAGTGGGAAAAGCACCTGAATCCCAGTATGATTCGCCGCACTTGCGCATCCCTCCTCGCTTCAGGCGAGCCGGAATGCAGGGCCAGACCGCAAAAAGCCGTCACGCCCCACACCCAGTCGCAACGCGCTGGATGTCCCGATTGAAGGCGAGTACGGCTTACCAAAAATAAGCCAAACCCGCCCCCGAGAAGCCGGCCACAAGCCGGCTTTTTAATGCCTTTTTTAAAGCCCTCTCCCTCAAAAACCCTATGTGGCGCTAGCGTTTCAGGGGGCATGTCGCCCTCCCTTTATACAGAAGCTACCAGGCATGAAAGACTCTCTGGAGTTCTCGCCCGTTTGACCATCATGACCTGCGGCAATTAAAGGCAACGCATTTCATTGAATTGCGCCCCTGCGTGCAGGGGGGGGGGGAACATATTTCCGCAAAAAAAGCATCTAAGAAAACGTAACGTACTCGCCTAATACTTTATTACCGCTACTTGTACGAAACAGTGGAACCGAACAGTGAAACCTGCGACTAAGAGAACATAATCTTCCGACTTAATCGTAGGATCTTGGAGTCGACCAAATGTCTAGATGTAACCAAGAAGCTGACCTCAAGTCTTTCGCTAACAAGCAGCCCCGTCGCCAATCGATCTCACGAGCCACATCAAAACGATTTCATCGCTCAGAAAAAAATCCGCCCGATGTCAGAGTCTCGCCATTGGAAGCAACTGAGCCAATAGCATTAGCCCGCTCAATATTCCAGGTGAAATGCAACCTTCGATGAATCAATAAGAGCAAACGACCGTCATATAAAGGCACTCTTTATGAGGCAGTTCACGATATTAAAAACAAATCAAAAGCACCGGCGTGGCAAGCATGTAGCCGGGCTACATCAGATCGGAAATCATCAAATACCATCGGTTAGCTTTTACTTATCAGTCCCTCTCACTCCGAGGCGGACACCTAGGGAGGATGTGCAAAAAACTATCAACCCTGAAGAAACATAAAAGGAGGGTGCACGAACCCTATTCGTGCCTACAACATTGGGAAGGTTACGACAGCACACCCAACACCTTAACAATTTACACAGCAAATTTTTATTAAAAACCCAAACGTATTGTTTCAAAAAAAGGAGAATGTAATGGGATGTCCAAATGACATATATGTCATCGCCGTAATGCAGTCCGCCCGACATAAAAAACACATGTCCGCAACCGAAAAGCAAATAGTCCGAAATATCGGAGTGGAGATCTATAAAAAAATACACCCCCTAAAAATCAAATAGCGCCCTCTCCGAAAATATATAAATACTGCCCCCCCTTTAAATAGAGAGGAGGGGGCGCTCAACACAAAGGTCAAATATGAAAAACACATTGCCATTTGAAAGAACCATAGGGCTGGATGAAGCATTGCATCTCGCACAAAAATACTTAGGCAACAAGAATATCACGCTCCAATTTGAGGCGTATGGCGAAGCTCCCGAGTCTTATATCTGTACGCTGCGCAAGGACGGGGAAGAAATCAGTACCGGTGGCGGAAAGGGCATTAATGCCATGCAGTCAATGGTCTCCGCGATATTTGAAGCCATAGAACATAGTGCCCTGCACTATGATTTTATAAAAGAACAAATAAAATTAGTAACCTCGACAGCCTTACTGAAACCTGAATGGTATGAGGATATTCCGTACTCCTTGCTTTCTGATGACGCTGGGGATGTCATGTGCACGGCGTATAGAAGACTGGGCGATCACGATGAAGTTTATCTGCCACTTGCCCTGATCAATCCGTCCTTTATCGAAGCAGAAGAGGGATACCCCAAACACCGTGCTTTTACAAAAGAACAGAGACAGGGTGATACATTTGATTACTCATCTTTAATGAAATACAGTACCACCAATGGAATTTCAGCAGGAACAAGCGCTAATGAGTGCCTCATTCATAGTATCTCCGAAATTATTGAGCGCTATACACTCGGCGAATTTATAATTAACTTTGTCGCGTTCAACAAACATAACAACTACACACGCATTCGCCCTTCAAGCCTTCCTGATGACTTAAAAGCACTGTATTTCTCTTGCAGCAAGGAGCTTCATGGAAGCAAGCTGCATATTGTCGACATCACCTCGAAGCGCTGGAAAGTTCCGACTTACCTTGCTTTCCTTGACCACCCTGAACCCGCTTTTAGAACATTCTCTGGAGGAGCGTCTCTCCATAATAAATATGCGCTTGAAAGAGCATTGACGGAAATGATGCAGCGCCGAACACATCCACACTCAATATTGAACAGCGCTGAGGAAGGAAGGCAAGCAATCATGGAGGCATGGTACGAGAAAGAATATGGAGACATGAATAAAGATGACGTGATGAAATTCTTCAACATTACAGATATTCGCGGAGACTTTTTTGATATCGTAGAGCGCGACTACACTGACAATTGCGAGAGCATTGGCGAACTGAATATCTCGCAGCACCTAGACCAACTCACTAACAAGGTGACCCAAGCAAAAGGAGAAATATATTACACCCCCCTTATAGACGATGACAGCATCAAAGTCTATTCGTGCTTTATACATCCGTTCGAGCCTGCCTTTATACTTTCAAGTGGCCGAATAGTCAGCCTTACTCGTAAAAACCTCACCATGATCAAAGAGATGAGTATTGGGTGATTAATAGCCTAACTAGGAAATAAAACAGTGAAAACGATAATTTGCCCGCCTATCTACAATGAAGACTACCAAGAGTTTAATGAGGACGCCTACTTCGCCAGCTTTTTTAAGGCCAGTAAACTAAGTGCGCCCATGATGGACATAGCCGAAAAAATCGTAAGCGAACTTGAGACAGGCAGTGGATGTGTTGTTTTAAAAAACTCATACAGCGGGCATAATCTTAATCGCGCAAAGTCTGTGCTCATCAATGTCTGCCGGCATATCGGATGGCCAGTCTCGCAAACCCCAAACCCCAACTTCTTAGAGGAGATCACCTTTAAGCCGTCGAGCAATATATTATCTACGAGCAGGGGCTACAGATCCAGAGCATCAATACCTCTTCATACCGACAGGTGTGATTTAAATGTCCTGCTTTGTTTTGCACAGGCAGGCAATGGTGGCACTACCAGAATAGTCAATTCAGTAAAGCTATATGACAAGATCAAAGAAAACATACCGACATCAAAACACAATATCATCGACAGCTACTTCCCCTTTAGTCGGCACGGAGAGACTACTGAGCGCGAGAAAGCTTTTTATCTCTCAAAAATATTTCACTCTGCCTCAAGCACTTCCAAATTTGTGGCGCATTATATTCGTTGCTTTATAGAAAACGACAATGTCAAAAAAGACTACCCGCTAAATGGACCAATGATTGAGCTTCTTGACGCCATTGACCAGCATGCTAAATGTACAGACGTTGGCTTCAATCTCACGCTTAGTAAAGGCGATATACTTTTTTTGAATAGTCATACCACTTTGCATTCGCGGGAAGCGTACCAAGATCAGAAAAACGAAAGGCTTCTATTGCGCATGTGGCTTTCGCACCCCTTTAGCCGGCCTCTGCCAGATGACTTTTCGCACGCATTCAAAAATATTGCTCCGGGTTCATACCGTGGTGGCATCTGGGACAATGATAAAGTAAGAATTTTCTATCAGACACAGTTTTTACACGCACAACATGAAGATCAACTGCTGCATGCTCAACATAGAAAGTAAATAGCGCCTACTTGATCAATGAATTATTTATTTTGTCCCGCGAGAATATAGTAGCCGCCTAATCAAGCTCGATTAAAGTCCTTCTACCAATAAATGCGGCACTCTATACAGGCTGTTGAACACATCCATTTACCCCAGCATTTAGCATCGACACGCCCCAGCATGGAGCGCACGTCGCGATGGGTTCGATGGATAGGCAGCTGACCGTCAGTTCACATTCGATCTATTCGATGCTAAGCACACACGACTGTAGCTTCGCCGCAAAGGAAACCTGCGACCAGCTAAAAACCCATCGGTCCAAGGTACTCAGGTTTAACTCTTCCAGCCTTTAGTTCACTACGGCATAGCAACGAAGTTGAGGTGATAGAACAGTAGACCGATTTAAAGCTCCCCCCTCATACATTAAAAGCACTTTTTTGCCTACAACAGCATTTGACCTGTTCCGAAAATGAAGTGGGAAGTAGCAAGGATGAGGGGGAAGTTCATCGCTAAAAAAAAGTGCCATGATGCTGATCGCCTCACCGCATTTTTGCCCGCCCCGCTCAGCCCTCCCCCTGCCAATGTCGACACTTCGAGGTCTTTCCCACGCCCGGATTGAAGGCATTGCACGGATCCAGCTGCTTGTAGAACGCCTTCAGATCGGCTTTCGCAGGATAGAGATGGCCGACATTGTGCTCTGCCGGGTATTCGGCACCACGCTCGTCCAGAAGCGCCCACATCGCATGCTCCACCGCCAGGCAATCGCTGCCCTTGCGCACGATGTAATCCTGATGGAAGACGTGACAGAAGAAATGCCCGTAGTACAACTTCAGTACCAGTTGCTGCTCAATGGATGCCGGTAGCGTCTCGAACCAGTCGCGGTCGTTGCGCGCCAGGGCGATGTCCAGCGCCACGATATCTTCAACCGTTTTGTCATGGATCGCCCGATACCGAATCGCCGCACCGGCTGCCGCGAACCGATGCAGGAACGCCTTGCTGCCCTCCTCTGCAGTGCAGCGAAAATAATCACCCTCGCGCCCCTCGAACAACTGACTCAGGTAAGCCTCGGCCGGTTCAAGGGAAGCCGCCGAGACCTTGAGCATCAAGTAATGCTCATACCGCTGACGAAAGTTGGCCATGCGCTTGGGAAGGTGATCGGGAAAGCAACGTGCGATGCCTTGCAGGACGCGGTCTGATAAGTGCGGTCGCAACCCGCTGAACCGCCCGAGAAAGTTGTCCACCCGGCTTTTGAGGGCAAACATTTTCGGCAGGCGCCGGGTGCCCAGGTGATGGATCATCAGGAAGGTGTCCTTCCCGTACTCAGCCGCCACGTCATAGGCATCGCGGTGCATGTATTCACCGGCGATGGGCAGCTCGGGAAAATGTTCGAGCATGTGCCGACGGATGTCGGTCAGGTCTGCGGAGTCGTTGGTGCCAATGTATAAGACCGCGGTATCGCATTCGGCGGCAAAGGTGTCCAGGCGCACCGCGAACACCGCCAACTTGCCCGCGCTGCCGCTGGCCTCGTGCAGGCGCTGTTTGTCGGCATTGAACCGGGCGGGTGTGGACGCGTCGATATCACGCACATGGTCCGCATAGCCATGATCGGACCCACGCCCGGCGTCGGCCTTGATATCCGCCTCGCTGTACCGACCGGCATCCAGGCTGCTCAGGATCTGCTCGGGGGTATCTCCCAGATTGACCCCCAGGTGGTTGACCAGATGCAACTGGCCCTGTGCATCGAGTTGGGCATACAGCGACATCTCGGTATAGGCCGGGCCGCGGCGTATCAACGAGCCCCCGGAGTTGTTGCAGACGCCACCGAAGACCGAGGCCCCAATGCACGACGAACCGATTACCGAGTGCGGTTCGCGGCCCAGGGGCTTGAGCACTGCTTCCAGCTGATCAAGGGTTGAGCCGGGAAAACAGATCACCTGCCGCCCCTCCTCGATCACCTGGACCTTGCGCATGCGCAGGGTATTGATGATCACGACCTTGCGATCGTATACGCCATCTGGGGTCGAGCCGCCGGTCAAGCCGGTATTGGCCGCCTGCATGATGACGATCAGGTCGGCGCCGACACAGGCTTTGACCACCTGCCATTGCTCAAGCAACGAACCCGGGCATACCACAGCGACGGCGTTGCCCTGACCAAAACGAAAGCCCTGGCGAAAACGCACCGTGTCGCTGGCTTGCGTCAGCACATGGCTGGGACCAACGATGGTTTTAAGGTGGGCAATCAGGTCGGGGATGGCAGCTTGATTCAAAGGCGTAACAATGGCGTTCATGGGTATTTCCGAAAATTCAGGCGCGATCAGGCAGGCGCAGTGCTCAGGGAGCGACGCGTTTGACAAGCAGGTGCGGCGTCCACCGAATGAGTGGACGCGCCACGGTCCCTTAGATTTCCAGAATGCCCGACGCCATGTAGCCGCCGTCCACCGGAATCACGTGACCGCTGATATACGAAGAATCGTCGGACGCCAGAAACGCAACCGCCCCTGCCATTTCCGCAGGCGTTCCGTATCGACGCATCGGCACTGACCGAGCGTAGGAGTCCCGGGTTTTGGCCGAGTGCAGCCTCTGGGTCAACGGTGTGTCCACCGGGCCAGGCGCGATGCCGTTGACGGTGATACCCAAGTCGGCCAGCTCCACGGCCATCTGCCGGGTCAGGCCGATGATCGCCGCCTTGGAGGTGCCGTAAGCCGTACGACCCATGCTCGCCCGCATTCCACTGATGGACGCGACATTGATGATCCGCCCCCAGCCGTTGGACTCCATCAGGCGGGCCGCATGCTGGCCGCACAACAGGGAGCCGGTGAGGTTGATGTTCAATACCCGCTGCCAGTCAGCCAGGTCACACTCTAGGAAGGCCTGGGTCTTGGCGATCCCGGCGTTGTTGACCAGGACATCGCAACGACCGAAGCGCTGGTGCAGCTCCTCGAATGCCGCAGCAATAGACTGCGCGTCGCCCACATCGATGGCCAGCGCCAGCGCTTCAATGCCTTGAGCCTTGAGACCGGCAACCATTTCTTCGGCCGCAGCCAGGTTGATATCGGCAACCACCACGGTATGCCCGTCGTGCCCCAGCCGTTCGGCAATGGCAGCACCAATCCCCATCGCCGCTCCCGTGACCAGGGCCACACGACCCAGCGCTGCAACAGGCGTGATTTTTCTGTTCGCTAATTGGCTCATGACAAATGCTCTCTTAAAGGAAACCGATGGAGATCCACGGGAAACAGGCAACGATGATCAACGCCACGATCAGTGCGCCGAGGTAACCCCAGACGCGGCGGATAACATGGTCCGAGGACACTTTGCTGATGGCGCAGGCAGCGTAGAAACCGACGCCCAGGGGCGGTGCGAACAGACCGATACCCATGGCCAGGATCACCACCATGGCGTAGTGCACCGGGTGGATCCCGAGCATTTCCGCCAACGGGAACATCAGCGGACCGAACAGCACGATCGCCGGGATCCCCTCCAGGACGCTGCCCAGAATCACGAACACAAGAATGGTCACGACCATGAAGCCAATCGTACCCCCCGGAATCTCGCTGATCAGGTCCACCAGCGCGGCCGAGAACCCGGACTGCGTGAGTGCCCAGGCCATTGCAGATGCCATACCGATGATCAGCAAAATCGAGCCGGACAATGCCCCTGCCTCGAGCATCATCGGGTACACCCTTCTGAACTCGATGTGGCGCATGAACAGGTGCATCACCAGTCCGACCATCACCACATAAGCCACACCGATGGTTGAGACTTCGGTGGCGGTGGCCGCGCCTTCCAGCACGGCCACTCGAATCAGCAATGGCAGCGCCAGAGCAGGCAAGGCGATCATGAACGTACGGGCGATGACCGACAGCGGTGCGCGCTTGACGGTGGGCATGGCCTCCTTGCGTGAACGCCACCAGCACACCAGCGCGATGACCACGGTGGCAACCACCGCCGGCATCAGGCCGCCGATGAACAAGGCCGTAATGGACACACTGCAGACTGCCCCGATGGTGATCAACACCAGGCTCGGCGGGATCGTCTCGGTCATGGCTCCGGTGGCTGCCAGCAACGCCGCCAGTTCTTCAGGTTCGGAGCCACGCTTCTTCATTTCAGGAAACAGCGCCGGAGCCACCGCTGCCATGTCGGCAACCTTGGAGCCGGAAATCCCCGACACCAGAAACATCGCCCCCAGCAACACATACTGCAACCCGCCCCGCACATGCCCCAGCAGTGAGGCCATGAAATCGATCAACGTCTTGGCCATGCCCGAAAGCTGCAGCACCACCCCCAGCATGACGAACAGCGGCACCGCCAGCAGCACCATGTGCGACATGCCTTCGTCCATGCGCCCGACCACGATCGACAACGGCGCGTGGGTGACCAGCGCCAGATAGGCGATGGTTGCAGTACCGAAGGCGAAGGCGATCGGGATGCCACCAAACACGCAGGCGCCCAGCAGCACCAGGAAGAAGATGATCAGGTTGTAGTTACCCATCCCCACCAGCAGCGGCTGGCTGAGCCACAAAGCAGCGGCAACGACCGCCACCACGCCGACCCCGGCCATGAACTGGCGCATCGTGGAATACCGCGCCATGCGCGACACCGCAGCCAGCAGCATCAGGATCGCGCCGACCGGCAACGCCGCAGCCCGCAAGCCGTCTGGGATGCCCAGGGCCGGAGTCGTGATCGACATCTGCTCATGGGAGTGCTCCATGGCTGGCCCGATGATCACCAGCACGAACAGGCACACCACCAGCGCCGAAAGCGTTTCACAGAATCCGCGCCAGGCCACCGGAAGCTTGTTCACCAGGGCGGACATGCGCATGTGTTCGCCGCGGTCCAGGGCCAGCACCGAGCCGAACATGGCCAGCCAGATGAACAGCGAAGAGGCCAGTTCGTCCGCCCAGATCAACGGGTTGTGCATCACGTAGCGGGAAATCACACCCGCCAGCAACACGCAGGTCTCGATCACCAGCAGAGCAACGGTGATCGCTCCGACCACATGAATGGACCAGGTATTGAGAAACACGAGCGCCCGGGCCGGCAGGCGCATGGAAGTAGTGGGGGCCACTGCCACCGACGCGCCCATCATGCGAGTTTCCCGGAGTATTTTTCGAGGATTGCCCAGGCAGCGTCGCCGAACTTTTCGTGCCAGTCGGCGTAGTAGTTGGCGGACTGCAGGCGCTCACGGAACGGCTCCGGCGGCGACTCGACCAACTCCAGGCCCTGCTGTTTCAAAGTCTCGCGGATGGTGCCTTGAAGCTTGGCGAGGTCATTGCGCTGGGACATGACGGCAGTGTTGATGTGCTTGCTGACAATGGCTTGCAAATCCGCAGGCAGGCGGCTGAACGAGGCATTGTTGCCCAGCATCCAGAAGCCATCCCATACGTGGTTGGTCAGCGAGCAGTATTTTTGCACTTCGTAGAGTTTGGCCGACGAGACCAGGGTCAGGGGGTTTTCCTGGCCTTCGACAATGCGGGTCTGCAGCGCCGAATACACTTCCGAAAAGTTGATGCTGGTGGGGGCGGCCTCAAATGCGCGGAAGATCGACATGATGATCGGGCTGGGCGGCACGCGCAGTTTCATGGCCTTCAGGTCGTCAGGGGTCACGATCGGCCGGGTACTGGTGGTGGTTACCCGAAAACCGTTGTCCCAGATCTTGTCGAAGGCGAACAGGGTATCGGTCTTGGCAATTTCAGATCGAACGTGGGCACCCAGCTCGCCGTCCATCGCGCTCCAGACTTGATCGTAATCCTTGAAGGCGAACCCCACCGCGCTGATCTGCACCGACGGCACCAGGGTGCCGAGAATCACCGGCGACAGGGCGAACATGTCGACGGCGCCAGAGCGCACCTGCGCCAGGGTGTCGGTGTCGCTGCCCAACTGGCTGCTGGGGAATACCTGGATCTGTACCGCACCGTTGGTTTCTTCGCGTACCGCTTTGGCCATTTCCCGTGCCCGCACATTCATCGAATGGGTGATAGGCAGGTTGTTGGCAAATTTAAGCTTGAACTCGGCGGCCTCACTCTTGCCGCTGTAAAGGCCAAGCCCTGCGGTCGCGACGGCAGCGGACGCAAGGGAGGCCGTTTTGAGAAAATTGCGGCGAGTAAAGTCGCTCATTTGGTTCTCCTGACTTTATTATTTTTATGGATCAATGACCGTGAAATAGGCACTGGATACGCAAGCTATAGCAATTCAGGTGCCACGAAAGACGCAGCCCTGGTGGAGGGGAACCAGGTTTGTATTCAACTGGCTGTTTTCACTAGGAAAAATATCCTACTCACTAGTGTTTCAATTTCTTACAGCACTCAGGGTAGGACGGGTGATGTGACAGGTGTCTCCCTCAACTGTCTCGCTGGCCAGCGCAACAAGTGACACCTGTCCTCATCTGATCAAATTTCAACGATGGGTAAACAACAAGGGGCTCTGGCAGCCGACAATGTTGTTCACTTAAGCGATTTTTTGCCTCTGTGGGAGCGGGCTTGCTCGCGATGGTCGTTAACGATGACGCGTATTTACTGAGTAAATGTGGCGCTCTGGAGACCATCGCGAGCAAGCCCGCTCCCACACTTGAGCAGCATTGCTCTGGCAGCCGAGCCCCTCTGGACTAGAACAACGCCAGGGTATAGTTGATAGATACCCGATTCTGATCCTGGGCATATTCGCTGGGCACGCCACTGCGCATCGTTCCGTTACGCCAGCTGAACCCGACGCCCTTGAAGGTCCCTGTCTGCACCACGTAATCCAGGGCCAGATCGCGCTCCCACTCTTTCTCGGTGCCACCGCTCGCCATGCGGATATTAGTGCCTTTGAGGTAGGTCACGGACGCCACCAGCCCCGGCATGCCCAGCCCGGCGAAGTTGTAGCCGTACTGCCCGAATGCCGTACGCTCACCTGCCCGGGTGAAGCTGGTGATCAGGCGATCGGTGAACAGGTAAATGCTGCTGCCTGCTGCCCCCTCGTTGGTATTGCCCTGGTTAAGCTGCACGAAGTTGCCGCTGTCGGACACACTCTGGTATCCGAGCAGGAAAGAGTTGCCCCCAAGGGCATAGGTAAACATCGCACTCCAGGTGTCGTTGTCGATTTTGCCAGCGGTATCACCCAGGCCACTGACCCGATAACCGGCTGCGCGACCCGAGGCCGAGTCGTTGCGACCGTCGGCGTCAGTCTTGAAGTAACGCAGATCAGTCGTCAGCGACTGCCCCTCGCCCAACGGCAGCACATGCACCAGCCCGCCAAAATGCTGCACGTAATAGTCTTCCAGCCGGGATGTGTAGTATTGCAGCGTGAGGTCCTTGGTCAGCTTGTAGTCGGCACCGGCAAACAGGAACTCATTGCTCTGCTGCGTGCCGCCAGCAACCGCGAACCCCGAGCGGTTGCTTGATCCGCGACCGGTGGCGTGTTCCAGGCGACCGCCAACCAGAGTCAGGTTGTCCACTTCTTTGGAAGTAATCATGCCGCCTTCGAAGGTTTGCGGCAGCACTCGACCATCGTTGGCCACCAGGATCGGCAACTTGGGCTGCAGCGTTCCGTAACGGGCTTCAGTCTGGGAAAAGCGCATCTTCCCGGTCAGCCCCAGGCGACTCCAGTCATCCACCGCACCGCCATCGCTGTCATCAGGGATCATCGAGCTGCCGCGGTGATTGCCTTTGCCGCCATCCAGGCGCACACCCTGCAAACCGAGCACGTCCAGTCCAAAACCGACGGTGCCTTCGGTGAAGCCGGATTTGTAATCGAGGAAGAACCCCTGAGCCCATTCCGCCGTCTTGCTTTGCCCGGCGGGACCGGCGCGATAACGGTAATCATTGTTGAAGTAGTAGTTGCGAAAACCCAGGGTGGCCTTGCTGTCCTTGACGAAGTCCGCATACGCCAAGGGCGACAGGACAATCCCCGTAGTGGCGAGCATGGACAGTCGAACGAAAGGAGTTTTTTTCATTATTGTTTTCCTGATGGGCGTGGCAATACGAACGAAAGGCCGCGAACACAGGGCTGCGGGACAACCCTGTGTGTGCGGTTTCGATTTTCTTGTTATGGGTTGCGAGGGTTCAGTCGGGCAGCCACTCCTGCAGCGTCAACTCGACCGTGATGAACGTGAGGTTTTTGCCGCGCTCCAGGCGACCGGCGTAGAGCTTGCCGTCCGCATCGGCAAGCACCGCCTGCAGACGACTTTCACCGCTGAGAATTTCGCCGCTGATGCTGAGGATTTCCACCCCCGGACCTTCGACAGGGATCTTGATCATGCCTTCGCGGCCCTGGTAGCTGAGCTGACCATCAATCAGGCTGCCCAGACCGCCGCGCACCACGGCCAGATGGATTCCGTGCTCTTTGCACAGGGCTTCGGCACTGTCGATGATGTCTTCATTGGGCTTGAGGCGTGCGATGACCAGACGGCCCAGTCGGCCGCCCTGAACTTGTGATTCCTGGACTGCAGCGACGTTCATGACACCTCCTGGAGAACGGGGTGAAGCAGGTTGAAGTGGGTTTCAGCGTCAGGCTGCACCTGATAGGCCACCTGATTGAACAGGCAAAGACTGATCGTCATGGGCTCGCTGCCCACGATGAGTTTGTCCAGTACCAGATGCCCGCCGTGCTGCTCGCCATTGCTGTCCAGAAACCCGGCATGGCCGTGCAGCAATGGAGCCCCCCGGACATCGCGCCCGACGGTGATGGCGCCGCTGATAAAGGTGATATGGCCTTCAAGAACCACCGGCTGACCGTAGTCATAGGGCCGCTCCGGCTTGTCGGTGACGATCATGCGGTGATAGCTCAGGTGCGCGGCGCCGCCACACACAATGCGACCCACGGCACTGGCGAAGCGTCGACCTTCAAGCACCTTGAGCAGGCTGGCGCCGACATTACTGCCCAGCGGCAGGACGATGCGTATCTCTTCGCTGCCGGGCACTTCCAGGTCAAGCAGTCGCGGGGCCAGGGACGGGCCTGCGTGGATGAACGTGCGCACGCCGCTGCGCTCGGCAAAATGAGCATTCATCAGGCGACCTCCTGCCGTTCTTCGAGCAGCGCACGGATCTGCTTCTTGACGATTTTGCCGTAGCCGGACTTGGGCATTTCGGCCCAGCGCACAAAGCGCTTGGGCCATTTGTAGCGCGCAATGCGTGGCTCCAGGTAGGCAAGCAGTTGTTCGTCCGTAACCTCGGCAGTGGTGACAATGACGGCGTAACCGGACTCACCCCACTTGGCGTCGGGCATGCCCAGCACCGCAGCCTCGGTTACCGCGGGATGGCTGAGCAGGGCTTCTTCGATCTCCCGTGGATACACGTTCGACCCGCCGGAAATGTACATGTCCGAAGCGCGCCCCGTGATGAACAGGTAGCCCTGTTCATCCAGATGACCGAGGTCACCCGTGTGGAACCAGCCGAACTTGAAACAGCTTTCGTTGGCCTTCGGGTTGTTGTAGTAACCGCTGAACACCGCGGGCCCGCGCACGCAGATTTCACCGTCTATGCCCGTGTCCAGTTCGTTGCCCGCTTCGTCAAGAATCGCCACTTGCATGCCGGTTCGAGGGTAGCCGCAGCTGCCGACCTTGGCGTCTGGCGAGTCTTCACTTTCATGGCGATCGGCAGGCAGCACGGTGATGTTGCCGGTCACTTCGCCCAGGCCGTAATACTGCACCAGGACCTTGCCCAGTTTGTTCAGGGCATGGCGTTGATCCGCGCGGTACATCGGCGCGCCCGCGTAGATCAGGTGTTGCAGGCTGCTGTGGTCGTAGCGGTCGACGGCATCGCTTTCGGTGAGCATTTTGACGATGGTCGGCACGGTGAACAGGTTGTCCACGCGGTACTCCTGCACCAGGCGCCAGGCCTCATCGCAATCGAGCTTGTCGCTGGCCGGCAGGACGCAGGCAGCCCCTCGGGCGACATTGACCAGCGCATGGATACCGGCGCCGTGGGAGAGCGGAGCGAGCACCAGCGAACGCGAGTGCTGGTTCAGGCCGGGCATCAGGTCGGCGATGTGGTTGGTAATGACAAAAGCCATCTGGCCGTGGGTCAGCACCCCGGCCTTGGGGTGGCCGGTGGTGCCTGAGGTGTAGAAGAACCACAGCGGGTCGTGGTACCTCACTTCGGCCGCACGGAAAGCCGCATACGAAGCGCGGCCCTCATCCAGCAACTGCTCGTAACCCAGCTCACCGCTGCGGGGCTGACCGATGGCAATGACCGTCTGCAGGCTGGGCGACGCTTCGCGCACAGCGTCGACGTAATGTTCGAGACCTTCGTCGTAAAGCATGGCCACCGCGCCGCTGGAGCTGCCCAGGTAAGCCGCCTCCACCGGGGTGATCCGCACATTGGTCGGGACCCACACAGCGCCCAGACGAAACGCGACCCAGGCACTTTCGAACAGCGGCAAGTTATTGCGCGAATGCACCAGCAGTTTGTCGCCCTTACCGATACCGCGGTCGCGCAACGCGGCGGCGACGCTATCGACCCGCATGGAAATTTCTTTCCAGGTGTATTCACGTCCACCCCGGATAAAGCCGGGCGCATCGGGATAGCGACGTGCGATCTGGTTGAGTATTTCCCCCAGGTTCATGACGTTGTCGATACCTTTCATTGCACGGTCTCCAGGATGCTCACGTAGTTGGTCACCGCCGCGCCCCCCATGTTGAACACCCCGGCGCGATCGGCCGTGGGCAGTTGCATGTCCCCCGCCTGGCCCGTGAGCTGCATGGCGGCCATGACGTGCATCGACACCCCGGTGGCGCCGATCGGGTGGCCCTTGGACTTGAGGCCGCCAGACGGGTTGATCGGCAGGCGCCCGTCCTTGCGGCTGATGCCTTCGGCGATGACACGCGCGCCCTGGCCGCGCTCGGCCAGGCCCATGGCTTCGTATTCCATCAATTCAGCGACCGTGAAGCAGTCGTGGGTCTCGACCAGCGACAGGTCGTCCAGGCTCAGACCTGCTGTTTGCAGGGCCTGCTGCCAGGCGCGGGCGGCCCCTTCGAAGAACGTCGGGTCTCGCCTGGACAGCGGCATGTAGTCGTTGACTTGCACCGCAGAACGGAAGCGCACGGCTTGACCGCGACCGCCCACCAGATCCTCGCGGCTGATCACCAGCGCGGCCGAGCCATCGGTGATCAGAGAGCAGTCGGTACGTTTCAGTGGCCCGACCACAAACGGGTTTTTCTCGGAGGGATGACGGCAGAAGTCATAGCCGAAATCCCGGCGCATGTGAGCGTACGGGTTCAGTACACCGTTGGCATGATTCTTCGCGGCAATCATCGCCAGCGCATCGGACTGGTCGCCGTAACGGTCGAAGTAACTCTGTGCAATGTTGCCGAACACGCCTGCAAAGCCGCCCTCAATGTTGGCTTCTTCCTTGGCGTAACAGCACTTGAGCAGGATCTTGCCGACCTCGGCGGTGGGCAACGTATTCATCTTTTCGAAGCCCACCACCAGGGCGTGCTTGCTCTGGCCGCTGAGCACGGCCTGCAGCGCCGAGTGGATGGCAGCGGAGCCGGTAGAGCAGGCGTTTTCCACGCGAACTGAAGGCGTGAAGCGCAATTGCGGAATGTGATTGGCCAGCAGCGCAGATGGAAAATCCTGATAGAGAAAGCCTGCGTTGAAATGGCCGACGTGAACGGAGTCGATCTGCTCCGGCGCGATATCAGCGTGAGCCAGCGCGCCCAACGCGGCCTCGGCCATCATGAGTTCAGGGTCGAGTTGGTCGAACTTGCCGAATGGCGAGTGATACCAGCCAGTAATAACAGGCGATCGCATAAGGTGTTCCTTGCATTAATTGTGTTTGCAAGGTCGATAGCAAGAGCGGTGCCAAAGCCCGGCCAAGTTGGCGCAGGCCTTATGCAGCAAGGGGTGCAGGGGAATCAGGGTTGCCGGGGCAACTGTCGCCTGAGCGCAGGCGGGAGACACTCAGGGAGACAGCTGTCACTTCAGATCCGTGTACGGGGGGGTTGCGACCGGTCGAGGCGCGCGCCCGTCAGCAACCACGGCTCAACTCACCACCTCTTCACAAGACACCAGCGCACAGGATTGTCGGGCGCTCTCGATGAAGGTCTCGATGCAGGGGTTGTGATTGTCGGCCTTCCACACCGCCACCACTTCAATCACCGGTGCAGCGCGCAACGGTTTGAAGGTGGTGGTGGTCAGGCGCATGTTGCGCATCGAGCGCGGCACGATCGCAATCCCCAGGCCTTCACCCACCAGGTTGACGATGGTTTGCTGCATATTGATTTCCAGTCCGATGTTCGGGGTAACACCGTGCTGCAGGCAGTAGCTGTAGATCATGTCGTGCAGCGCCGGGGCAATCCGCCGAGGCACGATGATGAAGGTCTCCCCGGCAAGCTCGCTCGGGTCGATGATGGCCTGTTCGAGGAGTCGATGACCCGGCGGCAGCACCACGGTCATTTCTTCCCGGTAGAGGGTCACGGATTCGAGCCCGGAGCAGTCCTGGGGGCGGTACATGATGGCAACGTCTTTGTTGCCGCTGCTGATGTCCTCGGCCAGGTCCAGGGGCAAGGTCTCGGTGAGTTTGAGGCTGACCTGGGGAAACTGCGCCGCGTAGCGCCGGGTAATCGCCGGGGTAACGCTGTAGGCCGTTGACATCATGAAGCCCACTGACAGCTCCCCCGCAGCGCCCCGCGCCGCAGCCAGGGCGTTGCGCTTGGCCTGTTCGAACGCAGCCAGCACCGTAGCGGTATCCAGGTAAAAGCGCTGGCCCGCCTCCGTCAGCTCTACCCGTCGACTCGATCGATCAAAGAGCTTTACCCCGAGTTCCTCCTCCAACATGGCAATTTGCCGCGACAGTGGCGGCTGCGAAATATGCAGGCGTTCTGCTGCGCGACCAAAGTGCAGTGTTTCGGCGAGCGTGCGGAAATAGTTCAAGTGACGGAGCTCGATCATGATGCTCTCAAAGGTATCAATGGATGATTTATTATGGATTGGAAAATATCGGTGCGCCTCGTTACTGTCATTTAACGCCATATCGACGGCTGTATCACAAGTGCGGCGAGTCGACATAGTCACAAGCTATACAATAATAAAAGGTGACGCTGATGCCTTCCGTATACGAACAACCTTCGTTTACCCAAGACCGTACAACTGCTGTCCACCCTGAATGCGACATTTCCCACGATACTGATCCGCAAGTGCGTCAGGCTTTTCGCCGCGCATTGCTCCTGATGGAGCGGGGCATTGCTGTGCTCATCCAGGGCGAAACAGGGACGGGTAAAGAAGTGCTGGCCCGTGCGCTGCACGAACACAGCCGGCGCCATGCCGCGCCGATGGTTGCCCTCAATTGCGCGTCCATCCCCGAAACCCTGATCGAAAGCGAGCTGTTCGGTTATTCCCGTGGCGCGTTTTCCGGCGCCCTGCCGGGGGGCAAAAAAGGCAAGGTCGCGCAGGCAGACGGCGGCACCTTGTTCCTCGATGAAATCGGGGACATGCCATTCGAGCAGCAGACCCGCCTTTTACGCGTGATCGCCGAACGCGAGATCACCCCCTTGGGTGCCGAGCGCAGTGTGCCGGTGAATTTCGCGCTGATCTGTGCGACCCACCAGTCCCTTACGCAACTGGTGGAGAACGGCAGCTTTCGCGAAGACCTGTTCTATCGCATTGCCACGGGCGTGGTGCAATTGCCGCCGCTGCGCGATCGCACTGACCGTGCTGAGTTGGTGTGCCGAATGGTCGCCACCGAGATCCCCGGCTGCGATCCGCGCCAGATGATAGCCAACGATGTCTGGACCTTGCTCCTCGGGCATGCCTGGCCTGGCAACCTGCGCCAGATGCGGGCCGTCATTCGCTATGCCTGTGCCGTCATGGAAGGCGCGCGCATCCAGCGCTGTGATCTGCCTGCGGATTTTCTGGCACAAACGGGAGAGCAGCCTGCGCAACCGTCCCGTGCACACCCGCACAACGTCACACCGATTCGCCTGGGCAGAATCCCCGCGCCCCCACTGGGTGAGCGCGAAGATGTACTGGGCGTACTCGTCGACTGCCGCTGGAACATGACGGCTGCGGCGCGGGCGCTGGGCATCTGCCGACCTTCGCTGTATCGCGTGCTTCGGCGGCTGAACATTGCCCCGCTCAAAGACCAGTTGGCACTGGGCCGCTACGCCCCTTCCTGACTGCTTTCACCGACTGACTCAACCGACTGACATAACCGGAGCCGGCCATTCTCCATCAAGGGGGAAGGCCGACATGCGCCCAGACCAAAGGATAATAATAATGAATGCTCCCGCCAATTTTGCGCCGATCAGCCTTTCGCTGGAGGGCCGTAACGCACTGGTCACCGGGTCTGCCCGCGGGATCGGGTATGCCATCGCCGTCGCCCTTGGCCAATGCGGAGCAAGGGTCGCGATCTGCGACCTCGACCACAGCGCCGCCGAGCGTGCCGTTGCCCAACTGGGCGAACTGGGCATCCATGCCATCGGGCTGGGGGTCGACGTGGCCGACGAACAGCAGGTGGAGGCAATGGTCAGCCAGGTTGAACGGGTCTTGGGCAGCGTCGATATCCTGGTCAACAATGCCGGGATCGTCTCGACCTTGCCCCTGCTGCAGGTGAGTGCAGCCGAGTGGAAACGGGTCATGGCCATCGACCTGAACAGTGTTTTCTACTGCGCCAAGGCGGTATTGCCAGGCATGATGGCCCGGCGGTCGGGACGCATCATCAACATAGCCTCTGTCGCCGGAAAACGTGGTGGCGGGCTGCTGGGCAACAGCTGCTACGCCGCCGCCAAAGGGGGCGTGATTGCACTGACCAAAGGCCTGGCACGTGAAGCCGGGCCGTTCAATATCACCGCCAATGCCGTTTCCCCGGCCTTGACCGATACCGACATGACCAGTGCACTGAGCCCTGAAGCACGGGCCAGGGTGCTGGCAGACATGCCCCTGGGACGTGCCGGCACACCGCGGGACATTGCCGCTGCAGTGTGTTTCCTGGCGTCGGATGCGGCCAGTTTTGTGAGCGGCGAAATCATGGACGTGGACGGTGGGTACATGCGCGACTAATGGGTCGCCATGCCGGTTTTCCGGGTTTTATCGGTCAAATTGAACCGGGGGCAAGCCGCCCCCGATTTGCCCCAAAACCCGCTGTCTGCTAGTGTCGGCCGGTTTTAACGCCTACCGAGAATGCCGCCATGGCCCGCAAAAAAGCTTCACCGGATTTCGAACAGTCGCTCTCTGACCTGCAAACACTGGTCGAGCGTCTGGAAAATGGCGAGCTGTCGCTGGAAGACTCTCTGACTGCCTTCGAACAAGGCATCCGCCTGACCCGTGACTGCCAGGGCGCATTGGCCCAGGCCGAGCAGAAAGTCCAGATCCTGCTTGAGCGTGATGGTGAGTTGGCACAAGAGCCTTTTGATGCGGAACAGTCCGAATGATTGATGCTTACCAGATCAGCAGCCAGGCCCGCGTCAATGCGGCGCTTGAATGTTTGCTTGATGCTCCGGCTCCTGAGCTGGCCCGTCTTTACGAGGCCATGCGCTACAGCGTCATGAATGGCGGCAAGCGCGTTCGCCCGCTACTGGCCTATGCCGCTTGCCAGGCCCTGGGCAGCGCCCCGGAGCAAGCCAATGGCGCGGCGTGTGCCGTCGAACTGATCCACGCCTATTCGCTGGTGCATGATGATTTGCCCGCAATGGATGATGACGATCTGCGACGCGGCCAGCCGACCACCCACAAGGCCTTCGACGAAGCCTGCGCCATTCTGGCTGGCGACGGTTTGCAAAGCCTTGCGTTCAGCGCCCTGCTCGACCCCCGACTCAACACCCTGGACGCCGAAACGCGCTTGCGCATGGTGACTGCCCTCGCACAGGCTGCAGGCCCGGCGGGCATGGTCGGCGGCCAAGCCATTGACCTGGGTTCTGTAGGCATGAAGCTCGATCAGGCGGCGCTGGAAAACATGCATCGGCACAAGACCGGGGCCCTGATCGAAGCCAGTGTGCAACTGGGCGCCCTGGCCAGCAGCAACGCGACTGCCGAAAATCTGCAGGCACTGAACATCTACTCGCGGGCCATTGGCCTGGCGTTTCAGGTTCAGGACGACATTCTGGATGTTGAAAGCGATACCGCGACGTTGGGCAAACGCCAAGGCGCCGATATCGCACGTGACAAACCGACCTACCCGGCGCTGATGGGTCTGGAGCAGGCCAAAGGCTATGCACTGGATCTGCGCGACCAGGCACTCAACGCCCTGCGGCATTTTGATGCAGGCGCCGAACCGCTGCGTGAACTGGCGCGATATATCGTTGAGCGCCGCCATTAATCGTCACACTCGGTAATTATTTCTGACAGCTCTAATGCCAAGGTCTTACTAACGAGTGCCAGACTGCGTGGGCAGCTTACGTTCCTTAAGGTAAACTGCCGCCTCTTCTTATACCTATAACGATTCGCCTGATGCCAACGACGTTTCAAGAGATTCCCCGCAACCGTCCGACTACGCCCCTGCTCGACCGGGCAGGCACGCCTGCGGGCCTGCGCCGCCTGGCCGAAGCCGAGCTGGAAACCCTGGCCGATGAGTTGCGCCTGGAATTGCTCTATACCGTCGGCCAGACGGGCGGGCATTTCGGTGCCGGCCTGGGTGTCATTGAGCTGACCATTGCGTTGCACTACGTGTTCGACACCCCGGACGACCGACTGGTGTGGGATGTGGGTCATCAGGCGTATCCGCACAAAATCCTCACGGGCCGTCGCGAGCAAATGGCGACCTTGCGCCAGAAAGACGGCGTAGCCGCTTTCCCGCGTCGCTCCGAGAGCGAGTACGACACCTTTGGCGTTGGCCACTCCAGCACCTCGATCAGCGCAGCGCTGGGCATGGCCATTGCCGCCCGCCTGCAGAACAGCGACCGCAAGGCGATCGCCGTGATCGGTGACGGCGCGCTGACCGCCGGCATGGCCTTTGAAGCCCTGAACCACGCGCCGGAAGTGGATGCCAACATGTTGGTGATCCTCAACGACAACGACATGTCGATTTCGCGCAATGTGGGGGGGTTGTCCAACTACCTGGCCAAGATCCTGTCGAGCCGCACTTACGCCAGCATGCGCGAAGGCAGCAAAAAGGTGCTCTCGCGTCTGCCTGGCGCGTGGGAAATCGCTCGCCGTACCGAAGAATATGCCAAGGGCATGTTGGTACCCGGCACGCTGTTTGAAGAGCTGGGCTGGAACTACATCGGCCCTATCGATGGCCACGACCTGCCGACCCTGATCGCGACGCTGCGCAATATGCGCGACCTCAAAGGGCCGCAGTTCCTGCATATCGTTACCAAGAAAGGCAAAGGGTTTGCTCCCGCCGAAGCTGACCCGATCGGCTATCACGCCATCACCAAGCTTGAGCCGCTGAACGCCCCGAAAGCGGCGCCAAAAGTGGCGAGCGGGCCGAAGTACTCGGCCGTCTTTGGCGAGTGGCTGTGTGACATGGCCGCCGCCGATGAACGCTTGATGGGCATCACTCCGGCCATGAAAGAAGGCTCGGACCTGATCGCTTTCAGCGAACGTTTCCCCAAGCGTTATTTCGACGTGGCGATTGCCGAACAGCACGCTGTGACGTTCGCTGCGGGCATGGCCTGCGAAGGCGCCAAGCCTGTCGTGGCTATTTATTCGACATTCCTGCAGCGCGGTTACGACCAGTTGGTGCATGACGTCGCCGTACAGAATCTGGACGTACTGTTCGCCATCGACCGTGCAGGTCTGGTGGGCGAAGACGGCCCGACCCACGCAGGCAGCTTCGACCTGTCGTTCCTGCGTTGCATCCCGGGCATGGTCATCATGACCCCGAGCGACGAGAACGAACTGCGCAAGATGCTCACCACCGGCCATCTGTACAACGGCCCGGCGGCCGTGCGCTACCCGCGCGGGACCGGCCCGAACGCACCCATCGAAAAAAACCTCGAGCCGCTGGAAATCGGCAAAGGCGTGATTCGTCGCCAGGGCTCCAAGGTCGCCATGCTGGTTTTTGGCGTGCAACTGGCCGAAGCCTTGCTCGTGGCAGAAAAAATCGACGCCACCGTGGTCGATATGCGCTTCGTCAAACCGATGGATGAAGCACTGGTACGCGAAATGGCTGCTAGCCATGAGCTGCTGGTGACCATCGAAGAAAACGCCATCATGGGTGGCGCAGGTGCGGGTGTCAGCGAGTTCCTGGCCCGTGAAAACGTGCTCAAGTCAGTCCTGCACCTGGGCCTGCCGGACATCTACGTTGAGCACGCCAAACCGAGCCAGATGCTGGCCGAGTGCGGCCTGGATGCGCCAGGCATTGAAGCCTCGGTGCGCCAGCGCATGGCATTGCTGGGGCTGTAGAAAAGCTGAAAATGTACTCGCACATGTAGCAGCTGCCGAAGGCTGCGTTCGATTGCGAAGCAATCGTAAAATCAGAACATGCGGTGTAACTGAAAAACCGCGCATGCTGATTTTACGACGGCTACGCCGCCGAACGCAGCCTCGTTCCTTCGCCAGCGGCTACGGAGTTTTTAACACCCATGAAACACCTTCGTCTGGTTTTAATCCTCAGCAGCCCGTTGCTGGCGAACGCCGCTGAGCGCGAAGACGCGCTCAAACTCCCGCAAACACTGATTACCGGCAATCGCCAGGTTGAAGCGCGCTCCGACAGCAGCAGCGCCAACAGCGTGTTCACCCGTGAAGATATCGACCGCCTGCAACCCACCAGCCTGACCGACCTGCTGGGCCGGGTACCGGGTGTTCAAGTGGCGCGCAGCGGCGGGCGCGGCGGTTTGCCGGGGATTTATATTCGCGGCACCAAGTCGGCACAAAGCCTGGTGCTGGTGGACGGCCAACGCATGGCCAATGCCACTTCGGCCGACAGCAACTTGCAGTACCTGAATATCGATCAGATCGAACGCGTGGAAGTGCTGCGCGGATCGCGATCAGTGATCTACGGTAGTGATGCGATCGGCGGGGTGATTCAGATTTTCACTCGCCGTGGCGCCAATCAGGCCCCGCAGCTTCGAGTCCGCAGCGCGATGGGCAGCTATGGCAGCTCAGACAACAGCGTCGGGATATCCGGCGGTGATGCGCAAACGCGCTACAACTTGAGCGCCAGTCTCGAACAGACTGCGGGGATCAACCGTACTCACGAGTCCTTCCCCAGCGACAACGACCATGATGCTTATCGCAACAAGTCACTCAGCCTGAACCTGAGCCACTACCTGAGCGAAGACCTTGAGGTCGGATTGACGGCGATGAAGAACATCGGCAAGACCGAACTCGACAACTCGTTCGGGCGCTGGGACCCGAGCACCATGACAGTCAGCGGCCAGCAACTTTACAGCGACTTCGATATCAGCAGCGTCGCCAGTTTTATCGACGCCCAACTCGCCGAACGCTGGAATTCACGCCTGGAGCTGGGCCACAGCGAGAACCGTGAAAAAACTCGGGACAAGCTCAGCCCGGACCTCTACAGCTTCAATACCTATCGCGACTCGCTGAACTGGCAAAACAACCTGACGCTGGACGATCAAAACACCCTGATCCTGGGCGCAGACACCTATGAAGACCGCGTGCGCAGCAGTACCGTTTTCGACGTAGACAGTCGCTGGAATCGCGCCGCCTTTATCCAGCACCGCTTTCACGGTGATTACTTTTCGACCGAGCTGGGCCTGCGTCACGACCAGAACCAGCAATTCGGCAGCCACAACACCTGGAGCGCCAGCCTGACTGTACCGCTCAACGCCGACAACGATGTGCTGCTGTCTTACAGCGAAGGATTTCGCGCACCTACGTTCAATGATTTGTACTACCCACAATTCGGTAACCCGAATCTCAAACCGGAATATTCCAAGAGCTACGAACTGCAGTGGCGCAGCCAGCTGAGTGAAACCAGCCGCCTGGAAACCTCGCTGTACCGTACCGAGATTCGTGACGCGATTGTGGCCGATGCCGACTTCATCCAGCAGAACATCGGCGCGGCACACATCACTGGTTTCGAAAATGCCTTGCAGCAGGAGTGGTTCGGCTGGCAGAGCAGTCTGGGCATCGCGATCATCGACCCTCGCGATAAAGACACCGGCCACACGTTGGGCCGTCGCGCACGCCGGACGTTGAGCCTGGATCTGGATCGGCAATTCGACAAGGTGGGTGTCGGCGCCAGCTGGCAAGCGGTGAGCCGCAGCTTCAACGATGAAGACAACAAGCAACCCATTGGCGGGTATGGCGTGCTGGGGCTGCGCGGCAACTGGCAGGCCAGTTCAGAAGTGCGGTTCGATGTGAAGGTCGACAACCTGCTGGACAAGCGCTTCACCCGCGCGCTCTACAGCTATGACGGCAACTACTACGGCTATCGCGAAGAGCAGCGTAGCTTGCAACTGGCCATCACCTGGACCCCAACGCTCTGACTTTGTGGGAGCGGGCTTGCTCGCGATTCAGGCGCCACGGTGTGCCGGGCAGAGCGGGTTGATGCTATCGCGAGCAAGCCCGCTCCCACAGGGGGTGGTTAGTGTGACGCCAGTTGTTCACACAGTTTCGCCGTCGCTTCCAGCATCTGCCCGCTTGGGCGTTCCAGGCCTTTGTCGGCCAACAACAGCAAACGCCCATGCTTGACCGCATCAATCTGCGGCCAGGCTTTCCAGGCATCCAGCTGCGCCTGGGTGCTGGCAATGATCACCTCGGGATTGCGCTGCAGAACGGACTCAATACTGACTTGCGGCGCAGGCAGCTTGAGGTCGTCAAATACATTTTTCGCCCCGCACACGGCCAGCGCATCACTGATGATTTGCCCGCCACCGATGGTGTACAGAGGCTGATCCCATACCTGATAGAACACTCGCACCGGCTTGTCGCTCTGATACTGCGCCCGTAACCCGGCAAGACGCTGACGCAACTGGCCAGCCAACTGGTGCCCCCGTGCCGGACGCCCGAGGGCAGCGGCCAGGGCTTCAACCTGATCCGCCAGTTGTTCGAGGCTGACGGGCTCAGCAATGTAGGTCGGGATCTTCAGGTTACGCAGCTGTTCGCGCTGTGCGATGCCCACACTGCCCGGCCAGAGCAACAGCAGGTCGGGTTGAAGGCTGAGCAGGCGCTCCATGTCCAATTGCCCGTAGCGGCCCACCGAGGGCACGCTGACCAGCTCCGGTAATGGCTCGCCCGCATCCAGACGCCCCACCAGTACATCGGCAGCGCCCAGTTCGACAACCATTTCAGACAAGGAAGGTGAAAGGCTGACCACACGGAGGGTGGCCAGAGAAGGCATGCTGGCGCTCAGCAGCAGAGCCGCCAGCCAGACGCGCATCAGCCGACCTGGCGGGGAATGCGGTAAAGGTAAAACAGGACCAGCGTCGACAAGGCCAGCAGCAACAGGGGCACACCTTCAAGCCCGACAAACACTGCCAGGGCGGCGATCCAGGTGGGCAAACCCGCTGCCAGCAAGGCACGATGACGCACACGGGCCAGCTCATCCCAGGCCGCCGGTTCTTGCGGGGTGTCGAGGGCTTTTTGCAGGTTGATCAGGCCATGTTTGTAAGGCCCGAACGTGCGCAGGGTCGCGAACATGGATGCCACGCCAACAATAAAGAACGGCATCGTCAGATCAGGCAACAGCGGCTCGGAGTCGCCAAAAAACCAGTTGGCCAGCACCAGCGGGAGCAGGGTCAGTATCAACTGTTGCCACCAGCTGAAGCTCAGGCGCCGACGGCGCTGACCGCGGGTCACGCCGGGTCAGCCTCGTTTTGATGCTGGTTGCCCATCATGTGACCGAGCTTGTTGGCCTTGGTCGCCAGGTACAGTTTGTTGTGCGGGTTGTGCCCCGTGTGCAGCGGAACACGCTCTGCCACGGTGATACCCATATCGGTCAAGGCTTTGACCTTGCGCGGATTGTTGGTCATCAAACGCAACGACTGCACGCCTACATGCTCAAGCATCGGCAGGCAGATGGCGTAATCGCGCTGGTCGGCAGCAAAGCCAAGACGCTCGTTGGCTTCAACGGTATCGGCGCCTCCATCTTGCAGCTCGTAGGCACGGATTTTATTCAACAAACCAATGCCACGGCCTTCCTGGCGCAGGTACAACAGCACTCCACGCCCTTCGCGGGCAATGGCCTGCAAGGCCGCTTCGAGCTGAGAACCGCAGTCACAGCGCTGGCTGAACAGGGCATCACCCGTCAGGCATTCAGAATGAACCCGCCCCAACACCGGAGCACCATCGGCCACGTCGCCCAAACTGAGCACAACGTGTTCACGGCCCGTGGTTTTCTCAAGGAAGCCATGCATGGTGAATTCGGCAAAGGGGGTAGGCAACTTGCAAGCGGCAACGAAAACGACGGGCACCGTGTGCTCCTGATCAGTTTGAGGACTGGAAATTCGCAGAGGCGGCATTGTAACAGGAGGTTCCAACAGACGCTTAGGCTGAATTACCGAGGATAAATATCTAAAAGTTTGATGACTTGTGGCACACACATTACCTGTGGGAGCGGGCTTGCTCGCGAAACAGACGATGGGGTGTATCAGGCTGAACGTGGCGATGTCATCGCGAGCAAGCCCGCTCCCACAGGGTCAAGCGTGAAAATGTTGATATCCGCGCACTGCAGGGGTGATGTCTGAGCCATCCGTATCCAGCAGAGTCACGCCCTGCCCTTCGACCACGCGGCCAATCACATGGATCGGCCAGCCATCGGCCAGCAACGTCGGCAGTTCAAGCGCGGGCAAGGTGAACGCCAGAACATAATCGTCACCCCCGCTCAACGCCGCTTGCTGCGCACCGCTATCGCCCAGGAACTCTTCCAGCGCCAATGACACGGGCACCCGGTCCAGCTCAATCACCAGACCCGCCTGTGACGCCAAGGCAATATGGCCACAGTCGGCGAGCAGGCCATCGGAGATGTCCAATGCCGAAGTGGCTTTGCCGCGCAATGCCTGACCCAGTGCCAGCTGCGGCTGCGGCGACCAGTAATGGGCCAGCAACGGCTCGCTGATGATCGGCTCGGCGGTACGCTGCCCCAACACCAGCGGCAACGCGCCAGCCCCATTGCCCAGCTCACCGCCCACACACAACAGGTCGCCGGGTCGGGCACCGCTGCGGGTCAGGGCCTGGCCGCTGGGTACCCGGCCGAACACCGTGAGCGTCAGGCATAACGGGCCGCGCGTGGTGTCGCCGCCAATCAGGCGCAGGCCACAGGCTTGGGCCATCAGGTTTAAACCGCGGGCATACGCCTCCAACCAATCGGCTTCAACCGCCGGCAAGGTCAGGGCAAGGGTAAAAGCAAGGGGTGTTGCGCCCATGGCCGCCAAATCACTGGCCGCCACCGCCAGCGAACGCTGACCGAGCAAGAAAGGGTCGCAAGGATCTGCGAAGTGCACCCCGGCTACCAGGGTGTCGGTGGAAATTGCCAGCTGTTCCCCGAAGGGAACATCCAGCAGGGCGCAGTCGTCGCCAATCCCCAGGGCAACACCCTCGCCGCGCTGCGCACAGGGCGCGGCAGCGAAGAAGTTGCGGATCAGCTCAAACTCGCCCATGGCCGACAGCGCCGTTTAGCGCTTGTAAGCCTTTACTTCAGCTTCACGCAAGCGTGGCGCCAGTTTGTCGAGCACACCGTTGACGAACTTGTGGCCGTCGGTGGAACCGAACACTTTAGCCAGCTCGATACCTTCGTTGATCACAACGCGGTAAGGCACGTCGACACGCTTGATCAGCTCCCAGGTGGACAGGCGCAGAACAGACAGCTCAACCGGGTCGAGTTCTTCGATGGTGATGTCCAGGCACGGAATCAGCGCAGCATCGATCTCGCCTTTGTGCGCAGGTACGCCGTGCAGGATTTCACGGAAGTAAGCGGCGTCAACGTCGGTGAAGTCGTTATCGACGCGAAACTGCGCTTCGATCTCGTTCAACGACTGCTTGGCCATGTGCCATTGATACAGGGCCTGAGTCGCGAGTTGACGCGCTTCACGGCGCTTGGCGCTCTTGGAGGGTTTGCCAGCGTCCGCAGGTTTTGGATCGCGCGGGTTGAAACGATCGCTTTCGTCGGAAATCACTTGGCCTCCAACTGTGCCAACAGGCTGACCATTTCAAGGGCGGACAAGGCAGCTTCAGCGCCTTTGTTGCCGGCTTTGGTGCCGGAACGCTCGATGGCTTGCTCGATCGAATCAACAGTCAGTACACCGAATGCTACCGGTACGCCGAACTGCATGGACACCTGGGACAAGCCCTTGGTGCATTCGCCAGCAACGTATTCGAAGTGCGGAGTACCGCCACGAATCACGGCGCCCAGGGCGATGATGGCGGCGAACTCGTTGCGCTGGGCAACTTTTTGCGCAACCAGCGGGATTTCGAACGCACCCGGCGCACGAATGATGGTGATGTCGCTTTCGTTCACACCGTGGCGAACCAGGGCATCAACGGCACCACTCACCAGGCTTTCGACAACAAAGCTGTTGAAACGGCCAACTACCAGAGCGTAGCGCCCTTTGGGGGCGATGAAGGTACCTTCGATGGTCTTCAGGGTCATTCGGTATGTCTCGTATTAAAGAGCCAGAACGCACTCGCGTGCGTTCTTTAAGGATATTGGGCCACGAATTTCGGACAGGACACGACCGGTCTTTATTCGGAGGGCACGTATTCTACAACTTCCAGATCGAAACCGGATATGGCATTGAACTTCATTGGTGAACTCATGAGGCGCATTTTGCGCACGCCCAGGTCACGAAGGATCTGCGAACCGGCACCGACGATGCTGTAGGTGGTCTGTTTTTTCACCGGCGCGTGGTCCGCGGTTTCGCGGATATTGGCCAGCAATACGTCGCCGTCCAGCGGATGCCCCAACAACAGCACCACACCGCTGCCCGCCTCTGCTACCGCGGTCATGGCGGCGCGCAAGCTCCAGCGGCCCGGCTGTTTGACCATCAGCAGGTCACGCAGCGGGTCCATGTTATGTACCCGAACCAGGGTCGGTTCTTCGGCGCAAATCTTGCCCAGGGTCAGGGCCATGTGCACATCGCCTTCGACTGAATCACGATAGGTCACCAAATTGAATTGGCCCAGTTCGCTGTCCAGTGGCTGCTCGGCAATCCGCTGAACGGTACGTTCATGGATCATCCGGTAGTGAATCAGGTCGGCAATGGTGCCGATCTTGATGCCGTGCTCGGCCGCAAAGGTCTCCAGTTCCGGACGACGAGCCATGGTGCCGTCATCGTTCATCACTTCGCAGATCACGCCGCTTGGCTCGAAACCGGCCATGCGCGCCAGGTCGCAGGCCGCCTCGGTGTGACCGGCGCGGGCCAGGGTGCCGCCCGCCTGGGCCATCAGCGGGAAGATGTGGCCAGGGCTGACGATGTCTTCGGCCTTGGCGTCCTTGGCCGCAGCCGCTTGCACGGTGCGCGCGCGGTCAGCGGCGGAAATGCCGGTGGTCACACCGGTAGCCGCTTCGATCGATACGGTGAACTTGGTGCCAAAGCCGGAGCCATTGCGCGGCGCCATCAATGGCAGCTTGAGCAGTTCGCAGCGCTCGCGGCTCATCGGCATGCAGATCAGCCCACGGGCGAAGCGCGCCATGAAGTTGATGTGCTCGGCCTTGCAGCACTCGGCGGCCATGATCAGGTCGCCTTCGTTCTCGCGGTCTTCGTCATCCATGAGGATGACCATCTTGCCTTGGCGGATGTCTTCAACCAGTTCTTCGATGCTGTTGAGCGCCACGCGGCACCCCCTTAAGTCAGGATTTGAGGTAGCCGTTGGCGGCCAGAAAACTTTCGCTGATGCCACCCGAGGTCGGCTCGGCGGCTTTGTCGCCCAGCAGCAGACGCTCAAGGTAACGCGCCAGCAAATCGACTTCGAGGTTGACCCGGCGACCCGGACGGTAGTCGTCCATGATGGTTTCGCTCAGGGTGTGCGGAATGATGGTCAGGGAGAACTCGGCGCCATTGACCGAGTTCACGGTCAGGCTGGTGCCGTCGACCGTGATCGAGCCTTTGTGGGCGATGTACTTGGCCAGTTCCTTGGGCGCACGGATACGAAACTCGATGGCACGGGCGTTCTCTTCACGGGAGATCACTTCACCCACGCCATCAACGTGACCGCTCACCAGATGACCACCCAGGCGCGTGGTCGGCGTCAGGGCTTTTTCCAGGTTGACCCGGCTGCCGCTTTTCAGGTCGTTGAACGCGGTGCAGTCCAGGGTTTCGCGGCTGACGTCAGCCGCAAAGCCGTTGCCCGGCAGTTCAACGGCGGTCAGGCACACGCCATTGATCGCGATGCTGTCGCCGAGTTTGACATCGCTCAGGTCGAGCTTGCCGGTGTCGATGGAAACTCGCACATCACCGCCCTTGGGGGTCAATGCACGGATGCTGCCGATGGATTCGATGATGCCGGTAAACATGGCGTTCCCCTTGAGAACAAAGCCTGCGTAAAACGAAGACTGAGAATTATACGCTCGCTGGCGGCACGGGAATGGCGGTGACTCGCCAGTCATCGCCCACCGCGCGCATTTCAGTGATTTTGAGCAATGGTGCTTCGCTCATGTGGGTCAACGGCAGCTCAAGCAGTGGCCGGGCTGTGGAGCCCAAGAACTTGGCCGCGACGAAGATCTGGTACTCATCGACCAGGCCTTGATCGGCAAATGCCCCGGCCAGGCGCGGTCCGGCCTCGACCAGCACTTCGTTGACGCCGCGTGCCGCCAGCGCAACCAGCAATTTGCGCAGATCAACCTGGCCGTTGGCACCGTGGATCACCAGGCATTCGGGCCCCGTGCGGTACTGTTCGGCAGGCGGCACGCAGGTGGCGACCAGCGCCGGGCCAGCCTTGAAAAACGGCGCATCCAGCGGCACCCGCAAACGCCCGTCGATCAGTACCCGCAGCGGCGGCCGGCTGAGCGCCAATGCCGTCAGCTCAGGGCTCAGACCCAGCTCGGGGCCACGCACGGTCAGACGCGCGCCGTCGGCCAGAACCGTGTCGGCACCGGTCAGTACGACGCTGGCCTGGGCCCGCAGACGCTGTACCGCAGAGCGCGCCTCGGGACCGGTGATCCACTGGCTTTCGCCATTGGCCATCGCGGTGCGACCATCAAGGCTCATCGCCAGCTTGACCCGCACAAACGGCAGGCCATGTTCCATGCGCTTCAGGAAGCCCGGGTTCAGCGCCCGGGCATCGGCTTCCAGCACACCGCTGAGCACTTCAATCCCGGCGTCGGCCAGACGCTTGAGGCCGCGCCCGGCGACTTCCGGATTGGGGTCCTGCATGGCCGCAACCACACGCGCCACGCCAGCCGTGATCAGGCCTTCGGCGCACGGCGGGGTGTGGCCGTGATGGCTGCACGGCTCAAGGGTGACATAGGCCGTGGCGCCACGGGCCAGCTCGCCCGCTGCGCGCAGGGCGTGGACTTCGGCATGGGGCTCGCCGGTGCGCACATGCCAGCCTTCGCCAACGATCTGCCCGTCACGCACGATCACGCAACCGACACGCGGGTTGGGATGGGTGGTGTACAAACCGTTGCGCGCCAACTCGATGGCGCGGGCCATGTAATGGATGTCTAAAATCGATTGTTCAGGGGACTGGGTCATTCTTTGGAAGGCTCACGGGCAAGTCGGTCGATCTCTTCGCGGAACTCGTTCAAGTCCTGGAAGCGTCGATAGACCGAGGCAAAGCGGATATAGGCCACTTCGTCGAGCTTTTGCAGCTCGCCCATGACCAGTTCACCAACAACCAGCGATTTGACTTCACGTTCGCCGGTGGCGCGTAGCTTGTGCTTGATTCGGGCAAGGGCGGCTTCAAGGCGCTCGACACTCACCGGGCGCTTTTCCAGCGCCCGCTGCATGCCGGCGCGCAGCTTATCTTCGTCGAAGGGCTGACGACTGCCGTCTTGCTTGATCAGACGGGGTAACACCAACTCGGCTGTTTCAAAGGTGGTGAAACGCTCACCACAGGCCAGGCATTCGCGCCGGCGACGCACCTGGTCGCCCTCGGCGACCAGACGCGAGTCGATGACTTTAGTGTCGTTGGCACCGCAGAAGGGACAGTGCATGGTGGCAGCCAACAAAAATGGGGAGCGCCATGTTAGCGCATCCCACTGGCAAGACAAGCCATAGGCTTTACGGTATACAGACGGGCTACTATGTTTTACACCATCTGTTACATCGACTGACCTGCTGCTGGAGCCGTGTATGCCGCTACGAACGCTTGTTTTGCTGTGCCTTGCCAGTTTGCTGGTGGCCTGTAGCAGTGAGCCACCCAAATCGGCACAGCCCCAAGTGCTGACGCAGCCAAAAACCGACGCCCCGGCTGACCTTGGCCCGCTACCGGCGTATCAGCGCGAGTTGAGTGGCGTACTGACTGGCGTGCCGGCAGGCGCCGAGGTTGAGCTGGCCATACTGATCGTCGACGACCGCGGACGACCCCAAGGACTGATGGCCAGCAGCAAAATCATCGGCAACAACCAGGCCCTGCCATTCAAGCTGCGATTCAACCCCGAGGCCTTCCCGGCCGGTGCACGGGTCGAACTGCGCGGACGCGCCAGCCAGTCCGGGCAACTGATCCTGCACCTGCCTTCACGGATTATCAGCCAGCCCACTACGCAGGCGCTGGGGACCCTGGCACTCGTCAAAGCGCCATGAACACACCGCTAGACCTGCAGCAGTCGCTAGGCGAGTTATTGGGTGATGCGCAACTGGTCATCACCGACTTGCCCGACACCGCGCTCAAGCTCTGGTTGATCAATGCGCACAATATGGATCGCGCCTTCACCCCTGACGAAACCCGGCGCATTCTCTACGAGCCGCCCTATTGGGCGTTTTGCTGGGCCAGCGGGTTGGCGTTGGCGCGCTTTCTGGCCGATCGGCCGCACTGGGTCAAAGGCAAGCGCGTACTGGATTTTGGTGCTGGCTCCGGCGTAGCGGGGATTGCTGCTGCCCGGGCCGGGGCGCTGGAAGTCGTGGCCTGCGACCTTGACCCGCTGGCGCTGGCAGCATGCCGGGCAAATGCGCAACTCAATGATGTGCAGCTCGGCTATTCCAGGGACTTTTTTGCCGAGGCCGACCGGTTTGACCTGATCCTGGTGGCTGACGTGCTGTATGACCGCGAAAACCTGCCGCTGCTGGATCACTTTCTCGCCCGCGGCCAACAGGCGCTGGTCGCTGATTCCCGGGTGCGTGACTTCAGGCATCCGCTGTATCGGCAGTTGGAAATGCTCAAGGCACTGACCTTGCCCGATCTGGCCGAACCCCACGAATTTCGCAACGTCAGCCTGTATCACGCGCAACGCGAACCAACGCCTTTCAGCGCTCGCGTCCAGCCTTTATAGTTGCCCTCATTTACCTGCTTCGAGACACATAATGAATCAGCCTACGCCCTCTTTCAGCTTCGACGTAACCTCCGCTGACTTCGACAAACTGGTTGTACAGGCGTCTTTCGAGCAGCCCGTGCTGGTGGATTTCTGGGCCGAGTGGTGCGCGCCCTGCAAGGTGATGCTGCCGATCCTGGAGCAAATCGCCGAGGACTATCAGGGCGAGTTGCTGCTGGCCAAGGTCAATTGCGATGTTGAGCAGGACATTGTGGGCCGTATCGGCATTCAGACTTTACCCACGGTCGTGCTGTTCAAGGACGGCAAGGTGGTCGACGGGTTCCAGGAAGCACAGCCTGAATCGGCGATCCGCGCCATGCTCGCCCCCCACGTGGTCATGCCTGAACCTGAGGTAGAAGACCCGCTGGTACAGGCCCAGGCGCTATTTGCCGAAAGCCGTTTTGCCGATGCCGAAGCCCTGCTCAAAAGTATCCTGACCGAAGACAACAGCAACGCCAAGGCACTGATCCTGTACGGCCGTTGCCTGGCCGAGCGCGGTGAGTTGACTGAAGCGCAGGCCGTGCTGGATGCCGTCAAAAGCGACGAGCACAAAGCCGAGCTGGCAGGAGCCAAGGCTCAGCTGACGTTTTTGCGTCAGGCGGCAGACTTGCCGGATGTTGCCGATTTGAAAACCCGCGTGGCGCAAAACCCGCAGGACGATGAAGCGGCGTACCAACTGGCGATTCAGCAATTGTCGCGCCAGCAATATGAAGGGGCTCTGGACGGCTTGCTGAAGTTGTTTACCCGCAACCGCAGCTATAACGAAGGCATCACCCACAAGACGTTGCTGCAAGTGTTCGACCTGCTGGGCAACGACCACCCGCTGGTCACCACGTACCGCCGCAAACTGTTTGCTGCGCTGTACTGAACCTGATCGTGGGAGCGGGCTTGTTCGCGATGGTGTCACTGCCGTTCAACTGTAAAACCTCAGCGCCTGAATCGCGAGCAAGCCCGCTCCCACCAAGCTGGGTGACAACTGTTCTACACAACCCAGCTATAGATCGGTGAGTCTGCACCGCTGATCACCTTGACCTCGGCACAATGACGCAGGCGCACCAACAAGCGCTTGCCTGCGCCCGTACTGCCGGTCAGCGCTTCAAGCTGGCCCAGCAGTTCAGGCCCGGTCATCTGGCCAGCCTTGCGCAGCAAGTCTTTGGTCGTTTCCCATACAGCATCGTCCTGACTCGCCGGCTTGGCAGGTGGCGCAGTGGCCGGCGCATCACCCACGGGCAACTGCGCACCCAGCTTCGCCCAATCGCTATCATCCAGCTCCACCGTCAAATCGACCGGCCAGTCACCTATCGTTCCGCGAATGCGCACCATCGTTGTGCTCCTGAAATTTCATGAAGCCATGCTCCCATGCGTCTTGCGTAACGCCAAGCACACGGGCAAACTCTCGCAACACTTGTTATAAGATCACATAACAAAACATTCATATTTCTTGCTGGAGTGCTCCCATGCGCCGTTTGCTTCTTGCTTTGCCGTTTGCCTTGTTGCCGCTGGCGATGGCTCACGCCGCCGACGATCACGATCACGACCATGAACACGGCAGCCTGGCGCCCCATGAGCATGGCGTGGGAAGCTTGAATGTGGCGCTGGACGGCCAGACACTGGAGCTGGACCTCGACGGTCCGTCAATGAATCTGGTGGGCTTTGAACACGTGGCCACGACCCAAGATGATAAAGCCAAGGTCAGTTTGGCCCGTAAACAACTGGAAGACCCGCTGGTACTGTTCAGCATCCCGAAGGCAGCTGGCTGCATAGCTGACGATCAGGAACTCAAGAGTCCGCTGTTCGACCCGGCTCCTGAAGAAGGCGCAGCCAAGGGCGAGCACCACCATAGCGATATCGAAGCCCATTACGCGTTTACGTGCAGCAAACCGGATGCTCTGAAAGCCCTGGACCTGACCCAGTTTTTCAAGACATTCCCCGGCACTCATAAATTCAAGGTACAACTGATCGGCCCAAGCGGTCAGCAAGCGGTGGAAGTGACGGCCAAGGCACCTACGCTGAAGTTTTAAATACCCGCCCCTCTGTGGGCGCGGGCTTGCTCGCGATGGCGTCACGGTGCTTTCACTGAAAGCCCGCAGCGTATGAATCGCGAGCAAGCCCGCTCCCACAAAAAACACCCCCCGATGACACAGGCGATTTCCTCCCCCCATGACCCAAGCACTTATCGAATTGAGCGACCTGAGTTTCAACTGGCCGGGACACCCCGTGCTGCTGGATATCCCGGCGTTTCGCCTGGAACCCGGTGAAACCCTGTTTCTCAAAGGCCCCAGCGGTAGCGGTAAAACCACTCTGCTGGGCTTGCTGGGCGGGGTGCAAAAAGCCAACCGGGGCACGATCCGCTTGCTGGGCCAGGAACTGAGCGAACTAGGCTCGGGGGCGCGCGATCGTTTTCGGGTTGATCACACGGGCTATATCTTCCAGCAGTTCAATCTGCTGCCGTTTTTATCGGTTCGCGAGAACGTTGAACTGCCTTGCCACTTTTCCAAACTACGCGCCAGCCGTGCCGTGCAGCGTCATGGCAGTGTGGATAACGCCGCTCAAACCCTGCTCGCACATTTGGGCCTCAAAGACCCGGCGCTGCTGGAGCGACGCGCAGATTCACTATCGATTGGCCAGCAGCAGCGTGTCGCCGCCGCCCGCGCATTGATCGGACAGCCCGAACTGGTGATTGCCGACGAACCCACTTCCGCGCTGGATGCCGACGCTCGTGAAGCCTTTATCCAGTTGCTGTTTACCGAGTGCCGCGAGGCTGGCGCCAGCCTGCTGTTTGTCAGTCACGATCAAAGCCTGGCCCCCCTGTTCGACCGCAACCTGTCGTTGTCGGAACTCAATCGTGCTGCAACAAAGGTAGAGGTCTGAGATGTATCTGTTTCGTCTAGCGCTGGCCAGTCTGGCTAACCGTCGCTTTACCGCACTGCTGACTGCCTTCGCCATTGCCCTTTCGGTGTGCCTGCTGCTGGCAGTCGAGCGGGTGCGCACCGAAGCCCGGGCCAGTTTTGCAAGCACCATCAGCGGCACAGACCTGATCGTTGGCGCCCGCTCGGGCTCGGTCAACCTGCTGTTGTATTCGGTGTTTCGCATCGGCAATGCCACCAACAATATTCGTTGGGACAGCTTTGAGCACTTCGCCAACAACCCGAAAGTGAAATGGGCAATTCCCATGTCCTTGGGGGATTCTCATCGTGGTTATCGGGTGATGGGCACCAACGAGAACTACTTTGAGCACTACCAGTACGGCCACAAGCAAAACTTGAAACTGGACAGTGGCCGCGCCTTTGCAACCGACCCGTTCGAGGTGGTACTGGGCGCCGAAGTCGCCGAGGCCCTGCACTACAAACTGGGGGACAAGCTGGTGCTGGCCCATGGCGTGGCAGCAATCAGCCTGGTCAAGCATGACGACAAACCGTTCACCGTGGTCGGTATTCTCAAGCGCACCGGCACCCCGGTTGACCGCACACTGCATATCAGTCTTGGCGGCATGGAAGCGATTCACATCGACTGGCATAACGGGGTGCCCGCCCAGGGTAGCGGACGTGTCAGCGCGGACCAGGCACGCAATATGGACCTCACGCCACAGGCCATCACCGCTTTCATGCTGGGCCTGAACAGCAAGATTTCAACCTTTGCCCTGCAACGTGAAATCAATGAGTTTCGCGGCGAGCCCATGATGGCCATTTTGCCGGGCGTGGCCCTGCAAGAACTCTGGAGCCTGATGAGCACCGCTGAAAAGGCGCTGTTTGTGGTTTCGCTGTTCGTGGTGTTGACCGGGTTGATCGGCATGCTCACGGCGATTTTGACCAGCCTCAATGAGCGTCGGCGCGAGATGGCGATTCTGCGCTCCGTGGGCGCACGGCCCTGGCACATCGCAACCCTGCTGATCTTCGAAGCGCTCGCGCTGGCATTGGCCGGAGTAATTGCTGGCGTTGGTTTGCTGTATGTGTGCATTGCCATTGCACAAGGCTACGTGCAATCCAATTACGGGCTGTATTTGCCACTGGCATGGCCAAGTGAATATGAATGGACGCTGCTGGGCGGTATTCTGGCGGCGGCCCTGCTGATGGGCTGCGTGCCCGCATGGCGCGCCTACCGACAATCGCTGGCCGATGGCCTGTCCATTCGTTTATGAGCTTATGTTTATGAAAAGGTCTGCACTGTCACGCGCAGTACTGGCGCTGTTACTGCTGGTGGCCACACCGCTGTGGGCGGCCGAGCCAAAAGAGCTGACATGGTCAGAGATGATCCCGGCGGATGCGCCGCCTGAAGCCCCGGACATGACGCCCTTGCACGACTTGTCTCAAATGGGTGACATGGAGACCGCACCGGCAGCCAGACAGGACTTGCCCAATGCGCCGGTGGTCCCGGCGCTGGACGGCCAACTGATCCGCCTGCCGGGCTATATCGTGCCCCTTGAAGTCAGCGAAGACGGCCGTACCACCGACTTCTTACTGGTGCCCTACTTCGGCGCCTGTATCCACGTACCACCACCACCATCCAACCAGATCGTGCATGTAACCAGCAAAGAGGGCGTCAAACTCGAGGAGCTGTACCAGCCGTACTGGATCGTAGGCGCGATGCAGGTCAAGGCCAGCACCAGCGAACTGGCCGATGCGGGCTATCAGATGGATGCGCAGAAAATCGTGGTCTACGAGTTGCCGGAGTAAATCAAAAGTGCCGGGTACTCGTGGCAACTAACGAATTTTTCACAACTTCATCTTTTCATTGAGCTGGGTCAACTGAACGGAGCTGCGGGCTCATTACCATTGGTTATATAAATTTTAAATATCCCAATGGAGCTCCCATGCACAAGTCTTTGCTCAGCGCAGCCGCCCTTGCGCTCGCTGTCGTCGCCCCTCTTGCCCACGCACACACCGAAGGCGACATCATCCTGCGTGCTGGTGCCATCACCGTAAACCCGAAAGCCGACAGCTCCAGCGTCAAGGTTGATCAGGGCCCATTGGCAGGCACCGATCTGGGCGGCAAGGCGACCATGAGCAGCGACACGCAACTGGGTCTCAACTTTGCTTACATGATTACCGATCATGTGGGTATTGAACTGCTGGCGGCAACGCCGTTTGAACATGACGTCAAACTCAAGGGCACCGGCCTGGATGCGGCCAACGGTAAGCTGGGCAGCCTCAAGCACTTGCCGCCGACCCTGAGCGTTGTTTACTACCCACTGGATTCCAAGTCGGTGTTCCAGCCTTACGTCGGTGCCGGTATCAACTACACCTGGATCTACGACGAGCACGTCGGCAGCAGCGCCAGCGCCGCAGGTTTCGACAACTTCAAGGCGAAAAACTCCTGGGGCATGGCATGGCAGCTGGGTGCTGACTACATGCTGACCGACAACATCATGATCAACGCCCAGGCGCGCTATATCGATATCGATACCCGCGCGACCGTAGAAAACAACGGCGTTGCACCGGGCACACGCGCCAAGGTCAACGTTGATGTAGACCCGTGGGTTTACATGGTAGGTCTGGGCTACAAGTTCTAAGCCAGCCACCCATAAAAAAGGCGCCCGAAAGGCGCCTTTTTTTGTGGGCAAAAACCCTTAGCGGCCCAGCAGGCGCGCCAGCCCGACACTCATCGGTGTGGTTTCGCCCAGCGTGAAGCGCTGCAACAGACGGGTGTTATCGGCACGGGAATGACGGATATCGCCAGAGCGGGCCGGACCGTGGCTGATAGGTGGTAACTCTCCAACGACTTCGCTCAGGGCTGCAAGCATCTGATTGAGCGTTGTGGCCTTGTTCAAGCCAACGTTGATCGCGCCCTCTTCAGCCGTTGTGGCTTCCACGGCCTGCACCAGAATCTTGACCAGATCACCCACGTACACGAAGTCACGTGTTTGCTCGCCATCGCCAAAAATGGTGATGGGCAGGCCCTTTTCAGCACGCTCGCTGAAAATGCTGATCACGCCGGAGTACGGCGAGGATGGATCCTGGCGTGGGCCAAAGATATTGAAGAAGCGAAAAATGACCGGTTCCAGGCCGTGTTGGCGGCGGTAGAAATCCAGGTAGTACTCGCTGGACAGCTTGTCGGCTGCGTAAGGCGTCAACGGCGCTTTTGGCGTGTCTTCGACGATCGATTCACCTTCGCCATTATTGCCGTACACCGCAGCACTGGACGCGAATACAACACGCTTGATGCCCGTTTCGCGCATGGCTTCGCACACGTTCAGGGTGCCGATGAAGTTGCTTTGATGCGTGCGTACCGGATCGTCCACCGACGCCTGTACCGAAGCGACCGCGGCCAGATGAACCACGGCACTGCAACCGGCCATGGCCTTGGTCACCAGTGCGGCATCAGCCACATCACCTTCAATCAGTTCGAGACGCGAGTTGTCCATTGGCAGATTGCTGCGCTTGCCTGTGGACATGTCATCGAGAATTCTTACGGAGTAGCCCTTGGCCAGCAAGGCGTCTACCAGATTGGAACCAATAAAACCGGCGCCGCCGGTGATTAAAACGGGAGCATCAACCATGACGATAAAACCTGTCCAGTAAAGCGGGAAGAGCCGCACGCCATGCGCGAGGCTTGATCCCGAAGGTGTGTAGAATTTTTTTGCAGGCCAGCACCGCGTGCTGGGGCTCTTCAGCCGCATCCGGCCGCGCGGCATGGGCCTGGGGCGTAGGTGCCTCGACTGCCAGCGGGTGCAGATTGCGCGCCTCGGCCAGAATCGCCTGCCCCAGCGCCAGCGGCGTCGTCGCTTCATGTCCGGCGTAGTGGTAAGTGCCCCACAGAGGCGCCGCACAATCAAGCTGCTTGAGTACAGAGATAATAACCCGTGCGGCGTCGTCCACCGGTGTCGGGTTGCCCCGTCGGTCATCGGCCATCAGCAGTTCGCCCGGCTTTTCGGCCTGGGCCAGAAACCGCCCAAGGGTGCCGTCGGGACTGTCATCAAGTAACCAGCCAAAACGCAACAGCACGTGTTGTGGGCAAATGGCCCTCACACTTTGCTCTATGCGCCACAGGGCCTGACCGCGCAATCCGAGCGGAACGGGCTCGTCTTTCTCGCTATAGGCCGTGGCTCGCGACCCATCGAAAACTCGATAGCTGGAAGGCTGCAGCAAGGTGATGCTGTGGTGCTGGCACAACTCGGCCAGACGCTCGACAGCACGCTCTTGGGCGCCAAGGCGTGCCTCGCTCACGGACTGCGCCTGAAACCAGTCGAAGTAGTACGCAAGGTTGATGACAGCATCCGGGCGGGTGTCATCGAGCAGCTGCGTGAGGCTCGCGGCGTCCCAACCGTCTTGCGGTGGACGCGGGGCAAGGAAATTAATGTCTTCCTCGGCACCCAGACGAATCAGCGCCTGCCCGAGGGCATTTCCGCCGCCCAATAACATAAGGCGCATTCGCATAAAGTATGCAGACTCAGTCTATTCAGAACGGTGATGTATACCAGAAAATCAGCCGTGAAAGCTGCTGACCATGATCAAGATAGCCGCATTTTGCGGGTTTCTGCCCCGCGCGTCACTGACAAACTGCCCCCATGCAGTTGGTCCTCACTGTGATCTCGGCGGGATGTCTGACAGCAATACCGTAGGCCGTTGAGCCAAAGAGTCCGTTTGCGATGCTTGTTCCGACTCACGCACGGGCATCAGAAACCCCTGTGGATAATGTTGCGCAAAATGCACGTCCGGCGACTTATCCACAAGCTTTTTAAGCCGGTCATTGAACGCCCGGCTAACGGTGTTCTGCGCCCCGGACAGGGTGCGGAACTGGGCAGTAATCGTCACCCCGTCCAGGGTCATGCTGTCGACACCAAAGATGGTCAACGATCCCTGCAAGCTGAGACTCAGCAATGGATCGCCAGTGATCTGATTCCCCGCCTCCCGAATCAGAGCCGTCGCTTTATCCATGTCGGTGTCGTAGGTGAACTGCACTGAAAAAAATGCGTAGGCAAACTGCCGGGAGTGGTTGATCACCGCCTTGATCTGACCAAACGGCACCGAGTGGACAAAGCCTCGCGAGTCCCGCAGGCGCAACGTACGGATGGTCAGCCCCTCGACCGTACCCGCGTGGGAAGAGTCGACCACCACCCAATCGCCGACTGAAATGGTGTCTTCAATGATGATGAACAACCCGGTAATGACATCTTGCACCAACTGTTGAGAGCCAAAGCCGATCGCCAGGCCGATAACCCCGGCCCCCGCCAGGAAGGGAGCTACGTTCACCCCCAGATTGGCCATAGTGGTGATGGTACAGATCACCACCAACACCACTTTGATCGCATTGCGGGCCAACGGCAGGATGGTTTTGATCCGCGTGCTGGGTTCGTGGGTGCCACGCCGGTTGGTCGTGGGCTCCAGTGCTTGTTGAATGGCCGTGTCGAGCACGACCCATGACAGCCAGGTCACCAGGAAAATCAGCAGGATGTGCCCCAGTGAGTCACTGATAACCCTGCCGGTGCTGCTGTCCGATGCAAAGGCCAGCAACGAGAAACCCCAGATTTTCGCCAAGAGCTCAATAAAGCTCACTGCCAGGACAATGCGCAACAAGGCGTAAACCACATTTATAAAGCGATCTTTGTAGGCTCCGGCGCTTCGAATTCTCGTGCGAAATGAATGATGCAAAATCGTACTCAGAAATACCGTGCCGATCAGCAATCCGGATGTCAGCAGCGCATTGCGCAAAGCACGCTCACTGCCCTCACCCACGCCCAGCAAGTTGAGCGCCGTTGCCAGCAGCATCAGCAACAGGGGCCAATACCAGAGCACCGAAAAAATGCGCAATGACTCTTGCAATGCGGGCTGCCCCAGACGCTGGGCCAAGGCCCTGTTACGAAACAGATGAGCGACGGGCCGGCGAAGCCGGACTGCCAAAAAGGCCAGAATGGCGCATGCCAGCAACCCTGAAAAAACCGAGAGGCAACTGGTAATGTTGCCGCCAATTTCCTGAGTGATTTGCGGGCTGTTCATGGCATCACTCAGGGCTGCCAAAAAGCCGATGAAAAATAGCGGACGCATGGCGTACTCGCGAATGATCTGGACTGCGATCCGCTTGTGTTCCACCTCAAACATCGTATTCAGTGACAGCACCAGTGCCGAGCAGAACACCCCTGCACTGCTCGCATAGGACAGGCTGAGCGCCAGCGAACGGCCAAGGGTGTCGTTCAGAAAACGACTGACATACAGCGTCAACACTATGCTCAGCAGCGCCGGCACCAGATAAGGCAGCCCGAAACCGATAAACGCTTGTATCCGCTCCCGGCTGTTAATGCGTCGGCTCTTGCCCAGATAAATTGCCAGCCAACGTCCCGCGAGCATTAATCCGGTGAACGCGCCTGCCCAGATCAAGGACAACAGGAAAAAGTCCCACACACCGTTCCACGAAGGATGAGTCGATGCCTGGATTACCAGGGCCTCAACCTCTTCTGCAGCCCGCTTGGAACGCAAACTCCAGGCGCTCAACTGCTCCACACTGGAGCCCAGCTGGCTCTGCACCTCATCCATACCGGCACCCAAGGCACCCAGCAAGCCGCCATCGACCAGAACCGGCGGCTTACCGTCAGACTCTTCGGCTTTCATGATGGAGGCCAGCGTAGGCGCTGCCTGAACAATACCGTTGCCTGTTAACAACAGGATGAGGAACAAACATGCTGTTTTGAATGTGAGCAAACCCGAAGATCCTCCTGGACAAGTCTGGCGTGCAGATCGCAACCAGCCGGAAATTCAGCTGGCAACTCGACGCGCAGTTCCCGGTACAGCGTAGTCAATACACGGATGAACCCCGCACCTTCGTGCGAAAACTCTCTCATATGTAACTCAAGCGCGCCCTGTCACGGGTCAACCGTGCCCTCCCTTCCAAATGCGCGGCACAAAAAAAGGCCCGTCGCTGTGTCAGCGACGGGCCTTTCTCAGTACTTCAATGCAGCTCGAAAGCTACAAATCAAAACGGAATATCATCATCGAAGCTGTCGAAGTCCGGAGCAGGTTGTGGTGCCTGCTGTTGCGGCGCTGGACGCGACTGCTGCTGAGGCTGCTGTTGCGGCGCAGGGCGTTGAGCCTGCTGACGCGGAGCGGATTGCTGTTGCTGGTAGTTGTTACCACCGCCCTGGTTTTGCTGGTCGCCCTGTGGACGGCCACCCAACAGCTGCATGGTGCCTTGCATGTCGACCACGATTTCGGTGGTGTAACGCTTGATACCGTCTTTTTCCCACTCGCGGGTCTGCAGCTTGCCTTCGATGTAAACCTGCGAACCCTTACGCAGGTATTCGCCAGCGATTTCGGCAACTTTGCCGAACATCGATACACGGTGCCATTCAGTCTTTTCGACTTTCTGGCCGGTCTGCTTGTCAGTCCACTGTTCGCTGGTTGCCAGACTCAGGTTGGTCACGGCATTACCGTTAGGCAAGTAGCGAACTTCGGGATCCTGGCCGCACGTGCCGACCAATATAACTTTGTTAACCCCACGGGCCATAACGTTCTCCTAGGCTTCGCACGTCGGCGCTGGGTTAACCAACTGCTCGAGTGTCGCGCGATCCAATAGTTCGGTGTCCAATTTGATATAAATCGCAGCTTCTTCAGCCACGATCACTGCATCTGTAACGCCAGCAACTGCCTTCAAACGCTCGGTCAGACCTGCTTCGCGGAGCGCCTCAGGCGATAACGGCAAGCGCAGGCTGGTTACATATGGTGGTTCACGCATGGTAACAGCAAAGGCCAACCAGAGTGCAGCCAGACCTGCGCCTCCAAGGAACACAACCGACAAACCGCCATGCTGGAATAACCAGCCGCCGAGTATGCCACCCAGTGCCGAACCCAGGAATTGGCTGGTGGAATAGACCCCCATCGCTGTGCCCTTGCCACCCGCCGGTGACACTTTGCTGATCAGCGAAGGCAATGAAGCCTCAAGCAGGTTGAACGCGGTAAAGAACACTACGGTACCAATCACCAATGCGCGCAAGCTGTCGCCAAACTGCCAGAAGAATAGCTCAGTGAGCATCAACGTCGCGACGGCACCGAGTAAAACTCGTTTCATTTTGCGTTTCTTTTCGCCATAGATAATGAACGGGATCATGGCGAAGAAAGAAATCAGCAAGGCTGTCAGGTACACCCACCAGTGCTGCTCCTTGGGCAGTCCGGCCTTTTCGACCAGAGCCAGCGGCAACGCGATAAAGCTCGACATCAACATGGCGTGCAACACAAAAATGCCAAGATCCAGACGCAGCAGGTCGGGATGGCGCAAGGTTGGCAGCAAAGCCTGCCTGGCCACGCCGGACTCGCGGTGCTGCAGGGTCCCGGTCGAGCGCGGCACCATGAACATGACAATCACGATCCCCAGCAGTGCCATGGCACCGGTCGCCAGAAACAGGCCAGACAGTCCAAAGGCACGGGTCAGCAGTGGCCCCACGACCATTGCAACCGCAAATGACAAACCAATGGTCATGCCGATCATGGCCATCGCCTTGGTGCGGTGCTGCTCACGGGTGAGGTCAGACAAAAGCGCCATAACGGCAGCAGAAATTGCACCCGCCCCCTGCAGGATTCGTCCCGCGATAACGCCCCAAATCGAATCTGAGTTAGCCGCCAGCACGCTACCCAAGGCGAAGACAATCAGCCCCAGATAAATGACCGGGCGCCGTCCAATACGGTCGGAAATCACACCAAACGGGATCTGAAAAATGGCTTGGGTCAGGCCATAAGCGCCAATTGCCAGACCTATCAGGGCGGGCGTTGCACCGGCAAGGTCCATCCCATAGGTTGCCAAAACCGGCAACACCATAAACATGCCTAGCATACGGAAGGCGAACACCAGGGCCAGACCGCTTGCCGCTCGGGTCTCGCCGCTACTCATGCGTTCGCTGTGGGGATCGTGCATGGAAAAACCTCATGTGAACCGGCGGCGATTCTATCAGTCCCATCGAGTAACAGCACATACGCGAGAGAGCCGCGACGCTTTGTCACGCAAAAGTTATAAAGGCTGCTTGAATGACATCGTGCCATCAAGGCCTGCACAGCTTTCATACAGATCCGTATACTCATTCGTTTACGTTATGCCCGCCAAGCGAGGCCGCAGTGGACAAGATCCTGATACGTGGGGCACGAACCCACAACCTGAAGAACATCGACCTGACCCTGCCAAGGGACAAACTGATCGTCATCACCGGACTGTCTGGCTCCGGCAAATCATCCCTGGCGTTTGACACTTTGTATGCTGAAGGCCAGCGCCGTTATGTCGAGTCGTTGTCCGCCTATGCGCGGCAGTTCCTTTCCATGATGGAAAAGCCTGACGTCGATACCATCGAAGGTCTGTCGCCAGCGATATCCATCGAGCAAAAATCGACTTCGCACAACCCGCGCTCCACGGTTGGCACCATTACCGAAATTTACGATTACCTGCGCTTGCTGTACGCCCGCGTCGGCATCCCCCGCTGCCCGGATCACGACATCCCCCTTGAAGCACAGACCGTCAGCCAGATGGTCGATCTGGTGCTGGCGCAGCCTGAAGGCAGCAAACTGATGTTGCTGGCTCCGGTCATTCGCGAGCGCAAGGGTGAACACCTCTCCGTATTCGAAGAGCTGCGGGCCCAGGGCTTCGTGCGGGCTCGCGTCAACGGCAAGCTCTGTGAGCTGGATGAACTGCCCAAACTCGACAAGCAGAAGAAGCACACCATCGACGTGGTGGTCGACCGCTTTAAAGTGCGGGCAGACCTGCAACAGCGCCTGGCCGAATCATTCGAGACCGCGCTGAAGCTGGCCGATGGCATTGCCCTGGTCGCGCCGATGGAAGACGAGCCGGGCGAAGAGATGATCTTCTCCGCACGCTTCGCCTGCCCGATCTGCGGCCACGCTATCAGCGAGCTGGAGCCCAAGCTGTTCTCCTTCAACAACCCGGCTGGCGCATGCCCGACCTGTGACGGGCTGGGGGTCAAGCAGTTTTTTGACATCAAGCGCCTGGTCAATGGCGAGCTAACCCTGGCAGAGGGCGCGATTCGCGGCTGGGACAGGCGTAACGTTTATTACTTCCAGATGCTGGGAGCGCTGGCCAAGCATTACGACTTCAGCCTTGAAGTACCGTTCAGCGAGCTGGCGGCTGACAAACAAAAAGTCATCCTGTACGGCAGCGGCACGCAGAATGTCGATTTCCGCTATCTGAATGACCGTGGCGACATCGTTAAACGCGCGCATCCGTTTGAAGGCATCGTGCCGAACCTTGAGCGGCGCTACCGTGAAACTGAATCGGCCACCGTGCGCGAAGAGCTGGCCAAGTTCCTTAGCACCCAAGCATGCCCGGACTGCCGCGGCACCCGTCTGCGCCGCGAAGCCCGTCATGTGTGGGTCGGTGAAAAAACCCTCCCGGCCGTGACCAATATGCCTATTGGCGACGCGACCGAGTACTTCAGCACCCTGAGCCTGACCGGGCGTCGCGGCGAAATTGCCGACAAGATTCTCAAGGAAATCCGCGAGCGTCTGCAGTTTCTGGTGAATGTGGGGCTCGACTATCTGTCACTGGATCGCAGTGCCGATACGTTGTCTGGCGGTGAAGCCCAGCGTATTCGTCTGGCCAGCCAGATTGGCGCAGGACTGGTCGGGGTGCTGTACATCCTCGATGAGCCCTCCATTGGCCTGCATCAGCGCGATAACGACCGATTGCTGGGCACCCTCAAGCATCTGCGCGATATCGGCAACACGGTGATTGTGGTGGAGCACGACGAGGATGCAATTCGTCTGGCGGACTACGTAGTGGACATTGGCCCGGGCGCGGGCGTGCATGGCGGACATATCGTCGCGCAGGGCACACCGGCCGAGGTCATGGCGCACCCTGACTCGCTGACTGGCAAGTACTTGTCGGGCCGGGTGAAGATCGCCGTGCCGGCCAAACGCACCCCACGCGACAAGAAGCTGACGCTGTCGCTCAAGGGCGCTCGCGGCAACAACTTGCGCAACGTGGACCTGGAAATCCCTATAGGCCTGCTGACCTGCGTGACCGGGGTTTCAGGCTCGGGCAAGTCGACACTGATCAACAACACGCTCTACCCGCTCAGCGCCACGGCACTCAACGGCGCAACCACGCTGGAAGCCGCGGCTCACGACAGCATCAAAGGCCTGGAGCATCTGGACAAGGTCGTCGACATCGACCAGAGCCCGATTGGCCGCACACCGCGCTCGAACCCTGCGACCTATACCGGGCTGTTCACGCCGATACGCGAGTTGTTCTCCGGCGTACCGGAATCCCGCTCGCGGGGCTATGGTCCAGGGCGTTTTTCCTTCAACGTGAAAGGTGGGCGCTGCGAGGCCTGTCAGGGTGATGGCTTGATCAAGGTAGAAATGCACTTTCTGCCTGACATCTACGTGCCTTGCGATGTGTGCAAGAGCAAGCGATATAACCGTGAGACCCTTGAAATCAAATACAAGGGCAAGAGCATTCACGAAGTGCTGGAGATGACCATTGAGGAAGCACGCGTGTTCTTCGATGCAGTGCCAGCCCTGGCGCGTAAGCTGCAAACGCTGATGGATGTAGGTCTGTCGTACATCAAGCTGGGGCAGTCCGCCACAACGCTGTCAGGCGGCGAGGCACAACGGGTGAAACTGTCCCGCGAACTGTCCAAGCGCGATACCGGCAAAACGCTGTATATCCTCGATGAACCTACAACAGGTTTGCACTTTGCCGATATTCAACAGTTGTTGGATGTGTTGCATCGTCTACGCGATCACGGCAATACCGTGGTGGTGATCGAGCACAACCTGGATGTGATCAAGACTGCTGACTGGCTGGTTGACCTGGGACCTGAAGGCGGTTCCAAGGGTGGTCAGATCATCGCAACCGGCACTCCGGAAGAAGTAGCCGAGATGTCGCAATCTCATACGGGCTTCTATCTGAAACCGTTGTTGATTCGCGACAAAGCTTAAATCGCAGTAAGAAAAAGCCCCTACCATCGTGAGATGGCAGGGGCTTTTTGTTGAGGCTTACGCCGATCAGAACTGCGATTGCAGGTAGTTCTGCAGACCTATCGTCTTGATCAGGCCCAGCTGTTTTTCCAGCCAGTAGGTGTGATCTTCTTCGGTGTCTGCCAGCTGAATGCGCAACATGTCACGGCTTACGTAGTCCTTGTGCTGCTCACACAGTGCAATACCTTTGCACAGCGCAGCGCGGACCTTGTACTCAAGGCGCAGGTCGGCCGCGAACATATCCGGCACGGTGGTGCCCACATCCAGATCATCCGGGCGCATGCGCGGAGTACCTTCAAGCATCAGAATCCGGCGCATCAACGCATCAGCGTGTTGTGCCTCTTCTTCCATTTCGTGGTTGATGCGCTCGTAGAGCTTGGTAAATCCCCAGTCCTCGTACATGCGGGAATGGACAAAGTATTGATCACGTGCAGCCAGCTCGCCGGTGAGCAACGTGTTGAGGTAATCGATTACGTCCGGGTGCCCTTGCATCGCCGCACATCTCCCTGCTTGAAAGCCTGTAGTTTGAACCAAGCTGACTGAGAGGTCACGACTCAATCGCTATAAAATCCTGTATTTGTAGAGAAAACAGACCTAAATAACGCAAAAACCGCCCTATTGAGGGCGGTTCTGCTTCTCACTTAGACTTACTTAGCCTTTACGCCCAGCGCTTTGGCGACACCGTCACCGTAAGCCTGATCGGCATTGTAGAAATGTTGCAACTGACGCTCCACGACGTCGGCCGAAACCCCGTCCATTGCCCCTGCGATGTTATTGATGAGCAGGGCTTTCTGCTCGTCATTCATCAGACGGAACAATGCACCCGCGTGACTGTAGTAATCGCTGTCAACGCGATGATCGTAACGATCCGCCGCACCACTCAGGGGCAAAGGCGGCTCGGCGAACTGCGGCGCTTGTTTTGGCGCATCAGCGTAGCTGTTGGGCTCGTAGTTCGGCGCAGCACCACCATTGTTGCCAAAAGCCATTGAGCCATCACGCTGATAGTTATGCACAGGCACCCGCGGTGCGTTGATCGGCAGGTGCTGATGGTTGGTGCCTACACGGTAGCGATGGGCATCGGCATAAGCGAACACACGGCCTTGGAGCATGCGATCCGGAGACAACCCGACACCTGGGACCATATTGCTGGGACCAAATGCGGCTTGCTCGACTTCTGCGAAGTAGTTGAGCGGATTACGGTTCAACTCAAGTTCACCGATTTCAATCAATGGAAACTCTTTCTGCGACCAGGTCTTGGTCACATCGAACGGATTTTCGTAGTGTGCGGCGGCTTGCGCTTCGGTCATGATTTGCATGCAGACACGCCATTTCGGGAAATCACCGCGCTCAATGGCACCAAACAAATCACGCTGTGCGTAGTCCGGGTCAGTACCTGCAAGTCGTGCAGCCTCGGCAGGCGGCAGGTTTTTGATCCCTTGCTTGGTCTTGTAGTGCCATTTGACCCAGTGACGCTCACCCGCTGCATTAATCAGGCTGTAGGTATGACTGCCAAACCCGTGCATGTGACGGTAGCCATCGGGAATTCCACGATCAGAGAACAGGATGGTGACCTGGTGCAGCGACTCCGGCGAGTGCGACCAGAAGTCCCACATCATCTGCGCGCTTTTCAGGTTGCTTTGCGGCAGACGCTTTTGGGTGTGGATAAAATCAGGAAACTTAAGTGGATCACGAATGAAGAACACGGGGGTGTTGTTACCCACGATGTCCCAGTTACCTTCCTCGGTGTAGAACTTAAGCGCAAAGCCGCGAGGATCGCGTTCGGTATCGGCCGAGCCACGTTCTCCACCTACGGTTGAAAAACGCAGAAAAGTGGGGGTTTGCTTGCCGATGGTGTCGAACAGCTTGGCACTGCTGTACTGAGCCATGTCACGGGTCAGTGTGAAGGTGCCGTGTGCACCTGAACCCTTGGCGTGCACACGACGCTCCGGAATGTTTTCCCGGTTGAAGTGCGCGAGCTTCTCGATCAGATGAAAATCGTCGAGTAGCAAAGGGCCGCGAGGGCCAGCAGAACGAGAATTCTGGTTATCAGCAACTGGAGCGCCGCTGGCGGTTGTAAGCGTTTTGGTCTGGCTCATGTGTTTGCTTCCTCAGTCAGTCTTTGTGCTGCCGGCTAATCGGCTGAGGAGGAGTATTGACCATGATCTACTCACGGGCAAATGCATTAAATGATCAGAATCAATAGAAAATACTAATCTAACAGGCACAAAAAACCGGGCACTAGGCCCGGTTCTTTGTAGAGATTGACGTCTTACTCAGCGGATACAGCTTCACCGCCAACTGGACGATCAACCAACTCGACGTACGCCATAGGCGCGTTGTCGCCAGCGCGGAAACCGCACTTGAGGATGCGCAGGTAGCCACCCTCACGAGTTGCATAACGCTTGCCCAGATCGTTGAACAGCTTACCAACGATGGCTTTCGAACGCGTACGGTCGAATGCCAGACGGCGGTTAGCCAGACAATCATTCTTGGCCAGAGTAATCAGCGGCTCAGCAACGCGACGCAATTCTTTGGCTTTCGGCAGAGTCGTTTTGATCAGCTCGTGCTCAAACAACGACACTGCCATGTTTTGAAACATAGCCTTGCGGTGGGAGCTAGTGCGGCTCAGGTGACGACCACTTTTACGATGACGCATGGTTCATTCCTTACCAAACACAACGTTCGGTGATTACGACGATCAGGCAGTCGCCTTGTCGTCCTTCTTAAGACTTGCAGGCGGCCAGTTGTCGAGGCGCATGCCGAGGGACAGACCACGGGAGGCCAGAACGTCCTTGATTTCAGTCAAGGATTTCTTGCCCAGGTTCGGAGTCTTCAACAGTTCTACTTCGGTGCGCTGAATCAGGTCACCGATGTAGTAAATGTTCTCCGCCTTAAGGCAGTTGGCCGAACGCACGGTCAGTTCCAGATCGTCAACCGGACGAAGCAGGATCGGATCGATCTCGTCTTCCTGTTCGATTACCACTGGTTCGCTGTCACCTTTGAGGTCGACGAATGCAGCCAACTGCTGTTGCAGGATGGTTGCAGCACGACGAATGGCCTCTTCAGGATCCAGTGTACCGTTGGTTTCCAGATCAATAACCAGCTTGTCCAGGTTAGTACGCTGCTCGACACGGGCGTTTTCCACCACGTATGCGATACGGCGAACCGGGCTGAACGAAGAGTCAAGCTGCAAGCGACCAATGCTGCGGCTTTCATCTTCATCGCTCTGACGCGAGTCTGCTGGTTCATAACCACGACCACGAGCTACGGTGAGCTTCATGTTCAAGGCGCCGTTAGACGCCAGGTTGGCGATTACGTGATCGGGATTAACGATCTCGACATCATGATCCAGCTGAATATCGGCAGCGGTAACCACCCCCGAACCCTTCTTCGACAAGGTCAGCGTAACTTCGTCACGGCCGTGCAGCTTGATAGCCAGACCTTTAAGGTTCAACAGGATTTCAATTACGTCTTCCTGTACACCTTCGATGGCGCTGTACTCGTGGAGCACACCGTCAATCTCGGCCTCGACTACTGCACAGCCTGGCATTGAGGACAACAGGATGCGGCGCAGCGCGTTGCCCAGGGTGTGGCCAAAACCACGCTCGAGAGGCTCGAGAGTGATTTTAGCGCGGGTTGGACTGACAACTTGCACATCAATATGGCGAGGTGTCAGGAACTCATTTACCGAAATCTGCATGGATGCACCTATTTTCTAGCCCTTACTTGGAGTAGAGCTCGACAATCAGGCTTTCGTTGATGTCGGCGGACAGATCACTGCGAGCAGGAACGTTCTTGAAAACGCCCGACTTCTTCTCAGTGTCTACTTCTACCCATTCTACGCGGCCACGTTGGGCACACAGATCGAGAGCTTGGACAATGCGAAGCTGGTTCTTTGCTTTCTCGCGGATAGCGACCACGTCACCAGCACGAACCTGGTAGGACGGAACGTTTACGGTCTGACCGTTAACGCTGATCGACTTGTGCGATACCAACTGACGAGATTCGGCACGAGTAGAACCGAAACCCATACGGTATACGACGTTATCCAGGCGGCATTCGAGCAGTTGCAGCAGGTTTTCACCGGTTGCACCTTTCTTGCCAGCAGCTTGTTTGTAGTAGCCGCTGAACTGACGCTCGAGAACGCCATAGATACGACGGACCTTCTGCTTTTCACGCAGTTGGGTACCGTAGTCGGATTGGCGACCGCGGCGTTGGCCGTGGATGCCTGGAGCAGCTTCAATATTGCACTTCGATTCGATAGCGCGCACACCACTCTTCAGGAAGAGATCGGTGCCTTCACGACGTGCCAGTTTGCATTTTGGACCAATGTAACGAGCCATTCTTTACAGTCTCCTGGATTACACGCGGCGCTTCTTCGGCGGACGGCACCCGTTGTGCGGGATAGGCGTCACGTCGGTGATGCTGGCGATCTTATAGCCACAGCCGTTCAAAGCACGGACAGCGGACTCACGACCTGGACCTGGGCCCTTAACGTTAACGTCAAGGTTTTTCAGGCCATATTCCAGCGCAGCTTGACCAGCACGTTCAGCAGCTACTTGAGCAGCGAACGGGGTGGACTTGCGAGAACCGCGGAAACCCGAACCACCGGAGGTAGCCCAAGAAAGCGCGTTACCCTGACGGTCGGTGATGGTCACGATGGTGTTGTTGAAAGACGCGTGGATGTGGGCGATGCCATCAACCACTGTCTTTTTAATTTTCTTACGAGGACGAGCAGCAGGTTTTGCCATGACTAAATTCCTGTCGATTCGCTGGTGCGATTACTTGCGGATCGGCTTACGCGGACCTTTGCGAGTACGCGCGTTGGTCTTGGTACGCTGACCGCGTACTGGAAGACCACGACGATGGCGCAGACCGCGGTAGCAGCCCAAGTCCATCAAGCGTTTGATTTTCATGTTGACTTCACGACGCAGGTCACCTTCAGTGGTGAACTTCGCCACTTCGCCACGCAGCAACTCAATCTGCTCGTCGCTCAGATCCTTGATCTTAGCGGCTGGGTTTACACCAGCATCCGCACAGATTTTCTGTGAGGTAGTGCGACCAACACCATAGATGTAGGTCAGCGAGATAACAGTGTGCTTGTTATCTGGAATGTTAACGCCTGCAATACGGGCCATTCAGTGGGACTCCAATTGACAGCTACCTACGCCCCGGAAGCCAAGAAATAGGGCGCGAGATAATATCGCTGTAATAACAAATAATCAACCCAGCAGCGCACTAGCTGCTGGGCTTCAAACAGATCACACTCAGCCTTGGCGCTGTTTGTGACGTGGTTCCGCGCTGCAAATTACCCGAACAACACCTTCGCGGCGAATAATCTTGCAGTTACGGCACAGCTTTTTCACCGATGCACGAACTTTCATCACCAACTCCTCTCACCTTACGGGGTAGTACTTCAGCGGAGCATGCCGCTGCCGTAGCCCTTCAGGTTGGCTTTCTTCATCAGGGATTCGTACTGGTGCGAAACGAGGTGCGATTGTACTTGGGACATGAAGTCCATAACAACCACGACCACGATCAGCAACGAGGTCCCGCCAAGGTAGAACGGAACGTTTGCCGCAACCACCAGGAACTGGGGCAACAGGCACACGGCCGTCATATAAAGAGCACCGAACAGAGTCAAACGAGTCAAAACGCCATCAATATAGCGTGCCGACTGCTCGCCTGGACGGATACCCGGAATAAAGGCACCGGACTTCTTCAGGTTTTCCGCTACGTCTTTCGGATTGAACATCAACGCCGTATAGAAGAAGCAGAAGAAAATAATCCCTGCACTAAACAGCAGAATATTCAACGGCTGACCAGGAGCGATCGACTGCGAGATGTCCTGCAACCAGCCCATACCTTCAGACTGACCGAACCAGGCACCCAGCGAAGCCGGGAACAGCAAAATGCTGCTCGCAAAAATAGCCGGAATAACACCGGCCATATTCACTTTCAGCGGTAGGTGGCTAGTCTGCGCAGCAAAAACCTTACGGCCCTGCTGACGCTTGGCGTAATGAACAGCAATACGACGCTGACCACGCTCAATGAACACCACGAAACCGATAATCGCTACTGCCAGCAAACCGATAGCAACCAAAGCGAAAATATTGATATCGCCCTGACGTGCAGACTCGAAAGACTGCCCTATTGCTCTCGGAAGACCGGCGACGATACCCGAAAAAATCAACATCGAGATACCGTTGCCAACACCACGCTCAGTAATCTGCTCACCCAGCCACATCATGAACATTGCACCCGCCACAAAAGTGGTTATTGCAACGAAATGGAAGCCTAGGTCACCAGTGAACGCTACGCCCTGCCCCGCCAAGCCAATGGACATGCCAATAGCCTGGACGAGAGCAAGAACGACAGTGAGGTAGCGGGTGTACTGGCTTATCTTGCGACGACCAGCTTCACCTTCCTTCTTCAACTGCTCCAGTTGCGGGCTGACAGCGGACATAAGCTGCATGATGATCGATGCCGAAATGTACGGCATGATCCCCAGCGCAAAAATACTCATCCGCTCCAGCGCGCCGCCGGAAAACATGTTGAACAAGCTAAGTATGGTCCCCTCATTCTGTCGAAACAGGTCCGCCAGCCGGTCCGGGTTGATACCTGGAACTGGGATGTGTGCGCCTATTCGATAGACGATAATCGCCAGGAATAGAAAACGCAGTCGAGCCCAGAGCTCGGATAACCCGCCTTTGCTGAGCGCTGAGAGAGCACCTTGCTTAGCCATTTATTCCTCGAACTTGCCGCCAGCTGCTTCGATAGCCGAACGCGCACCTTTGGTGGCGCCGATTCCCTTGCCGATTGTGACAGCGCGAGTAACTTCACCGGACAGCATGATTTTCACACGCAGCACGTTGACGTTGATCACGTTGGCATCTTTCAGGGTCTGCACAGTAACGATGTCGCCTTCCACTTTAGCCAGCTCGGACAAACGCACTTCTGCGCGATCCATGGCTTTCAGGGAAACGAAACCGAACTTAGGCAGACGGCGATGCAGCGGCTGTTGACCGCCTTCAAAGCCTGGAGCAATTGTGCCACCGGAACGGGAGGACTGACCTTTGTGACCACGGCCACCAGTCTTGCCCAAACCGCTACCGATACCACGGCCCGGACGATGCTTTTCGCGACGGGAACCCGGCGCTGGACTCAGATCATTGAGTTTCATCGATTAACCCTCTACACGCAGCATGTAGTAAGCCTTGTTGATCATCCCGCGATTCTCGGGAGTATCAAGTACTTCTACAGTGTGACCGATGCGACGCAGACCCAGACCCTTAATGCACAGTTTGTGATTAGGGATACGGCCGGTCATGCTTTTGATCAGCGTTACTTTAACGGTAGCCATGATCAGAAGATCTCCTTGACGCTTTTGCCACGCTTGGCGGCAATAGATTCAGGAGACTGCATAGCTTTCAAACCTTTAAAAGTGGCGTGAACCACGTTTACTGGGTTAGTCGAGCCGTAGCACTTGGCCAGTACGTTCTGAACGCCAGCAACTTCGAGGACAGCACGCATAGCGCCGCCAGCGATGATACCGGTACCTTCAGAAGCAGGCTGCATGTAAACCTTGGAAGCGCCGTGGGCGGATTTCATGGCGTACTGCAGAGTGGTGCCGTTCAGGTCCACTTGAATCATGTTGCGGCGAGCAGCTTCCATTGCCTTCTGGATCGCAGCAGGCACTTCACGTGACTTGCCACGGCCGAAGCCAACGCGCCCTTTACCATCACCAACCACGGTCAACGCGGTGAAAGTGAAGATACGGCCGCCTTTAACGGTTTTGGCTACGCGGTTAACTTGAACCAGCTTCTCAATGTAGCCTTCGTCGCGCTTTTGGTCGTTATTTGACATAACTTAGAACTCCAGCCCAGCTTCACGAGCAGCCTCAGCCAGCGCTTTCACGCGGCCGTGGTACTTGAAGCCAGAGCGGTCGAAAGCCACCTGCGAGACGCCAGCGGCTTTTGCACGCGTAGCGACCAGCTGGCCAACCTTTGTGGCCGCGTCGATGTTGCCAGTGGCAGCATCACGCAGTTCTTTGTCCAAAGTCGAGGCGCTTGCCAGGACTTTGCTGCCGTCGGCCGAGATGACCTGGGCGTATATATGCTGAGACGAGCGGAACACGCAGAGACGCACGACTTCTAGTTCGTGCATTTTCAGACGTGCTTTGCGAGCGCGACGCAGTCGAGTAACTTTTTTGTCGGTCATTTGCTATGCCCTACTTCTTCTTGGCTTCTTTACGACGGACGACTTCGTCCGCGTAACGTACACCCTTGCCTTTATAAGGCTCTGGCGGACGGAAACCGCGGATCTCAGCGGCCACCTGACCTACCAGCTGCTTATCAATACCCCGGATCAGGATATCGGTTTGGCTAGGAGTCTCAGCGGTGATGCCTTCCGGCAATTCGTAATCCACTGGGTGCGAGAAGCCAAGAGCCAGGTTCAGCACTGTGCCTTTTGCTTGCGCTTTGTAACCAACACCGACCAGCTGGAGCTTACGCTCGAAGCCTTGGCTTACGCCTTGGACCATGTTGTTTACCAACGCACGAGTGGTACCAGCCATTGCGCGAGTTTGTTGATCGCCATTGCGAGCAGCGAAACGCAGCTCACCAGCTTCTTCAACAATCTCAACGGACGAATGGATGTTCAGTTCTAGAGTGCCCTTGGCACCCTTCACCGAAAGCTGTTGGCCGGCGAATTTTACTTCGACACCAGCTGGCAGCTTAACGGGGTTCTTAGCGACGCGTGACATGCTTATCCCCCCTTAGAACACAGTGCAAAGAACTTCGCCGCCGACACCGGCAGCGCGCGCAGCACGATCCGTCATCACACCTTTGCTGGTGGAGACGATAGACACACCTAGACCGCCACGAACTTTCGGCAGATCTTCGGAGGACTTGTACTGACGCAGGCCTGGACGGCTAACGCGCTTAACTTCTTCGATAACCGAACGGCCTTCGAAGTATTTCAGCTCGATAGACAGCAGTGGTTTGATTTCGCTGCTGATCTGATAATCCGCGATGTAGCCTTCGTCTTTAAGAACTTTGGCTACAGCTACCTTCAACGTGGAAGATGGCATGCTTACGACGGACTTTTCAGCCATCTGGGCATTACGGATTCGAGTTAGCATGTCCGCTAACGGGTCCTGCATACTCATGGGCTAGACGCTCCTGATACAAAAAGAATTAGCCTTGCGGCTACAACTGTCGCCGAGTGACTCAATGCTTAAAAAGCACGGGCTCAGGCGAGCCGGTCATTCTAGACACACGCCAGAAATGAATCAAGCCCCAATAGGGGCTTGATTCATATTCAAGGTCACCGGCTGTCAGGATCTTACGACCCTGACAGGGGTAACTTTGCCTGTACGCCTTACCAGCTGGCTTTAACCAGACCTGGTACGTCACCGCGCATTGCTGCTTCACGCAATTTGTTACGGCCAAGGCCGAACTTGCGGTAAACACCATGCGGACGACCAGTGAGGCGGCAGCGGTTACGCATGCGCGCAGCGCTTGCGTCACGTGGCTGCTTCTGCAGAGCAACTTGAGCTTCCCAACGTGCTTCTGGACTTGCGTTCAGATCAACGATGATAGCTTTCAGCTCAGCACGCTTCTTGGCGAACTTGGCAACCGTAAGCTGACGTTTCAGCTCGCGGTTTTTCATGCTCATCTTAGCCATGGTCCTACTCCAATCAGTTGCGGAACGGGAATTTGAATGCACGCAGCAATGCGCGACCTTCATCATCCGTTCGAGCAGTGGTGGTCAGGGTAATGTCCAGACCGCGGAGGGCATCGATTTTGTCGTAGTCGATTTCCGGGAAGATGATCTGCTCTTTAACGCCCATGCTGTAGTTACCACGACCATCGAAGGACTTGGCATTCAGGCCGCGGAAGTCGCGAACCCGAGGCAGGGAGATCGACAGCAGACGATCCAGGAATTCATACATACGCTCACGGCGCAGAGTTACCTTAACGCCGATCGGCCAGCCTTCGCGAACTTTAAAGCCTGCGATGGACTTGCGAGCGTAGGTCACTACACATTTTTGACCCGTGATTTTTTCCAAATCAGCTACAGCGTGCTCGATGATTTTCTTATCACCGATCGCTTCGCCCAAACCCATGTTCAGGGTGATTTTGGTAACGCGCGGAACTTCCATCACGTTCGAAAGCTTAAGTTCTTCCTTAAGTTTCGGAGCGATTTCCTTCCGGTAAATCTCTTTTAGTCGTGCCATGGTCTCATCTACCTAGCAGTGTTCAAGCATCAACCGCTTTTTGGGTCGACTTGAAGACACGAATTTTTTTGCCGTCTTCTACTTTAAAACCAACGCGATCTGCTTTGCTGGTTTCGCTGTTGAAGATGGCCACGTTAGAAGCGTCCAGTGGAGCTTCTTTCTCGACGATACCGCCTTGTACGCCCGACATCGGGTTAGGCTTGGTATGACGCTTAACCAGGTTCAGACCGCCAATAACCAGACGGTTGTTAGCGAGAACCTTAAGCACCTTACCGCGCTTACCTTTGTCTTTGCCGGCGATCACGATGATCTCGTCGTCACGACGAATCTTTTGCATGTCGGATCTCCTTACAGCACTTCTGGGGCGAGCGAGACGATCTTCATGAACTTCTCAGTACGAAGTTCACGGGTCACTGGCCCAAAGATACGGGTGCCGATCGGCTCTTGCTTGTTGTTCAGAAGAACAGCAGCGTTGCCATCAAAGCGGATAATGGAGCCATCAGCACGACGTACGCCGTGACGAGTGCGGACTACAACAGCAGTCATCACTTGGCCTTTTTTCACTTTACCGCGAGGAATTGCTTCCTTCACGGTAACTTTGATGATGTCACCGATACCAGCGTAACGACGATGGGAGCCACCCAGCACCTTGATGCACATAACGCGGCGTGCGCCGCTGTTATCGGCCACATCGAGCATGGATTGAGTCTGAATCATATAATTTCTCCGACCCCTAGTCCTTAGACTTCCACAGCGCGTTCGAGAACATCAACCAGTGCCCAAGACTTGGTCTTGGCCATCGGACGAGTTTCACGAATAGTGACTTTGTCGCCGATGTGGCACTGATTGGTTTCGTCGTGCGCGTGCAGCTTAGTCGAACGCTTAACGTATTTACCGTAGATCGGGTGCTTAACGCGACGCTCGATCAGAACGGTGATGGTTTTGTCCATCTTGTCGCTGACAACACGGCCAGTCAGCGTACGGACAGTCTTTTCGGCTTCAGCCATGATTACTTACCTGCCTGCTGTTTGAGCACAGTCTTCACGCGAGCGATGTCACGCTTAACTTGCGAGAGCAGATGCGACTGCCCCAACTGGCCAGTTGCTTTCTGCATACGCAGATTGAACTGGTCGCGCAGCAAGCCGAGCAGTTGCTCGTTCAGCTGCTGTGCGGATTTTTCACGAAGTTCATTCGCTTTCATCACATCACCGTCCGTTTAACAAAGGAGGTGGCGAGCGGCAGCTTTGCAGCAGCCAGGGCGAAAGCCTCACGCGCCAGCTCTTCAGTAACACCCTCGATTTCATACAGGACTTTGCCTGGCTGAATCTGGGCAACCCAATATTCCACGTTACCCTTACCTTTACCCATACGAACTTCTAGGGGCTTTTTGGAAATAGGCTTGTCCGGGAATACACGGATCCAGATCTTACCGCCACGCTTAACGTGACGGGTCAGTGCACGACGCGCTGATTCGATCTGACGAGCGGTGAGACGACCACGAGCAACAGACTTCAGCGCATATTCGCCGAAGCTGACTTTGCTACCGCGCAATGCCAAGCCACGGTTGTGGCCAGTCATTTGCTTGCGGAACTTCGTACGCTTAGGTTGTAACATTTGGCGTACCCCTTACTTAGCAGCTTTTTTACGAGGCGCTGGTGCTTGTGGCTTCAGCTCTTCTTGGCGACCACCAATTACTTCGCCTTTGAAGATCCAAACCTTTACACCGATCACACCGTAAGTGGTGTGAGCTTCGTAGTTGGCATAGTCGATGTCGGCACGCAGGGTGTGCAATGGCACACGACCTTCGCGATACCATTCAGTACGTGCGATTTCAGCACCGCCGAGACGACCGCTCACTTGGATTTTGATGCCTTTGGCACCAATGCGCATAGCGTTCTGTACAGCGCGTTTCATCGCGCGACGGAACATTACACGACGCTCCAGCTGCTGAGCTACGCTCTGCGCAACCAGCATACCGTCGAGTTCCGGCTTGCGGATCTCTTCGATATTGATGTGCACAGGCACACCCATTTGCTTGGTCAGGTCCTGACGCAGTTTCTCAACATCTTCACCTTTCTTCCCGATAACGATACCTGGACGAGCGGTGTGGATGGTGATACGTGCAGTTTGGGCCGGACGATGGATATCGATACGGCTTACGGACGCGCTTTTTAGTTTGTCTTGGAGGTATTCACGCACCTTCAGATCAGCGAACAAGTAGTCCGCATAAGTCCGGCCGTCTGCGTACCAGACGGAGGTGTGCTCCTTGACGATTCCCAGGCGAATGCCAATGGGATGTACTTTCTGACCCATCTCTTCGACTCCGTTACTTGTCAGCAACCTTGACAGTGATATGGCAAGACCGCTTGACGATGCGATCAGCGCGGCCTTTGGCACGCGGCATGATGCGCTTCAGCGAACGCCCTTCGTTGACGAAAACGGTGGCGACTTTAAGGTCGTCAACGTCTGCGCCTTCGTTATGCTCGGCGTTGGCTACGGCCGACTCCAGCACTTTCTTGATGATCTCGGCGGCTTTCTTGTTGCTGAAAGCCAACAGGTTGAGCGCTTCGCCCACCTTCTTCCCGCGGATCTGGTCGGCGACCAAGCGGGCTTTCTGGGCGGAGATTCGAGCGCCCGACAACTTAGCGGCTACTTCCATCGTTCCTTACCCCTTAACGCTTGGCTTTCTTGTCTGCCACGTGCCCACGATAAGTGCGGGTACCGGCAAACTCGCCTAGTTTATGGCCAACCATGTCTTCGTTCACAAGAACTGGGACATGAAGACGACCGTTATGCACAGCGATGGTCAAACCGACCATTTGTGGCAGGATCATCGAACGACGCGACCAGGTTTTCACCGGTTTGCGATCGTTCTTTTCCGCCGCCACTTCGATCTTCTTCAGTAGGTGAAGATCAATAAAAGGACCTTTTTTCAGAGAACGTGGCACTGTCGTATCCCTCTATTTACTTGCGACGACGGACGATCATTTTGTCGGTACGCTTATTACCACGAGTCTTCGCGCCCTTAGTCGGGAAGCCCCATGGCGATACCGGATGACGACCACCAGAGGTACGACCTTCACCACCACCATGTGGGTGGTCAACCGGGTTCATGGCAACACCACGAACGGTTGGGCGAACGCCACGCCAGCGTTTGGCACCAGCTTTACCCAGCGAACGCAGGCTGTGCTCGGAGTTCGAGACTTCGCCAAGCGTTGCACGGCATTCAGCCAATACTTTACGCATTTCACCGGAACGCAGACGCAGGGTCACGTAGACACCATCACGAGCGACCAGCTGAGCCGAAGCACCAGCGGAACGAGCGATTTGTGCGCCTTTGCCCGGCTTCAATTCGATGCCGTGTACGGTGCTACCAACTGGAATGCTGCGCAGTTGCAACTGGTTGCCTGGCTTGATCGGAGCCAAAGCACCCGAAATCAGCTGGTCGCCAGCGCTCACGCCTTTAGGGGCGATGATGTAACGGCGTTCGCCGTCTGCGTACAACATAAGAGCAATGTGAGCAGTACGGTTTGGATCGTATTCGATACGCTCAACAGTGGCTGGAATGCCATCTTTGTCGTTGCGACGGAAGTCGACCAAACGATAATGCTGCTTATGACCACCACCGATGTGACGCGTGGTAATACGGCCATTGTTGTTACGACCACCAGTCTTCGATTTCTTCTCGAGCAGCGGTGCGTGAGGAGCGCCTTTATGCAGCTCCTGGTTGACCACCTTGACCACATGACGGCGGCCAGGGGAAGTCGGTTTGCATTTAACGATTGCCATGATGCACCCCTTCCTTACTCAGCACTGCTGCTGAAATCGAGATCTTGGCCTGGCTGAAGGGAGATTACTGCCTTCTTCCAGTCATTACGCTTGCCCACGCCGCGAGCGGTGCGCTTGCTCTTACCCAGAACATTCAGGGTAGTAACACGCTCAACTTTCACGCTGAACAGGCTTTCGACGGCCTTCTTGATTTCCAGCTTGGTTGCATCAGTAGCAACCTTGAAAACGAACTGGCCTTTCTTGTCTGCCAGAACCGTAGCCTTCTCGGAAACGTGCGGGCCAAGCAGAACTTTAAATACGCGTTCCTGGTTCATCCCAGCAGCTCCTCGAATTTCTTCACGGCCGACACGGTGATCAACACCTTGTCGTATGCGATCAGACTAACTGGGTCGGAACCTTGCACGTCACGTACATCAACGTGTGGCAGGTTACGAGCAGCCAGGTACAGGTTCTGATCAACAACTTCAGACACGATCAGGACGTCTGTCAGACCCATGCCATTCAGTTTGTTCAGCAGATCTTTGGTTTTCGGCGCTTCAACTGCGAAGTCCTGAACCACGATCAGACGATCAGTACGAACCAGTTCAGCAAGGATGGAACGCATTGCTGCGCGATACATCTTCTTGTTGAGCTTCTGAGAGTGATCTTGTGGACGAGCTGCGAAAGTAGTACCACCGCCACGCCAGATTGGGCTACGGATAGTACCGGCACGAGCACGGCCAGTACCTTTCTGACGCCAAGGGCGCTTACCGCCACCACGAACGTCGGAACGGGTCTTTTGCTGCTTGCTACCTTGACGACCGCCAGCCATGTAGGCCACGACTGCCTGGTGAACCAGCGTCTCGTTGAACTCGCCGCCAAACGTCAGTTCGGAAACTTCGATCGCTTGAGCATCATTTACATTTAATTGCATGTCAGCTTCCCCTTAACCGCGAGCCTTGGCCGCCGGACGTACAACCAGGTTGCCGCCAGTAGCGCCAGGAACAGCACCCTTGACCAACAACAGATTGCGTTCAGCGTCGACGCGCACTACTTCGAGGGACTGCACGGTCACGCGCTCAGCGCCCATATGACCGGACATTTTTTTGCCCTTGAATACACGACCAGGAGTCTGGCACTGGCCAATAGAGCCCGGGACGCGGTGGGAAACGGAGTTACCGTGAGTGTTATCTTGGCCACGGAAATTCCAACGCTTGATCGTACCCTGGAAGCCTTTACCTTTGGACTGACCGGTCACATCGACCATCTGACCTGCGGTGAAGATTTCAGCGTTGATCAGATCGCCTGCTTGGTACTCGCCTTCTTCAAGACGGAATTCCATTACGGTACGACCAGCTGCAACGTTTGCTTTAGCGAAGTGACCCGCTTGAGCAGCAGTTACACGCGAAGCGCGACGCTCGCCGACAGTGACTTGCACTGCACGATAGCCATCGGTTTCTTCAGTTTTGAACTGGGTGACGCGATTCGGCTCGATCTCAATGACCGTAACCGGAATGGAGACACCTTCTTCGGTGAAAATACGGGTCATACCGCATTTACGACCGACTACACCAATAGTCATGTTGTAAACCTCATGAGTGTACGGGGCTTTCACCCGCTATGGCCGCCCATTTCAGAGCGTTACACGACTAAGACCCAAGTCTTAGCCGAGGCTGATCTGCACTTCCACACCGGCCGCAAGATCAAGCTTCATAAGTGCATCAACGGTTTTATCCGTTGGCTGGACGATGTCCAGAACGCGCTTATGAGTACGGATCTCATACTGGTCACGCGCGTCTTTGTTGACGTGCGGGGAGACCAGAACGGTGAACCGCTCTTTACGGGTAGGCAGTGGAATTGGACCACGCACTTGAGCACCAGTACGTTTCGCGGTTTCCACGATTTCCTGGGTTGATTGGTCGATCAGGCGATGGTCAAAAGCCTTCAACCTGATACGGATTTGCTGATTTTGCATTGGATTTCAGACTCCGATTGCTATTCCCACCGAGCGCAATACGCCCGTTTAAAGGAGGCGCAATTCTATAGATGGCCCAACTGGGTGTCAACTCAATAAAAAAAGCCCCCGCTGAGCGGGGGCTTTTTCAGGCAATCAAAGCTTAAGCAATGATTTTGGCTACTACGCCAGCGCCGACGGTACGACCGCCTTCACGGATTGCGAAACGCAGACCGTCTTCCATTGCGATGGTTTTGATCAGGGTGACAACCATTTTGATGTTGTCGCCTGGCATTACCATTTCAACGCCTTCCGGCAGTTCGCAGTTACCGGTCACGTCAGTGGTCCGGAAGTAGAACTGTGGACGGTAGCCTTTGAAGAACGGAGTGTGACGACCGCCTTCTTCTTTGCTCAACACGTACACTTCAGCTTCGAAGGTAGTGTGCGGCTTAACCGAACCCGGCTTAACCAGAACCTGGCCACGCTCTACGTCGTCACGCTTGGTGCCGCGCAGCAGCACGCCGCAGTTCTCGCCAGCACGACCTTCGTCAAGCAGTTTACGGAACATTTCAACGCCGGTGCAGGTGGTAACAGTAGTGTCACGCAGACCAACGATTTCCAGCGGATCTTGAACGCGAACGATACCGCGCTCGATACGACCAGTTACAACAGTACCGCGACCGGAGATCGAGAATACGTCTTCGATTGGCATCAGGAACGGCTTGTCGATAACACGAACTGGGTCCGGAATGTAAGTATCCAGAGTTTCAACCAGTTTACGAACGGCAGTGGTGCCCATTTCGTTGTCGTCTTTGCCTTCCAGAGCCATACGAGCAGAACCGATGATGATCGGAGTGTCGTCGCCTGGGAAGTCGTAAGTGCTCAGCAGATCGCGCACTTCCATCTCAACCAGTTCCAGCAGCTCAGCGTCGTCTACCAGGTCAGCCTTGTTCAGGAAAACCACGATGTACGGAACGCCAACCTGACGGGACAGCAGGATGTGCTCACGGGTTTGTGGCATCGGACCATCAGCGGCCGAACAAACCAGGATAGCGCCGTCCATCTGAGCAGCACCGGTGATCATGTTCTTCACATAGTCAGCGTGACCTGGGCAGTCAACGTGAGCGTAGTGACGGATCAGCGAGTTGTATTCAACGTGCGCAGTGTTGATGGTGATACCACGAGCTTTTTCTTCTGGCGCGCTGTCGATTTTATCGAAGTCAACGATTGCCGAACCGAAAATCTCGGAGCAAACACGAGTCAGAGCTGCAGTCAGCGTGGTTTTACCATGGTCAACGTGACCGATAGTGCCAACGTTGACGTGCGGTAGGGAACGATCAAATTTTTCTTTAGCCACGACAATTAACTCCTTGCCTAAAGGACTGAACTAAATCAGCCTTGTTTTTTAGTAACAGTTTCGACGATGTGCGCCGGAGCTGTATCGTATTTTTTGAATTCCATAGAGTAGCTTGCGCGACCCTGAGACATGGAACGAACGTCGGTCGCATAACCGAACATTTCACCCAACGGAACCTCGGCACGAATAACTTTGCCGGAAACCGTATCTTCCATACCCTGGATCATGCCGCGACGACGATTCAAGTCGCCCATCACGTCACCCATATAGTCTTCAGGTGTAACAACCTCTACCGCCATGATCGGCTCAAGCAGCTCACCGCCACCTTTGGTAGCCAGTTGCTTGGTCGCCATGGAAGCAGCCACCTTAAACGCCATCTCGTTGGAGTCGACGTCGTGGTAAGAACCATCAAACACGGTAGCCTTCAGGCCGATCAGCGGATAGCCGGCAACAACACCGTTCTTCATCTGCTCTTCGATGCCCTTCTGGATAGCCGGGATGTATTCCTTAGGAACCACACCACCTACCACTTCGTTCACGAACTGCAGACCTTCCTGACCTTCGTCAGCAGGTGCAAAACGGATCCAGCAGTGACCAAACTGGCCACGACCGCCGGACTGACGAACGAACTTGCCTTCGATCTCACAGTTCTTCGTGATGCGCTCACGATACGAAACCTGAGGCTTACCGATGTTGGCTTCGACGTTGAACTCACGGCGCATCCGGTCAACCAGGATGTCCAAGTGCAGCTCGCCCATGCCCGAGATGATCGTCTGACCAGTCTCTTCATCAGTTTTAACGCGGAAAGATGGATCTTCCTGAGCAAGCTTGCCCAGTGCAACACCCATTTTTTCCTGGTCATCCTTGGTCTTAGGCTCTACGGCAACCGAAATAACCGGCTCCGGGAAGTCCATGCGAACCAGAATGATTGGCTTGTCAGCGTTGCACAAAGTCTCACCAGTGGTGACGTCCTTCATGCCGATCAAGGCCGCGATGTCACCAGCGCGTACTTCCTTGATTTCTTCACGGGCGTTTGCGTGCATTTGCACCATACGACCCACACGCTCTTTCTTGCCTTTAACCGAGTTGATCACGCCGTCGCCGGAGTTCAACACGCCCGAGTAAACACGGACGAAGGTCAAGGTACCCACGAATGGGTCGGTAGCGATCTTGAACGCCAGAGCCGAGAACGGCTCGCTGTCGTCAGCATGACGCTCCAGTTCGATGCTCTCGTCATCAGGGTCAGTACCCTTGATGGCAGGAATATCAGTCGGAGCAGGCAGGAAGTCGATAACGGCGTCGAGAACCAGGGGAACACCCTTGTTCTTGAAGGAAGAACCGCAAACAGCCAAGACGATCTCACCAGCGATAGTACGCTGACGCAGAGCAGCCTTGATTTCCGCGATGGTGAATTCTTCACCTTCGAGGTACTTGTTCATCAGCTCTTCATTGGCTTCGGCCGCAGCCTGAACCATGTTGTCGCGCCATTCGTCAGCAAGATCTTTCAGCTCAGCTGGAATTTCTTTGCGAACAGGAACCATACCCTTGTCAGCATCGTTCCAGTACACAGCTTCCATGTTGATCAGATCAATCTGACCCTGGAAGTTGTCTTCAGAACCGATAGCCAGCTGGATTGGAACCGGAGTGTGGCCCAGACGCTTCTTGATCTGCTCAATAACGCGCAGGAAGTTGGCGCCAGCACGGTCCATCTTGTTTACGTAAACAAGACGTGGAACGCCGTATTTGTTGGCTTGACGCCATACGGTTTCCGACTGAGGCTCAACGCCCGAGGTACCACAGAACACAACGACAGCGCCGTCGAGTACGCGCAGGGAACGTTCAACTTCAATAGTGAAGTCTACGTGGCCCGGGGTATCGATTACGTTGAAGCGATGCTCGTCCTTGTACTGCTTGGCAGAACCTTTCCAGAAGGCGGTGATAGCAGCAGAAGTAATGGTAATACCACGCTCCTGCTCCTGAACCATCCAGTCTGTGGTCGCGGCGCCATCATGCACCTCGCCCATTTTGTGACTTTTGCCAGTGTAAAACAGTACGCGCTCGGTGGTAGTGGTTTTACCAGCATCCACGTGAGCGACGATACCGATGTTACGGTAGCGACTAATCGGAGTAGTACGAGCCATAAAGCCCTCGCAAAATTAGTGAAGCTGAATTTAGAAGCGGTAGTGCGAGAAAGCTTTGTTAGCTTCGGCCATACGGTGCACGTCTTCACGCTTCTTAACAGCAGCACCTTTACCTTCAGCTGCGTCCAACAGTTCGCCAGCCAAACGCAGAGCCATAGACTTCTCGCCGCGCTTACGGGCGAAGTCTACCAACCAGCGCATTGCCAGGGCGTTACGACGGGACGGGCGAACTTCGACCGGAACCTGGTAAGTAGCACCGCCTACACGGCGCGACTTCACTTCGACCAGCGGAGCGATGGCGTCGAGAGCTTTCTCGAAGATTTCCAGGGGATCGCTGTTCTTGCGTTCTTTAACCTTTTCCAGCGCGCCATAAACGATACGCTCGGCAACGGCTTTTTTGCCGCTTTCCATCACGTGGTTCATGAACTTGGCCAGGATTTGGCTTCCGTATTTTGGATCGTCAAGCACATCGCGCTTGGCTGCTACGCGTCTTCTTGGCATGGATAAGCCCTCAAACGGTCTTCAGGTTAGCTCGGAACCATTACATCCAAAAGATGCACGTCCGACCTTACTCTTATCGACTCAGAAAAAAAGAAATCTGCATTTTTTACCAGCAACCGAATACTACTTCGGCTTCTTGGTACCGTACTTCGAACGACCTTGGTTACGACCTTTAACGCCGGAAGTATCCAAAGAGCCGCGAACGGTGTGATAACGAACACCTGGCAAGTCTTTTACACGACCGCCACGAATCAGTACCACGCTGTGTTCTTGCAGGTTGTGACCTTCACCACCGATGTACGAGGAAACCTCGAAACCGTTGGTCAGGCGCACACGGCATACTTTACGCAGTGCCGAGTTAGGTTTTTTCGGCGTAGTTGTATACACACGGGTGCATACGCCACGACGTTGCGGGCAGTTTTGCAGCGCAGGCACGTCGGATTTCTCGACGATACGCTTACGCGGCTGACGTACCAGCTGGTTGATAGTTGCCATCTACTAGCTCCACTGTTGTCTTGCGACGCTATTGTCTTGCAAGAAAAGCAAAATGGCAGGAACGAATTCCCGCCAAATTTAGGGGTACAAGAGTCTAAAGAGGATCTTGCCCCCAGTCAAGACAAGGCCCCGACCTTCCCACTCATCAAACCCCGACAAAATGTCTCGATTCGACGAACGGAACTGCCGGGGCCCATCTCTCATTTACCGCAGAACTCAGTTACCGCTCGAGTTCAGCGCTTCGGTCAGTGCAGCTTCCACTTCACTGGCGCTCACGCGCAACGGCTTGTCAGCTTCACGGCGGCGCTTACGCTCGCTGTGGTATGCCAAACCGGTACCTGCCGGGATCAAACGACCCACGACAACGTTTTCTTTCAGGCCACGCAGGTAGTCGCGCTTGCCGGTTACCGCTGCTTCGGTCAATACGCGGGTAGTCTCTTGGAAAGAGGCCGCGGAGATGAACGACTCAGTCGACAACGACGCCTTGGTGATACCCAGCAGGACGCGAGTGAACTTGGATACGAATTTATCTTCGCCACCCAAACGTTCGTTCTCGGTCAACACCTGGGTCAACTCCATCTGGTCGCCCTTGATGAAGGTGGAATCACCAGACTCGGCAATCTCAACTTTACGCAACATCTGACGCAGAATGGTCTCGATGTGCTTATCGTTGATTTTTACGCCTTGCAGACGGTAAACGTCCTGAATCTCGTTAACGATGTACTTGGCCAGCGCACTTACACCCAGCAGACGCAGGATGTCGTGTGGATCGCTTGGACCGTCGGAGATAACTTCGCCGCGGTTCACTTGTTCGCCTTCGAAGACGTTCAGGTGACGCCACTTTGGAATCAGCTCTTCGTACGGATCAGTACCGTCGTTCGGGGTAATAACCAGACGGCGCTTGCCTTTGGTTTCTTTACCGAACGCGATGGTGCCGCTGACTTCAGCCAGAATCGAGGCTTCTTTCGGACGACGCGCTTCGAACAAGTCAGCAACGCGTGGCAGACCACCGGTGATGTCTCGAGTTTTCGAAGTCTCTTGCGGAATACGAGCGATAACGTCACCGATCGCGATTTCCGCACCATCCGCTACACCGACCAGGGCGTTGGCTGGCAGGAAGTACTGAGCCGGTACGTCGGTACCAGGCAACAGCAGATCCTTGCCATCCACACCAACCATCTTAACGGCTGGACGGATGTCCTTGCCTGCAGCTGGACGGTCTTTGGCGTCGAGGACTTCAATGTTGGTCATACCGGTCAATTCGTCAGTCTGACGCTTGATCGTGATGCCTTCTTCCATGCCCACGTAGGTCACGGTACCTTTCATTTCGGTAACGATTGGGTGAGTGTGCGGATCCCACTTGGCTACGATCGAGCCAGCGTCAACCTTGTCACCTTCTTTAACCGAAATCACGGCGCCGTACGGCAGCTTGTAGCGCTCACGCTCACGACCGAAGTCATCAGCGATGGCCAGCTCACCGGAACGGGATACAGCTACCAGGCAGCCATCTACACGCTCAACGTGCTTGAGGTTATGAAGACGGACAGTACCGCCATTCTTCACCTGAACACTGTCAGCAGCAGAGGTCCGGCTTGCCGCACCACCGATGTGGAACGTACGCATTGTCAGCTGAGTACCCGGCTCACCGATCGACTGAGCAGCGATTACGCCGACAGCTTCACCGATGTTCACCTGGTGACCACGAGCCAAGTCACGACCGTAGCACTTGGCACAGATACCGAAGCGAGTTTCACAGCTGATTGGCGAACGCACGATTACTTCGTCGATGCTGTTCAGCTCGATGAATTCAACCCACTTCTCGTCAACCAGAGTGCCCGCAGGAACGATAATGTCCTCGGTACCCGGCTTGTACACGTCACGGGCGATTACTCGACCCAGAACGCGCTCACCCAACGGCTCTACAACGTCGCCGCCTTCGATGTGCGGAGTCATCAGCAGACCGTGTTCGGTACCGCAGTCAACTTCAGTCACAACCAAGTCTTGCGCAACGTCTACCAGACGGCGAGTCAGATAACCGGAGTTAGCTGTCTTCAAGGCGGTATCCGCCAGACCCTTACGAGCACCGTGAGTAGAGATAAAGTACTGAAGTACGCTCAGGCCTTCACGGAAGTTCGCAGTAATCGGCGTTTCAATGATGGAACCGTCCGGCTTGGCCATCAGACCACGCATACCGGCCAGCTGACGGATCTGCGCTGCAGAACCCCGTGCGCCGGAGTCGGCCATCATGTACATCGAGTTGAACGACTCTTGCTCAACCTCAACGCCGTGACGGTCGATAACCTTCTCTTTCGAGAGGTTGGACATCATTGCCTTGGATACTTCGTCGTTAGCTTTCGACCAAAGGTCGATCACTTTGTTGTACTTCTCGCCCTGGGTTACCAGGCCGGAGGCGTACTGACTTTCGATCTCTTTCACTTCATCGGTTGCAGCCGCGATGATGCGAGCTTTTTCATCCGGGATAACGAAGTCGTTAACACCGATGGAAACGCCGGAAATGGTCGAGTAAGCAAAACCTGTGTACATCAACTGGTCAGCGAAGATCACGGTCTCTTTCAAACCAACCACGCGGTAGCACTGGTTGATAAGCTTGGAGATCGCTTTTTTCTTCATCGGCAAGTTGACGACGTCGTACGACAGACCTTTTGGCACAACCTGGAACAACAGCGCACGGCCGACAGTGGTGTCGACAATCCGAGTGTTGCTCACGCTGCCGCCATCACGATCGTTGACGGTTTCGCTGATGCGAACCTTGACCTTGGCATGCAGTGCGGCTTCGCCGGCACGGAATACACGGTCAACTTCTTGCAAGTCAGCGAATACACGACCTTCGCCTTTGGCGTTGATCGCTTCACGAGTCATGTAGTACAGACCCAATACAACGTCCTGCGACGGAACGATGATTGGCTCACCGTTGGCTGGCGACAGAATGTTGTTGGTCGACATCATCAACGCGCGCGCTTCCAACTGGGCTTCCAGTGTCAGCGGTACGTGCACGGCCATTTGGTCGCCGTCGAAGTCGGCGTTGTACGCAGCACAGACCAACGGGTGCAGCTGGATAGCTTTACCTTCGATCAGAACCGGTTCAAAGGCCTGGATGCCCAGACGGTGAAGAGTCGGTGCACGGTTGAGAAGCACTGGGTGTTCGCGGATAACTTCAGCGAGAACGTCCCAAACCTCTGGCAGCTCACGCTCAACCATTTTCTTGGCTGCTTTGATGGTGGTCGCAAGACCGCGCATTTCAAGCTTGCCAAAAATGAATGGCTTGAACAGCTCGAGAGCCATTTTCTTAGGCAGACCGCACTGGTGCAGACGCAGGGTCGGACCTACGGTAATTACCGAACGACCCGAGTAGTCAACACGCTTACCGAGCAAGTTCTGACGGAAACGACCCTGCTTACCCTTGATCATGTCAGCCAAGGATTTCAGAGGGCGCTTGTTCGAGCCGGTAATAGCGCGACCACGACGGCCGTTGTCGAGCAATGCGTCGACCGCTTCTTGCAACATACGCTTTTCGTTGCGCACGATGATGTCCGGAGCGGACAGATCAAGCAGGCGCTTCAAGCGGTTGTTACGGTTGATTACCCGACGATACAGATCGTTGAGGTCGGAAGTCGCGAAACGACCACCATCAAGCGGAACCAAAGGACGCAGATCTGGCGGCAGAACCGGCAGAACGGTCAGTACCATCCACTCAGGAAGGTTGCCGGAGCCCAGGAAGGCTTCCATCAACTTCAGGCGCTTGGACAACTTCTTGATTTTGGTTTCGGAGTTGGTTTGCGGAATTTCTTCGCGCAGACGGCCAATCTCGTGCTCCAGGTCGATAGCGTGCAGCAGTTCACGGACAGCTTCAGCACCCATACGGGCATCAAAGTCGTCGCCGAACTCTTCCAGCGCTTCGAAGTACTGCTCATCGTTCAGCAGCTGACCTTTTTCCAGAGTGGTCATGCCTGGATCGATAACGACATAGCTCTCGAAGTAGAGAACGCGTTCGATATCACGCAGGGTCATGTCCATCAGCAAGCCGATACGGGACGGCAGCGATTTCAGGAACCAGATGTGAGCAACCGGCGAAGCCAGTTCGATGTGAGCCATGCGCTCGCGACGGACCTTGGCCAGTGCGACTTCAACGCCACACTTCTCACAGATCACACCACGGTGCTTCAAGCGCTTGTACTTACCGCACAGGCACTCGTAATCCTTTACCGGGCCAAAGATCTTGGCGCAGAACAGGCCGTCACGCTCAGGTTTGAACGTACGGTAGTTGATGGTTTCCGGCTTTTTAACTTCACCGAACGACCACGAACGGATCATCTCAGGCGATGCCAATCCAATACGGATGGCGTCGAACTCTTCGACTTGACCCTGGTTTTTCAGCAAATTCAGTAGGTCTTTCAAGGCCTTTCCTCCTGGCGGAGCAGAGAGCGGGCTAAACAGCCCCGCTCTCGATTCGCGTCACGTGTTATTCGGTTTCCAGATCGATATCGATGCCGAGGGAACGAATTTCTTTGATCAACACGTTGAAGGACTCGGGCATGCCCGGCTCCATACGGTGATCGCCGTCCACGATGTTTTTGTACATCTTGGTACGACCGTTCACATCGTCCGACTTCACTGTGAGCATTTCTTGCAGAGTGTATGCCGCGCCGTAGGCTTCCAGCGCCCAGACCTCCATCTCCCCGAAACGCTGACCACCGAACTGTGCCTTACCACCCAGCGGCTGCTGGGTAACCAGGCTGTAAGAACCGGTAGAACGAGCATGCATCTTGTCGTCTACCAAGTGGTTCAGCTTCAGCATGTACATGTAGCCAACGGTAACCGGACGCTCAAACTGGTTGCCGGTACGACCGTCTGTCAGCGTCATCTGGCCGCTGTCCGGCAAATCTGCCAAACGAAGCATTGCCTTGATTTCGCTTTCTTTGGCACCGTCGAACACCGGGGTAGCCATCGGCACACCGCCACGAAGGTTCTTCGCCAGATCCAGGATTTCCTGATCGGAGAAGTCATCCAGGCTTTCTTGACGACCGCCAATTTCGTTGTAGATCTCATGCAGGAACTTGCGCAGGTCAGCGACCTTGCGTTGTTCTTCAATCATGAGGTTGATCTTCTCGCCCAAACCTTTAGCCGCGAGGCCCAGGTGAGTTTCGAGAATCTGACCAACGTTCATACGCGAAGGTACGCCCAACGGGTTGAGGACCACATCAACCGGGGTGCCATTGGCATCGTACGGCATGTCTTCAACCGGCATGATCACGGAGACCACACCTTTGTTACCGTGACGACCGGCCATCTTGTCACCCGGCTGGATGCGACGGCGGATTGCTAGGTAAACCTTGACGATTTTCAGCACGCCTGGAGCCAGGTCATCGCCCTGCTGCAGTTTGCGCTTCTTGTCTTCGAACTTGTCGTCCAGCAGACGACGGCGATCGATGATGTAGGCCTGAGCCTTTTCAAGCTGCTCGTTCAGAGCATCTTCAGCCATGCGCAGTTTGAACCACTGACCATGCTCAAGACCGTCCAGGATTTCATTGGTGATTTCCTGACCTTTCTTCAGACCGGCACCACCTTCGGCAATGCGGCCAACCAGAGCAGAGCGCAGACGTTCGAAGGTAGCGCCTTCAACGATACGGAACTCTTCGTTCAGATCCTTGCGAATCTCGTCCAGCTGGGTCTTCTCGATCGACAGCGCACGAGCATCACGCTCAACGCCGTCACGGGTGAAGACCTGCACGTCGATAACAGTACCTTTGGTACCGGTAGGTACACGCAGGGAAGTGTCTTTAACGTCGCTGGCTTTTTCACCGAAGATTGCACGCAACAGCTTCTCTTCCGGAGTCAGCTGGGTCTCGCCTTTCGGAGTGACCTTACCTACCAGAATGTCGCCAGCGCCAACTTCAGCACCTACGTAAACGATACCGGCTTCGTCCAGTTTGTTCAGTGCAGCTTCACCCACGTTCGGGATGTCTGCAGTGATCTCTTCAGGCCCAAGCTTGGTGTCACGTGCCACACAGGTCAGTTCCTGGATGTGGATCGTGGTAAAGCGATCTTCTTGAACAACTCGTTCCGACAGGCAGATGGAGTCTTCGAAGTTGTAACCGTTCCAGGCCATGAACGCGATGCGCATGTTCTGACCCAACGCCAGTTCACCCATATCGGTGGACGGGCCGTCAGCCATGATGTCGCTGCGCTGTACACGGTCACCCTTGCGGACCAGCGGACGCTGGTTGATGCAAGTGTTCTGGTTGGAACGGGTGTATTTGGTCAGGTTGTAGATGTCGACACCGGCTTCGCCAGTTTCAACTTCATCATCAGCAACGCGAACAACGATACGGCTGGCATCAACAGAGTCGATCACGCCGCCACGACGAGCCACGACGCAAACGCCGGAGTCACGAGCTACGTTACGCTCCATGCCGGTACCTACCAGCGGCTTGTCAGCACGCAGGGTTGGTACAGCTTGACGCTGCATGTTGGAACCCATCAACGCACGGTTGGCGTCATCGTGTTCCAGGAACGGGATCAGCGACGCTGCTACCGAAACAACCTGCTTCGGCGAAACGTCCATCAAGGTGACGTCTTCCGGCGCCTTAACGGTGAATTCGTTCAAGTGACGAACAGCTACCAGCTCGTCGATCAGGACTTTCTTGTCGTTCATCGTGGCCGAGGCCTGAGCGATCACGTGATCGGCTTCTTCGATGGCGGACAGGAAAACGATCTCGTCAGTTACCAGTGCGTCTTTAACCACACGGTACGGGCTTTCAAGGAAGCCGTACTGGTTGGTGCGCGCATAGGCAGCCAAGGAGTTGATCAGACCAATGTTCGGACCTTCCGGCGTCTCAATCGGGCAAACACGGCCGTAGTGAGTCGGGTGTACGTCACGAACTTCAAAGCCGGCACGCTCACGCGTCAAACCGCCCGGGCCCAGTGCAGAAACACGGCGCTTGTGGGTGATCTCGGACAGAGGGTTGTTCTGGTCCATGAACTGGGACAGCTGGCTCGAACCGAAGAACTCTTTCACCGCCGCAGCCACTGGCTTGGCGTTGATCAGGTCTTGCGGCATCAGGCCTTCGCTTTCAGCCATCGACAGACGCTCTTTGACCGCACGCTCAACACGCACCAAGCCAACGCGGAACTGGTTCTCGGCCATTTCGCCTACACAGCGAACACGACGGTTACCCAGGTGGTCGATGTCATCGACGATGCCTTTACCGTTACGGATGTCGACCAGAGTCTTCAGCACAGCAACGATGTCTTCTTTGCACAACACGCCCGAACCTTCGATCTCGGTACGACCGATACGACGGTTGAACTTCATCCGGCCGACCGCAGACAGGTCATAGCGCTCAGGGCTGAAGAACAGGTTGTTGAACAGGGTCTCGGCAGCGTCTTTGGTTGGCGGCTCGCCTGGACGCATCATGCGATAGATCTCGACCAGCGCTTCCAATTGGTTGCTGGTGGAGTCGATCTTCAGAGTGTCGGAAACGAACGGACCACAGTCGATATCGTTGGTGTACAACGTCTCGATGCGAACAACCTGGCCCTTGGCGATTTTTGCCAGGATTTCAGTCGTCAGCTCGGTGTTGCACTCAGCAATGATTTCGCCGGTAGCCGGATGCACGATAGCTTTGGCCGTTGTGCGTCCCAGGACATAGTCCAGAGGCATAACGAGCTCTTTGATACCGGCTTTTTCCAGCTGGTTGATGTGGCGAGCAGTAATACGACGACCCTGCTCAACAATCACCTTACCTTTGTCATCGGTAATATCGATGGCCGCGATTTCACCGCGCAGACGATGCGGAACCAGTTCCAGGCTAATGCTTTCGCCCTGAACGTGGAACACGTTGGTCGTGTAGAACGCGTCCAGCACTTGTTCAGTGGTATAGCCCAGCGCACGCAGCAATACCGATGCAGGCAGCTTGCGACGACGGTCGATACGCACGAACACGCAGTCTTTCGGATCGAACTCAAAGTCCAACCACGAACCGCGGTAAGGAATGATACGCGCAGAATAAAGCAGCTTACCGGAGCTGTGCGTCTTGCCGCGGTCGTGGTCAAAGAACACGCCCGGGGAACGGTGCAGCTGGGAAACAATTACACGCTCGGTACCGTTGATTACGAAGGTACCGTTTTCAGTCATCAGGGGGATTTCACCCATGTAGACTTCTTGCTCTTTGATGTCCTTGATCGCTTTGTTCGACGATTCTTTGTCGAAAATGATCAAACGAACTTTTACCCGCAAAGGTACGGCGTACGTTACGCCACGCAACACGCATTCTTTGACATCAAATGCCGGCTCGCCCAAGCGATAACCGACGTACTCCAGCGCAGCATTGCCGGAGTAGCTGATGATCGGGAAAACGGATTTGAAGGCCGCATGCAGGCCCACGTCGCGGAACTTATCTTTAGTCGCTCCCGCCTGCAAGAATTCACGATACGAATCCAGCTGGATTGCCAAGAGATACGGCACATCCATGACGTCCGGCAACTTGCTAAAGTCCTTGCGGATACGTTTTTTCTCAGTATATGAGTAAGCCATCAGCGTTCCCCAGCTTGGTCACCTGCTTGTTTGGCCTCTCCCGACGGGAGCAGCCAGAAAATCGTGCAAACCCCTTGGTTTGCTCCACCGCACAGGGTGGTTACAGCACGTTAAAGGCATCGACCTAGTCGACTGCCAATAACGGAAAAAGGCCGGTGGCAAGAGCCACCAGCCATCAGCCTCAGCTTAACGCTTGGGCTGGAGACGCAAGGTCGATGCTTACTTCAGCTCGACTTTAGCGCCTGCTTCTTCCAAGGCTGCCTTGGCTTTGTCAGCTGCGTCTTTCGCAACAGCTTCCAGAACAACGCTAGGAGCGCTGTCTACAACTGCCTTGGCTTCTTTCAGGCCCAGACCAGTCAGCTCACGAACAGCCTTGATCACGTTAACTTTCTTCTCGCCAGCTTCCAGCAGCATGACGTTGAATTCAGTTTGCTCTTCAACAACAGCAGCGGCAGCAGCAGGACCAGCAGAAGCAGCAGCAGCAGAAACGCCGAATGCTTCTTCCATTGCCTTGATCAGCTCAACGATTTCCAGAACGGATTTCGAACCGATTGCGTCGATGATTTCTTGAGTAGTCAGAGACATGACTATAAATTCCTGTATTGGGGTGACAGCCTAGGCGGCCATCGAAATAAACAATAAACGCTGAAAGGAGTTGCTCAGCCTTAGGCTGCAGCTGCTTCTTTCTGGTCGCGAAGTGCCGCCAGAGTACGAGCCAACTTGCTGGTAGCGCCTTGAATCACGCTCATCAGCTGAGAAATTGCTTCGTCACGGGTCGGCAGACTTGCCAGTACGTCGATCTGATTAGCTGCGAGGAACTTGCCCTCGAACGCAGCTGCCTTGATCTCGAACTTATCCTGACCTTTAGCGAACTCTTTGAACAAACGGGCAGCAGCGCCTGGATGTTCGTTCGAGAATGCGATCAAGGTCGGGCCTGTGAACACGTCGTTGAGGACACTGTATTCAGTGTCAGCAACAGCGCGCTTTAGCAGGGTGTTACGTACAACACGTACGTAAACGCCAGCTTCACGAGCCTCTTTACGGAGTCCGGTCATAGCGCCTACTGTCACACCGCGGGCATCAGCCACAACAGCGGACAGGGCAACTTTGGCAGCCTCGTTGACTTCAGCGACGATGGCCTTCTTGTCTTCGAGTTTAATTGCCACGGGTTTAACTCCTGCATGTTACCGTTTCATCCAACCGAGGCCGGATGTCGTTTTGGTGTCTGATTCGGTAAGGAACCGGGAGCACCATCTGCGTAGGCTTGAGGTTTAAGGCTTGCGCCGCCTACGGTCTTGGATAGCCCCCGCCAGGCAGGGACCCCAATCTTTCATTGGCGAGCTAAAAGCACGCCAATTTGTCTTACGCGTCCAAAGAACCTTGGTCGATGACCAAGCCTGGGCCCATAGTGGTGCTCAGGGTAACGCGCTTAACATAAATACCTTTCGAAGAAGCTGGTTTGATACGCTTCAGATCAGCGATCAGGGCTTCAACGTTTTCCTTCAGCTTGACGGCATCAAAACCGATCTTGCCAACGGAAGTGTGGATGATACCGTTTTTGTCAGTGCGATAACGAACCTGACCAGCCTTCGCGTTCTTAACAGCGGTAGCTACGTCTGGAGTTACAGTACCAACCTTAGGGTTAGGCATCAGACCACGTGGACCAAGGATCTGACCCAACTGACCTACAACACGCATTGCGTCCGGGGAGGCAATAACTACGTCATAGTTCAGGTCGCCGCCTTTCATTTCGGCAGCCAGGTCGTCCATACCAACGCGATCAGCGCCGGCAGCCAGAGCAGCTTCAGCAGCTGGACCCTGAGTGAACACAGCTACACGTACAGTCTTGCCAGTGCCGTGTGGCAGCACAGTAGCGCTACGAACAACCTGGTCAGATTTACGTGGGTCTACGCCCAGGTTAACGGCGATGTCAAAAGACTCGCTGAATTTTACAGTCGACAGCTCAGCCAGCAAAGCAGCAGCGTCTACAAAGTTGTAAGACTTGCCAGCTTCAATTTTACCGGCGATTGCCTTTTGACGCTTAGTCAGCTTAGCCATTACACACCCTCCACGTTAAGGCCCATGCTACGAGCAGAACCGGCGATAGTACGCACGGCTGCTTCCATATCAGCTGCAGTCAGATCCGCGTTTTTGGTTTTCGCGATTTCTTCCAGCTGAGCACGAGTCACAGTGCCAACCTTAACGGTGTTTGGACGAGCGGAACCGCTAGTCAGACCAGCAGCCTTCTTCAGCAGAACCGAAGCAGGGGTCGACTTGGTTTCGAACGTAAAGCTACGGTCGCTGTATACAGTGATGATCACTGGAGTCGGCAGGCCTGGCTCAATACCCTGAGTACGGGCGTTGAAAGCTTTGCAGAATTCCATGATGTTCACGCCGTGCTGACCCAGAGCCGGGCCTACGGGTGGACTTGGGTTGGCCTGAGCGGCCTTCACTTGCAGCTTGATGTAAGCGGTAATCTTCTTAGCCATGAGGCACTCCAATTACGGGTTCAAGCGCCTAAAGAGGCTCCCCGGTTACTTGCGCGTTTATCCCAGTGACGACAAAACCCCACAGCCTAGACCATGGGGTTGGGATTCGTGTCTAACTAGACCTTTTCGACCTGGCTAAACTCTAGCTCTACCGGAGTAGAGCGACCGAAAATGAGCACTGCCACTTGGATGCGGCTCTTTTCGTAGTTAACTTCTTCGACTGTGCCATTGAAATCAGCAAATGGACCGTCGGTAACACGGACAACTTCGCCCGGTTCGAATAGTGTTTTTGGCTTAGGCTTGTCGCTACCATCAGCAACACGACGCAGAATTGCTTCTGCCTCTTTATCAGTGATCGGTGCCGGCTTGTCGGCAGTCCCACCAATGAAGCCCATTACGCGCGGAGTGTCCTTGACCAAGTGCCAAGTACCCTCGCTCATATCCATCTGGACCAGCACATAACCAGGGAAGAACTTACGCTCGCTTTTGCGTTTCTGGCCATTACGCATTTCAACCACTTCTTCAGTGGGAACCAGAATTTCGCCGAAGCCTTCTTCCATGCCTGCCAGCTTAATACGCTCAATCAAAGAGCGCATAACATGCTTTTCGTAACCCGAATAAGCATGCACTACGTACCAACGCTTAGCCACGGGACACCCTTAGCCAACAATCAAGGAAACGAGCCAACCGAGCAGGGAATCTAAACCCCACAACAGCAACGCCATAACAAGAACAACAGCCACCACGATCAACGTGGTCTGCGTAGTTTCTTGGCGAGTTGGCCATACGACTTTACGAATCTCAGTACGAGCTTCCTTCACCAACACAGAGAACGACTTGCCTTTAGCCGTCTGCAAGCCTACATAGGCAGCAACAGCAGCAATCACAAGAAGTGCAATGACGCGATACAGGATCGGCGAACCAGAATAATACTGATTCCCAACAACGCCAACCACCACAAGAGCAACCACTACAAGCCACTTGAGGAGATCGAAGCGAGAGCCTTGAACTTCAGCCTTGGGAGTCATCTAAGAGGATCCTGTGAAAAGAAAGCCAGACGCAATGAGCGAATCTGGCAGGTCAGGAGGGAATCGAACCCCCAACCTACGGTTTTGGAGACCGTCGCTCTGCCAATTGAGCTACTGACCTAAAACATTATCGAGCCGCCGATTATGCCGACACGAGAGAGACTTTTCAACAACTTATGCAATTACTTTTGCAACCAGCCCTATCAGAGCGGAGATTGCCAGCGAGCAGCAGAATGCGAGCTACTCACAACCGTAACAACCAACCAGGGCAGCAGCACCAAAAGCACCACCAGCAAACACCCCAGACAGGCTATGCACCTGTTAAAACAAAGGCAGATATTTTCATATCTGCCTTGTTATATGGAGCTCTTGAGCGGATTTGAACCGCTGACCTCACCCTTACCAAGGGTGTGCTCTACCAACTGAGCTACAAGAGCAAAACACGTTGCGAAAACAGCTAGACTGGAGCGGGTGGCGGGAATCGAACCCGCATCATTAGCTTGGAAGGCTAAGGTTCTACCACTAAACTACACCCGCAAATCTTGCTGCTCTAGCTTAAATATGGTGGAGGGGGAAGGATTCGAACCTTCGAAGTCGTAGACGTCAGATTTACAGTCTGATCCCTTTGGCCGCTCGGGAACCCCTCCTGAGCTGGCTAGAATTCTACATCATTCTAACCTTATGTCAACCGCTTTCTTCAATTAAATCAGGAAGTTAGCAACTTGACTCGCTTCACACCTAGTAGCCTGTTCGGTGTTCACTGTGGAGCGGGCGCCATTCTATGCAAACTATCGGATGGCTGCAAGCCCTCACAGCGCATTTTTTTGTAATTTAACCCATTGAATTCATTGGCAAGGTTAGCCAAAGCCATTTCAGTGGCCACAGCACCGCTTTGAGGTGAGAGTTTTAGTACATATCCACCTGAATCATCTCGAACCACTGTAGACGGCAGTGACTGCACACCCACATCAGAAAGCTTGCTCTGAAAACTGCGAAACTGCTCTTCACTGGATAAGCCGCTTATATAGAAGCACTCCAGACTTTCTACACGGTCTCCAGAAACACTGCCGCTGACGACCTTGGGTCGCGCCTCACTGAGTAGGCGTATGTCCTGCTTATTCCCCTTATACAAGGACAAGGAAATGACCTCCTTCGCCCTGGGCGGCGCCTCTTGTTGATGCCAGACGTAATAAAAGATATTGAGTACAACTAGCAGAAGAAACAGCCAACGCATAAGAACCTCAAGGAAGGGGACACACTACCGCCAAGCCTACAAATACAAGGTCTTGCACCAAACGAGCATCAGGCACCATATCTCTCACCAAACTGGCGTCACCGCCCGTGAGAAAAACCTCAAAATCCTGCCCCCAATACTCGCGCGCCAACTCCAGCTGGGTCAAAACGAAGCCTCTCATCATCAGCAAACAACCACGCTCAACAGCCTCAGCCGTGGTACGACCCGGAGCCTGCCGGAGCAACGCCTGCTCCGCCGAAAAGTCGTCGTACCTGATACGCCGCGTGTGCGTACGCAATTGGTCCCGCATCAAGGGCATTCCAGGGCAGATAAATCCTCCCAGGTGCTGACCATCGGACGCAACAAAGTCCGCAGTGACCGCCGTACCGAAATCCAGAACAAGGCACGCATTCTTAGCCAGCTCAAATGCCCCAACCAGAGCCAACCAGCGATCCAGCCCCAAACGGGCAAACTCCTCATATCCGTTACTTACACCCGCGACTTCCCTTGCAGGCTTCGCACACTCCACCCCGATACCGAGCATCGAGGCAATTGATGCCACCAGGCTCGATGTTTCGTCATCACTGCGCACGCTAACCAAGCGGCAATGGGTTATGCGCAGCTCCGGAGCAGCTAGTATCGCGGCCATAAGCCCAGCATCTGAGTCCACGACTCCGCCGCTTACTACAACCGTGCCGTCTAGAGCGCGCCATTTTATGAAACTGTTTCCACAGTCCATTTCAAGAATCATCGCGCAACCTCAAACTAAGCTCACCGCCACTGAACACCTTCTCTTCACCATTTACACTCATACGCAGCGCACCCTGACGGTCAATACCCATGACCGTACCGTTCACCTGGTGCACCCCAGCGATCAAAGAGACTTCACGCCCTTGCCACAAATGATTCTGCTCCCACTCCGACTGAATAGCCGAAAAGCCTGAGAGCTCATGGCGCTTGAGATACATGCGCAGGCTATCGCTGAGCTTTGACACTAATTCATTACGGTTAGTCGCAACTCCAGACTCCAGGAAAACCGAAGTCCAGGCCTGATCGACCTCACTCGCCACTCTCATGTTAACGTTGATACCGATACCAAGGACTACATGACATACGTCGGCCGGATCTCCGACCAGCTCAAGCAAGATGCCAGCAATTTTTTTGTTGCTCACTAGCACATCGTTTGGCCATTTCAGCCCCGCATCCGAGACACCAACCGCTCTGAGCGCACTCAGCACCGCAAGGCCAACTACGAGGCTAAGCCCTTCCAGCTGACGCATACCCCCATCCATCCGGAGCACTAGACTGTAGTAAATATTCTCCGCGAAAGGACTAACCCACTTACGCCCGCGTCGCCCCCTGCCTGCCGTCTGTCTCTCAGCCAGTATTACAAATGGCGCCGTTACACCACGATCAACCGCGCGCAAGGCTTCAGCATTCGTAGAGTCTAACGAGTGGCTAATCGCAACAGGCCAAGGACTCGCAGCCAGCTGATCCAGCTCAAGCAGCTCAAGGGGGGCTGCCAACTGATAGCCACGACCACGAACCTTATGAATTGATAAGTTCAAGTCTGACTCCAAGTGCTGGAGCTGCTTCCATACAGCGCTGCGACTAACGCCGAGCGCAGCCCCGAGCGCTTGTCCCGAATGAAATCGACCGTCTTTAAGGAGTTTCAACAACGTCAGCATGCAAGTATCGCCTCACAATGAGGCACGCATAATAGCCATGAGGAGAGCTATTGCATAGAAACGCTGCTACGCACCGCAGCAGTAGCTCCTGCAAGGCGGGACCGCAACAAGTGCGGCTAGCCATAGCTGCAACTTTTCTCGGCCCAAAAACAAACCCCCTGTCTGCGTTAGCAGACAGGGGGTTTGGAATTTAATCTTGACGATGACCTACTCTCACATGGGGAAACCCCACACTACCATCGGCGATGCATCGTTTCA
>NZ_CAXAOU010000009.1:0-229090 GCF_963970465.1 Pseudomonas sp. RL_5y_Pfl2_69 | reverse complement strand
TTCTTTTCGGTCACTTGATTGACCGCTTGGATTTTGAATTCTTCGGGGTAACGCGGGTTGCTCATGGCACCTCCTAATTGGCCTCAGTTTAAGGCAAAGAGATGTCTACGAAACCCGGGGCGATTCAAACATCGAGCCCACGATTCTGCGTGTCCGCCATTCCGGGTCCTTCGACCGTTGTCTTGTGTGCGATGCCATCCGAAAACAGCAAGTGATGGGGTATGCCTGGCGTGGGGCGATGTTATTCGGTTATGTTAAAAAATGTTAGATGAAAAAATAACTTCACATAATCTGATCATTGGTGGATTATCTGCTCAATCCGCATGACAACCTGAAAACAACATAAAACAGGATTGCGACGATGTTCGAGACTACGCCCAGCCGCCTTGTCGCCGCTTCTCCTGTGGCTGGCACCGCCATCACCATCGATCCAGTCTTTCCCCTCTCTGCACACGTGGACAATGCCCTGCGCCTTTACGGTCAGGCCGTGCCCGCAGCTTTTCTCTGGAGTACCCCATGAATAACAAGAATGTCGGCGTAATCGGTCTGGGCGCGATGGGACTGGGCATTGCCCGTTCGCTGTTGCGCAGCGGCTTCAACGTGCATGCCTGTGACGTGCGCGAAGCCGTCACCACGCAATTTGCCAGCGAAGGCGGTGTGGCTTGCACTTCACCGGCTCACATGGCCGGTGAGTGTGATGTGATCATCACCGTTGTGGTGAATGCCGAGCAGACCGAAACCGTGTTGTTCGGTGAAGGTGGCGCCGTGGCTGCATTGCGCCCGGGGAGTCTGGTGATTGGCTGTGCCACTGTCGCACCGACCTACGCGGTGGAACTGGGGCAACGCCTGGATGAGAAAGGCTTGCTGTACCTGGATGCGCCGATCTCCGGTGGCGCCGCCAAGGCTGCGGCGGGCGAGATGACCATGATGACGTCCGGCCCGGCTCCGGCCTACGCCAGGGCCGATGCGATCCTGGCGGGCATGGCCGGTAAGGTCTATCGCCTGGGTGATGTTCATGGCCTGGGTTCCAAGGTCAAAATCATCAATCAATTGCTGGCCGGCGTGCACATCGCCGCCTCCGCAGAGGCGATGGCCCTTGGGTTGCGCGAAGGGGTGGATGCCGATGCGCTGTATGAAGTGATCACCCACAGCGCCGGTAATTCGTGGATGTTCGAAAACCGCGTACCGCACATTCTCAAGGCGGACTACACGCCTTTGTCCGCCGTCGATATTTTCGTCAAGGATCTGGGCCTGGTTCTCGATACCGCGCGGGCCAGCAAGTTTCCGCTGCCGTTATCGGCAACGGCACATCAGATGTTCATGCAAGCTTCCAGCGCGGGTTTTGGCCGCGAGGATGACTCGGCCGTGATCAAGATCTTCCCGGGCATTGAGCTTCCGAAAGCCAAACCTGAATCCGTTTGAGGGCCGTGTCATGACTACTTCCATCGCCCGCCCGTTGCTGGGGTGCATCGCCGATGACTTCACTGGCGCCACGGATCTGGCCAATATGCTGGTACGCGGAGGCATGCGCACGGTGCAGAGCATCGGTATTCCCGGCAACGAAGTCGCCGCCGGGCTCGACGCCGACGCCATTGTGATCGCACTGAAATCCCGCACCATGCCGACCCAAGACGCTGTCGCAGAATCCCTGGCGGCGTTGAACTGGTTGCGAGAGCAAGGTTGCGAGCAGATTTTCTTCAAGTATTGCTCCACGTTCGATTCCACAGCCGCCGGGAACATCGGCCAGGTCAGCGAAGCATTGCTCGAGGCGCTGGGCAGTGATTTCACCCTGGCCTGCCCGGCATTCCCGGAGAACGGGCGAACCATCTTTCGCGGCCACTTGTTTGTGCAGGATCAACTGCTCAGTGAGTCGGGGATGCAGCACCATCCGCTGACGCCCATGACCGATGCCAATCTGGTGCGTGTTCTGCAATCCCAGACCACCCTGAAGGTCGGGTTGCTGCGCTACGACAGCATTGCACTGGGCGCTGAACACGTACGCGGGAAAATCGCCGAATTGCGGGCGCAAGGTATTGGCATGGCTATCGCCGATGCATTGAGCGATGAGGACCTTTACACCCTGGGCACGGCCTGTGCCGACCTGCCTCTGCTGACCGGTGGTTCGGGCCTGGCGCTGGGGCTGCCGGAAAACTTCCGTCGCGCAGGCAAGCTGAGGCATCTGGATGCGTCGTCATTGCCCACGGTGTCGGGAGGTGAAGTGGTCCTGGCGGGGAGTGCCTCTGTCGCGACCAATGGGCAAGTTGCTGCGTGGCTTGAATCAGGCCGCCCGGCCCTGCGCATTGACCCGTTGGCCCTGGCAGCCGGAGAGCCGGTTGTTGCCCAGGCGCTGGCTTTCGCCAGGGATCATGGGCAGACCGTATTGATCTATGCCACCAGCTCGCCGGACGAGGTCAAGTCGGTGCAACAGCAACTGGGTGTCGAGCAGGCTGGCAGCCTGGTAGAGCGCGCCTTTGGCGACATTGCCAAAGGTCTGCTGAGCACTGGCGTGCGTCGCTTCGTGATCGCAGGCGGTGAAACCTCGGGCGCGGTGGTGCAGGCGTTGGGGGTGCAACTGTTGCAGATCGGGGCGCAGATCGATCCGGGCGTGCCTGCCACGGTCAGCAGCACCGATGAGCCTTTGGCGCTTGCGCTCAAGTCGGGCAATTTTGGTTGCCGGGAATTTTTCGACAAGGCTTTGAAGCAACTGGCCGGAGGTGCGCAATGAGCCGCGAAGCCGCATTGCGCGAGGAAATTTGCGACGTGGGTCGCAGCCTGTATCAGCGCGGCTACACCGTGGGCAGCGCTGGCAATATCAGCGCCCGTCTTGACGATGGGTGGCTGATTACCCCCACCGATGCCTGCCTGGGTCGTCTCGATCCAGCGGCCATCGCCAAGGTCAACCTCGCGGGAGAGTGGGTGTCCGGTGACAAGCCGTCGAAAACCCTGGCCCTGCATCGCCAGGTCTATGACCGCAATCCAGGCGTCGGGGGTGTGGTGCATACCCATTCCACCCATCTGGTGGCATTGACCCTGGCCGGGGTATGGCATCCGGATGACATTCTGCCGCCGTTGACGCCTTACCAGGTGATGAAGGTCGGGCACATTCCATTGATCGGTTATCAACGGCCGGGCTCCCCAAAGGTGGCCGAGCAAGTCGCGCAACTCGCCAACAGCGTGCGGGGCGTAATGCTCGAACGGCTCGGCCCGGTGGTCTGGGAAAGCTCCGTATCCAAGGCCAGTTATGCCCTGGAGGAGCTTGAGGAAACGGCACGACTGTGGCTGATGAGCGACCCGCGTCCGCAGCCGCTGGATCAACTCGCCCTGGATGAATTGCGAGAAGCGTTCAACGTTCACTGGTAGGGCCGATACACCGCTAATGCAGGCTATGCCCGGGAGCAGCAGTGCTACTCCTGTGGGGAGCGGCTTGCCTAAAACAATAACAACAGGACTTGACCTCATGGCATACGATCACCGTATCACTCATGTTTTAAGTGGCATTCGCCCACCCATCGTTCAACCTGGAGCGCGGCAGTCATGAGCCCGTTCATTCTGATGTTGACTGCCGGAGCCGGGATCGCGCTGTTGCTGTTCCTGGTGCTCAAGTACAAGTTTCAACCTTTCGTGGCCCTGATGCTGGTCAGCATTCTGGTGGCATTGGTGGCCGGGGTGAAACCGGCGGATCTGGTGGCAACCATTGAAGGCGGCATGGGCAAGACCCTCGGTCACATTGCGATCATCATCGCGCTGGGCGCAATGATCGGACGGATCATCGAGCTTTCCGGCGGTGCCGAGGCGCTGGCCAAGACGTTGATGGAGCGCTTCGGCAACCGTCGCACGCCGTTGGCGCTGACGGTTGCCGGTTTTATCATTGGTGTACCGGTGTTCTTCGAGGTCGGGGTGATCATTCTGATGCCGCTGGCTTACGGAGTGGCGCGCAGAGCGCGTAAACCGCTGCTGGTGTTTGCGTTGCCGATGTGCGCGGCGCTGCTCACCGTGCATGCTTTTTTGCCACCCCATCCGGGTGCTGTCGCGGCGGCAAGCCAGTTGGGGGCTGACCTCGGTCGTGTGCTGATGTTCGGCCTGCCGATCACGGCCTTCCTGTGCTACGTCGGCTACCGGGTGGCCGGGCGCATGACGCGCCGCTTCTACCCGATGAGCGATGACATTCGCGCTGAAGTCTATGGCCCGCATGTGACCAACGAAGACTTGGCGGCATGGACCAATGGCCAGTCAACCGACACGGTAAAAGCGGCTGTCGCCGAGACCCACATGGGGCTGGAGGAATCCACCAGCAGTATCGTCTCCAAGCTGCCGCCGGCACCGCCGCCCGGCTTTGCACTGATTTCAGGCCTGATCCTGTTTCCCATCGTGCTGATCCTGCTGGGTACCCTGGCTAACTCGTTGCTGCCCCCGGAATCGACCTTGCGCGGGATCATGACCGTGCTCGGCGCACCGCTGGTGGCGCTGTTGCTGGACACCTTGCTGTGTGCTTGGCTGCTCGGCTCGCGCCGTGGCTGGAGCCGCACCCAGGTTTCTGATGTCATCGGTTCGGCTCTGCCCGGCGTGGCCATGGTCATCCTGATTGCCGGTGCAGGGGGTGTATTCGGCAAGGTGCTGGTCGACACCGGGATCGGCGCGGTGGTCTCCGACATGTTGCGTACCACCGGGTTGCCCGTGCTGGCCCTGGGGTTCCTGCTGACCATGTTGCTGCGTGCGGTACAAGGTTCGACCACTGTGGCGCTGGTGACTACCGCGGGTATCATCAGCCCGCTGATCGTCACCCTTGACCTGACGCCCAACCACATGGCGCTGCTGTGCCTGGCCATGGGCGGTGGCGGGTTGGCCATGTCGCACATCAACGACGCGGGTTACTGGATTTTCACGAAACTGGCCGGGCTCAACGTCGCGGACGGTTTGCGCACCTGGACCGTGATCACGACGTTGCTGGGCACGCTCGGCTTCTTGATCACGCTGGTGATCTGGCCATTTGTCTGACCCATTTCCCAAGGAGTTAACATGCCTCGTTTTGCTGCCAACCTCAGCATGCTGTACCCGGAGCACGCTTTTCTGGATCGTTTCGCCGCGGCGGCGGCCGATGGTTTTGAAGCGGTGGAGTATCTGTTTCCTTACGACTACAGCGCCCAGCAACTCAAGCAGCGCCTGAGCGACAACGGCCTGGTCCAGGCCCTGTTCAACGCGCCGCCCGGTGACTGGGCGGCGGGAGAGCGGGGCATTGCAACCTTGCCGGGCCGCGAACATGAGTTTCGCTCGGGCTTCGACCGCGCGCTGGAATACGCCGCGGTCCTGGGCAACAGCCGTATCCATGTGATGGCGGGGTTACTGCCTTCGCCAGCCGAGCGAGCACGCCACCATGGCGTGTACCTGGAAAACCTCTCGTACGCGACGGCTCAAGCGAGCCAGGCGGGCATCACCGTGTTGCTGGAGCCGATCAATACGCGAGACATGCCCGGGTTTTTCCTCAACCGCCAGGATCAGGCCCACGCCATTTGCAAGGAGGTGGGCGCGGCCAATCTCAAGGTTCAGTTCGACTGCTATCACTGCCAGATAGTGGAAGGGGACCTGGCCACCAAGCTTCGTCGCGACTTTGACGGGATCGGTCACATTCAGATTGCAGGTGTGCCTGATCGTCATGAGCCCGATTTGGGGGAGCTCAATTACCCGTTCCTGTTCGACCTGATGGACGAGTTGGGCTATGACGGCTGGGTCGGCTGCGAGTACCGCCCCAAGGGAGACACTTCGGCGGGGCTGCAGTGGCTGCGGGAGTGGAGAGCGCGCTGATCAGGTATTCACTCAAGTGATTTCTGCCTCTGTGGGAGCGGGCTTGCTCGCGATGATCGTTAACGATGACGCGTATTGACTGAGTCAATGCGCCCCTCTGAAGACCATCGCGAGCAAGCCCGCTCCCACAATTGCAGCCAGTACCAGCGCTGTTTGTCAGGCCGGCTTTTGATCGCCCGGTAACAAGAGTTCGATACCCTGCTTGCGAATCCCGTCGGCTGCCGCGGCCGCAAGGGCATCATCGCTGATGATGATGTCGAACTGCTCAAGCCCCGCGATCTTGTACATGCTGAACGTGCCGTACTTGGAGCTGCTGGCGATCAGCACCACTTGCGAGGCTGAATGCATCGCCACCTGCTTGACCTCCACCTTCAACGCCGAAGGCGTGGTGATGCCGCGGCGCAAATCCCAGGAACTGGTGGAAATAAAGGCGACGTCCGTGACTATCTGGCGCAAGGTCGCGACGGCCAGGTTGCCGACACAGGAATGGTTGGAGTGATCAAGCTGCCCGCCGGTATGAATGACCGTCACCTGGGGGGCGTCCAGCAAGGCTTGAACCACGCCAAAATCGTTGGTCACTACGGTCATGCCCGTCAATGCCTTCACATAGGGCACAATTTCCAGCGTGCTGGTACCGGCATCCAGGTACACCGTCATGTCGGCATGCAGAAGTCGGGACGCGAGCCTGGCCATGGCTTGCTTTTGCGGCAACTCGACCACTGCCTTGAGCTGATGACTGGGCTCGCTGTGCAGCTGGCTGGCAATCCGTACACCACCCGTTACCGAATAGGCGCGCCCCTCTTGCTCCAGCAAGGCGATATCGCGGCGTACCGTCATGTGCGAGCAGTCGAACATCTCCATCAACTGATGAACACTCAGTATCTGGTGCTTGCGCAACTGTCGCAGGATCAGCTCGCGGCGCTGGTCAGGAATCACCGGTGCGGTGCTTGGGGCTGCGGTGTCCTTTTGGCTGGGCATTCGGTGCTCCAAGGGGGTAGGGCTGCGTGTTTCGCATGTGCGTGCATAGTAGCGAATCCGCTGCCTGATCAGTAGTGCCAGGGCTCAATGAACGTGTGGATTTTCAGGGAGATAATGATGAATCAAAGATATGGTTTTTATCCTCCAGGCCGGGAAAATTGCCCTGGATGGCTCGACGGTCAAGAATGCCTGCCAGTGACTGTTGCAACGTTTGAGGCAAAAGTGGCCACTACGTTTCAGTACGTATAGATACACTGCGCGGGTCACCGATTCGCGACAAGCCTGTTTAATGAGTGATGTCCGTAAAACAAAAAAGTGAAGGAACTTCTTTTGATCAATACCCTGCTTGCCAAGAACAACCACGCCCGTGTTATTGGTTTATCGGCCCTTGCCCTCTTGATCGGGGGCTGCAGCAGCGGATACCAGCCACCTGATAAAGCCTCCGAATTGCCCCCTGCACCCGAGATATCCTCGGGCTTTCGGGCTGGCATGGCGCCCGTGCATGCAACCCGTCACATGGCCGCGGCAGCCAATCCATTGGCAACCGCTGCAGGGCAGCAGATGCTGCGCAAGGGTGGATCGGCAATTGATGCGGCCATCGCCATGCAAGCCGTGCTCGCATTGGTAGAGCCCCAGGCAAGCGGCATCGGCGGCGGTGCGTTCATCGTGTACTGGGACGGCAAGCGGGTTCAGGCCTTTGATGGCCGGGAAACGGCCCCGGCAGGTGCCACCAGCCATATGTTCATGGGTAAAGACGGCCAGCCGATCCCTTTTACGCAGGCCCAGATCGGCGGGCGTTCGGTGGGCGTGCCGGGGGTGCTCAGAGCGCTGGAAATGGCCCATCAGCAACATGGCAAACTGCCTTGGCGTGACCTGTTCCAGCCTGCCATTGAACTGGCGCGCGAAGGGTTTCCTGTCTCCAAACGCCTGCATACCCAAATCACCGCCGACCCCTTCATCGCCGCTTCACCGCAAATGGCCAAGTACTTCCTGACGGACCAGGGGCAGCCTTTGCCGGTCGGCACACTGCTTAAAAACCCTGAGTTGGCCCAGACCCTGGATGCCATCGCTACACGCGGGGCAGACGCCTTCTACCAGGGCGTCGTGGCGCAGGGGATGGTGGATCAGGTCAGGTCCCACACCAACCCGGGAACCCTGTCCCTGTCCGATATCAGCAGTTACCGGGCCATAGAGCGTCAGCCAGTGTGCGGTGACTATAAACAGTGGAAAGTCTGTGGCATGCCGCCGCCGTCTTCAGGTGGCGTTGCCGTGCTGCAGACCCTGGGGATTCTCGAAGCCCTGCAAAACAAATCGCCCGCGCTGGATCTGGCCACCCTGCAACCCGTTCCGAGCAAGACCGGAGCAGGCCTGGAACCTGCGGTTAGCGCCGTACACCTGATCTCGGAGGCCGAGCGTCTTGCTTACGCCGACCGGGCGCTGTATCTGGCAGATAGCGACTACGTGCCGGTCAATGTGAAAGGGCTGACCGATAAAGCGTATTTGCAGACCAGGGCATCTCTTGTCGGCGAGCGAAGCATGGGGCGCGCCCAGGCGGGGACTCCAGCAGGGGTGAACCTCGCGCTGGCACCGGATCGATCACCACTGCGTATTTCCACCTCGCAAATTGCAGCCGTTGACGATCAGGGCGGCGCTATATCGATGACCACTTCGGTTGAAGCTGCATTTGGCTCACATGTGATGACCAACGGCTTTATCTTGAACAACCAGCTGACTGATTTCTCCTTTGTCCCTGAGGAAAACGGCAAGCCGGTGGCCAACCGTATCGAGCCGGGCAAGCGACCTCGTTCTTCAATGGCCCCGACACTGGTATTCGATCGAAAAAGCGGCGAGCTGATTGCCACCATTGGTTCTCCGGGTGGCTCCCAGATCATCGAGTATGTGAACAAGGCGGTGATTGGCCTGGTGGACTGGAAACTCGACCCTCAGCAGGCGATCAATCTTCCCAACTTTGGTAGCCGCAACGTGGGCACAGAAGTCGAGGCCGGCCTTGTCAGCCCGGCATTGGTGCAACAGTTGAAGGATCGAGGGCACGATGTGTCCGTCATCGAGATGACCAGTGGCACCCAGGTTATCGTTCGCGATCAACAAGGCTTGGCCGCCGGTGCCGACCCGCGCCGTGAAGGCACTGCATTGGGGGACTGAGCCAGCGCCCACAGGTCTGGTGATGCCCTTGATGGCAGAGTCAATGTGGGAGCGGGCTTGCTCGCGATGCGGGCGCTGGGGTCTGTCAGTCAAACCGCAGGGATGCCATCGCAGGCAAGCCAGCTCCTACAGGTCTAGTGATGCCTTTAATGGCAGAGTCATGTGGGAGCGGGCTTGCTCGCGATGCGGGCGCAGGCGCAGTTCAGGCCTGCGCCTGCCAGGCCTGTGGCGGTACGAAGCTTTCGAGTTCGTCCTCCACGACCTGGATGATGTGCCCCAACTGGCCCAGGCTCATGACCGTGGCGCAGGGGATGCCGGCAATCGCAATCACGGTCTCGCCACTGGCGCGGTCAAACAGTCGGGCGATCATGCTGCTCGGCGCGTCCATGGTCGCCTCGAAGCCCATCGGATGAAAATGCCAGCGCATCAGTTGGCAGGCGTTCGGGAAGGTGACTTTATTGATGTTTCCCTGCGAGTACATAGAGCAATTCCTTTAGCTCAAGTTGTGGCTGCGGCACGATTCTGGCCGCGTGTGTTTGCACGTGTTTCGAGCTCAAAGCTAGCATCCAACACTGATAGCGATAAGCCTTATTTTGCCCGTTAGCCGATTGAGTGCTCAGGTTTTGATATGAATCATGCACTTAGGCTATTTATCTCCTGCCGATGGCCATTGAAGCCTGCGCACAAACTCGGCACTCTCTGTTTTTTGCCTTCGAGCACTCTATGTCAGCCCCAGACGACGGCCCCGAGCACACCCGCGCCACTGGCGAAACCGTGATGCGTTATCACCTGTGCTGGAAGCATCGGGACCTTGATGGAGTCATGGCGCTTTATCATCCCGAGGTGACCTACAACGATTTTTTCCAGAATCGGGTCATGGTCCTCGATGAACTGCGCGAGTATGTGCAGTCGTCCATGCCCAGAGAACCGGATGAAGCACTCGAACACAGCGATCGTATCCGCCTGGATGGCAATACCGCCTTTATCCAGTACCGCATGACCCTGCGCGGCAGCCAGGGCCTGGTGTCCTTCCGGGCCAGCGAAGCCATTACCGTGCGTGACGGGCTGATCTGGAGGGTCAATGAGTACGCCTCTCTGGTTCACGAAGCCGCCGCTCATTGTGCACGTCCGGGATCGTTTCGGCCTGCGGTCAGCCGCCTTGGGCTTTCGGCCCGGCAATTGAGCTTCATGGCCCAGGACCTGCAAACCTATTTCGAACGCCAGCAACCCTGGCTCGATCCCGACCTGGACCTGCAACAAGTGGCCAAAGCGTGCGGCTACACCCGCAATCAGATGTCCTATCTGCTCAATCAGGTGCTGGGGCTCAGCTTTTATCGGTATGTGAATCAGGCACGGCTGCGCCATGTACTGGCGGCGATGGATGTGGCCGCAACCCCTGTCAAAGTCGATGAGCTGGCTTTTTCGGCGGGGTTCAACTCGATATCAGCGTTTTACAGCTGTTTTCGCCAGCACACCGGGCAATCGCCCAAGGCCTACGCCAAACAAATTTCTTTGCGGGCACGCACGCAAGACGCGCCAGAGGCCAACGACTAGGATCGAGCCATTCTTGGATCGGTGTGGAGTCGGTAATGCCAGCATGGCGCTCAATCAGTTTGTGGATGGACCAGCTTGGGGAGGAGCTCGTACCTCGCCCGTCCCTTGAGCACGACCTGGATGTCGATGTGGTCATTATCGGCGCCGGTTACACCGGACTCTGGACGGCGTATTACCTCAAACGCCATGCCCCTGAACTGAGTATCGCCATCGTTGAGGCGCAAACAGCAGGCTTTGGCGCTTCCGGACGTAACGGTGGCTGGTTGATGGGCAACTTGCTGGGTGAAGACCGCTTGCTCGCAGGCCTGTCTGTGGAGCAGCGGCGCCAATCCTTCGATTTGCTGCACGGCATTCCCGATGAAGTAAAGAGCGTCATTGATCGCGAAGGGATCGACTGTGACTACCGCAAAGGGGGCGGGCTGTATTGCGCGGCCCGCTATCCGGAGCAGGAAGCCAGCTTGCGCAGCTATCTGGCGAGCCTTTATGCCGAAGGCCTGGACGAGTCCGATTACCGTTGGTTAAGCCCCGCCGAGCTGGCACAGCAGATCCGCGTCGCCAAACCCTATGGCGGGATTTTCACACCCCATATTGCAACCATTCACCCTGCCAAACTGGTACGCGGCCTGGCCCGTGCCGTTGAACGCATGGGGGTGAAGATTTATGAACAAAGCCCGGTCACCGAATGGCGCGCAGGTTTTGCCCGCACTGCCAGGGCCCAGGTCCGCAGCCGGTGGGTGGTGCCAGCCGTGGAAGGCTACGCCAACACCCTGGCCCCTCTGGGGCGTTATCAATTGCCTGTGCAGAGCCTGCTGGTGGCTACCGAACCCTTGTCGCAAGCCACTTGGGACGGCATCGGCCTGTCCCGGGGCCAGGCCTTCAGCGAAAGCAGCCGTCAGGTCACCTACGGCCAGCGCACTGCGGACAACCGCCTGGTGTTCGGGGCCCGGGGTGGCTATCAGTTTGGCGGGCGCTTGCGTGAGAACTTTGATCTGAGCAAGGACGAAGTCGAACTGCGTCGCTATCTGTTTGGCGAACTGTTCCCGCAGCTTAAAGACGTCGAGATCACTCACGCTTGGGGCGGCAATCTGGGGATGTCGCGACGGTTTCAGCCGCACATGCTCTGTGATCGCCAGCAGGGCATTGCGTTGGCCGGTGGGTACGGTGGAGAGGGGGTAGGCGCCAGTCATTTGGGCGGGCGCACCCTGGCAGACCTGATTTTGCAGCGCGATACCCTTGAGGTCAGGCAACCGTGGGTGCTGACCGAAGGCGGTCTCGGCGCACTCAAGGCCTGGGAGCCCGAGCCGTGCCGCTGGCTGGGCTACAACGCGATCATTCGCAGCTTTGTGTACGAAGACAAAACCCTGGCCAATCCGGACAGCCCGCCCTGGCGTCGGCAATTTGCCAGCCGCATGGCCGGGTTTATGGAAGGTTTCATGCATTAACCAACACTTGCGCTTAACAGGAAGCATCCCATGAGCATCACTCAGTTCAAAAATACCGCCCACGTGGCCTTGCACGAGTCTTTCCCTGTCGCCGTACCGCTCGGTACGCCGGTGGCGGTGACGTCAGTCACCTGTGTCGAACGTAGCGACGGTGTCGAAACCGGCATCTGGGAATGTACCCCGGGCCGCTGGCGTCGCCAGATCGTGGCGCAAGAGTTCTGTCACTTTATCCAGGGCCGCTGCACCTTCACCCCGGATAACGGTGAACCCCTGACAATCGAAGCGGGCGATGCACTGATGTTGCCTGCCAATAGCACCGGAATCTGGGACATCCAGGAAACCGTGCGCAAGACCTATGTATTGATCCTTTGATCGCCGAAACCTGCCAATAAAAACAGCTGCCCAAAATATGCAAGGAATCGAATCATGATCCGTATGACCCTGTTGCCCCTGATGCTGGCCGGTACGCTGTGTCAGGCCGCCGAAACTGTGAAGGTCTATAACTGGTCGGACTACATTGCTCCCGACACGATGAAGAACTTCCAGCGCGATACCGGTATTACGTTCAGCTATGACGTGTTCGACAGCAACGAGACGCTGGATGGCAAGTTGATGACGGGCTCATCGGGTTATGACGTGGTGTTCCCATCCAACCACTTCATGGCGCGGCAGATCCAGGGCAAGGCCCTGAAGAAACTCGACAAGAGCCAGTTGCCGAACTGGAAGAACCTCAACCCGGTGCTGCTCAAGGCGCTGCAGGTCAATGATCCGGGCAACGAGCACGGGTTTCCCTACCTGTGGGGCAGCACGGGGATTGGCTACAACATCGCCAAGGTCAAGGCCGTGTTGGGTGACGATGCGCCGGTGGATTCCTGGGACTTGATCTTCAAGCCCGAAAACATGGAAAAGCTCAAATCCTGTGGCGTAGCCATTCTCGACAATGGCCCGGAAATCCTGCCCGCGGCGCTCAACTACCTGGGCTTGCCCCATCACAGCAAGAACCCGGCCGACTACAAGAAGGCTGAAGAGTTGCTGCTCAAGGTCCGGCCCTATATCAGCTACTTCCATTCATCGAAGTACACCAGTGACTTGGCCAACGGCAATATCTGCGTGGCAGTCGGCTTTTCGGGAGACATTCTGCAGGCCGAAACCCGGGCCAAAGAAGCCAATAACGGCGTCGAAATCGGCTACAGGATTCCCAAGGAAGGTGCCGCCATCTGGTTTGACATGGTTGCCATGCCCAGCGACGCACCGGACGAAAAAGCGGCCTATAGCTTTATGAACTACCTGCTGCGCCCGGACGTGATGGCCGGTATCACCAACCATGTGCATTACGCCAATGGCAACGAGCAGGCAGATGCCTTGGTCAGCCCTGAAATCAAGGCTGACACCAAGGTCTATCCAACCCCTGAAATGATGGACACGTTGTTTGCGCTGGAGGCCATGCCGCTGAATATCGACCGGGTACGCACCCGTATCTGGACCAATATCAAAAGCGGCAAGTGATTAGCGCAGTGTTTGCGGGTTAACCAGGTTGGCCGGGCGATCACCGGCCAATGCCGCCAGCAGGTTATCGACCGCACAGCGCGCCATTGCTTCGCGGGTCTCGAACGTGGCCGAACCGATATGCGGGGTGGCCACCACGTTATCCAGTTTCAGCAAGGGCGAGGTCAGTTCCAGCGGTTCGCGCTCGAATACGTCGAGCCCGGCAGCCCGTATCTGGCCGTTTTGCAAGGCATGAATCAGCGCCGCTTCGTCCACCACCTTGCCCCGCGAGATATTGATAAAAATGCTCTCGGGGCGCATCAGGGCAAATTGCCCGGCACCGATCAGGCCTTCGGTCTTAGCGGTCAGGGGCAGGGTCAGGCAGATAAAGTCGGCTTGCTGCAACAACTCATCCAGGCTGCGGTATTGCGCGTTGAAGCGTGCTTCAACAGCGGGCTTGGGCGAGTTGCTGTGGTAAATCACCGGCATCCCGAAGCCAAAGTGGCCGCGTTGGGCCAGGGCTTCGCCAATGCGGCCCATGCCGATAATGCCCAGGGTCTTGCCATGCACGTCGGTGCCGAAATGCTCGGGGCCGACGTTTTTTTGCCATTGGCCATTACGCACCATATTGGCCAGTTCCACCACGCGGCGGGCGCTGGCCAGTACCAGGGCGAAGCCGGTGTCTGCGGTGGTCTCGGTGAGCACGTCAGGAGTATTGGTGAGCTGAATTTTACGTTCGGTCAGGTAATCGATGTCGTAATTGTCGACACCCACCGAGACGCTGGACACCACTTCAAGATCTGGCGCCAGATCCAGCAACTGCGCGTCCAGCTTCAGGCTTGCACCCAGTATTCCCTGGGCCTGGGGCAGGGCGGCACGCAATGTGTTCATGCCGTCGGCGTCCAGGCGCTCGATCAGCGTGACATTGGCGTGGGCTTCAAGGCGCTGCATCAGCGCCTGGGACAGTTCTTTGTAGAGCACGACATTCTTTTTCAAGGGAATCACCAACGTTGAATTCAAGAGTGGGCCAGGCGTTGCGAAGTACTGTGGTGCGGCGCAGCAGGGTCTTTGGCAGCGGGTTTGAGCATCAGTGTCAGGAGCACCGAAATCATCAGGGCACCGCTCATCAACAAGAAGGATGCGCCGGTGGAGCCGGTGGAGCTGTTCAGATAGCCAACCAGGTACGAGCCTGCAAATGAGCCCAGCGCGCCCATGCTGTTAATCAGGGCCATAGCGCCACCGGCCACGTTGGAGGGCAGGATTTCCGGGATGATGGCGAAAAACGGGCCATAGGGTGCGTACATGCAACCACCGGCGATCACCAGCAATGCGTAGGACCACCAGAAGTGTTCGGCGCCCAGCATGTAGGATCCGTAGAACGCGATAGACGCGATCAGCAGCGGTGGCCAGACAAAGCGTTTGCGCTTTTGCAGTTTGTCCGAGCCCCAGGACACCACCAGCATGGCGATGACCGCCGCCAGATACGGCAGAGCAGAAAGCCAGCCCGCTTCGATCATGTCCATCTGTGCGCCCTGCTTGAGGATCGACGGCAGCCACAGCACAAAGCCGTACACGCCGATACTCCAGCAAAAGAACTGCAAGGCCAGCAGGATAACGGCCGGTGTACGGAACGCAGCTGCGTAGTTTTTCACCGGCTTCATGCCAACTTGCTCGGCATCCAGCGCGCTTTGCAGGTCCACTTTCTCCTGGTTGCTCAGCCATTTGGCTTCGCTTGGACGGTCATCGGCCAGGCGCCACCAGATAAACGCCCAGAAGACTGCAGGCAGGCCTTCGACAATAAACATCCAGCGCCAGCTGTAATGCTGTACCAGATAGCCAGAGACCACCGACATCCAGAGCATGGTCACCGGGTTGCCCAGGATCAGGAAGGTGTTGGCGCGTGAGCGTTCGGCACGGGTGAACCAATGACACAGGTACACGAGCATCGCCGGCATCACGGCGGCTTCAACCACCCCGAGCATAAAGCGGATAGCGATCAGCCAGTAGGCGTTGGAGACCACGCCGGTCAGCGTGGCGAGGCTGCCCCAAAGGATCAGGCTGACAAAAATCAGCTTTTTGACGCTGTTTCTCTGGGCGTAGATGGCACCGGGTACTTGGAAGAAGAAATACCCCAGGAAGAACAGAGCGCCCAGCAATGACGACAGGCCTGGGGTGATATTGAGGTCTTCGGCCATCCCGGAGGCAGCGGCGAAGCCGTAGTTGGCTCGGTCAAGGTACGCCAGGCTGTAGGTGATAAACACGATCGGCATGATGTACCACCAGCGACGGGCGGCGAGTTTTAGCGATTGCATGTGGGGTGCTCCTGAGCTTGTTTTTGTTTTTTCGCAGCAGGTTACAAATGAAGCCAATGACGGTGTTTAAAGGGACGCGGGCAGCGCGCTGTAGGTGTTCAGTTCGGCACGGGTCGGCAAACCCTCCATGTCGCCACGGCTCTGTACGGCACGGCTGCCGATCCAGTTGCCCCGTTGTACGGCCTGGGCAAATCCGAGGTTTTCCAGCAAGGCACTGACCACCCCGACGGCAAAGCCATCACCGGCACCGACGGTGTCAATGACGTTGGCCACGGGTACGGCCGGGATAAATTGTTCATCCTGGGCCGTGCGATAGAACGCGCCTTTGGCACCCAGTTTGATGATCACTGCTTCCGCACCCTGGTCGAGGTAGAACGCGGCAATATCAGCCGGGTCGTCGTAGCCGGTCAGTATCCGGCCTTCGCTCAGGCCCGGCAGTACCCAGTCGGCACAGGCGGCGAGGGCGTTGATGTCGCGGATCATCTGTTGCTCGCTGGCCCACAGCGAAGGTCGCAGATTGGGGTCGAACGACACGCTGCTGCCTGCGGCGCGCATCGACTTCATCAAATCGAAGGACAACGCATTGCAGCTCGGCGAGAGTGCAGGGGGAATGCCGGTGGCGTGCAAATGCCTGGCACTGAGCAACTGCGCACTGAGCGCAGAACTGTTCAGGTGACTGGCGGCCGAGCCGCGACGGAAGTATTCGACCTGCGGGTCGCTGCCATCATCGACGCGGGACTTGAGCTGAAAGCCGGTCGGGTTCAGCGGATCGATTTCAACATGCTGGCAGTCCAGGCCTTCGGCTTGCAGCGTGTCGAGTACAAAACGCCCAAGGGAGTCGGCGCCTACGCGGCTCAGCCAGGTGACATTGAAACCCAGCCGGGCAAGGCCTATGGCTACGTTGCTGTCAGCCCCGGCGATGCGCTTGTGGAACTGCCCGACTTGCGCCAGATCACCGGTGTACTCGGCGACCAGCATGGCCATGGTTTCGCCAAACGACAACACATCAACCTTAGACATGGCTCAGCTCCTGTTGCTTCTGGCTCAAGCGGGCCAGCACGGCAACATGGGCCTGGGTCAGGCCGTCGAGATCCGCGCCCTGCAGCGGATATTCGATGGCACGGGTCAGGCCGTGGGGCATGTGGGTCATCAGGTGTTGCCACTGTTGCAAGTCGATGGCAGTCGGTGGCGTTGCGACCAGCTTGCCGTCCGGGCGACGGACCACGCCTTTGCAGTGCAGGTAAGTGACGTATCGGCCCAGCAGGCGGGCAGCGGTGTTGGCCGACTGGTCCTGCCACTGCCAGTTGCCGATATCGAACGTCATGCTGATGGGCGCTTGCTGCTGCTCAACCTGATCGAAAAAGCGCTGCATGGGTTCAATGCGGCCGCCGTAGGAGGTCTGGTCGTTTTCCACCAGCAGACGCACCGGTTGCTGGTTCAGGCAGGCTGCGAGGTTCTGCATGTCACAGTGTTCAGTGAAATAGCCCAGCGACACCTTCAGCCATTGGGCGCCGAACGCGTGGGCCCGCTTAAGGGTGGCGAGCAGTTGGGTATTGGGGCGTGATTGCCCGGCTTCCCACAGTTCCAATGGCGAGGAGAACACGCACTCCAGCCCCAGTTGCTGTACGGACTGGCTAAAGGCTATCGGGTCTTCTGTGGTCAACAGTTCTTCGCGCAACTCGATGCGGGACACGCCAGCATTGGCCAGCAACTCAATGAAACTGTGTTGTCCGCGCTGGCGAACCAGATCGGCGCCGTAGCTCGACAGGCTGATGGAAACGGGAAATGTCGTCATTGTTATTAATCTCTGAAACCGGTTTCATTTTATTGTGCGTTAAACGGCTGGTCACCGGTTCATGGGTTACCAGCCGCTGAAGTGTCAGGCCGTCAGGGGGTGTGTCGAGCCGCGAATAATCAATTGCGCAGGAAAATCCAGCGCCCGTGGCGGTGACGTGTCACCGCTCAGGCGCTTAAGCAGGCAGTCAAAGGCACTGGCGCCGATCTGTTGCGTGGGCTGGGCCAGTGCGGTGATGCCGCTGCCCACCAACGGGAACCATTCCAGGTCATCGAGGGCAATCAACCCTACGTCTTCGAACAACCGGCAGTTCAACTCGCGCAACACCTGGGTGCACGCCAGTGCGGCGAGGCCGTTGGCGCAAAAGATCGCCTTGGGGCCGTGGCCGGTTGTTTGCAGGAAGGTCTGGATGTCGGCGCGAAGGCCCGGGCCGGTCTTGAGCACGGCACCACGAAGGGCAGGGCGTGCGGCCAGTTGCCCGGTAAAACTGCTGATACGCTCGATCCGGGAACTGGTACCGTCAACCGGTTCACTGACCATCAGCACATCGCGATAACCCTGCTGATCAAGATGCTCCAGCGCCATGCGCACCGCCTCGGGGTTATCGAGGCCCACCAGGTCGGTGTGCAACTGCTCCACTTTGCGGTCGATCAGCACGATGGGCATTTCCTGATGCAGCGCTTGCAGCGCGTCAGGGTCATGGCCAAGGGTATTAAGGATCAGGCCTTCGATATTGTAGGCACGCAGAGCTGCCAGGTGCTGGCGCTCCTGCTCGTCATTACGGTCGGTGTTGCAGACGACAAGGTTGTAGCCATGCAGGCGGCAGGCGGTTTCGACGCCGTGCATGACCGCAATGGAATAGGGGTTGCGAATATCGGCCACCAGCATCCCGATCAGTCGGGTGCGACCGCGTTTCAGGCCGCGGGCCATTTGATTGGGCCGATAGCCCAGATCATTGATTGCCCGCTCGATACGCTCGGCGATGGCTTCGGACAGCAAGGCGCGGTCTTCGCCAATGAAGCGCGACACGCTGGCCTTGGACACTCCGGCCCGCTGGGCAACATCGAGCATGGTCACGCGGGTGCGCTGGGCTGCTGAAAAACTGTTCACGGCCTGAAACCTTTTATTTGAGTTATCGCAGGCGGTTTCGCGGCAAAGCGCTGAAACCGGTTTCATGGAAACTCAAATGCCCCGTTGGCGTCAAGTGACAATGGTCTCAGAAGCTCGTAAAACCGGTAAACACGATGTGCCTGAATTTCCAGGTTGTCTGGTTTTACGATTGCTTCGTCGCATTGGCGCACCAAGCCGATCGCAGCCTCGCTGCGCTCTTCAGCGGCTACAGTGCGCCAATGCGGTGTTCTGAATACAACTTGCCAGTCACGACGAAAACTTATCAACACGCGACATTGTGTATATAACAATCGACAACTGGAAGTGGTTCGAAAGTTATATGATGATTGTTATATCAGTGCACTTCTGGCCCTTATTGGAGACGGACGAGAAGCCGGTTAATTTAACTTTTTTGAATTTAGACCCTTCAGTCAGTTGGTGGCCGTTTGCGGATCAAAAAATACTTTCGCTCAAACATTCAATGTTTCCGGTAACTTCCGCCGTTTGCGCAAATTAGCCGGAAAAAGTGCTGGACTAAATATTTAAGGATGTGTCAGCTTCTGCCGGCCATATAAAGGCGAGTGATAGGACGATCTCGCCAAGGGGTCGTCGATGTCTGTCAAAATTTTCTACGGCTAAACAAGGAAATGTTTAAATGTCGAAACTTAAAGAGAAAGTGGCACTGTCTGTCGGCCCGACCCAGTCGGCAACTGGCAGCAGTTCCGTCTTCACTCAAATTGATAACTTCAGTCATTTCTATGATCGCGGCAATCACCTGGTCAATGGCAAACCTTCGTTCACCGTCGATCAGGCGGCCGATCAACTGACCCGCTCCGGCGCCAGTTGGCATGACCTGAATGGCGACGGCGTGATCAACCTCACGTACACCTTCCTGACAGCGCCACCGGTTGGGTATGCCACCCGCGGACTTGGGACCTTCAGCCAGTTCTCCGCAGTGCAAAAGGAACAGGCCAAGCTGTCACTGGAGTCCTGGGCAGACGTCGCCAAAGTGACCTTCACCGAGGGGCCGGCATCCCGTGGTGACGACGGTCACATGACGTTCGCCAACTTCAGTGCAAGCAACGGCGGTGCGGCGTTTGCCTATCTGCCAAACAGTGCGCGCAAAGGCGAGTCGTGGTACTTGATCAACAAGGACTATGACGTCAACAAAACCCCGGGCGAAGGCAATTACGGCCGTCAGACCCTGACCCACGAAATCGGCCACACCCTGGGGCTGTCGCACCCCGGCGACTACAATGCCGGCAATGGCAACCCGACCTACCGCGACGCGGTTTATGGCGAAGACAGTCGTGCATACAGCGTCATGAGCTACTGGAGTGAAAGCAACACCGGTCAGCACTTCACCAATAGCGGCGAAGGTGCCTACGCATCGGCCCCGTTGCTGGATGACATTGCAGCGGTGCAAAAACTCTACGGCGCCAACCTTGAAACCCGCGCCGATGACACCGTTTACGGTTTCAACGCCACGGCAGACCGTGACTTCTACAGCGCGACGTCAGCCAGCTCCAAGCTGATCTTTGCGGTGTGGGACGGCGGCGGCAATGACACCCTCGATTTCTCCGGCTTCACTCAAAACCAGAAGATCAACCTGACTGCAGGTTCGTTCTCTGACGTGGGCGGGATGACCGGCAACGTGTCGATTGCACAGGGCGTGACAGTCGAAAACGCGATCGGCGGCTCGGGTAATGACCTGCTGATTGGCAACAGTGCCGACAACGTGCTCAAGGGTGGGGCCGGCAACGACGTGCTCTACGGCGGTGGCGGTGCTGACACGCTCTGGGGGGGCACCGGTGCCGATGTATTTGTGTTTGGCGCGGTGTCAGACTCTGCACCCAATGCCGCCGATACCCTCATGGACTTCCAGTCCGGTATCGACAAAATCGACGTTTCGGCCATCACCAAACTGGCCGGGCTGAACTTTGTCGATGCCTTCACCGGGCGTGCCGGCGAGGCGATCGTGAGCTACGACAAAGCCAGTAACCAGGGCCACTTTGCCGTCGATTTCAGCGGCCATGCGGTCGCTGACTTCCTGGTCAGCACCGTGGGTCAAGTGGCAACTTACGACATCGTCGCGTAAGCCTGCCGGTACAGGAGCAGCGCGCAAGCGCTGCTTTCAGGGGGCTGAGTACATGAACTGCACGCTAACCGGATTTTTCAAGGTGATGGGGTGTCTCGCCGCATTGCTGACCTTTTCTACAGAGAGCGCCATGGCCAATTCCTTGCTGCTGCTGAGCCCCGCACAACTGGCGGGCAACTGGACATTTTATCCGCAGGACGATGTGGATCAGGCCTGTACGGTACAGCTGATTGCCGAGAACAGGACGTTCAGTCCCGAAGTTGAATGTTTGCAAACCTGGTTGGGCGAAGTCCCGAAAAGTTGGTCGCCCACCCCGGACGGCTTATTCCTGATGGGCGAAGACGGTACCGATATAGTGCATATGAACCGTATTGAGCCGGGGCACTATGAAGTGCAACTTGGCGCTCGAAGAATATTGGTGATGGTGCGCGCCAACCACTAATCGTTATTAAGGCGTTAGTGCAGGGGTAAAGGGCTGGACGGGTAATTGCCCGGCGCAGCTCGCGGGTAACTGTGGTTTTTTTTTGCGCAAGCATGCAATGCTTTATCTATCAAGGAAGCCTCATGAAGCGGCTGAATAACAGTCCCGTCGCCCCCTTGTTGCAGGCGCTGGGTGACTATAAAAATACCCTGATCAGCGTGGGGTGTTTTACGGCCTTGATCAATATATTGATGTTGGTGCCGTCCATTTACATGCTCCAGGTGTATGACCGGGTGTTGTCCTCGCAAAACACCACAACACTGGCCATGTTGTCATTGATGGTGGTGGGCTTTTTCATTTTTATCGGGCTGCTTGAAACGGTGCGCAGTTTTATTGTTATCCGCATCGGCAGCCAATTGGAGCGCCGGTTTAACCAGCAGGTGTACCGCGCCGCCTTCGAGCGCAATCTGTTCAGCGGTCAGGCGCATGCCGGCCAGGCGCTGGGGGATTTGACCCTCATCCGCCAATTTGTCACGGGCCCAGCCCTGTTCGCTTTCTTTGATGCACCGTGGTTTCCCGTCTATTTGTTCGTGATGTTCCTGTTCAACACCTGGCTCGGGGTGCTGGCCACTGCAGGCGCGCTGTTGCTGGTTGGGCTGGCCTGTGTCAACGAAGTGATGACGCGCAAATCCCTGGGCCTGGCCAGTGTGTACTCGCAGCAGTCCAGCCAACTGGCCACCAGCCATCTGCACAATGCCGAGACCATTCAGGCCATGGGCATGCTGGGCGTGTTACGCAAACGCTGGTTCAACCTGCATTCGCGGTTTCTGGCTGAGCAGAACAAGGCCAGCGACACCGGGGCCGTCATCGGTTCGCTGAGCAAGACCTTGCGTCTGTGCCTGCAATCACTGGTGCTGGGGCTGGGTGCCTTGCTGGTGATTCAGGGCGACATGAGTGCCGGTATGATGATTGCCGGTTCGATTTTGATGGGCCGCGTGTTGAGCCCCATCGACCAGTTGATTGCCGTGTGGAAGCAATGGAGCTCGGCCCGGCTGGCCTATGGGCGACTGGACAGCCTGCTGCGCGAACACCCGGCCAGTGAAGACAGCATGGCGTTGCCGGCCCCCAGGGGGCAGGTGAGTTTCGAGCAGGTCAGTGCTGCGCCGCCGGGCCAGCGTCTGCCCACGCTGCATCAGATCAGTTTCAGTCTCAATGCGGGCGAGGTGCTTGGCGTGCTGGGCGCGTCGGGTTGCGGCAAGTCGACCCTGGCGCGGGTGCTGGTGGGCGCATGGCCCACCCTGGCAGGCACGGTGCGTCTGGATGGCGCGGATATCCATCAGTGGAACCGCGATCAACTGGGGCCGCATATCGGCTACCTGCCCCAGGACATCGAGTTGTTCAGCGGCAGCATTGCCGAAAATATCGCCCGTTTCCGTGATGGCGACCCGCAACAGGTGGTCACTGCGGCCCGGCAGGCCGGGGTGCACGAGATGATTTTGCGCCTGCCCCAAGGCTACGACACGGTGCTCGGGGACGAGGGCAGCGGCTTGTCGGGCGGGCAAAAGCAGCGCGTGGCACTGGCCCGGGCCTTGTACGGCAAGCCAAGCCTGGTGGTGCTCGACGAGCCCAACTCCAATCTCGATGCCGTGGGTGATGCGGCGCTGACCCAGGCCATTGCCCAGCTCAAGGGGCAGGGTTGCACGGTGATACTGGTGACCCATCGCTCATCATCCCTGGCCCAGACCGACAAACTGCTGGTGCTCAATGATGGCCGCACCCAGGTCTTCGGGCCCAGTGCCGAGGTGCTCAAGGCGTTGTCCGGGGCACAGCAACAACACGCCGCCGCACAGGCGACGCCCGCCAGTATCAATCGCCAGAGTGTCGACGCATGAGCAAGGAAGCTCCCATCATGAGTGATGACCATCAGCCACAACGCGGGGCCGGGTTTTACGTCCGGGCAGGTTGGGTACTGACTATTCTGGGCGCAGGAAGCTTTTTTGTATGGGCCAGCTTCGCGCCGCTGGATGAGGGCATTCCCGTTCAAGGCACCGTGGTGGTGTCGGGCAAGCGCAAGGCCGTGCAGTCGTTGGGACCGGGGGTGGTGAGCCAGATTCTGGTACGCGAAGGGCAGACGGTGCGTCAGGGTGAACCGCTGTTTCGCCTGGACCCCACGCAGGTCGAGGCCGATGTGCAATCGCTGCGAGCACAGTACCGCATGGCCTGGGCCAGTCAGGCCCGCTGGCAAAGTGAGCGAGACAACCTTGGGCGGGTCAGTTTTGCGCCTCAGTTGAGTGACGACCCGGACCCGCGCCTGGCCCTGGTGCTCGAAGGCCAGCAACAACTGTTCAGCAGTCGGCGTGAGGCCTTCGCCCGCGAGCAGGCCGGTCTCAAGGCCAGCATCGAAGGCGCTGCGCAACAGTTGGCAGGGATGCGCCGGGCCCGAGGTGATCAGTTGGCTCAGGCCGATTCCCTGCGTCAGCAACTGAGCAATCTGCGGCCATTGGCTGACAACGGCTATATCCCGCGTAACCGCCTGATGGAATACGAACGCCAGCTGTCGCAGATTCAACAGGATCTGGCACAGAACGTCGGCGAAAGCGGACGAATCGAGCAGGGCATACTGGAGTCGCGCCTCAAACTGGCGCAACACATTGACGAGTATCAGAAGGAAGTGCGCACCCAGTTGGCCGAGGCTCAACTCAAAACCCTGACCCTTGAGCAGCAACTGGCTTCGGCCACCTTTGATCTGCAACACAGCGATATCAATGCGCCTGCGGACGGTATCGCGGTCAACCTGGGGGTACACACCGAGGGTGCGGTGGTACGGGCCGGGGAAACCCTGCTGGAAATCGTGCCCCAAGGCGCGCGCCTTGAAGTCGAAGGGCGCCTGCCGGTGAACCTGGTGGACCGTGTGGGCAGCGAGTTGCCCGTGGACATACTGTTTACGGCGTTCAATCAGAGCCGGACACCACGGGTGTCTGGAGCGGTGAGCCTGGTTTCGGCAGACCAGTTGCTCGATGAAAAAACCGGAATGCCGTACTACGTCCTGCGCAGCACGGTCAGTGATCAGGCCCTGGAAAAACTCAACGGGCTGGTCATCAGACCCGGCATGCCGGCCGAGATGTTCGTACGCACGGGTGAGCGCTCACTGCTCAACTACTTGTTTAAACCGCTGCTGGATCGCGCAGGTTCTGCGCTGACTGAGCGCTAGGATGCTGCGACCTATGAAAAGAGCTTCCCGGTTGGGCCTCTCGCTTGCGCTGTGGCTCGGGGTCACGGCCAGTGCACAGGCAATGGGACTGTTTGAGGTATATGAAGAGGCGTTGCGCAATGATCCGCAGTTCCTGGGTGCCATCCAGGAGCGCGACGCGGGCCTTGAAAGCCGGGCCATTGGCCGCGCCGGGCTGCTGCCCAAGCTGTCCTACAACTACAACAAGGGGCGCAACAACTCCAAAGCCACCTACCTCAACGAGCGCGGCAACACCCACGATGACCGCCACTACAACAGTTACGGCTCGACCTTCATGTTGCAGCAGCCGCTGATCGACTACGAGGCGTACGCCAATTACCGCAAGGGTGTCGCCCAGGCGTTGTTTGCAGATGAAGTGTTTCGCAGCAAAAGCCAGGAGCTGCTGGTGCGGGTGCTGACGTATTACACCCAGGCCCTGTTTGCGCAGGATCAGATCGACATCGCTCAAGCCAAGAAAAAAGCCTACGAGCAGCAGTTTCAGCAGAACGAACACCTGTTTCGCCAAGGGGAAGGTACGCGTACCGACATTCTGGAAGCCGAATCCCGTTACGAGTTGGCCACCGCAGAAGAGATCCAGGCCTTTGATGAGCAAGATGCAGCGTTGCGTGAGCTGGGCGCCCTGATGGGGGTGGCAGTACTGGATATCGAGCAGTTGACGCCGCTGGCCCGAAGTTTCAATTCATTGCCGCTGGAACCGGCGAACTTTTCGACCTGGCATGCCATGGCCCTGGCCAACAACCCGGTGCTCGCTTCACAGCGTGAGGCGCTGGAGGTGGCACGGTACGAAGTCGAGCGAAACCGGGCAGGGCATCTACCCAAGCTCAACGCCTACGCCAGTGTGCGCAAGATGGAGTCAGAGAGCGGCAATACCTACAACCAACGCTACGACACCAACACCATCGGCATAGAGGTCAGCCTGCCCCTGTACTCGGGAGGCGGGGTGACGGCGTCGGTGCGTCAGGCCAGCAGCAACCTGTCCCAGGCGCAATACGAACTCGAGGGCAAGACCCGGGAAACCCTGATTGAGCTCAGGCGCCAATTCAATGCGTGTTTGTCGGGTGTCAGCAAATTGCGGGCCTACCAGAAGGCTCTGGTCTCGGCCGAGGCGCTGGTGGTTTCGACCCGGCAAAGCATTCTGGGGGGCGAGCGGGTCAACCTTGATGCATTGAACGCCGAGCAGCAGCTCTACAGCACGCGGCGCGACCTGGCCCAAACCCGTTACGACTACTTGCTGGCCTGGACCAAATTGCACTTTTACGCGGGCACGTTGCGTGAACAGGACCTGGCACGGGTCGATGAGGCTTTTGTGGCGCGATAGGTTTATCAAAGAGGAGCGTAAAATCATGGCGATTTTTGACTATATGGATGTGGGATCAAACGTTTCAACGGCGCTCGTTAAAGATGCGCTGGCTATCACGCTTTACAGTTATCACAACCTCGACAACGGCTTTGCCGTGGGTTACCAGAAAAACGGCATGGGCACCGGGCTCCCCGCCACGCTGGTCAAGGCCGTGCTAGGCGGGACCGACTCACAGGGAGTGGTGCCGGGGATTCCCTGGAACCCGGATTCGGAAAAACTCGCCCGCGAGGCCGTCGAAAAAGCCGGCTGGACCCCCATCAGTGCCGAGCAGCTGGGTTACGCGGGCAAGGTTGATCAGCGCGGCACCTTCTTCGGTGAAAAAGCCGGCTATGGCACGGCTCAAGTGGAGATCCTCGGTAAATACGGTGCCGATGGCCAGTTGACTGCCATTGGCATCGGTTTTCGCGGCACCAGCGGGCCACGGGAATCGCTGATCACGGACTCCATTGGCGATGCCATCAGCGATTTGCTGGCCGCTGTCGGGCCTGGGGATTACGCCAAAAACTACAGCGCCAATGCGTTCGACTCGCTACTGGGAAAAGTGGCCGCCTTTGCCGGTGCCCAGGGGTTGGCCGGCAAGGACGTGCTGGTGAGTGGCCATAGTCTGGGCGGACTGGCGGTCAATAGCCTGGCCGATTTGAGCAGCGATCACTGGTCGGGTTTCTACCGTGATGCTCGTTACATCGCCTTTGCTTCGCCTACACAGAGCGAAACCACGTCCAGCGTGTTGAATATCGGCTACGAGAACGACCCGGTATTCCGCGCTCTGGATGGCTCGGACTTCAATCTGTCTTCCCTGGGGGTACACGACGCGCATCAACCGTCAGCCACCAACAATATTGTGAGTTTCAACGATCACTACGCGTCCACTGCGTGGAACCTCATGCCCTTTTCGATCGCCAATGTCTCGACCTGGGTCACCCATTTACCCAGCGGTTACGAAAGCGGGATGACGCGGATTCTTGACTCTGCGTTCTATGAGCTGACGGGTAAGGATTCGACCATCGTGGTTGCCAACCTGTCGAACCCGGCACGGGAAAACACCTGGGTTCAGGACCTGAATCGCAACGCCGAGCCCCACAAGGGCAGCACGTTCATTATTGGCAGCGACGGCAACGACCTGATTCAGGGCGGGCGCGGCAATGACTTCCTGGAAGGGCGTGAAGGCAATGACACTTTTCGGGACAGTGGGGGCCATAACATCATTCTGGGCGGTAAAGGCATCAATACCCTGGACCTGCAACAGGCCATGAGTCACGTGGAAGTCGTCAATGACGGGCACGGCACCCTCTATGTACGCGATGAGCACGGCGGGATCAGCATTGCCCGGGATATCAACCTGTTGGCCACGCAAGAGCCAGGCTGGCTGGGGATGAGCAAAACCGTGGTCCATCGGGTTGCCGATGACGGCTTGTGGTCCGGCAATAACCGCAGTGATTACACCGGCGCGGTGAAGGCCGGGTCCGGGGACAGCACGCTCAAGGCCGGTGAGCACGGCGACTGGTTACTGGGGCAGGGCGGCAACGATCATCTGATCGGTTCGCGGGGCAACGATGTGTTTGTCGGTGGCGCGGGCAATGACCTGCTGGAGTCCGGGGGCGGGATCAATACCTTCGTCTTCAGCGGGCATTTCGGCAACGACACGCTGGTGGGTTATCAGGCTACCGACACGCTGCTGTTTCTGGGGGTTGATGGCGGGTACAACACCGACTATCGGGCCCACGCCAGTGCTTCGGGGCACGACACCGTCCTGAGCTTTGGCAATGACTCGGTGACGCTGGTTGGCGTCGGGCTGGCCTCGCTGGCGGGCAGCGACATTGTGATTGCTTGAGGCGAGGCAGGCTGCACGTGTGCAGCCTGCCTCTGCTTTCACACCCTGAACTGGCGCAGTAGCCCATTGAGCTGCACGCTCAATTCCTTGAGGTGGGCACTGGCGGCGCTCGACTGCTCTGCCGCCTGGGCGGTGCCCTGGGACAGTTGGGCTGCCTGGGTCACGTTCTGGTTGATGTCTTCCACCACGTGGGCCTGTTGCAGCGTGGCGCTGGCAATGGATGCATTGAGATCGTTGAGATTGTTCAGTGCATGGCCAATGCTGGTCAGGCTTTGCCCGGCCTGGGTGGCCTGTTCGATGGTCAGTTGAGAGGCCCGGCTGCTCGTGCCGATGACATTGACCGCGGCTTCGGAGTGCTTCTGCAAGCCTTCGATCATGGTCTGGATTTCGGCCGTGGATTTTTGCGTGCGCTGGGCCAACAGCCGGACCTCGTCGGCCACAACGGTAAAGCCACGCCCTTGCTCGCCTGCGCGGGCCGCTTCGATGGCAGCGTTGAGCGCCAGCAGGTTGGTTTGTTCGGCAATCGAGCGGATCACCTCAAGCACGCTGCCGATTTCGCTGCTTTGCGTGGCCAGGGTCCGGATGACGTCGACGGCCTGATTGATGGTGCCGGACAGTTGGTCGATCTGTTGCAGGCTGCTGTCAATGTTTTGCTGGCCAAGCTCGGCTTGGGACTGGGCGCCGCGCATTTCGCCGGCAGCATGCTCGGCGTTTTTGGCCACCTCTTGCACGGCGTACGTCACTTCGTTGATTGCCGTGGCGACCTGATCCATTTGCAGGGCCTGCTGCTGGCTGCGCTGCTGGGCGTCAGTCGCGTCATTGCCCAGCTCAGTGGACGACTGCTCAAGTGCGGTGGCGGTGGACTGCAGATGGCTGATCACATTGCGCAGCTTGGCGGTAAAGGCATTGAAATGCTGTGCCAGGAGGGTGACTTCATCCCGGCCGTGGGTATCGAGGCTACGGGTCAGGTCGCTTTCACCGCTGGCAATATTGGCCATGGCCTGCACTGCCTCTTGCAGCGGTCGCACAATGCTGCGGGCAATGAGGGTGACCAGCAGCGCCATGACCAGCGCTATGCCAAGGCCTGCCCAACTGGCTTTCCAGGCCTGGGCGCGAAATTCGGCCTGCATGTCGTCGATGTAGACGCCAGAGCCGATGACCCAGCCCCAAGGCTCGAACAATTGCACATAGGAGGTTTTTTGCACCGGATCTTGCGCGCCGGGTTTTGGCCAGCGGTAGTCAACCATGCCCGCGCCCCTGGTTTTGGCCAGGTGTGCCATTTCGTTAAAAATCCCGAAGCCGTCCGGGTCCTTGATGGCGGACAGGTCCTTGCCGTCGAGCTTGGGGTTGGTGGGGTGCATGACCATGTACGGGCGCAGGTCGTTGATCCAGAAATAGTCGTCATTGTCGTAGCGCAGTGTGCTGATCACGCTCAGAGCCTGCTGCTGTGCCGCTTCACGGCTCAAGCTGCCGGCCGTCTCCAGGCCGTGGTAGTAGCTGAGCACGCCACTGGCGGCCTGCACCACATGTTGGGTCTTCTGGGCTTTGCCTTCATACAAATCGTCATGTATCTGCTTTAGCATCAATAAGCCCAACGCCAGCAGCATCGCCATTGCAACGATCAGAATCAGCCATAAACGACGGCTGATGGACAACCCGCGCAGGGTATTCATGAATGTTCACTCCTGTTTTTCTTCTTGTGGTGTTTCGCAGAACAACTTTTTTCAGACTTGCCTGTCAGACGAAACCGAAGTCATGTCATAGCAGCGAAAGTAGAACGTGTCTGATAGGATCTCGGCCGAAATTGGCAAAGCTTCATCTTTATTGATTTCTGACAGTTTTTTCACACCGTTCTGGGGAACATGTCGCACCTGTAACCCACTTCAGGGCAGCGGTGGCAAACACTTAATCAAGACTAATCAGCTCTGCATGAGGCAGGGCTTTATGGGGGAATAATGGATCTTTGGACTGCCGCTCAGGCGTTGATACTTGGCGTCGTTGAGGGCTTGACGGAGTTTTTGCCGATCTCAAGCACCGGTCACCAGATTATCGTGGCCGACTTGCTGAACTTCGGCGGCGAGCGGGCGATGGCGTTCAACATCATCATCCAGCTGGGCGCCATTTTGGCTGTTGTCTGGGAATTTCGTCGCAAGATCATCGACGTTGTCATCGGTTTACCCACTAAACCAGAGGCGCGCCGCTTTACCACCAACCTGATCATCGCGGTGATGCCTGCGGTGGTGCTGGGGGTGATTTTTGCCGATGTGATTCACGAGTACCTGTTCAACCCGATTACCGTTGCCACGGCATTGGTGGTGGGCGGTGTGATCATGTTGTGGGCTGAGCGTCGCCAACACGTGATTCGTGCCGAAACAGTGGACGACATGACCTGGAAAGACGCGGTGAAAATCGGCTTTGCGCAATGTCTGGCGATGATTCCAGGCACTTCGCGCTCGGGCTCGACCATTATCGGCGGCCTGCTGTTTGGCTTGTCCCGCAAGGCGGCGACCGAGTTTTCATTCTTCCTGGCCATGCCAACCATGGTCGGTGCGGCGGTGTACTCGGGCTACAAGTACCGTCATCTGTTCCAGCCTGACGACTTGCCAGTGTTCGCGATTGGTTTTGTGACCTCGTTTATCTTCGCCATGATCGCGGTACGGGCATTGCTGAAGTTCATTTCGAACCACAGTTATGCCGTGTTCGCCTGGTATCGCATCGGGTTTGGCTTGCTGATTCTGGCCACCTGGCAGTTCGGCTGGATCGACTGGTCTGCGGCTTCGGCGTGAAAACCAAGGTCAAGGACCGGCGCGAGCATGCCGGTATGCGTGAGCGCCAGGGGGCGCCGATTCGCGGCTTGAAACTCAAGCTGGCGATATTGGCGCTGCTCTGTGCATTGCCACTGGGCGGTTCGGTGAATGTACTGCTCACCGGGGGCAGCCGGTTGCCCTTGCTGGCCTATGCAGTTGCCAGCGTTCTTGCGTTTGGCCTGTATTGGTACGACAAGCAGCAGGCCAGGACTGGCCAGTGGCGCACCCCGGAAAATGTGCTGCACGGGGTTGAGCTACTGGGCGGATGGCCGGGAGCCTTGGTGGCGCAACAGGTGTTTCGCCACAAAACCCGCAAGGTGTCTTACCAGGTGTTTTTCTGGCTGATCGTGGCTTTGCACCAGGTGATCTGGATTGACGTTCTGTTCGTGAAAATGACCTTTGCGAACCTGTAGCGATTAAAGCAATAAACCGATCTGACGTTTTCAGATCTTCCTCGCCGTGCAAGTCATTGATGAGGTATAGCCTGGCGTTGCCCTAGTCTTCTTTAGAAGACATGGAGCGTTGATGTACCAAAACAAATACGGATTTAAAGACACTCCGGACTCGTTACCCATTCCAGCGTTTGATGACAGCCAAGAAAAAGCCGAGGCGGCGCAGGCCGCTTGGGCCAGAGCGGTGGCCGCGAACGAAAAGAACGACCGGGACGCTGATGAACGCTGGGAAGCGGCCCAGAGAAAGGTAGAGGGCAAGCAGGCGGGCTACGTTTTTGCGAAGTCCTGCGCACTGCCGGATGGCGTGACGAATCACCCGGGTTTTATACCGGTGGAGTCGCTGAAACAGTACGGAACTTACGCGGTGCTCGGCTCGAGCACCGCGATGACGGCAGGCGCCACAGCCCTGGAGTGGATTGGTGGCTCCGCCAGTGCTACGGCCTTGGCCAGTCGCCTGGGCGGAACCCTTGCGGCGGTGGTGCCCGCCAACCTGTCAATCGTTGTGGCGGCGCTGATGCCGAACACGACCTCGCCCGACAGTGCGTTCTATTCGTCCGCGCAATATGCCGAGTTGACCCAGGGGCAATACGCGGGCACGGGTAACGGTTAAACACCTGCCCGACGGCTCAGTCGACCTGTACGGGTTTTATACCGGGGGCCAACCACAATGGCAGAGCGTCCCGGTGATCAAGGCCGAGCCACGTGGCGAGCAACTGGTGGCGGATTTTGGCGGTGGCATAGAAATCATCTGGACACCGGCCGCAGACCCCAACGCCGTGCTGGGGATTCCGGCGCTCGAAGGCGTCACGATGAAGCCTGCTGTGTGGGTGTATCCACCGGGCGAGAAAGCTGACCAGATCTTGATTAACCCCGCGTACCCACCGGATTATCAGGATGCGATTATCTGGTTTCCGAGCCAGCCGCAAATCGCGCCAATCTACCTGTCGCTGAGTGTGCGTCGAGGTGAGCCAGGTGTTGTTACCGGGGTGGGGGAAGACGCTCCGGGAGCATGGCTCGACCATGCTCGGGCAGGACTTGGGGCGCCGATTCCGACAAGTATTGCTGATACGCTTCGAGGTCGGAAATTTTCGAGCTTTGATTCGTTCCGCCGGGCGTTTTGGGTGGCTGTATCGAGAGATCCAAATTTGAGTGAACAGTTTTCGCCAAAAGACCTTGTTCGTATGAGGGGCGGCGGTGCACCGCGTGCTCGCGAGATCGATATGGTTGGTAAACGGCAGTCTCACGACATACATCATGTCGAGCAAATTTCGGAAGGCGGCGAGGTCTACAACGTCGATAATTTACGGGTTAATACGCCGAAAAATCATATCGAAGTGCACAACATTTAAGGATGAAAAGTATGAGCGATCCGTATATCAAAAACAGTCTTCCCGATTACACCGAAAATGAGTTTGTCGAGTTTTTGGAGGAGCTTTTTCGGGAGGATGCAACACCAACCGGTAATCGTGACGACGAGCTTCTGTTCCATTTCAGACAGATTATTGGACACCCAAGTGGGGCGGACTTGATTTATCACCCTGAGCCGGGAGCCGACACGTCTGCCGAAGGGATCACCAAAACTATCAAAGAATGGCGAGCTGCCAATGGTCTGCCCGGTTTCAAAGAATGATTTTTTCCGAACGTGAGAACTATCAGCTCTCGCGTGCGGGAAATTTTCCCATGGTAAAAAGCACCAAGTGCAGCGGTTAGCACTGTTAAACACGCACTATTAAAGCGCGGCACTGCTTGCCAAACCGCGAATATCGCAATGGCTGAACGTCCCGGTGATCAAAGCTGAGCTACGTGGCGAGCAACTGGCGGCCGACTTTGGTGGTGGCATAGAAATCATCTGGATCCCGGCCGCAGACCCCAATGTTATTCACTTAAACGATTTCTGCCTCTGTGGGAGCGGGCTTGCTCGCGATGGTCTTCAGAACGCCGAATTGACTCAGTCAATACGCGTCATCGTTAACGACCCTCGCGAGCAAGCCCGCTCCCACACTCGAGCAGCGTTGCTCTCCAAAAAACAGGTGTTTCGAGAACATGTCCGGCATTCGAATCCAACTGATATAGGGATTTCGCCCTTACGGCCAGGCATGCCCAGCGTATGTCCTTCGCTTTGCACCAGGTGATCTGGATTGACGTTCTGTTCGTGAAAATGACCTTTGCGAACCTGTAGCGATTAAAGCAATAAACCGATCTGACGTTTTTTTGCCAGCTTGGCGACCACCAGTTGGTGGGAGCGGCGCAACAGGTCTTGCAGTTCTGCAGCGCCCATCGGGTAGGGCGCTTGCATGTTGATCCAGTACGCCCGCGCCAGATACGGCGACGGGCGTATGCCCGGACGATCGACATAGCCCAGAAACAATTCTTTCTCGACCTTGAACGAGAGCCCGTCGCGGTTCAGATTGAGCAGGGCGAACATCTTCCTCTGGTCGACATAAAACACCTGAACGCCTCCCCATTGCACCACTTCCTGAACGCCCGGCAGGCTGTGACAGAATTGGGCTACGTCATGTTGGGTCATCTGGCTCATAGCAGTTTGTCTCCACACCTTTCGAATGATTCGACCAAATGGTCAATCCAGGCCCTGACGGCAGGCATCACCCCGCGTCGGTGGGGGTAAACCGCATGCAGCCAGCCCCCTGGCAGGGTCCAGGAGGGCAGGATTTGAACCAGCTGCCCGTCCAGCAGTTCCTGTTCGCAATACATCATGGGCAGTACGGTAAAGCCCAGACCGGCCAGGGTGCAGGCTTTGCGCACCACAAAATCATCAATGCCCAGGCGCGCTTCCAGTACCAGGTTGCTGGCCTTGCCCTGTTCGTCGAGCATGCGCAGATGAACCATGCGATCAGGTTCAAGGGCACCCAGCAGCGGCACGTTTTTCAAGTCTTCCGGGGTATTGACCGGCCACTGGCGGGCAAATCCGGGGCTGGCCACCATCACGGTGCGGGCCTGGCGCAAACGCCGCGTGACCAGTAACGGGTCTTCATCGCCTTCTTCACGCACGCGCAAGGCGACATCAATGCCTTCAGTGACCAGATCAACGCGACGGTTGAGCAGGCTGACTTCCAGCTGCACAAGCGGGTAGGCCTGCAGAAACGAACTGATCACGCCGGGCATGAACTCGTGAGCCAGGCCCACAGGGCACGATACGCGCAGGCGGCCTCGCGGCTCGCTGGACATGCTGGCCACTGCCTCGTCGGCCATTTCGGCCTCAAGCAACATGGCCTGGCAGTGACGCAGGTAGCGCTCACCCACGGCCGTGAGCTTGAGTTGGCGGGTAGTACGCTGCAGCAGGCGGGCGCCAAGGCGCTCTTCAAGCTCGGCCACCCTGCGCGACAGGCGCGACTTCGGAATCCCCAGCAATCGACCCGCAGCGGCAAAGCCACCGGCTTCGACCACCTTGGCGAAGTAATACAAGTCATTGAGGTCTTGCATGACGGGCTCACTGTCCTATGGATGGGACGAACTATCGCACGATGGCTAACTTATCGTCGATTACTTTCATCGGTAGCATCTACTTCATCAGATCGCCCAGTAGCGGTCCTCATTTGGAGATCACACATGAAACTGTTGCATATCGATTCGAGCATTCTGGGCGACAACTCGGCTTCGCGTCAGTTGAGCCGTGAAGTGGTCAAGGCCTGGCAGGCTGCCGACCCGGACGTTGAGGTGAGCTATCGCGATCTGGCTGCAGAGGCCATTGAGCATTTCTCGGCCGCAACCCTGGTGGCGGCGGGCACACCGGCTGAGCTGCGTGATGCGGCACAGAAACATGAAGCCCAATTGAGTGCCGATACCCTTGCGCAGTTCCTGGCCGCTGACGCGGTAGTGATTGCGGCGCCGATGTACAACTTCACCATTCCTACCCAGCTCAAGGCCTGGATCGACCGCATTGCCGTTGCCGGTCAGACCTTCCGTTACACCGAAGCTGGCCCGCAAGGCCTGTGCGGCAATAAAAAGGTGATCGTGGTGTCGACCTCGGGCGGTCTGCATGCTGGCCAGGCCACGGGCGTTGCCCATGAAGACTATTTGAAAGTGATGTTGGGCTTCATGGGCATCACCGATGTCGAGTTTGTTCGCGCCCACGGCCTGGCCTATGGCGACGAAGTTCGCACCAAGGCCATGAACGATGCCCAGGCGCACATTAACCAGGATCTGTTCAGCGCAGCGTAAGTAATCTGGACGGTTTCACCGACTAAACTCTGTACTCTGGATGTCTTCAAAGACCGGAGTACGGAGTTTTTTTGCGTTTGGCTTGGGTTATGCAGAGTCTGTGGATAGACGTCCTGCATGTCCGGTTTCAAGCTACGCGCCATTAAAGGTGAGCCTCCATGATACGTCTCAATGCGGCACTGGTTTTACTCCTGGCATGTTGCCCCGTCCTGGTGCAGGCCGAACCTGCCATGCAATGGGGCGTGGGCTTTCATCGCTTGAGTTTTCTCGACCCTCTGGACGAGCAGCCCATGCGCGCTATCGCCTTTTATCCGTCCAATGAAGCCCGGGGGCTGACCAGAATGGGCGGTTATGAAGTCGAGGCGACTGAAGAAGCCAAAATCGCCATGGGCCATTACCCGCTGTTGATGTTGTCCCATGGCAACACCGGAACCCCGCTGGCCCTGCACGATCTGGCCACGTCATTGGCGCGCAAGGGGTTTGTGGTGGTGGCGGTGTTGCACCCGGGTGACAACTACAAAGACCACAGCCGTCTGGGTACCCTGAGCAACCTCTACGGACGGCCGATGCAGATATCGGCCGCCATCACTGCCACGCTGGCGGATCGCGAGCTGTCACCGTACGTGCATGACGATCAGGTGGGGGTCATCGGTTATTCGGCTGGCGGCGAAACGGCGTTGATTCTTTCCGGAGCCCAGCCTGATCTGGATCGCCTGCGCCGCTACTGCCAGGAGCGACCTGAGGACCGTGATGCCTGTACGACAAAAGGCGAGCTGATCGCCGATCGTGATGACCTTGTGCCCGTTGCCGATCCTCGGGTTCATGCACTGCTGCTGATGGCCCCCTTGAGCCTGATGTTTGGCCGGCAAACCCTGGCCGATGTGCATGTGCCGGTGCTGCTGTACAGCGGCGACAACGACAAGCTGGTGTTCCCGGACAAAAATGCCGACGCCCTTGCGCGCAAGCTGCCAGTGGAGCCTGAGTTCAAGGTGATTCCTGGTGCCGGGCATTTCGTGTTCATGGCGCCTTGCACCGACGAGCAAATGGGCGCAATGCCCGGTCTATGCACCGACGCGCAGGGGGTCGACCGCGAGGATGTGCACCGTGATCTGATTTATGAGGCGGGACGGTTTTTCAGCAAGACCCTGCAAGTCCGCCAGCGCACGGGGTTTCGCACTGCCGACCACTGATCTAGCCGTTTGCGCGACGCGACAGGGTCACGCTCAGCAGCAAGCCCACGCAGCACATGACTGCGGCGCTGAAGAAAATCCACGGGTACCCCATGTTCAACGCGATGGCGCCCATGATCGGGCCCGCGATGGCGAGGGCCAGATCGAAAAACACCGCATAGGCACTCAAGCCCGCGCCCCGGCTGGAGACCGGCACCCGCTTGACCGCCTCCACGCCCAGCGCCGGGTACACCAATGACAGGCCAAAACCGGTCAGGCCGGCGCCTGTCAGGGCATATGCCTCGGAGGGCGCCAGCCACAATAATGTCAGGCCGACCGTTTCGATCGTCATGCAGACAATCGCCACGGTGTAGCCGCCAAAACGGCTGATGCTGTTGGTGAAAATCAGGCGCGCCAGGATAAAGCACACGCCGAACACCGACAGGCAATAAGCGGCTCCGACCCAACCGCGGTCGATGTAAAACAAGGTAATGAAGGTGGTCAGGGTGCCATAGCCAATGGAGGCCAGTGTCAGGCTGATGCCATACGGTGCGATCAGGCCGAACACCGACCAGAAGGGCAGGCGCACGCCGCTGATCACCGGAATCGAAGGTTTTTTACGAATAAGCAGCAAGGCAAACAGTGCCAGCAGTAACAGCGTCACCCCCAAACTGAAAAAACCCAGCTGGTCGATCATCACGACACCCAGCGGGGCACCGATGGCGATGGCGCCATAGGACGCAATGCCGTTCCAGCCAATCGCCCGGGCGGTGTGTTGGGATCCGACCTGAGCGATCCCCCAGCTGATCGTACCGACGCCGATCAAGCCTTGGGCAATGCCCAGGAAAATCCGTCCGGCAATCAAAATGCACAGGCTAAGCAGTGGCCAGCCTTGCAGCGCGACGGCCAGGGAGGTGAGTACGCCGCTGATGGCAATCCCGATCAGGCCATACACGATGGCGGGCTTGGTGCCGAGGCTGTCCACCAGGCGTCCGGCGAAAGGGCGGCTGAGCAAGGTTGCCAGGTATTGCGAAGCAATGGTCAGGCCTGCGATTACGGCACTGAAACCCAGTTGGTCGTGGACATAACCGGGTAATACGGCTATCGGCAAGCCGATGCAAATGAACGCGATGAAGGTGTAGAACACGATCGAAAGGATTTGCAGCGTGACCGACAGGGAACTCTCGACGTGGGGTTGTTGCGCAGGCATAGACGGTGAATCCGGCTGACGGTCTTAGACCCGCATCATGGCTCGGCTTCAGAAGAAATGAAAGCAGGCTAACGATAACCTCAGAAAGCAAAAAGCCAATGCCCCGACACCTCGGGGCATTGGCTAAAGCGTAAAACACACACTACCTGTCAATCAGGCATCAGTTCCAGGGACGATCGCCGTTCTCATCCTTGATACGAGTCGGCAGGCCCATCACGTCCAGCGCCTTGAGGAACGGCTCTGCTGGCAGTTCTTCGACGTTGACCATGCGTTTTACGTCCCACTCGCCGCGAGCGACCAGCAAGGCTGCTGCCACCGGAGGTACACCGGCGGTATAGGAAATGCCCTGGCTGTCAGTCTCGGCAAAGGCGTCCTCGTGGTCGGCGACGTTGTAGATGAACACCTCGCGCGGCTGACCATCCTTGGTGCCCTTGACCAGATCACCGATGCAGGTCTTGCCCGTGTAGCCGGGGGCAAGCGAGCTCGGATCAGGCAGCACGGCCTTGACCAGTTTGAGTGGCACGACTTCCAGGCCTTCAGCGGTCTTGACCGGCTGTTCGGAGAGAAGGCCCAGGTTCTTGAGCACCGTGAACACATTGATGTAGTGCTCGCCGAAACTCATCCAGAAACGCACGTTTGGTACGTCGAGGTTCTTCGACAGGGAATGAACCTCGTCATGACCGGTCAGGTACAGGTTCTGCTCGCCCACGACCGGCAGATCGTCGGTACGCTTGACTTCGAACATGCTATTGCTGGTCCACTGGCTGTTCTGCCAGCTCCAGACCTGCCCGGTGAACTCGCGGAAGTTGATTTCCGGGTCGAAGTTGGTGGCGAAATACTTGCCGTGGGAACCGGCATTGACGTCGAGAATATCGATCGAATCAATGCGGTCGAAATACTGTTGCTGCGCCAGAGCTGCATAAGCGTTGACCACACCCGGGTCGAAGCCTACGCCGAGGATGGCGGTGATGTTTTTCGCTTTGCACTCCTCGATGTGGTTCCACTCGTAGTTGCCATACCAGGGCGGCGTTTCGCAGACCTTGCCCGGCTCTTCGTGAATGGCGGTGTCGAGATAGGCCACGCCGGTATCGATGCAGGCACGCAGCACCGACATGTTGAGGAAGGCAGAGCCGACGTTGATGACGATCTGCGATTCGGTTTCCAGAATCAGCGCCTTGGTCGCTTCGACATCCAGAGCGTTCAGCGAGAAGGCTTTGATGTCGGCGGGCTGCTTGAGGCTGCCCTTGGCGATGACGCTGTCGATGATGGCCTGGCATTTGGAGATGTTGCGCGACGCGATAGCGATACGACCAAGTTCATCGTTGTGCTGCGCGCACTTGTGGGCCACCACCTTGGCGACACCTCCTGCACCAATGATAAGAACGTTTTTCTTCAATTTGTTTAAATCTCCCTTCTGCCAGATTACGAGAGGCTGGACAGGTAGTCGTTGAAATCAAACTCGCGAACCACTTCGACTGTACCGTCGAGTTGTTTCACTACGATGGACGGCATTTTCAGACCGTTGAACCAGTTTTTCTTGACCATGGTGTAACCCGCTGCGTCGATAAACGACAGCCGATCGCCGATGGCCAGCGGACGATCAAATGGATACTCGCCGAAAATGTCTCCGGCCAGGCATGACTTGCCGCACACCATATAGGTGTGTTCACCCTCGCTTGGGGCCAGCTTGGCGTTCAGGCGATAGATCAGCAGATCGAGCATGTGGGCTTCGATGGAGCTGTCTACGACCGCCAGGTGCTTGCCGTTGTAGAGCGTGTCGAGCACGGTCACTTCCAGCGAGGCGCTCTGGGTGATGGCAGCTTCGCCAGGTTCCAGATAGACCTGCACGCCGTACTTTTGCGAGAAGGCCTTGAGGCGCGCGCAGAAAGCATCCAGTGCATAGTCGTCACCGGTGAAGTGGATACCGCCACCCAGGCTGACCCATTCAACCTTGTGCAGCAGATCGCCGAAGCGTTCTTCGATGGTGCACAGCATCTTGTCGAACAGGCCGAAGTCACCGTTCTCGCAGTTGTTGTGGAACATGAAGCCCGAGATCTGGTCGATGACCTGCTCGATCTTCACCGGGTCCCATTCGCCCAGGCGGCTGAACGGACGAGCGGGGTCGGCCAACAGGTAGTCGGAGCTGCTCACCTGCGGGTTGACCCGCAGACCGCGCACTTTGCCGGCAGAGGCCTGGGCATAGCGCTGCAACTGGCCGATGGAGTTGAAGATGATCTTGTCGCTGTTCTCGAGCATCTCTTCGATTTCGTCGTCGGCCCAGGCCACGCTGTAGGCGTGGGTCTCGCCGGCGAACTTCTGTCGACCGAGCTTGAGTTCATACAGCGACGACGACGTGGTGCCGTCCATGTACTGCTGCATCAGGTCGAACACCGACCAGGTGGCGAAGCACTTGAGTGCCAGCAGGGCCTTGGCCCCGGACTGCTCGCGTACGTAGGCGATCTTCTGCATGTTCGCCAGCAGCTTTTGTTTATCAATCAGGTAGTACGGTGTTTTGATCATTTCGAGGCGCCTGCGGCATGGCCAGCCAAAAAAGGATGCGCATTGTGCCTTCACTGACCGCAGATCGAAAGAGCAGAACGCCAAGTTTGATCGGCGCGAGGAGCGTAACGCCCGGCCCGCAGCGCCGATAATGCAATAAACATCGCACTCATGGCGTATGTGCTGGCTCGATTGGCGCCCGTTCATCGCCATGAAAAATTGCACGTTTACATCGCGCTAGAACGCTGGAGCGCACCAGTTGGAGGCGAAACTGTCGCTGCTCACAGTGATCGTTGTGCCTTAAAACTGCGTTGTGACAAGGCCCATCCCGGTCTGGCACAAAGACTGCAAGTCCTGATTCAGGTCCACCGGCGAGGCATTAGAGTGGACAGCCCCCTCGGTCAACGACGATCGACAGGCCGTACAGGTCATGGGCAACAGCGGTGGGTCAGGCGAAGCAGCCCGATTTAACCCCGCATAAGAACAGGCAAAGACGCCTGGAACCGTAAGGTTTCAGGCGTTTTTTTTTGCTTTTTAATAACTGTGATGGGCTTTGGCGGGTGCTTTATATGAACTCCAATGTTGCCGTGTTGAACAACGTGAAAACCCTGGTCGTAGTGGGCAATGGCATGGTCGGACATCATTGTGTCGAGCAGTTGATCGCGCGGGGCGCGCTGGATCACTACCGACTGCATGTGTTCAGCGAGGAGCCCATGCGGGCCTATGACCGGGTGCACCTGTCTGAATACTTCACCGGTCGCGATGCCGAGTCGCTGGCACTGTCAGAAGCGTCGCTCTACCAGACGCCCGGTGTCACGTTGCACTTGGGTGTCCCCGTACTGGAAATCGATCGCGCCCGTTGTGAGGTGATCACTGCGCAAGGCAGCGTGCCGTACGACAAATTGGTGCTGGCCACCGGGTCTTATCCCTTTGTGCCGCCGATTGAAGGGGCCGAGGGGGACTCACGCCTGGTGTATCGAACCCTTGAAGACCTCGACGCCATACGGGCTGCGGCAACCAATGCCCGACGTGGCGTGGTGGTGGGCGGTGGCTTGCTGGGCCTTGAGGCGGCCAACGCGCTCAAAAGCCTGGGCCTGGAAGCCCATGTTGTCGAATTCGCACCGCGCCTGATGCCGGTGCAACTGGATGACTTCGGCGGCCTGGCACTCAAGACGCAAATCGAACGGCTGGGGGTCGGCGTCCACCTGTCGCGCGCCACCCAGTCGATCAGCGCTGGCGAGCAGTATCGCTATCGCATGAACTTCGCCAATGACGAGTTTCTTGAAACCGACCTGATTGTCTTCTCGGCCGGTATCCGCGCCCAGGATGGCCTGGCCCGTCAGGCAGCTTTGGAGATAGGCCCGCGCGGCGGTGTGGTGATCAACGACGAGTGCTTGAGCAGCGATCCGAACATCTATGCCATCGGCGAGTGCGCTTCCTGGAACGGCAGTGTGTTCGGTCTGGTGGCGCCGGGTTACCAGATGGCCCGGGGGGTGGCGGCCGTGTTGTGTGATCAGGCCGCTGAGCCGTTTATCGGCGCGGACATGTCGACCAAACTCAAACTGCTGGGCGTAGACGTCGGTTCCATTGGCGACGCCCACGGCCATATGCCGGGTTCGCGCAGCTATCAGTTTATCGACGAGGCCACGGCCAGTTATCGGCGCCTGGTGGTCGACGCCACGGGTAAGCATGTGATCGGTGCCGTACTGGTCGGCGACAACAGTTACTACGACACCTTGCTGCAATACATGCAAAACAGCATTGCCTTGCCAGCGGAACCTGCCAGCCTGATTTTGCCGTCGTCTACCGGCGCACCCACCCTGGGGCCGGGTTCACTGCCGGAGTCGGCGACGGTCTGTTCTTGCCACAACGTCACCAAAGGCGCCATCTGTTCGGCCATTGACGGCGGCTGCGGCGACCTCGGCATGCTCAAGGCTCAGACCAAGGCCTGCACTGGCTGCGGTGGTTGCGCCGGTTTACTCAAGCAAGTGTTCGAGCACGAGCTGATTGCCCGGGGTGTGACTGTCGACAAGAGCCTGTGCGAACACTTCGCCTATACCCGTCAGGAACTTTACGCCCTGGTTCGCGTAGAAGGCGTGACCACCTTTGAAGAGTTGCTGGCCAGCCATGGCCGTGGCCACACCGGTTGCGATGTCTGCAAGCCGGCCGTGGGGTCGATACTTGCGTCGTGCTGGAACCAGCCGATCATGGATGCCTCGCTGGTGCCGCTGCAGGACACCAATGACACGTTCATGGCCAATATGCAGAAAAACGGCACTTACTCCGTAGTACCGCGCATCCCCGGTGGCGAGATCACGGCCGACAAGCTGATCGCAATTGGCGTGGTGGCGAAGAAGTACGACCTGTACACCAAAATCACCGGTGGCCAGCGTATCGATCTGTTTGGCGCCCAGTTGCATGAGTTGCCGGACATCTGGAGTGAGCTGATCGAGGCCGGTTTTGAAACAGGACACGCCTACGGCAAATCGACCCGCACGGTTAAATCCTGTGTCGGCAGTACCTGGTGCCGCTACGGTGTACAAGACAGCGTGAAAATGGCCCTGTTGATCGAAGACCGCTACAAGGGACTGCGCTCACCGCACAAGCTCAAGTTCGCCGTCTCCGGATGCACCCGCGAGTGCGCCGAAGCGCAAAGCAAAGATGTTGGCGTGATCGCTACGGAAAAAGGCTGGAACCTGTATATCGCCGGTAACGGCGGCATGCGTCCTCGTCACGCCGAACTGTTCGCCACCGATCTGGATGACGACACGCTGATTCGCTACATCGACCGCTTCCTGATGTTCTACATCCGCACGGCGGACAAGCTGCAACGCACTTCGGTGTGGCGCGAAAGCCTGGAGGGTGGCCTGGACTACCTCAAAGCCGTGATCCTCGACGACAGTCTGGGCCTGGGTGCCGAACTTGAGTCCCAGATGCAGATGGTGGTCGATCGCTATGAGTGCGAATGGGCCAACACCCTCAAAGACCCTGAAAAGCTCAAGCGTTTTCGCACCTTCGTCAACGACAAGCGTGCAGACCCCGATATCCATTTTGTCCAGGAGCGCGGCCAGCGTCGTCCGATCATGGCCGCCGAACTTAACCTTATTCCTGTTATCGAGGAGATTGCGTGATGAGCCAGTCCAATACCCGGCAAAACCTGGCCACCTGGAAAACGGTGTGCAATGAGCAAGACCTGGTGACCAACTCCGGTGTGGTGGTCTGGTTTGAAGGGGCGCAGGTGGCGCTCTTTTACCTGCCTCAACACGAGGGCAAATCCCTGTACGCCATTGACAACCATGACCCGCAATCCGGGGCTAATGTCATCGGCCGCGGTCTGATTGGCACGATCAAGGGTGAGCTGGTGGTGGCGTCGCCGATCTACAAACAGCATTACCGACTGGAGGACGGCCATTGCCTGGAGTCGCCGCAACAACGCTTGCGTGTGTGGCCCGCACGCTTGAGCGATGGCCAGGTGGAGCTTTGCGTGGGTTGATCACTCAAGCAAACCCCTTGCGGGTGAGTGTGGAGGGGCAGCCCTCCACACTCACAGGCTCGGGGTGAATGGTCTCAGCGCTCGCGCGTCACAACGTCCATTTCAGCGAAAACATCAGGTTGCGCGGGTCCCCGTAAGTGCCTGAGCCGCTGGCGGTCGGGATACCCTGCCAGTATTTTTGATCCAGCACGTTGTTCAGGTTGACCCGTGCATCCCAGTGTTCATCCAGGCGATAGCCGGCCATCAAGCCCACCACCGCATAAGGGTCCTGCTCGGCATGACCGTTGCCGACCCGGCCATAGGTAGCGCTTTGCGCGAGCACATCGGCGCCAATGCGTGCCTTGGCAAACGCACCTTGCAGGTGGTAAGTGGTGGCCGCCTTGAACAAATGCTTGGGCTGGTTGGGGGCGAACAGGTTGCCTTTGTCGAATGCCTTGTCCTTGACGTACTGGCTCAACACCAGGGTGTAGGCGGCAGATGCCTGCCAGTCAGGGGTGAGGGCACCGCTGATTTCCGCGTCCAGGCCACGGCTGCGAACTTCCCCGGCGGCTTCATAGCAGGTGCGGTTGGTGGCCAGGCAACTGGCGGGCTGGGTGTCGAGGGCATAGGCGCGGTTTTCCTGGGTCATGTCGAACAGTGCCAGGGAGGCGTTCAGTTCACCGTCGAAGTACTCGCCCTTGATCCCGACTTCATAGCTTTCACCGGTCATCGGTTTGAGCACCGAACCCGCGACGTCCTGTTGGGTTTGTGGCTTGAAGATTTCGGTGTAGCTGGCATAGACCGAGTAAGTGTCGTTGATGTCATAGACCACGCCCGCATACGGCGTGACTTGCTGAGTGACTTTGTAATCGCCGGTGCCCGAGCGGTTGTCGTATTCGTACCAGCTCAACCGGGAGCCGATGATCACGTGCAGTGGATCGAACGGGTTGAAGCGAGCGGCGGCGTAGACGCCTTCTTCTGTCGCGGTGTTCTGGCTTTGATAGGGGGTGCGGTCGGCAATGTTCGGCTTGGGAATGACACCCGGGTCGAAGTTGTAGATGTCGATCGGGGTCGCCTTGGCCCAGAAGCCGCCTTTCTGGTCGAATTTTTCCTGACGACGGCTTGCACCCACCGTCAGCTCATGTTCGCGGCCAAACAGGGTGAACGGACCCGAGAGCGAGCCATCGAGGTTGGTCTGTACATCGGTGGTGTCGTACTGGCCGGAGGACTGGGTAAACCCGCCGCCCTTGGCTGCGCTCAAATAGCTGGAAAAGGTGTTGGACTCGGCCCAGATCCTGGCGAAGGCCAGTCTTGAGGTCCAGCCGTTGTCGAAGCGGGTGGTGAGGTCGGTGAACAGGCTGACGTTGTCCCGATCCCAATAGGCCCAGTCGTTGCTCAGGAAGGTCGAGCGTGGCAAGTGCAGGTCTTCGCCATTTGGCCCGGCGGGCAGGCTGCCCCAGTCGGAGGTGGCGTCGTCGCGCTGCTTGGAGGCGCCAAGGGTCCAGGTGGTTGCATCGCTCAGATCCGCTTCAATGACGCCGTAGAACGTCTGGCGCTGTTTATCGCGCTCGTCGATGTAGCTTTTGTCGTCCTCATAGGCCGCTACGACACGGCCCCTCAGGGTTGCCGACTCATTGAGCTTGTTGGACGCATCCACTTCGGTTCGGTATCGATCCCAGCTCCCTGCGCTGGTGGTGATGCTGACCTGCGGCGTGGCAGTAGGGCGCTTGCGCACCAGATTCAGGGTGGCTGACGGGCTGCCGGCACCGCTCATCAGGCCCGTGGCGCCGCGTACGACCTCCACCCGGTCATACATGGCCAGGTCCGCCCCGGCGATGGTGTCCAGGGTAAAAGTACTGAGACTGGTGGGCAGGCCGTCGTACATCAGGTTGTCGATGATAAAGCCGCGGGCGAGGAACTGCTGGCGATCCCCGCCGAACTTGCGCAGGGTGATGCCCGGTGCGTACTTGACCACATCGTTGAGGTCATTCATGCCCTGATCGTCCATACGCTGACGGGTGATGACGCTGACCGATTGCGGCGTTTCGCGGATCGACAGCGGCAGGCCGACAGCCGTGCTCATGGCGCCGGTGGTATAGGAGCCGCTGCCTTCGGTGGTGGCGTTATCGGTTATCAGACTTTGGGCATTGATCTTCACTTCACCCAGATTCAACGGGCCCGGAATGGCCGTCGCTGCAAGGGTTGCAGCAGAAAAGCCCAGTGCCAGGGCACCGGTCAACGAGGGGATATAAGGACGGGGCATCAGATAGATCCTGCGAGTGGTGAATACTAGTGCCGGCTGGTCAGACATTTCGCAGTTAGAAATGCTTGTTGTCTGACAACGGACTACGCCAAGGGCCCGATACTAGAGATTTATTCGCAGGTGTAAATAGCAATTGTTTGCATATGCGTATGTTTTACATTCGTGCCTTTGATGTGTGCCCCTTAGCCAGTCCATCTGATGCGGTTTTTTCAGGCGCCAGAAACGCCAATGCCCCGACGAGTCGGGGCATTGGTTTTGGGTCCTGCTCAGGTTGCGCTGTTACACATCCAGAGCAAGGGGCCGTTCGCGGTGTCTAAAATCAGAACACAACGCCCTGGCTACGCAGGTAGTCATCGTATGTACCGCTGAAGTCGATCACGCCGCTTGGGCTCAACTCGATGATACGAGTGGCCAGGGAGGATACGAACTCACGGTCATGGCTGACGAATACCAGGGTGCCCGGGTAGTTCTCGAGTGCCAGGTTCAGCGCCTCGATGGATTCCATGTCCAAGTGGTTGGTCGGTTCGTCCATGATCAGCACGTTGGCTTTTTGCAGGATCAGCTTGCCGAACAGCATGCGACCTTGCTCACCACCGGAAATCACCTTGACCGACTTGAGGATGTCATCGTTGGAGAACAGCATGCGGCCCAAGGTGCCACGTACCATTTGCTCGCCTTGAGTCCACTGGCCCATCCAGTCGAACAGGGTCATGTCGTCTTCGAAGTCGTGGGCATGGTCCTGGGCGTAGTAGCCCAGCTCAGCGGCATCCGTCCACTTCACAGTACCGGCATCCGGGGTCAGTTCGTTGACCAGGGTGCGCAGCAGGGTGGTTTTACCGATACCGTTCGGACCAATGATCGCGACGCGTTCGCCGGCTTCAACGGTGAAGCTGAAGTCCTTGAACAGGATCTTGCCATCAAAGCCTTTGGCCATTTGCTCGACAATGACTGCCTGGCGGTGCAGCTTTTTGTTCTGTTCAAAGCGAATGAACGGGCTGACACGGCTCGAAGGCTTGACCTCGGCCAGGGTGATCTTGTCGATCGCCTTGGCGCGGGAGCTGGCCTGCTTGGATTTCGAGGCGTTGGCCGAGAAGCGGCTGACGAACGCTTGCAGTTCGTTGATCTGGGCCTTTTTCTTGGCGTTTTCAGACAGCAGCTGCTCGCGCGACTGGGTAGCGACAGTCATGTACTCGTCATAGTTGCCCGGGAACAGACGCAGTTCGCCGTAGTCCAGGTCAGCCATGTGGGTGCAGACACTGTTCAGGAAGTGCCTGTCGTGAGAGATGATGATCATCAGGCTGTTGCGCTGGGTCAGAATGTTTTCCAGCCAGCGGATGGTGTTGATATCCAGGTGGTTGGTCGGTTCATCGAGCAGCAGGACTTCAGGGTCCGAGAACAGCGCCTGAGCCAGCAGAACACGCAGCTTCCAGCCCGGCGATACTTCGCTCATCGGACCGTTGTGCTGTTCGATGCCAATACCCAGGCCCAGCAGCAACTCGCCAGCACGGGATTCGGCGGTATAACCGTCCATTTCTGCGAACTCGGTTTCGAGTTCGGCAACGGCCATGCCGTCATCTTCAGTCATTTCTGGCAGCGAGTAGATGCGGTCGCGTTCGGCCTTGACCTTCCACAGCTCTTCGTGACCCATGATCACGGTATCGATGACGGTGAATTCTTCGTAAGCGAACTGGTCCTGGCGCAATTTACCCAGACGCACGTTCGGCTCCAGCATGACCTGGCCGCCAGACGGCTCAAGATCATCACCGAGGATTTTCATGAAGGTGGACTTGCCGCAACCGTTGGCGCCGATCAGGCCATAACGGTTACCTGCACCAAATTTTACTGAAACGTTCTCGAATAGCGGCTTTGCGCCGAACTGCATCGTGATATTTGCTGTGGAGATCAATTACTTTACCTATCAATAGCTTAGAAAGCGCGAATTTGGACCGGGACCAATTATTGACCCCTTTGGGAGCTCTTCAAGCTCACTCCGATCTGAGCTTGAGTTGATCCATCGCGCATAAGTCGACAGCAGCATCTGCACGTTATGGCCGAGCTGCTGGGAAATAAATGCGGGGGTTCATGCCAGACATATTGCGTATTGTCTCATAGGTGTGAGGGCAGTTGTACGGTGGTCTGTGCCGTATCTTCAAGGCACTGATGGTCGGCTTCCACGGTTTAGGCACGTCATATGCCTGGCCAGCCTGTTCGCAGATCATGGAAGGCAGGGGAATTCATGAGGCCTTGGCACCATTCAAGCAGCGTTTTCCGCGCAGCGGCAGACTTTTAAGGGCATAGGGCATAGGGCATATGAAGAAGGGGTCTTAGACGCGAGCGAAGGCCCTTGGTAAAAAGAGTGTGTTCGTAGAGCGTATTTCAGGAGTTCACTTTGAGAACGTGTAGCGAGCAGGAGTCCCGGATTGCTTGTTGGGACCCGCCCTTGGTAATGGGCAGTGATCAATGGGCTTCAGCATTGAGCTTCGAGTTAATCTACTCCCTGCCAATCTAGGCCAATGACTCAAGGTTTTGGTTCATTGATCACATCTATTCAGGCTGCCCGACGGCTCAAAGCACGGGCAGTTCGCGCGCCGGGAGGAGCCGCACCCATGCTGCGGTCATCCCTGTATCCATCAGACTGGAGGCCGTCCATTTCAAGCGAAGTGGACGGCCTCTGACGTGTTGTGCTCGACACATCGCTCAAAGCTGCTTGAGGGTCTCCTGGGTTATGGCTTCAAGGCCAGCTTCGGTAATGTGCTTCCAGTCGGTATCCGTGGCCACTTTCACCTTCTCGCTGACCAGGGTTTTCAGGGAACGCTCAGGTGCGCCTGCGGTTTTTATCTGCAACAACGACTTGTTGCGCAGCACCTTATCGAGCACGCCTTCAGCCGTATACCATGACCAGAACTCAATGATGTTGACCTTCACTTCACTGACATCCGGGGCTTCGCGAGTGCTGACCACCTCATAGCCTGCCTGCCGGTAAGCGCTGGCAACAGCATCGCCCACCAGTTCTGAAACCGTATGCCCTTCAGGCAGTAGCACGTCGCCAATGGCCATGTTGTAGTTATTGCGTTTGCGCGCAATCGCCCGCGCAGTAATCGACGTGTCGTCAATCTCGTCATATTTCAGCGAAGGTATGTCGAAGCTGGAAGGCTTGATCTGAAAAACGCGACTGTCCACGGCGCTGATGTATACCTTCTTGCCATTGCTGGGGGCAGGGGGCTGTGTATTGCCAGGTGGCAAGACATTCACGCTCACTTCTGCCCTGTTAGTGGCGCACCCTGCCAGCAGCACCAATGCCATAACCGCCAAAACTCTGCGAACCATCTTTATTACTCCCTTTCCATAGTGCGCCTTCACAGGCTTGACCCAAAAATGGCCAAAAAAGAGTGTAGAAGACAAATCGCAGCTCAATTGCGCGTGTACGGACATTGAAGACACCGTGTGCAGTGGCGTGTTTTATTCAAGTAAGGTATCGCTTTGGTTTGGGCGCTTGGTCTGTCAGGGAGTTACTTGAATGAAACACATACTGTTGGCGGTTGTTCTGGCATCTGTTGCCACCGTTGCGCAGGCCGGGATTCCTTTGGTTAACGCAACCTGTCCTGGAGGCATTGAGGTCCATGCGGATCGTGGCGGCCCCATTTATATCAACGGCAAAGAGGCCAGGCTGAAGAAGTTCAGTGAAACCTATTTCGAGGCCAAGGGCAGCGGTATCACGATCTCATTGATGATCAATCCGGACGGCTCGGCGAGTGTTTCGTATACAGGTAAGGCCAGAGCCAATGGGATATGCCAGGTAAAAGGGCAGGACGCCTGACAAGTCCCCCTCTTCAGGTTTTGGTGGAGCGCAGTGGGATAAATCAAATGAACCCCTGAAGACCGCCCCTGTGCCGGGCGGCCATAACTGGGTCTGGGTCGTTGGCAATCTAGCAGTCGCTGTTTTTCAGCCCGTTCACTACGCCTTGCAAACGCAGCTTCATGGCTTCACTGCTGCGCTGCATTGGCGCTCGCAATTCGTCATGGATCAGGCCTGCAAGCGCCAGGGCGGCTTTCACCGGAGCAGGATTGGGTTCGATGAACAGGCTGTGAATCAACGGTACTAATCGCAGGAACGTTGCACGACCCTCGGCCAGCTGGTTATCGCGAATTTGCTGATACAGCGCCACGAACAGTTCGGGATGAATGTGTGCCGAGGCGGCAATTGCGCCAGATGCCCCGAGGCACAATGCACTGAATAGCTGGTTGTCTTCGCCGCACAACACATCCACTTTTTGACTGGCCAGCAGGGCCAGTGTGTTGGCCTGATTGCCGCCGCAATCCTTGATAGCGACAATCCGCTCATGCTCGACAATGTTGAGCAAGGTCGCTTGTTCGAAGGTCACGCCGGTGCGATACGGGATGTCATAGAGAATGATCGGAACGCTTGAGGCATTGGCGACGGTGTTGAAAAACCCTTCGAGCCCCGCTTGGGACGGGCGGATGTAATACGGCGGCGGAACCAGCAAGCCTGCCACCGGGCGCTTGAGGATTTCACTCTGAAAGTGCAGCAGTTCGGTCAGATTATTACCGGCCAGCCCCATGACCACCTGCGGTCCTGGTACCTGTTCCAGCACCGCATCCAGCACATCCAACTGCTCACGTTTGCTCAGCGCCGCTGCTTCGCCCGTGGTGCCGCAGACCACAATACCGTCGATGCCACTTTCGAGCAGATGGCTGACCAGCCGCCGAAGTGCGACAAAGTCGATCGCGCCGTTATGGAAAGGTGTAACGAGTGGAACCCAGATCCCTTGAAACGATGACATGTACTGACTCCTGAAGGTTGACCGATTGAGTCACCGCCAGAAGTGCAGAAGGGAAGAAAGCAAGGGAGGAAGTCCGTAGCGCTCATGTCCTGTCAGCCCATCTGACGGGACAGCGCGCCCCGGTCAAATGAGCGACTGTTTCTTGGATTTGGAGGCGATGCAGGCACGACCCGACGCATCGGCATGTAAACCGATATCGCGCAGCATAAGGTCGGTGATTAGCAACATCAGAGGGATCGCCTTCAATCAATGAACCCTTTTTTAGAAGTTTGCCGCGCAGATGTCAACTGGCCATTGGGCCTTGGCCTGAAAAGGGCGGGAAGCTCACAGCAAGGCAGTTGATCGACAATCATCACGTAGCGCCCGTAAGCTACGACGGGATCTGGGGCCCGGACTTGAACGGGAGAGTTATCCTCAACGTGAAACAGGGAGTGACATGGGCTTTTTAGATCGGCTGTTTGGTGGACGCTTCACCATGCCTCCACCCGAGGAAACCAACCTCAGCGCTTCAAAAATCATGAAAGAACTGCGACCTGAGGGGCACGATCCCGCCCGGAAAAAAGCACTTGAGGCTTTTGCCAATGAGTTGGTAGCCCTCGTTCCGCAAAAGGAAGGGGCCAGGCTTGTGCGGCGTGTGATGCGTCGATACACGATGGGAGATGACGCACCCACCGCCCTCACAGAGGGGCTGTTGAATGACGTCAAAGGACAAAAACTTGAAACCCTCGTTCTGCTTAGCGTGGACTGGAAGGGTTATGACGTGTTCGAGTATCAAGCGCCCTTTTTGGTGAGCGCCAGTGGCTTGAAGGAACCCTATGTCTACGTCCATGAAGGCGCCTCATCGATGCCCGAAGTTCTCGGCAACCTTGACCAGTGGTTAGCCCGGCTGGGTAAACGTTATCTTCACCTGGACTCGGGAGGGGACAATTACGACGGTTTCATTGTTGATGCTGATCGGGTACCCGGGATTATCGAGTTGGCGGGGCGTGCGGGGATAAAAGTCAGCCTTGAGAATTTTTAGAGGCTTCGCATCTTGATGATCGGAGAGAGGCTGATATTGGCCTAAGCTAATTCCAAAATAGTATTTATTTCTAGTTTTTAAGATCGTTTAGCTTTATGCCTCTGCAAGGCGCCGCCCTCAACTGCGGCGCTTTTTTTTGCATCAGGCTTACCGTATTCGGAGCATGGCCTGGGGCGCAGCCCTTTTTCCCACTCTGGAGCGAGCAGCACGCCGCCTCCAGGGAGTGCTTGCTCGGAGCTACTGTGACACTGACTCAAACCGCTTCATCAGCAGCCCGGATCGAGCCCTCTCAATGGCTCGCCCATCCCGCCAGCCATCCCGAAAGGGAGGGTGACGTCGTCCTCGAATTGCGAAACGTCACCAAAACCTATCAGCGCAAGAACGCCTCGGCGTTGCCTGCCGTCAGCGATGTAAGTCTGAAGGTGCGTCGTGGTGAGGTGCTGTGCCTGATGGGAACATCCGGCAGTGGCAAGTCAACGCTGCTGCGCCATATCAATCGCCTGATCGAGCCCTCGAGTGGCGAAGTCCTGATCGAAGGCCAGGCCATCAGCGGCTTGAGTCCCGAGGCCTTGCGCGAGTTGAGGAGCCAGCGCATCGGGATGGTGTTTCAGCATTTTGGCCTGCTGCCCCATCGCACGGTGCTGGACAATGTCGCGTTGCCCCTTGAATTGCGCGGCGAACCCGAGTCGATTCGCTATGCGGCGGCCACGCTGCAGTTACAGGCGGTGGGGCTGCAAGGGTGGGGCGATCATTATCCCCATGAGCTATCCGGTGGCATGCAGCAACGGGTCGGGCTGGCACGGGCATTGGTGACTGACCCCGACATCTTGCTGATGGACGAGCCATTCAGCGCACTCGATCCGACCATCCGCCGGGATCTGCAAACTCATTTTCTGGCCCTGGTGCGTGAACGCGGAATCAGCACATTGCTGGTCACCCACGACCCGGCGGAAGCCATACGTCTTGCCGACCGGATTGCCGTGCTGCGCCGCGGTCGGCTGGTGCAGTTGGGCACACCCCAGGAGTTGCTGGAGCATCCGGTTGACGCTGAAGTGGCGGATTTTTTCCGGGACTGCACCCCAACCCCGTCAGTGCTGCGAAGCGTTGAAAACGTTCCCGTCCCGGCTGCTGAAGGTGCTCCCCGCGAGCAAGCGTCCAACCCTGGGTTGAGTGGCTGGCAATCCGTGTTGCTGGGCCCCGCGGCCCTGGCCGCACAGGGCAAGGGCGGTGCCTTCTGGCTTACGTTCGTTGCAGAGCTCGCCGCTTTGGCTTTGGTGGGGCAAAACATTACCAGCGGTTTGTGGCTGGCGATTCTGGCAGCCGTGGCGCTGTTTGGCGTCAGTCGCTATGCAGCGTTCTCGTTGAGCCGCCATCCCGTGCGCAGCAACGCATCGGGTTGGGCGCTGCCTTTGGTGGTATTGCTGGTCAGTCAGGCATTGGTGATCTGGCGTGTCATCACGCCAGACACGACTAATGTGCTGCTGCAGTTCCCGAGCAATCGCCAGGCGCTGTTGCTGACAGCGCAGAGCATTGATGACTTTATTGGCTGGTCCCAGGTGACGTTCGAGAGCGCATTCGTGGGTGTGATCGTTGCGGTCAGGACCGTCATCGAAGGCATCGAAAGCCTGCTGGGCTGGTTGCCGTGGCCGGTTTCGGCGCTGGCGCTGGTGTTTCTGGCGTGGCGCTCGGCGGGCTTGGCGTTGGCGCTGACCAGTGGGGCTGCGTTGCTGTACATCGGCCTGTTCGGCTTTTGGGAGCGAACCATCGCCACTCTGGCGCTGGTGGGGTCTTCCGTGTTGATTGCCCTGGTCATTGGCGTGCCCACCGGCATTCTGCTTGCCAAGCGACCGCTGATACGCAAGGTGATCACGCCCTTGCTGGATGTGATGCAAACCCTGCCAACGTTTGTGTATTTGATCCCCGCCGTGGCGTTCTTTTCGGTCGGCAAGACGCCGGCGGTAATCGCAACGGTGATTTTTGCGCTGGCGCCGATGATTCGCCTGACCTCCCTGGGGATTCAGCAAGTTCCCAAGGATGCCGTCGAAGCTGCGGTCGCCCATGGAGCCAGTCCCTGGCAAACCCTGACCAAGGTGCAACTGCCTCTGGCTCGACGGTCGCTGTTGCTTGGGGTCAATCAAACCATCGTCATGAGTCTGTCGATGGTCGTCGTGGCGGCACTGATCGGCGCTGGCGGCCTGGGTTATGACGTCATGACGGCGTTGCGCAATATCAAGGGTGGCGAGGGCGTGCTGGCTGGCGTGGCGATCGTTCTGTGCGCGCTGATCCCTGATCGAATCATTCAATCGAGCTTGCGCAAGCAAGATCATCTGCACACCTGAACAGTGAGACTTATTGTGAAGACACACGTATTGCGCAACTGGGGCGCTGCAGCACTGCTGGCCTCCCTGATTCTTCCCGCCACAGCCCAGGCCAAGGACAAAATAGTCATTGGTGAGCAGAACTGGACGGGCGCTATCGCCATTCAGTACATCCTGGGGGAAGTGATCAAAACCCGTCTTGATGGCGATGTTTCGTACCTCGCAGGGGATGTCCCGGTGCTGTTCAGTGCCGCGTCCAAAGGGGATGGCTCGGTGGACGTGCTGACGGATATCTGGCTGCCCAACCAGTCGGCAGCCTGGGCGAAATACGTCACAGGCGGCACCCGGTCCCTGGTACCGAATACTCAACCCTACACGGCCGTGCAGGGCTTTTATATTCCCGGCTATGTGCAGGACAAGTACGGGGTCAAATCTGTCTACGACCTGAAAAAACCGGAAGTGGCCAAACTCTTCGAGCCTCTGGGCGGCGGCAAGGCCGAGTTGCTGGTGGGACCTGCCGGATGGGAGTCGACTTACATCGGCCAGATCAAAGCCAAGGATTACGGGTTCGCCGACAAATTCGAGTCGGTGTCCACGGAGGCATCGGTGACCTACGCCAAGCTGGCGTCGGCTTACAAGGCGCAGCGTGGCGTGGTGTTCTATGCCTATACACCGGACTGGATCTTTTCGGCGTTTGACCTGCGTCGTCTGGATGAACCCGCGTTTGACGGCTATGCCCAGGACAACAAAAAAGATGACCCGCTGTACAAGGCCGATGGCTGCTGGAAATTCATCAGCCCGACCGTTGACCCGGACTGGCTGAACAAGAGTCAGATCACCTGCGCCTTCCCGGATGCCAGGGTTCACGTTCTGGCGTCCTCATCCTTGCAGAAACGCGCACCTAAAATTGCCGAGTTCCTGCGCAATGTGGCGATCGAGCCTGCGCAACTCAATGACCTGATTCTGAAGATCGAAAAGGAAAAACTGCCTGCAGACGTCGCCGCCAAGGCGTGGGTCCAGGCCAACGGTGCCATCGTCGACCAGTGGCTCGCCCCATCGGCGCCGAAAGTGAGTGCGATCCAATGAGCCACCCATCCTTGCGTTTACTCGATGGCGGCATGGGGCGTGAGCTTCAGCGGATCGGGGCGCCGTTTCGCCAGCCTGAATGGTCAGCGCTCGCGCTGATCGAGGCCCCCGAGTTTGTGCTCCAGGCCCATCAAGCGTTCATTGAGGCCGGTGCACGAATCATCACCACCAACAGCTACGCGGTGGTGCCTTTTCATATCGGGGATGAGCGCTTTGCCAGGGACGGACGCGCCCTGGCCGAGCGGGCTGCAGGCCTGGCCCGTGAGGCTGCATCCGGCAGTAGCGAGCCGGTCACGGTGGCCGGTTCTTTACCGCCAGCCCTGGGGTCGTATCGACCGGATTTGTTTGATCATCAACGTTCGGTCGCGATTCATCGCGAGCTGATCGCCGGGCTGCGGGCTCATGTCGATGTCTGGTTGGCGGAAACCCAAAGCTCCATCGCTGAAGTACGGGCTGTCGTGGAGGCGCTCGGCGCAGAGACCAAGCCACTCTGGGTCGCGTTTACCCTCCTGGATGAGGCCGACGAGCCGCCGCGACTGCGCTCATCGGAGTCGGTCGCCGATGCCGTGCGTGCAGCGCTCGAGCTGGGGGCAAGGGCAGTGCTGTTCAATTGCAGCCAGCCAGAAGTAATGGCTGCGGCACTCGCCAGCGCACGGGAAGTCATTGGCAGCGTGGATCAAACCGTTGAGCTTGGGGTTTACGCCAATGCGTTTCCTCCCGTCAGTACACAGGCAAAAGCAAACAGCACCTTGCTGAAGATTCGCAGTGATCTGGGGCCGGAGTCATACCTGCACTGGTCCAGGTCGTGGGTGGCGGCAGGCGCCAGTATTGTTGGCGGGTGCTGTGGTATCGGGCCTGAACATATCGCGCAGTTGCACTCGCATCTGCTGCCGCAAAAAGAGGAGGTCAGCCCATGACTGATGTTGAAGAAGACGTAAGTGTTGAGCAGGCTACTTTCGGTGCGGGCTGTTTTTGGGGGGCTGAAGCCGCGTTTCGTTTATTACCGGGAGTGATCGACAGCCGGGTCGGTTTTGCCCGTTCGCCCATAGATGGGGCCGCGTGGATTGAAGTGGTGCAAGTCGACTTCGATCCGGGGGTGATTTCTTACAGTGGCCTGATCGAACAGTTCTGGACATTGCATGATCCAACTTCGTTCGATCGTCAGGGTGCGGATGTCGGGGTGAAGTACCGTTCGGCCTTGTTTTTCAACTCTGATCTACAAGCCCAGTCAGGACAGGCCGCCATACAGCAACTGGATGCCAGCGGGCGGTTGGAAAAGCCGGTGGCCACGGTGATTCTGGCACTGGGCGAGTTTCAAAAGGCAGATGAAGATCAGCAGCGTTATCTTGAAAAACACGGTGCCAGCGCTTGCTCTATCTGAACGGCTGGCGGGCGTGCTCAGTGAAGAGTGACCGCCCGGCGACTTTCGCCAATCCTGATCCTGTCCAGCGCACGGTTCAAAGCATCCAGTGCATCGATCAGGGCTTTGGCCTCGGCTACCCGATCCTCTCCCCACAGGCGCTCAGCCATTTTGTTCAGGGCCTGAATTGAGCGTTCTATGTCTGCTGCGGTTACGGCCGGGGTCTCTGCGGGTTGCTTCTTCTTTGGCATTATCTGGACTTCTTGGGCACGGGCTCGATGAGCCTTGCGTTCAGGCATGGCTCATCAACCGGACAGCCAACAGGTGACTTCAACCCCCCTCCGTCAGGCAAGGGGGGGAATGGATGCAGGCAATTGTACTGGCTTGCTCGCGTAACAACAGCATGGGAGCTTCCCCATTGCGCTTGCGAGACCTCTGGATTTCAACGGGTATATAAAATGCCTGCAATTTATGTGCAGGCGAGCCACGCAACGAGACTGAAAGCCGTTAGCGGCTAATGCGGATTTTTTTGTGTGTCACTTCACAAACAAATGTACCCGTGTTCCCGCGAAGAACGTACAGGGTGGCCCTGTAAAAGGCAGAAGGGCGCGTGCAGTGCAGATCACGCAGCTTGCGGTAGGCCCACTTCCACCCTCGTTTAGTTGAGGCACTCATATGCTTCGTCCTTGAATGGCATTTTTAACTAAGTGTAACAGTACATTAAAAAATAGAATGCCCCCTTACTTTGGTATTTTCATCTGCTGAACACGAATGTGTGAAGAAGTTAACTGTTATAGGTTTTTTGGATGTATTAAATTATCACGTTAATCCAAAGAGATGCCGCGCTATTTTGGTGCGTTTAATAAAGTCATACAGTAATAAAACTGTCTTTAGTCCAGCGTTGTTCAATATGTGCCGTCAAATAGTCCAGGAACGCTTTGACTTTTGGCGTCATGGCGGCGCGATCCTGGACACACGCATAAATATCCAGGGGTTCTGCGCAGGACTCGGTGGATTCATGGCTACTTTCAAGCAGTGTCACCAGTCGACCTGACTCGATAAAAGGGGCCGCCAGGAACTCGGCAAGGCGCGCAATCCCTGCGCCGTGAATCGCCATTTGAGTCAGCGCATCGATATCATCACTGATCGCGGTGACGTTGAGCGCTGCGTAGTAGTGCTGGCCTTCGCGGATAAACCCCCAGCGCAGGAAGCGCCCGTCCAGCGGGTAACGGAAGGCCAGGCAGGCATGCTGCTGGAGTTCCTCGGGAGTACGGGGGGCACCGGCTCGGGCCAGATAGGCCGGGGAGGCGCAGATGATGAAAGGAACGGAAGCGATTTTGCGCGCAACGATGCCTTCTTCCAGTTGCGGCTTGATCCGCAGGCTAAGATCAATGCCGTCCTGGATATGATTGATCTTGCCATCGGTGGTACACAGCTCCAGGGTCAAACGCGGGTAACGGTTAGCAAAGCCCGCAACCAGAGGGGCCAGCACATGCCGTCCGAATGCGGATGTCGACGCAATGCAAAGCCGCCCTTGAAGTTCAGTTTCTCCAGTGCTGATGGCCCTGTGCGCTGACTCAAGGTCGGACGCGATATGTCGCACCCTTTCATAGTAAGTCGCTCCCTGTTCGGTGAGCGCCATGCTGCGTGTGGTGCGTTGCAGCAGGCGTGTGCCGAGATGTTCTTCCAGGCGATTGATGGTCTGGCTGACGGCCGCTGCACTAAGACCAAGACTTTTGGCTGCGCCTGCGATGGAGCCTGTTTCGACCACTTTGATAAAGCTGGTAATTGCCGCTAGCAGATTCACTGTGGGGGGCTCATAAAGTCTATTCGTAAGTTTTTATTTATAAAGTAACTGTCGATAGGCGTCTAGTTGCCGGTTTTTGATCTTGTTAAGGTGCATGACTCCTGAAAATGAAGCTGGATAAGGTCCCGTATGACATCAAAAGTATCTGCTGAAACCCCGGTTTCGAAACGTCTGAAGCTCTCTGTACGGGCTACGCCCTACGTTTTCGCGTTTTACATGTCGACGATCATGGCCTTCCTGATGTCGCTGGTGATTACGGCGGCGAACGCCGGTATTGAGCACGATTATCTAAGCAATGTGCTGCATGCCTATCAACTGGCAATGCCTGTCGCGTTCCTGTGCATTCTGGTGGTGCGGCCGATTGTGGTGAGGCTGGTGTCTTTCACGGTTCATCCGCACCGTTAGTCCAAAAAGGCTTTTTATGACCTGCGGCAAGGGCGCTGTCGAAAAAGGCTGCTTAACTGCATCAATGATTTTAGGGACTGCCACTCGGGGTCCACCTGAGTGGCAGTGCTGATTATTTTTTGATCAGGTAAAGGATGGCCATCATGAAAGCGCTCACTTATCTGGGGCCTGGCAAAAAAGCCTGGGCCGATATCCCCCAACCGGTCATCGACAAACCGACCGACGCCATTGTTCGAATCCTGCACACCACCATCTGCGGCACTGACCTGCACATTCTCAAGGGCGATGTGCCTGAAGTCACCGAAGGGACCGTCTTGGGTCATGAAGGAGTGGGAGTGGTCGAAGCGGTCGGCTCTGCCATCCGCAACTTCAAGCCCGGTGATCATGTGCTGATTTCCTGCATCACCTCCTGTGGCAGCTGTGCAAACTGCCGGCGTCAGATGTACTCCCATTGCGCCGATGGCGGCTGGATCCTGGGGCACACCATTGATGGGACCCAAGCCGAATATGTGCGCATCCCCCATGCCGACAACAGCCTCTATCCGGTTCCGGCAGGTGCGGATGAGGAGGCGTTGGTGATGCTGAGCGACATCTTGCCAACCGGGTTCGAAATTGGCGTGCTTGCCGGCAAGGTCAAGCCGGGTGACAGCGTGGTCATCGTCGGTGCAGGACCGGTGGGCATGGCGGCGCTGCTGACGGCGCAGTTCTATTCTCCGGCCCAGTTGATCATGGTGGATGGCGACACCAATCGACTTGAGGTTGCACAGCGCTTTGGCGCGACGGATGTGATCGACATCACGACCCAAAACGCAGTTGAGCGCATTTTCGAGCTGACCCACGGGGTCGGTGTGGATGTCGCGATCGAAGCAGTGGGTATTCCTGCCTCCTTCGATACCTGCCAATCGGTGATCGCACCGGGGGGCAGCATTGCGAACGTGGGTGTCCATGGAAAAAGCGTTGAGCTGCACCTGGAAAAACTCTGGATCCAGAACGTCACCATCTCGACCGGGCTGGTTAACACCAATACCACCCCCATGCTGATGAAAACCGTGCAGTCCGGGAAAATCGATGCCGGGAAGTTGATTACTCACCGCTTTGCGCTGTCTGACATTCTCCAGGCGTATGAGGTGTTCGGGAACGCGGCAAAAGAGAAGGCAATGAAGGTCATTCTTTCTCAGTAGTGCACGTTAAAACAGCGTCGATTATATCGGGGCTGTTTTAACGGCTCGGTACATGAATGGCGGATTTATAGACTGGCCGCTGCTCGCGTTAGTGTGCCTCTTGTTTGTTCGGTTAACTAGAGCTCAAGGGGTGAAGTGATGTTTTAAAGAGGATGATTTTGCTGTTGTTTTTGACAGAAACATCATTCGATACTATGTTTTTTGCGGCACACCACATGTTATTGAATCTTTGACAATAGGGATATTTGCATATGAAGAAGCACATTCTGTTAATGGGCGCTGTGGGTCTGGCTGCACTGTCTACCCTGGCTCAGGCCGAAACCAAACAGCCCGTCGCAAAATGGACGTGCGCGGATTTCCTGGCAGTGGATGAAAGCTTCCAGCCGACCGCAGTCGGCCTGGGTGAAGCCATCAACAAGAAGGGCAAAGTTGAAGATGCGGTGCTGGACGTGGACGGTATCGCAAAAATCACGCCTCTGGTCGTGACTGCCTGTAAGGAAACCCCAAAAGAATCATTCGTATCCAAGCTCAAGGCTGAGTGGGACAAAGTCAAAAAAGACGTGTAACCCGCGACTGGCCTGTACTTCGCAAGAGTACAGGCTACTTCTCTGTACGCTGGCCCCGTCAGTGGCCCAAAATACCCTCACCCTTGACGTGTTGTTTTTCTTCAGCGATGGAAGAGAGCAAAGCGCCCCATTTGACACTTCTAAATTTCATGGCTGTTGAGCCAAATATCAAAGTGACAGCCGCAAACCATTATGTGCATTAAGTTGCGCACTTATTCCCGATTTATTAACTGGAAATCCCTTTAGGGCAGGCCGCATGTGGACTGCAGTCTTGCGCGCAACTTCTTGCGCAACTTGTTACGCACTTTTGCAGGTTTTTGCTAGGTGAAAGCTTTTTTTGGCTGTGTAATTAGATTAACTAATTGTTAAATATGTGTATTTTAAAAGTGGCATGAACCTTGATGCTTAAAACAGGCGTTGACCGGTTGTTCGGTCTTCCAACTGCTTTTTTTCAGCAAGGAGCATCACCATGGCTACACCCGCTTACATGCCCATAACCGGCACCAAGCAAGGTTTGATCGCCGGTGGCAATACCTACCAGGAAAGTCACGAAGACCAAGTCATTGTCCAAAGGTTTCAACACGAAGTGATCATCCCGCGTGATCCGCAGTCCGGCCAGCCGACCGGTCAACGTATGCACAAGCCAGTGGTTATTACCAAGGTGTTCGACAAGTCCTCGCCACTACTGCTAGCTGCCCTGACCTCGGGCGAGCGTTTGACCCCAACCGAAGTCCAGTGGTATCGCACCTGTGCTGCTGGCACCCGTGAGCATTACTACGCCGCCAAGTTCGAAGACGCGTTCATCGCCGATATCAAAGACTGTCGTACCCCGATCGCTGGCTGAACTTGAGCAATCTGCCTCGCCTCGCGCCGGTCGCTGCCATGCCACGTGCATGCATGGCCAAGCAGTTCATTAACAAGTGTTTTTTAAGGATCAAAATGAGCTCGTCCATTACACATATTCTTGGCTTGAAAGTTCACTGCAATGCATGTGAAAAAGAATTTCCCATCGACAAGGAACAGCAGGCGCTACTGCATGTAAACCAGCCAACTGTGTGCTTGGGATGTCAGAAGGAATTGATGATATCGGCTGAAGAAAAGCAGCGCCTTCTAAGTTTTGGTAACCCGCTCAAATACATGATGCTGGCCAGTATGATCAGTGGATTGATGGCAGTGGTTTTGTTTGGAGGTTACATTCTAGGCTTCCTGAAATCCGAGGCGTTAGTGCCGGTGGCTGGAGTGGTCGTGCTCGGCAGTAACCTGATCTTGGGCCAGAAGATTAAGAGCGCTTCCAAGTCTCTGATCGTCAATCTGGACCCATAATGCGCTCCGATGGCCGTGTCTTCAGTCCATTGATACTTGAGTTTTCCGCCAGGTTAATCTTCATTCAACGGTCAGTTCTGTTCCTGTAGATCTATCGACCCACACTAAGGTGGGTCTTTAGTGGAGTGAGTGTTTATAGAACGCCCTGCCTAGCGCAGGGCGTCAGGCCCTAGCTTGGAACTCAACAGACTACAGAAATTGGTTTTGCGGGCACGCGCAGATTAATTCTGGTTGTTGAAAATGCTTGACAAGATCTTTGCGCGGACACGCTCCCCTAATACCTGGATGCCAGCCAGCACTTCAGGCCGACACGACCTCTCAAAAAAATCATCGCTCAATGCATATTGTTTTGTGCTTGATTGTTTTTGGCCGGTGTATTTTCAGGTCAATGGCTTAAAACATCCCCGCCTTTGTGAATTTCCTTCGCTGTTACCCCTCTACATGAAGACAGGCCTGCCTTGCTGGTCAGAAGGGCGTAGTAGACTACGCTGGTTTTATTTTTATCTGTCGGGGGATCCTATGTTAATCAGGTCATTAGCCGAGCTCGATCGTATACGTGACGAGTGCCGGTCCATGGTCACCAAGCGCTCGGCAGTTTCTGCAGGTGCGGCTGCAATCCCGATACCCGGGCTCGATATCGGTACCGATGTCGCATTGCTGGTTGAAATGCTGCCGGCTATCAACAGCAAATTCGGCTTGACCCCCCACCAGATCGAGCAGATGGACTCACGGTCCAAGCGCCTGATTGTGGTAGCGGTCACCGGGATTGGCAGTGAGGTGATCGGCAAATTCATCAGCCGAACGCTGGTCATGTCTCTGGTGCGCAAGATGGGCGCAAAAGTGGCAACCAAATCAGTGATTCGCTTTGTCCCGTTTGTAGGGCAGGCGGTGGCGGCAACCATCAGTTTTGGCGTGATGAAACTGGTCGGCAATGGCCATATCGAGGATTGCTATCAAGTGTGCCGCGAGGCCCTTCTGGCGCAGGCGAGGGAGTCAACCGTGATCGAAATTGGCCCTGAAACAGATGCCTGACACGTTTTGTTATCTTTGAAACCGAACCTGTGACGTGCACGACCCTCAAAGCTACACGGTCGTGCAAAAAGCGGAGGACGTGATGAACGGTGTCAGATCCAGTCTGTTGTTTCTATTGATGGGCGGCGTACTTGCCTTCCAGGCACAGGCACAAACGTTTTCGAACCCTGTGGCCCGCCCAACAATTGCGGCCCATGCTGGGCTAATGGCGCAAAACACCTTGCCAGCCAACACGCCGCCAGCCAACAACGTCATCCGCCGCATCAATCCAAACAGCCGGCAAGGCACGGGGGCGTCCGTGTCAGGCGCAACAGGTCCCTCTACAGCTCCCACGCTGCGAACCCCTTCAATCGAGAACGGCAAGATCGGTAATGGTTATCCACGTAGCCAGACACCGCCAACGACCGTCAAGCCCACCGCGCCGTCGTTGCAGCCCAGAGACAAACCTCAATAGAACAAGGAATAGCTAATGTTGAGAAAAACCTTGCTGGCCACTGTGTGCGCCGCTTCGCTACTCAATATTGCGTTCACGGCCCATGCCGATGCGCAGAAGACGTTTACTTCCGAGTCTGGAACTGTCACCGCAACCCCGGTCGTCGAGGGGCTTGATCATCCTTGGGCATTGGCTTTTCTGCCCGATAAACAGGGCATGCTGGTCACCGAGCGGCCGGGAAATCTTCGCGTCGTGAGCCCGGATGGCAAATTGTCTGCACCGGTTTCCGGTGTCCCGCAGGTGTGGGCCAAAGGGCAGGGCGGCTTGCTCGATGTGGTGCTGTCGCCCAGTTTTGCAGAAGATCGCCTGGTGTATTTGTCTTACGCAGAAGGCGGTGAAGACGGTAAAGCAGGAACCACCGTCGGCCGCGGGCGCTTATCGGAGGATTTGACCCGTTTGAGCAACTTTGAAGTGATCTTCCGCCAGGAGCCAAAACTTTCTACCGGTAATCACTTTGGCTCGCGCCTGGTGTTCGACCGGGACGGCTATCTGTTTATAGCCCTCGGGGAAAACAACCAGCGTCCGACATCCCAGGACCTGGACAAACTGCAGGGCAAAATTGCGCGCATTTTTCCTGACGGGCGCGTTCCCAACGACAACCCTTTTGTCGGCAACAAGGACGTGAGGCCAGAAATCTGGTCGTACGGCCATCGTAACCAGCAAGGCGCCGCCCTCAATCCCTGGACTGGCACCCTGTGGACTCACGAGCACGGACCAAAAGGGGGGGACGAAATCAACCTGATCGAGCGTGGTAAAAACTATGGCTGGCCGCTGGCTACCCACGGGATTGACTACTCGTCGAAACCTATCTCCGAAGCACAGGGCAAAACCGTCGAAGGTACTGTGGGGCCCCATCATGTCTGGGAGAAATCCCCCGGCATTAGCGGTATGGCCTTCTACGATTCAGACCGTTTCAAGCCCTGGCAGCACAATCTGTTTATTGGCGCACTTGCAGACAAAGACCTGATCCGGCTGCAGCTGAGAGATGGCAAGGTGGTGCATGAAGAGCGGCTGCTGGGAGATCTGAAGGCACGTATCCGCGACGTTCGCCAAGGTCCGGACGGCTATGTGTATGTACTGACCGACGAGGATGATGGGGTGCTGTATCGGGTAGGGTTGCAATAACACTCAATCAAGGCGGGAGCGGGCAAGCCCGCTCCCGCAATGACACTTATTCGCTCACGGCCTGCTTGATCTGCTTGGACGCAGACCAGATCCGGTAACGCACTTCGATGTCCTTGGGGACGTAGACCACGATGGGCAGTTTGCTGTTGTAGCGCAGCATGAAGCCATCACCGACCACCGGAACAAACTCGGGATGTGCCTTGCCTTCGGGGCAGGCCATCATCGTGCTCATGGGGCCGGTGACCTTGTTCAGGCGATACATCGGATAGCCCCAGCCCTTGAGGGTTTTTTCTTCCAGCTTGCCGCCCAGGCGCTGCTGGTTGCAGTCGACCTGTAATGTCTTGCCCGCAATGATCTGAACCTTGTAGTCGTCTTCATTTTTCTGTTTTGGCAGATTAATGACCTGGCGGCTAAAGCCCGGTTCGGCTTTAGGGTAGGGGGCGACGTCTTCCAGTTTGGCTGCGTTGGCCACACTGCACAGCGTACTCAGGGAGAGTAATACGGCTGCGCTGATCACCAGTGGTTTCATGGTGCTTTCCTTAATTCAGAGCTGAAATGTACATCCAGGAGAGTTAAACAAGGTGTCTGGATCAAGCTCAGACAACCAATAGTGCATTAAAGTGCAAAACAGACCCCTTGGTGTGGATAGATTACTTCGCGCCAATGTCGAACTGCCAGTAAACTGCCTTTTTTCCTCCGAATCATTAATTTCCCGAGGTTTTGCATGACACTCAGTCCTCTTGCGGGCAAACCGGCCCCGGCTCAATTGCTGGTCGACATACCGCGACTGGTGACCGCTTATTACACCGGTCAACCCGATGCATCGATCGCCACCCAGCGTGTCGCCTTTGGTACATCCGGACACCGTGGCAGTTCGTTCGAGCTGAGCTTCAATGAGTGGCATGTATTGGCCATTAGCCAGGCCATATGCCTCTACCGTCAGATGAAGGGCATCAATGGTCCGTTGTTTGTCGGTATCGACACTCACGCGCTGTCGACTCCAGCGGGCGCCAGTGCCCTGGAAGTGTTTGCAGCCAATGGCGTCGAAACCATGATCGCCGCTGACGATGAGTACACGCCGACTCCGGCCATTTCTCACGCAATCATCTGCTACAACCGTGGCCGCACCACTGGCCTGGCAGATGGCGTAGTGATTACCCCGTCGCACAACCCGCCAGAAAGCGGTGGTTTCAAGTACAACCCGCCTAACGGTGGCCCGGCCGATACCGATGTCACCAAATGGATTGAAGCCAAGGCCAACGAACTGCTCGCGGCCAGATTGGCCGGGGTCAAGCGCATCAGTTACGAGCAGGCGCTCAAAGCCAGCACGACGCATCGCCATGACTACCTGAACACCTATGTTGCCGATCTGAAAAACGTGATCGACATGGACATCCTTCGTGGCGCCAACTTGCGCCTGGGCGTTGATCCCCTGGGTGGCGCAGGTGTGCACTACTGGTCCGCGATCGGCGAACACTACGGCTTGAATCTGGAAGTGGTGAACACCACAGTCGATCCGACTTTCCGCTTCATGTGCGTGGACTGGGATGGCCGGATCCGCATGGACCCGTCCTCCAGCTATGCCATGCAAGGTCTGATCGGGCTTAAAGAACGTTTCGACGTGGCCTTTGCCTGTGACCCGGATCACGACCGTCACGGCATTGTCACGCCATCAGGCGGTCTGTTGGCGCCGAACAACTACCTGGCGGTGTCCATCGACTACCTGTTCCAGAATCGCCCGCAATGGCGCGCTGATGCTGCGGTGGGCAAGACCGTGGTCAGCAGTGGCCTGATTGACCGCGTAGCTGCACGCCTGGATCGCCGCTTGTATGAAGTGCCGGTGGGCTTCAAGTGGTTTGCCGATGGCCTGTTCGAAGGCTCGCTGGGCTTTGGCGGCGAAGAAAGTGCCGGTGCCTCGTTCTTGCGCCTGGACGGCAGCGTCTGGTCCACCGACAAGGATGGCCTGATTCCGTCGCTATTGGCCGCAGAGATGACGGCTCGTACAGGTCGCGATCCGTCCCAGCTGTACCAGAAAATGACCGAAGACCTCGGTCTTCCGTTCTCGACCCGGGTCGATGCCAAGGCAACCCCGCAGCAAAAAGCGCTGCTGGGAAAATTGTCACCTGATCAAGTCAAATCCACGCGCCTTGCCGGTGAAGACATTACCCGGATCCTCAGCCATGCCCCGGGCAACAATCAGGCCATCGGCGGGCTCAAGGTCATGACCGAAAACGGCTGGTTCGCTGCACGTCCTTCGGGCACTGAAGACATCTACAAAATCTACGCCGAGAGCTTTATCGGCGACGATCACCTGAACCTTCTGGTTGAGGAAGCTCAAGTGCTGGTAGACACCGCCATCGCGTAACACCCGCAAAAAAAAGCCTGGCCCCGCAATGGGGCCAGGCTGCTTGAAGGACCAGGCTGGCAGGTATCAGCCTCTGGTACTGAGTTGCACCACTTGTTGCATGTTTTCGTTGCAGGCACGGGCCTGCTGGAGCATGGCTTCGAACGGCGCGCTCATGATCTCGTCATGACTCAACCAGCTGTGTTTTTGCGTGATGGAGTACTGGTAGCGGTATTTATCCTTGCTGCGTTTGCTGCTCAGTTCCATATCAAACCACGGTGAGTTCACCTTGCAGGACTTGATTTCCTTGCCGACCTTGGCGCCCGAAAGGGTGATGTCGTAGGTCAGTTTCTCTGGATCGGCCATGTACAAGTCAGCCAGTTGCCCGGTGCGGCGATAGTTCATCAAGCTGTCCCAGCGCTCGCTCATGAATGCCGGCTTGTAGATCTGCTGCCCGGACAGGTTCTCCAGTGCACGAAGGTTGGTCAGGGTGGCGTGTACCGTGTAACGCTCGGGCACCACAAAGCCGGTTTTATCCCGACTGATCTTGCAGTCAGTGATCTCTTTGCCAAAGTGGTTGCACAGGTTCAGGTCGGTAGCACTGACCCCCGAATCAGTGTCGGCGTAGTTGAGTTGCATCAGCGTCATCTGCCCCATTTCGACTTCAGCGGTGGTGCGAGCCTGGCCATCGCGATTGAAGTGCTCAAACTTCTTCACGTCCATGCTCAGGCTCGGTTGCTCTTCAGGGATGTGATCCTGGCGCACCTTGCCATCGGCATCGATGACCAGCGCCCAGCGATTCTGGATGTCAGGCATGCTACGGCCCGGCAAGAACACGGGGTTGGTCGGATCAAGCCACCAGACCTGTCCATCGACTTCAGCCCGCACGATGGCGTGATTGGCTGAACTGGTACCAGGCAACAACAGGCCCAGCGGGTTGGTGCCCCGGCTGACCCAGGCTGTTTGGGCGGTGATGCCGCTGGCTTTCAACATGGCGGTTAGCAGTACCGAAAGATCCTTGCAGTCGCCGTAGCCACGGTCTTCGATCTCGCCCAGGGTGAACGGCACGTAACCGCGATCAGTGGCGCGCCAGTCGCCCATATAGCGGTATTGATCATGGATGTATTGCATCAGCCCGGATACTTGTTGGGCGGGGGGTAGACCCTTGAGCCCTGAAACGGTCTTGGCTGCGCTCACAGGCAGCCCGGCAGTCACGATTTCGTTGTAGCGTTTGGCGAGGTTGCCAAAGTGATCCTGTACCTGGCTGGAGCTGCCGATTTCAACCCGGGGCATCTGGCGGATGTAGGCGTTGCCGGCTTCATTGATGTAATTCACGAAAAGAGGTCTTTTCTGCTCGATCACGAGGGTCTTGTTGTCGGCAGACGGGGTGAACGTGAAGTCTTCCATCATCTCGCTGCGCCACACAATCGGCCGCTCGGCGGTAAACGTGCTTTTAAAGCCATCCGAGCGGGCAGGGGACGGGCCAAACGTCATGAGGTAATGGAAGTGGTCCATCAGCGGCTTGCCCACCGTATGCTCGCGTACGGTGTAGGTAAGCTCGGTGCCAATGCGCAGGTTCGGGAAGGCAATCGAGGTCTGGCTGGCCCGCAGGAAACCTTTGTCCGGGTTAGGCGCCATGCGCGTGTCGATTTGCGATTGAGCCAGGGCCACCGGCTTGGCGCCGGGTTGTGTGGATTGAGCGTTGATGATCTCCAGTTGATCCGTTTCAGGGAAACTGAAGTCGATACGTGACAGCATCTCTCGGCCATTGTTGGTGAGGATGGTGTAACGGTAGGTCGTGGTGCAATCGGTGCTGGTGTCTTTGTTGAAATGGCAGGTTCTTTGCGTTTCGCCCGCCAGGGCAGCCTCTGACTCTGGTTGCAATGCAGCGAAAGCCGGCAGGCTGACGATCCCCAATGTTGCGCAAATCAATGATTTGCTGAAAGTAAAGCGGTGCATGAGCGCCTCAGGTTATTCCCTTAAAACAGCACCCTGCGACGTTTTAATGTTTTTGAAATGGCGTTGGAGGGTGCTGCGCGAGTAGCGGATGATAATCGATCGCAACTGTATTTTCTACATTGTCGAACAATTAACATCGCTGAAAGGCCCGCGCTAGAGCATTGCACCTGTGTTTAAGCGGCAGGGAGAGGCTGGCAGACGTCAACCCACTGCGCGTTGACCAGGTCGGCCATGCGCGACGGGCAAATCTTTACGGCAGTGTGAGTGGCCCCGGCCGCGGGCATGACTTCGGTAAAACTTTGAAGGGAAATATCGCAGTAAACGGGCAATTCAGTCGCCAGCCCGAAAGGGCAGACGCCCCCCACAGGGTGGCTGGTGAGTGCGACGACCGTTTCGGCGTCCAGCATTTTGGCTTTGCTGCCCAGGGCGTCTTTTAATTTCTTGTTGTCGATGCGTGCATCACCCCGTGCCACCAGCAAAACATTGCGTTCGCCGACTCGAAAGGCCAGGGTTTTAGCAATTTGACCGGGCTCAACGCCATGGGCTTCGGCAGCCAGTGCGACCGTCGCCGTGCTCGTGGCCAATTCGATGATGTGCAGATCAGGGGCGTTGGCGTGAAAAAAGGCGCGTACGGATTCAAGGCTCATCGGGCTAGGCTCTTTGGGCAAAAGCCTGAATCTAGAGAAGCCGATGGCGCACTGTCAATGCGCCACCGGCGATGGGGCGGTTAAATATCCAGAATGATCTTGCCGAAATGCTGGTTGGTTTCCTGGTACTTGAACGCCTCGACCATATCGGTCAGAGGGAAGTGACGATCAATCACCGGGCGCATGCCGTTGGCATTGATTGCACGAACCATGTCTTGCTGCTGGCTGCGGCTGCCGACGAGTACGCCTTGCAGGCGAACTTGCTTGATCAGCATCGGTACAAAGTTCATCGCGCCGCTGACACCGCTGAGGATGCCAATGATCGAGATATGCCCGCCAACCCGGATGGCGATCATCGACTGCTCAAGGGTCGCAGGGCCGCCGACTTCAATGATGTGGTCGACACCGCGGCCACCGGTCAGGGCCAGGGCTGTCTCGCCCCAGAGCGGGTCTTTGCGGTAGTTGATGACATGGTCTGCGCCCATGGCTTTCAGGCGCTCCAGTTTCTCGTCGCTGGAGGAGGTGGCGATCACCGTGGCACCGGCCATTTTGGCGAATTGCAGGGCGAAAATCGAAACGCCACCCGTGCCTTGAATCAGCACCGTGTCACCCGGCTTGAGGGAGTCATCGGCCATCAACGCGCGCCACGCTGTCAGGCCTGCGGTGGTCAGGGTCGACGCCTCGGCGTGGCTCCAGCCGGTGGGTGCCAGGGTGAACGATGTGGCTTTGGCGGTCACTTGCTCGCGGGCATAGCCGTCGATGCCATCGCCGGGTACGGTAACGAAACCTTCAACCAGCGGGGTGCCGGCGATCCATTCCGGGAAAAAGGTACTGACCACCGAATCGCCGACCTTGAAGTCGCTGACATCCGCGCCCACCGCAATCACTTCACCTGCACCATCGGCCATGGGAATGCGCTTTTCGCTGGGTCCCCACATACCGCTTACTACTGCAAAATCATGATAGTTCAATGAGTTGGCGCGTAAACCTACAGTTATTTCACCACTGGCCGGCACACTGACTTCGCTGCTGCCAACGACTACATTGTGATAACCGCCGCCAGGTAGGACGAAGAGGGTTTTAGTACTCATGGGATTTCCTCATGTTTTTACATTGCGCGAAATAACGAAATGTATGGGTAAAATTACAACTCGATTTTCAGCCTAGCTGCAAAGTCATCGATCGCCTGTTCATTGCGTCGATAGTACGTCCACTTGCCAATGCGCGTAGTCAGGACAAAACCTGCACGTTGCAAAATGGCCAGGTGCGCTGACGCCGTAGAAGGGGACAGCCCGGCCTTGTGCTGCAAATGGGTCACGCACACGCCAATCGCGGGATCACCGTGATCCTGAGGCGGGAAATTGCGGAGCGGGTCTTTGAGCCACTCCATCATTTGCATGCGAGTGTCATTACCCAGGGCTTTGAGTTGTTCAAGAATCATGGGGGGCGATATTACGCTTTTTTCCGAAATGTTCAACCGGCGGTAATGCCATCGCGAGCAACCCCGGCTCCCACAGGTCCGTGCTGTTCACTAATGCTCAACCTGACAGGGCAACTGTGGGAGCGGGCTTGCTCGCGATGCAGGCAATGGGGTTTACCTGAAGCACCGCTGTAATTAGGCTCCGTTCCCCAGTAAACACACCCCGCGACAACCGGCCGCACGTAGGGCGGATGTTTTGCAATTGCGGGATCAATCCTGTATTTGTTCCGCCATTGAGCCAAGGCTCGTCTGTTTTTTGAATCTGCCCATCAGGAACCATGATGCCTAACCAGTTCCCCGCCGTTCGTCCGCGCCGCCTGCGCCGCTCCCAGACCCTTCGCGACATGTTCCAGGAAACCGAATTCAGCCTGAACGACCTGGTGCTGCCGATTTTCGTCGAAGAAGAGATCGACGACTTCGTGCCCATCACCAGCATGCCTGGCGTAATGCGTATTCCTGAGTCGAAACTGGCCGGTGAAATCGAGCGTTATGCCCGTGCGGGCATCAAGTCGGTGATGCTGTTCGGTGTGTCTCACCATCTGGATGCCACCGGCAGCGATGCAATGCGTGAAGACGGGCTGGTGTCGCGCATGGTGCGCATCAGCAAGGATGCTGCGCCGGACATGATCGTCATGAGTGACACCTGCTTCTGCGAGTACACCTCCCATGGTCATTGCGGCGTGATGCACGACCATGGTGTCGACAATGACGCGACTCTGATCAACCTCGGTAAACAAGCTGTAGCGGCTGCCGCTGCCGGCGCGGACTTTATCTCGCCATCGGCCGCAATGGACGGCCAGGTTCAGGCTATCCGCAGCGCTCTGGATGGTGCCGGTTTTATCGATACCTCGATCATGGCGTACTCCACCAAGTTCGCCTCGGCACTCTACGGCCCGTTCCGTGAGGCGGGCGGGAGCGCCCTTACCGGCGATCGCAAGTCGTACCAGATGAACCCGATGAACCGCCGTGAAGCGATTCGCGAGTCCCTGCTGGACGAACAAGAGGGCGCAGACGTGCTGATGGTCAAGCCTGCCGGTGCTTACCTGGACATCATTCGCGATATCCGCCAGGCCTCGCATCTGCCTTTGGCGGCGTATCAGGTCAGCGGTGAGTACGCGATGATCAAGTTCGGCGCCCAGGCGGGTGCCATCGACGAAGCACGTGTGGTGCGCGAAAGCCTGGGTTCGATCAAGCGCGCCGGTGCCGACATGATCCTGACTTACTTTGCAATGGATCTGGCCTTGCAGGGGATCTAAGCTGCAGGCGGCAAGTCGGGAGTCGATCGCGTTGCCCAGGCTTGCCGCCAACCCACAAAAGGAATTTACCCATGCCAGACGCTCGACTCGAACGAATCCTGATCACCAACGACGACGGCATCGACGCTCCGGGCCTTGCAGTGCTGGAGGAAGTGGCCCGCGAGTTGGCGGACGAAGTCTGGGTGGTCGCACCGGATCATGACCAAAGCGGTATTTCCACGGCCATCAGCATTCATCACCCGTTGCGCGTGACAAAACGCGGTGAACGACGCTTTTCGGTATCCGGGACACCTGCGGACTGTGTCGCAATGGCCTTGCAGCAGTTGATGGACAAACCACCGAAGCTGTTGCTCTCAGGTATCAACAAAGGCGCCAATCTGGGGGTTGAAACGCTGTTTTCCGGCACCGTTGGGGCCGCGATGACCGGTTTGCTGATGGGGGTTCCGTCCATAGCCTTGAGCCAGTACTTCACCCGTCGCAGTTTTGTACGCTGGGACACCGCTCGCGCCTTGGCCCCTGGTGTGATCCGCCAGTTGCTGGGCAAGGGCTGGGAGCAATCGGCGTGCCTGAACATCAATTTCCCGGACGTTCCGGCGGATGAAGCCGGGCCGATACAAATCACTCGCCAGGGTGCCGGTCGCATGGATGGGGTGGACGCGATAGAGCGCACCGATTTTCGTGAGGCCAAGTATTACTGGCTAAGTATCACTCGCCATCAGCACCCCGAAGCGGTTGACACTGAGACTCAGGTCGTGACGCAGGGCGGGATTTCCGTCACGCCGCTGGAGTTTGATCGCACCGCCATTTCCCTGCGTGAGCAACTGCGTACAGCGCTTCAATCGATTTAAGCCCAGTGCTCCGGGTCATCGACGATGGCCTGGTGCCCTTCAAGCACTTTCGGTATTTCCTGCTTGAGAAACTCGACCCAGGTTTTGACCTTGGCATCCAGAAACCGCCGGGAAGGGTAGAGCGCGTAGATGCTTTTTTCGTGCAGCCGATACTGCGGCAGCAGGCGTACCAAAGAACCGCGCTGATAAGAACTGACGGCCACGTAGTCGGGAAGCAGGCACACGCCAAGCCCGGCCTCGGCCGCTTGTGCCATTGCCTCGGCGACGTTCACCTGGAAGATGTTGCCGGGGCGGATCACTTGCTCGCCCTCAGCATCGCGAAAGGTCCAGCTGTCGGTAAACAGGGGGTCAACCAGGTGCAGGCAGCGGTGCTCGTGCAGATCGTCCGGGGTTTTCGGAACTTCCCGTCCCTTCAGGTAGGAAGGCGCGGCACTGATGACACTGAAGATACTGCCCAGGGGTTGGCCGATCAGCTCCGAGTCCGGCAAGTTGGCAGACAGCGTAATCACAACGTCATGGCCTTCTTCGAGCAAGTCCGGTTGGCGCTGGGACAGCGTCAGGTCGACATTGACCTGCGGATAGAGCTCTGTGTAGCGGGCCACCAGCGGTGCCAGCAGCTGGATGCCAAGCCCTGTGGTGGATTGCACCCGTAAATGCCCGCGGGGTATCAGGTGCGCCCCAGCCGCTTCGGCATTGGCGTCTTCGATTTCCCCCAGGATCATTCGGCAGCGCTCCAGGTAGCGTGCCCCTACCTCGGTCAGTGCCAGGCGTCGGGTGCTGCGCTGCAACAGCCGGGCTTGCAGCGAAGACTCCAGTTCAGACAGCAACCGCGAGGTTTGCGCAGTGGAATATCCCAGTACCTGCGCCGCAGCGGTGAAGCTGCCCGTTTCGACGACGCGCACGAACACGCGCATTGCCTGAAAAATATCCATCTTGATTCTTACCCCACACGTAAGCGTGCTTTTTTGTGGCGGCAATAATTACACAGACCACGCGGGTGTGCCTTCGTGAAGTGGGCATTTCGTTATAGCGGGTAAGGATATGCTGCTACTTTCTTTATTCTTTGTAGGCATACGCTTACAAAAATGTAGGAATAGTCTTAAATTTCACAAAGTTGTAGGAAATTACTTTGCGCTTCGTCGTTTTTATCGTTCTATGAGCACTCATTTACAATGAGTTCGGATTTTTCCTTGAGATAATCTGTAAGGCTCGGACCTTTTCCTGTTGTAGGTGCGCACCTTGCAATAACTAGACTTATAAGGTGCATTTATTTGAACGTCCGTCAAGATCCGCAACTCAAAAATATTCATGCTGAGATAGATTTTTTTGATTTGCTCCACTCTTTTTGGCAGCAAAAAAAGTTAATCGGTGCGACTACGGTACTAGTTGGAGTAATAGCCTTTGGCTATGTGTCATTTGCGCAACAGGTCTACCAGACCAGCAGTTTATTGCGTCCTGCAGCCATTAATGAGCTCGACGCCCTTAACCGCTCGGAGGTCTACACACTCCCTGCTGCAGACGCTTTGCTGAAAGTTGGCGCGGCGCTCGAGTCCTATGAAAACCGACATAATTATTTCATGGCCCACCAGGACTTGTTCAAGCCGCTGGAAAAAAAAGGGGAAACCCTTGAGCAGAGTTTTGAAATATTTAACCGTGATGCAATTACGTTGACCCGTCCTGACCCCAGCCGGGCTAATGCACTGAACTCCTTTATAAAGTTGGAGCTTAATTACCCGGAAAATCTCAATGGCGTTGAGATTCTTAATGGTTTTATTGAATACGCGATCAATAATCAGCGAGATCAAATCAGTGCCGATCTAAAAGTCATCATTAATAACCGACTCAGCGAGCTGGACACAAAAATCAATTCTGCTCGCTCAAGCTATCTTCTTGAAAAAGAAGGGAAAGTTGCTTATTTAGTTGAGTCGGACAAGCTGCAGCGGGCAACGTTAGGGGATGAATTGAGAGCCTTGCGCATGCAGCTCAAAATAGAGCGAGATGGGCGCATCAATCAGCTTGATGAAGCGATTTCTATCGCCAAATCACTGGGGATCAAACATCCGACCACGCCTGCGGCGATGGCTGATGCAGCACAAGGCTCGTCTTCCAGACTGGTACGCACTGAAATCACGTCCCAAGGCATCCCGCAGTACTTCATGGGCTTCCAAGCCCTTGAGGCCGAGCGTGCAGTGTTACTCAAGCGCACAACGGACGATTTTACGGATAAGCGCGTTTCGCAGATCCGTAAAAAAATGCAATTGCTTGAGGTCAACCGCCAGGTCGAAATGCTCGGTAAACGCTCAAATGAAGACGTGTTTCTCAAGGATATTGAGCCGTTACGGGCCGAAGCCTACCGCCTTGGCAATCTGCGCACAGACATGAGCAATCTTGGTCTGGTGAGTGTTGACCGCAAGGCACAGGCGCCGCTTGATCCGATCAAGCCCAAAAAGGGTCTGATAGTCGCACTGGGTGTGATTATGGGCCTGATGCTTGGCCTTATGATTGCGACCGTTCGCTGCTTCATGAATCACCGGCGGCAAATGAATTAGGCCAATACCGCCACCGCCTTGATCTGCGCCCAAAGCGTCTGCCCAACACACAGCCCGAGCTGGTCCCGCGAATAACGGGTTATCCGTGCCAGCAAGGCTGTACCGCCGGCATCAAGGCGTACCAGGACATGGGCCTGATTGTCAGCAGGGGTTTCGCCCACGACAGTCACACGCAGGCTGTTGAGGATGCTGCTGTGCTCGCCAGGGCTCAGGCTCAGGCTGATGTCCCGTGCCTGGACCTTGACGCGTAACGTCTGGCCGATGGCCATTGAGGCATGGGCAACTCTCAACAGCTCGGTGCTGCCGGGCAATTGCAGGGTCAGCAGTTGATAGGGGTGGTTGTAATCACAGACCTTGCCTTCAATCACTACTCCAGCGTCATCCCCCCGGGCGAGGGGCAGATCCAGCCTGGCCAGGGTTTCGCCAATCGGGCCGCTGGCAAGTACCTTGCCCTCACTGAGCAGCACAATGTGGTCCGCCAGGCGCGCAACTTCATCCTGGGAGTGGCTGACGTACAGCACCGGGATATCCAGTTCGGCGTGCAAACGCTCCAGATAGGGCATGATTTCACCCTTGCGCTGGCTGTCCAGCGCGGCCAGGGGCTCGTCCATCAGCAGCAGCCTTGGACTTGTCAGCAGCGCCCGGGCGATGCCCACCCGTTGACGTTCACCTCCTGACAGATTGTTCGGTGCGCGCTCCAGCAGGTGGCTGATTCCCAGCAACTGCGTGGCGTGAGCCATATCAACCCGTTGATCCTTGAGCGCAATGCGGCGCAAACCGAACTCCAGGTTGGCCCGCACAGAGAGATGGGGAAACAGGCTTGCTTCTTGAAAGATATATCCCAGCGCCCGCTTGTGCACCGGGACGAAGAAACCTGCCTGGCTGTCTTGCCAGACTTCATCGTTGATCTGCACATAGGCGTTGCTGGCACGCTCAAGCCCGGCAATACAGCGCAGGCAGGTGGTTTTGCCCGAGCCAGAATGACCATAGAGTGCGGTCACACCCTTGCCCGGCAGTTGCAGGTCCAGGTCCAGGGCAAAGCCGGGGTAGCTGTGCTGCAGCCGAAGGTTGATCGAGGACATGCTCAGCTCCAGCCGGTTTGAGATTTGCGGCTTGAATACAGCGCCAGTAGCACCAGGAAAGAAAACACCACCATTGCGCCCGCCAGCCAGTGTGCCTGAGCGTATTCCAGCGCCTCGACGTGGTCGTAAATCTGCACCGAGACCACCCGGGTTTTTTCCGGGATGTTGCCGCCAATCATCAGCACCACACCAAACTCACCGACGGTATGGGCAAAGCCCAAAATCGCGGCGGTGATAAAGCCGGGTCTGGCCAGGGGCAAGATAACGGTGAAAAAGGTATCCCACCGATTTGCCCTCAGGGTGGCAGCCACTTCAAGCGGCCTGGGGCCAATGGCCGTGAATGCGTTCTGCAAAGGCTGTACGACAAAAGGCATGGAGTAAATCACCGAGCCAATCACCAGCCCGGCAAAACTGAAGGTCAGGGTGCCGAGCCCCAGGAATTGGGTGAATTGCCCGATGTAGCCGTGGGGCCCCATCGTCAGCAGCAGGTAAAAGCCAATGACGGTGGGCGGCAACACCAGAGGCAGTGCCACGATCGCCCCAATGGGGCCACGCAACCGTGACCGGGTATGCGCCAGCCACAGTGCGATGGGAGTGCCGACAATCAGCAAGATAACAGTGGTCAATGACGCCAGTTGCAGGGTCAGCCAGATCGCAGCAAAGTCAGCACTCGTGAGCGGCATTTAGAGATGGTAACCGTAGGATTGGATGATGGCAGTGGCTTTGGGACTTTTCAGGTAGTCCGCCAGGGCCTTGGCGGCAGGGTTGTTCTCGCCTTTTTTGAGGATAACGGCATCCTGCCGGATCGGGTCATGCATCACCTCGGGGACTATCCAGGCAGAGCCGCTGCTGACTTTGCCGTCTTTGTAGATCTGCGACAAGGCTACAAAACCCAGTTCGGCATTACCCGTGGAAACAAACTGATAGGCCTGGGTGATGTTCTGGCCTTCAACGATCTTGGTTTTGACTTTATCCGTCAGCCCTAACTTGGCCAGTACCTGAGTGGCTGCCAGCCCGTAGGGCGCAGCCTTCGGGTTGGCGATGGACAAGTGTTTGAACTGATTGGCCAACAATGCTTTGTCAGTGCCATCAATGTAACCCTCTTTGGCGGACCACAGCGCCAGGGTGCCAATCGCATAGGTAAAGCGCGAGCCGGGGACGATATCGCCTTCTTTTTCAAGCTTCTCTGGCGTGGTGTCATCGGCGGCTAAAAACACTTCGAATGGCGCACCATTTTTGATCTGGGTATAGAACTGACCGGTGGCGCCGTAGGCTGCAATCAATGTGTGCCCGGTGTCTTTCTCAAAATCCCTGGCAATGGCCTGGATCGGCGCCGTGAAATTGGCGGCCACTGCAACCTGCACCTCATCCGCCTGGACAGAGGTGAATGCAAGGCACCCGATCAATGCTGCTAGCGCTGTGGGAATAAAGGGGCGGGCACGAACATTCATGACAAAACTCCATTAGAGACGGGGGCAGCCCATGGTTATCAAATTGTTTTGGGCGCAGGAAAGATATCCGCTATATAAAAATATATACAGCGCTTTATAAGGTCCTGCGGCACGGGGAGGGCTGCGGGGTCTGAAAAGCGGCTTAGCCAGCCTGGCGCAGGGTGATATTGATCCGCTGTTCACCCAATAACGAATGGTGTCCGGGTTTGATGGGCATCACGCCGTGAAAGCGCAATCGATCGACACCCCCCCACACCATGATGTCGCCATGGAACAGAGAAATACGTTGGCTCGGGTCGCTTCGCTCAAATCCGCCGAACTGAAAAATCGCTGGCAGCCCCAAGGAAATCGACACGATGGGCGCACTGAACGAGCGCTCGTTCTTGTCCTGATGCAGCGACATCCTGGCGCCCGGGGCATAGGCGTTGATAAGGCAGGCATCGGGTACGAAACCCTCGAAACCTGCAGTCTTGGCTGCAGCCTCGGCCAGTGCCAGGAAGACACCCGGCATGTCCGGCCAAGGACAGGCGTTCAGGGGGTCGACAGGGCTGTAGCGGTAACCATCGCGATCAGTCGTCCAGCCCAAATCACCGCAACTGCTCAAACGGGCGGACATGGTAAAGCCGCCAGGTGTCTGCATCTGGCGCAAGGGTGATTGGAGCAGGACTGAATCGATGGCCGTCAGCAGCTCTTTGATTGCGGGCAGGGCAAACCCGCGAAGCACAAACGCCTGGGCGCTGATGCGCTCGACACGGGCGGGCTGTTGCAGGTCCTGCTCGGCAAACAAGTCCATGGACTTTAGAGCGCCTTGCTTGCCTTGATATCGGTGATGACATCGTCGGCATCGCTGTGGATCTTCTCAAGTGCTTCGCGGGCTTCAGTTTCCGAGCCAGTCTGAAGCTGGGCAAACTCGAAGCGGCGTTCGCCATTGAGTTTGTACTTGATGACGTACTTGGTGGTTTGCACGGTATTTCCTGCCTTGGTTTAGCGAAGTTTGGAGCTGGAGCGACGCACGATTTTAATGGTCGGCTGGAAGCTCGGCTTGCGAGTGACGCTGATTGCCCGGCTGGTGACGGTGTCAATGGTGATGTTCCAGAAACCGGTGCTTGGTGCAGTGATTCTGGCCGGAAAATCTTTGAACGCGCCGCCGTGGTAGGAGTGGCGCCCACCGTTCTTGAAGCTGCGAAAGTGCGCATCGCTCATCAGGCGGATGTTGCAAGGTTGGGAGCACTCGATGACAACAATGTCATCCTCGTTGAGGTGCTCACGCTGGTGAATAAATTTCATTTGGGCTCCAGAATGGGAATCTGCTTAAAAATCAGCACGATAGCATGTGCTTTAGTCCAGTCAGGGGGCTAAAGCCGAGTATTATGCCGTGATGCAGGTGAGTTTGACGTAAAACGTGGATAATCCGCCACTATTGAGTATTTATTCACTATGCCCAGGGAGAAATCCTGAATTTCTGCTGTCGTAGGGTCTTTAACGGAGAATGTATATGAAGTGGGGCGTACTAGCGGTGGTGCTGGCTTTGGGTGGTTGTGCATCCGTCACGGATATTGAACAGACTCTTCCCACCATGAGTGTGATTTCTGGCAAGAAGCCGGATGCTTACGCTCAATGCCTGGTGCAGCAACTGTCCAAGACGCGCAGGGCACCACAGATAGAACCGCACAAGGAAGGGTTTCGAATCATCGTCCCGCAAAAGCTGACGTCTAATCCTACAGCGGTCATTGATATCGAAGAACGCTCCGGTGGTAGCAGCATCAAGGTCTACGAAAGCATGTCGAATGTGCCGGTTCGACCGGGCGACATCCGCAAGGCCGCTACACACTGTATTTCAGGCGAGTGAGCGGGCGTTTCAGCCAGCGCTCCACAGCCCCCCGAACCTGACAACTGCCTTGCGCGGTGTCAGGTTTTTTTTCGCCTCGCGTTCGGATCAGGCTCAATTCAATCTTGTGAGGGGCAGGGAAGTCTCCTAGGCTCTATGTGCTTATATTTTGTAGGCCTAAGCTTATAACAATAATGGAGTGGCCATGATTCCACTTAAACCAACGCTTCTTGGCAGCCTGATGTTGCTCGTCTTCACCCACGTTCAGGCGGCGCAGCCGTCCCCAAACATCTACCTGCAAGGTGGAGCCCAGCCGGGCGCTACCGCCTGCGTGGCATGCCACGGGGCAGATGGCATGGGGCTTGCGCCAGCCGGTTTTCCGCGATTAGCGGGAATTTCTGCCGATTACCTGAGCAAGCAGTTGCACGACTTTCAAAGCGGCAAACGGGTCAGCCCCGTGATGCAACCGCTGGCCAAGGCGCTGACCGACCAGGAAATAACCGCTGTCACCACTGCCATCGCGGCGATGCCAGCGCCTGAAGTGCCTGCCATCAACCGCAGCAGCATGCCCACGTCCCTGGGCGAAAAACTGGCCCTGCGCGGCGCCTGGGATCGGCAGATCCCTGAGTGTGTCAGTTGTCATGGGCCTGGCGGGGTGGGGGTGGGGAGCGCGTTCCCGCCATTGGCCAATCAACCTGCGATGTACCTGACGGCGCAGTTGAATGCGTGGCGAGAGGGCACCCGGCACAATGATCCCAATGACTTGATGGGCCATATCGCCAAGGCCATGACCGAGGATGAAATCAAGGCGGTGTCCGAGTATTTCGCCAATGTGGGTCACAAGGAGGTTTCCCCATGAAAATGCTGACGCCAGTGTGTGCCATTTCGATCTTCCTGAGCTCCGGGGCTTATGCCGCGACCATTGCGATGGAAGACCAGTCCCAGATTCAGACACCCGCCACAGCCGATCAGGCTACGGTCTATTTTCAACCGCCACTGCAAAGTGAATTGCCGGACAACGCCTACGGCAAAATGGTCCTGGACGGCTACGCCCTGTTTGTCGACACCAAACGCCAGGCGCCGCAATTTGTGGGCAACGGGCTTAACTGCACCAATTGCCACCTGGACCAGGGCCGCATGGCCAATTCGGCACCACTCTGGGGCGCTTACCCCATGTACCCGGCGTACCGAAAGAAGAACGACAAGGTCAACACCTTTGCCGAGCGCTTGCAGGGGTGTTTTCAATTCAGCATGAACGGGGGCACGCCTCCAGCGGCCGACAGTAGAGAGATCACTGCGCTGTCGACCTATGCCTACTGGCTTTCGACCAAGGCTCCTACGGGGGTTGAGTTGCCAGGCCGCGGTTACCCGGACGTACCCGAGCCTGAAGGGGGGTACAACCTGACGCGCGGTGCGGCGGTGTACAAGGATCAGTGTGCCATTTGCCACGGTGACAGCGGGCAAGGGCAGAAATCGGGAGGGGACTACGTAATGCCGCCGCTATGGGGCAAAGATTCATACAACTGGGGGGCGGGCATGCACCGGATCAATACCGCTGCCTCGTTCATCAAACACAATATGCCGCTGGGCAAGGCCAACAGCTTGAGTGACCAACAAGCCTGGGATGTGGCGGCGTATGTAAACACCCACGAACGGCCGCAGGATCCGCGGTTGGTTGAAGGGTCAGTGGAAAAAACCCGGGTCAAGTTTCACGCCAATGACGGCGTCAATGCTTATGGCCAAACCATTAATGGGGTGTTGATCGGTCAAGGCGTCAAGTAATCCCTGAATGCCGCTAAAGCCACGGGCTTTAGCGGCATCAGCCGACGCTTGCCGGCAAGCTATTTGCAAGCCACCACGATATTTCGGCTGTTGAAATTACCGACGTCGACGCCCAGTGTCTTGTCGCGCTCTTTGACTGCAGGCGAGCCATCAGTGCCAATGATGGTATAGCCGGTGCCGGCACAAGAGGCTTCCGCTTTCTCGTAGCACTTGGCCCACGACATGGCTTCGCCAGAGCAGTCTATGCTCAACCCTTGCTTGCCGTCGGCCAGGTAGGTATTGGACGCTGTGGCACAACCGCCCAATGTAACCAGTACGAGTAATGTCAGAATGTTTTTCATCGAGGTAGTGTTATCACGTCAGTAGGATTAGTTTGATTTGTTGCGTCGGCGAGCAGGAGGGGCAGGCTGGTCCTGGAAAACCGAGGCAACCTCAGTGGCAACCTGTTGCGAGTCAAATGGACCTGCAACGTTTTCACCGGATGCATTAAACACGCACCACTCGCCCTTTTCGTTGGGCTTGATTTCATAACCGTTGACGCTGATTGTTGCGGACATCGAAGAACTGCCTGATTGCCTGGATTAATGGCCTGATGATAGCGCAAGCGCAACTCGGGTGTTGCTAAACACGACCGACCAACACTCAAATTCAAAGGCAAAGGAACTAACGCTCAAAATATTTATCTAGGTTGGCATCAGTTTGCTATCGAGAGGCATTGTAACGTCGATGCCGCCTGATTAGACTGCGCCAAAATTGGAACGTACAGCCCTTTAAAGGACTCATATGATCAAGAAATGCTTGTTCCCAGCAGCCGGTTACGGCACTCGCTTTTTGCCAGCGACAAAGGCCATGCCTAAAGAAATGCTGCCGGTGGTGAACAAGCCACTGATCCAGTACGGGGTTGAAGAAGCACTGGACGCTGGCTTGACTGAAATTTCCATCGTAACGGGCCGTGGCAAGCGCGCTCTGGAAGACCACTTTGACATCAGCTACGAGCTGGAAAACCAGATCAAGGGCACTGACAAAGAAAAGTACCTGGTGGGTATCCGTCGTCTGCTGAGCGAGTGTTCGTTCTCTTACACTCGTCAAACCGAAATGAAAGGCCTGGGTCACGCGATTCTGACCGGCCGCCCACTGATCGGCGACGAACCCTTTGCCGTAGTACTGGCGGACGACTTGTGCGTCAACCTGGAAGGCGACGGCGTCCTGACGCAGATGGTCAAGCTGTACAACCAGTACCGCTGCACCATCATCGCCATCCAGGAAGTTGATCCGGCAGAGACCAACAAGTACGGCGTGATCGCTGGCGACCTGATTGGTGATGACCTGTACCGTGTGCGCAACATGGTTGAAAAACCGGCACCTGAAGATGCGCCGTCGAACCTGGCGATCATCGGTCGTTACATCCTGACCCCGGACATCTTCGATCTGATCAAACAGACCGAGCCAGGCAAAGGCGGTGAAATCCAGATCACCGACGCCCTGATGAAACAGGCGCAAAACGGTTGCGTGATCGCGTACAAATTCAAAGGCCAACGCTTTGACTGCGGCGGCGCTGAAGGCTACATCGAAGCAACCAACTTCTGCTTCGAAAACTTCTACAAAACCGGCAAGGCTTACTAATTAGCGCCGAGTTGTAGAGAGCTTCAAGAGAAAGCCACCCTCGGGTGGCTTTTTCGTTTTTTTGCCTTCGGCAAGCTGCGGCGCTGGTCAATCGCGCCGAAGTGATTATGCTGATGGCCTGCCTGGGAGATAGAAATGGCCTACGAATTTGATCTGTTTGTGATTGGTGCGGGTTCTGGCGGTGTACGCGCTGCCCGTTTTGCTGCAGGTTTCGGCGCGAAAGTAGCCGTAGCCGAAAGCCGCTATTTGGGCGGGACCTGCGTCAACGTGGGGTGCGTACCTAAAAAGCTGCTGGTTTACGGTGCGCATTTTGCTGAAGATTTTGAACAGGCTTCAGGTTTTGGCTGGAGCCTGGGAGAGGCGAACTTTGATTGGGCGACCCTGATCGCCAACAAGGATCGCGAAATCCATCGCCTGAACGGCATTTACCGCAACCTGCTGGTGAACAGCGGCGTCACCTTGATGGAAGGTCACGCCAAACTGACCGGGCCGAACGAAGTTGAAGTCAACGGTCAGCGCCACACCGCCAAACATATTCTGATCGCCACCGGTGGCTGGCCGCAGATCCCCGAAATCCCGGGCCATGAGCACGCGATCAGCTCCAACGAAGCGTTCTTTCTCAAAGAGTTGCCCAAGCGCGTACTGGTCGTGGGCGGGGGGTATATCGCCGTTGAGTTCGCGGGGATTTTCCACGGCCTGGGGGCCAAAACCTCCTTGCTGTATCGCGGTGAAATGTTCCTGCGCGGTTTTGACGGTGCGGTGCGCAAGCATTTGCACGAAGAGCTGACCAAGCGCGGGATGGATGTTCAGTTCAACGCCGATATCGAGCGTATCGACAAGCAGCCTGACGGCAGCCTCAAGGCCACGCTCAAAGACGGTCGTGAGCTGGTCGCCGATTGTATTTTCTACGCCACGGGCCGTCGTCCGATGCTCGATAACCTGGGCCTGGAGAACACCGGGGTCAAACTCGACAAGCGCGGCTTCGTTGAAGTGGACGATCTGTACCAGAGTGGCGAACCGTCGATTCTGGCTATCGGAGATGTGATCGGTCGCGTGCAGCTGACCCCGGTGGCACTCGCTGAAGGCATGGCCGTGGCACGTCGCCTGTTCAAGCCTGAGCAATATCGCCCGGTGGATTACCAAATGATCCCGACAGCGGTGTTCAGCCTGCCCAACATCGGCACAGTGGGCCTGAGCGAAGAGCAGGCGGTTGAAGCCGGGCACAAGGTGCAGATTTTCGAGAGCAGCTTCCGGCCCATGAAACTGACCCTGACCGAATGCCAGGAACGTACGCTGATGAAGCTGGTGGTCGATGCCGACACCGACAAGGTGCTGGGTTGCCACATGGTTGGCCCGGAGGCGGGAGAGATCGTGCAGGGACTGGCGATTGCCTTGAAGGCGGGGGCGACCAAACAGCACTTTGACGAAACCATCGGGGTACACCCGACGGCCGCCGAAGAGTTTGTGACCATGCGTACACCGGTTAAACGCTAAATCCCCTGGCAAGCGCGGGTAGTCGCTGCCGAGGCACGAGAGCTGCGAGCCTTTATCGATTCAAAGCTCGCAGCTCTCGTGCCTCGGCAGCGACTACGGGTTTCGCGTTACGCGATGTTGTTAACGGAAGTCGGCATACGGAATCAACGGCTGTACCGGCAATGGCAAGTTGCCCTGCCAGACGTCGAAGGTATAACGCAGGTAGAGCATCGCCCGACTCGGTGCGTAGCTGTCACTGTGCTGATAGAGCAAACCGCCTCCCAACACCAGATGGTCCGACAGCCTGCGTTCCACCAGCCCTTGCAGGCGGTAGCCGATACCCGTACTGCTGCCGCCCGACGTCTGGCCCAGGCCGTCGGCCAGCTGGAAGCCTCGCTCGTCCAGTCCCTGGATCAACTTGTCATTCAGCCCGCTGAGTGGATAAAGGTCATTGGCGTCAGTCTTGGCATACGACCAGCTCACCGAGCTTTCCAGGGCCACCGACCAGTTGGCGGTACGGAACGCATAGTTCAGCGGCACGCCAATCGAATAGTACTTCTGCGGGCTGTAGTAACCGCCCTGGCCCAGGGTGTACTCACTCAAGTCCTTGTCATACCCCCAGTACATCAGCGTCAGACCGGTGCGCATACGTTCGTCGGCGCGTTCGACCAAACGATAGTAGTAACCGGCCATGGCCGTGCTCTTGTGGTTGTCTTCTACGTTCTTGCCGCGCAACCAGTGCTGGCCGAAGCTGGCCCATACGCCGTCCACGCCACCTTCGTCGTGGCTCAGGCTCAAGGTCAGGCCGTTGGAGGTGACACCGCCCCAGGTAATCCCTGTATTGGGGTCTGTGGCACCGGCATAGGACAGGATCGAGTTGCTCAAGGGACGACGCGAGCCGGTCAGGGTCCAGCCCACGGACTCGAACTTGCTGCTGTAGGCCACGCCGCCCAGCCAGTTGGGCACTTTGAAGTTATCTGGCGTGCGACCGATGTCGACATTCCAGACTTCGTTCTTCCAGCCAGCGGCCATCATGGTGCCGTTGACCGACTGGGAACTGTCTTCGCAACCTGACAAGTCGGGGCTGGTGGTGCCCTTGACGTTGTATTTCACGGCGCAGGTACCGTAATTTTCGCGAACCAGCCCGTCGGGATCGGCACTGAATTTACCCGCATCCATATTCAGCTGTTCTGCACGTAAAAAGCCGGTGCCATCCGCCACTGGCAGGTCCAGTTGCAGGATGGTGGTGCGGGTATCCGTATCTGATGTACCGGCAGAGGCGTTGTCCGAGCGCCACCCGTAATCGGTGTACAGGTGGACCGTAGGATTTTGCCGCTGGTACAGCTCATCCACGTCGCTGCGCAGGCTACGTGCCAGCCACTGATCATCGTCCTTCTCGCGACTGGCCATGGTCATTGCGCGGTTGTCGCGAGGGTTGGCCTGCTCAGGGGTAATCAGGCCTGCGGCAGCCATACTCTTGGCGTAGTAATCCAGTGCCTGTTGCGGCTCCTTGACCGACATCAGCCGCGCCGCATCGCGGTACACCAGCGGATCGGCCTGGGGGGACTTGAGCAGCTGCGCGTAGATGGCCCGGGCTTTGTCGGGCTCACCCACGGCGACCCAGGCATTGGCCACCCGTCGTTGTTCGGAAGAGGTCAATACGGTGCCGGGGGCCGGATTGAACTGTGCCAGTTGTTGCCGGGCTGCAGGCAGTTGCCGGTTGGCAATCAGGGTTTCGATTTGCCCCAGTCGTGCCCCGGTATTGCCGGGATCCTTCTTCAGCACCTGGCCATACAGGCTTTGCGCTTGCTCGAAGTCGCCGCGCTCCTGGGCCCAGCCGGCGACGGTCATCAGGTCGTCGCTATCGCTGGTTTGCATCAACAGGGCAATGGCTTGCGGTTCATGACCTTCTGCGCGCAGGCGTTCGGCGCGGGCAACCAGTACGTTGCGCTGCAGGCGTGAGTCGAGCTCACGCATGGAGTCGGTCCATTGCGCCTTGGGCAATTTCTCCAGCGCGCTCAGGGCGCTGGCATCGCGGTCGGTGTTCGACAAATAAAGTGCGTAGGCGTAAATGGCTTCCGGGTTTCGCCCCTGGCGGGTCATCAACTGCTTGAAGCTGTCATCGGCTGCGCCAGGCTGGTTGATCTCGCGCTGGGCATTGGCCAGGCGGTAAGTCACCCAGGGTTCATCAGGGCTCAGGTTGCGGATCTTGCTCAGCAATGCGGCCACTTGCGGCCAGTCCTTGCGCTCGGTAGCCGCATCGGCCTGCTGGTTCAGTTCGTCCAGCTCCATGCTCTGGCGCAGCCCGGAGAATTCCTTCTGGCTGGAGGCGGGCAGGCCATTGAGAAATGCCTTGGCCTTTTGCGGGTCCTGGGCGCTGTACAAGCGAACCAGCCCCCTGACGGCGCTGCCATTACCCGGTTCCAGGCGACGGGCCTGCAACAGCAAGGCTTCCGCCTGGATATCGTCATGCTCGGCCTGTGCAACGCTGGCCAGGCCAATGAGTGGGTCGGCATCGGCGGGCTTGGTCTTGCGGGCCTGAGAAAATGCATTACGTGCCGCTGGCAGGTTCTTTTGCTCAAGGGCTTTGTCACCCTGGCTGAGCAACATGCGGTAGCGGCTGGCGTCCATCAGGTCCTGCCACTTGCTGATGTTGGAGGTGTCTTGCTCCTTGGTTCGCGCCGTGGAAAAGCTGGTGTTGGCTTCGGCATAGCGGCCCTGACGAAACAGTGCCATGCCCAGGGCACCGTAGAGGGTCGGATCGTCCGGGTATTGCTTGAGGGCTTGGCGCAATTGCCCTTCAGCGGCCACCGGATTGCGCGACTGATCAATCATCTGCTTGCCTTGAGCCCCCGCATTCCACGCCGGGTCGCCAAGCAAACGCTGCTGTTGTTGCAGGTTCTTGTTGGCCTCACCGATCAGTGGAGAGTTGGGGTAGCGGGCGATAAACCCCTGCCAGGCCTGGGCCGTAGTGCGATCGACGGGTAATGTACCGAGGTAGGTGTACTCACGCTCTGCGGCGGCGTTACTGGCAATCGGGTCGCTGGACAGTTCTTGCAGGACCACCAGGGCTTCTGGCGCCCTTTTTTCCCGAAACAGCAAGTCGGCCAGGGTTTGGCGCAGCCCGGCATTGCCCGGGTATTGCTTATCCAGAGCCCGCAGTTGATCGATTACTTGAGGATGCTGGCCCGGGATATTGCTGCGGATACGCAGGTACTCCAGCGCCGTGGCGAAATCGGGTGGTGCATTGCCAAACAGTCGCTCGAAGATTGCAGCGGCCTCTTCAGGTCGGCCAGCGGCTGCAAACAGGCGCGCCTGCTGCAGGTCTTTTAGGCTTTGCGGGTCTTGCAACTTCATCAGGCTCTGGGCCTGGCGCAGCGCCGCTGAATCGGGAGCAACGCTTTGCAATTGCGCCAGACGCTGGCGGGCCAGATCCGGATTCTTGTCCAGCAATGCCTGGCGTATAGACGCGACCAGCGCCTGCGGGTCGTTGGGGGCGATCAATTGCAGCCGTGCCAGTGAGGCGCGTACCAGATCTTCCCGGTACATGGCTTCACCGATACGTACCTGCTCCAGTAGCCACTGTTGCTGTTCCTGCACCGTGGTCGGTTGTGCAATGGCTGCAGTGGACAATCCACCGAGCAGGAACGCCCACGTTGTTATTTTTGGCATGTCTTGATCCACGAAGGTAAAAGCTGCCCATCCTTGTCAAAGCGATAGCGTTCTTCATCCCAGCCCTGGCCAAACAGCAGCAGCGACTGGTTGTAATAAGCATCCGCCGCAGGCGGTTGTTGCTGGATCCGTGCCTGTTGTACGGCCAGTGCGGGGGAGTCCAGGCTTGCCAGTAACGGCAGCATGGCGGCGGAAAAACCCACCGGACCCGTTCCGGTGTATTTACCGGTCACTGCATTCACGCTTTCCGGCGGATAGCCCAGGGTTTGAGTCAGCTTGGCCATCGGCGCAAAGTGCTGTTGCAGGACCTGACGGTTGGCCGCGTCCGGAGCCAGCATGCCGACCCACAGGTAGACGCGAATGGCATCGTAGTCGCCCTGGGAGCCGTCCTTGGTGTCGGGAGCCCAGCCACCACCGGCTTTCCATAACAGCCAGTCGGGGGCAAAACCTTTGGGTGAAGTCTCTATCAACATGCGTTGCTGATTGTTTGCCAGCTCAGCCCATATCGGTGAAATCCGCGCAAAGCGTGCCAACAGTTGCGGTGGCAGGTAGCTGGGGTTCAGGCGCCAGCCTTTGGGGCTGTCGAACCCCACATCGCCGGGCAATAGCATCAGGCCCAGGCCGGGCATTTTGCGCAGGCTTTGGGCCGCACTGCGCCAGAGGATGTTTTGCCCCAGCGCGACGTACTCGGGCCACTGCCACAGGCGTCCGGCTTCAAGCAGGCTGTAGGCGATCCACAGATCGGCATCGCTGGCATTGTTGCTGTCCAGGATGTGCCACTGGCCGCTTTTGTCGCGCCCCCATTGCCAGGCAGGCAGATGACCTTCAAGGCTGCCATCTGCCAGGTTATTGCGGGTCCATTCGAGAATCGAGGCGAAGCTTTTCCTGTCGTTGGCCAGCAAGGCAAAAAACAGCCCGTAACTCTGGCCTTCCGACGTTGTGATCAACTGCGTCGACGAGGCATCGATGATGCGCCCGTCGCTGCTCATCATGGTTTTCTTGTAACTGTCCCAGGCGGGCCAGTCACAGGATGCCGCACTCGCCACCAGGGGAAGACAACCCAAGGTCGAAGTCAGGGCGAGTGCCGCCAGTCGTTTCATGGCCTTAGTCATCCTTGTGCAGACGACGGTTGGCCGCCCAGCTCAGGGCACGCCACAGCAGGAAGGCGCTGAGCAGAACGCTGATCACGGCCAGTATGGCCAGCAATACCGGGTGCTCTGACAGCTGGTACCACAACAGCAGGTACCACGGCAGGTTGCCGACAAAGTATTGATCACCGACCAGTTGGCTGTAGACGCCGCTGCTGCGAACCAGTGCCACAGAGCCTGCCACCGCGTCCAGCTTGCCGCTGTCGCCCAAGGCCTCGCGCAGCAGGTTGTAGTCGGCATCCTCATTGCCCAGCAATGCGACGATGCTGCGCTGATTGTGGGTAGGTGACTGCATGCCCAACATGGCCGCAATCGGTGCCTGGGCTGTAACTTCGGTTTTGTTGGCCGGTGTGTTGCGACCGTCGGTTGATGGCCCGCGGCGGTTGTTGGCATCAATGCCAGTGGTGCCGTAAGGCTGCACCAGCATGTCGTGCTGACGTTGCAGCAGCACGCTCATGTCCGGGTTGTCGCGCAACTCCGGCGCCATCTCGCCCAGTAACAGCAAGTCGACATCTTCCTTGGACGCCGACGCCCAGTCATCGCTCAGGCGCACACCAAAGGCCGGGTAGCCGGAGCGGGCAGAAATGCCGGATACCGCTTCAAGCAGGGTGCTGATTTGTGTTGGCGAAGCGTTGCTTGGAACCACCACGATGGATTCGGACATGTCGGCCATGCGGCTGAACGGGAAGCCGCTGCGCACAAATGCCTTGAGGTCCGGCATGCTGATGTAGTGGTGATAGCCGGACATGTCGATGGTGGAATCTTCATCGATGATGGCCTGGGTGTTGGCCGGCAGGATGGTCTGGCAGCGATCACGCTGGGAACTGCCCACGGTGCTGGCAAAGTTGAAATCGAAACGCAGGCGGTTGCGGTCGCCAATTTTCAGCGAGGGTACGATCAGCTTTTCATTGACGTTTGCGGTGTCATTGGACAGCACTGCCAAGCGCAGCTCTTCCAGGTTGCTGGTGTCTTTGCGCAGCAACGGCAGGCTGGTGATGAACTGGTCGTTGAGGCTGATATTGAGGCGTGAATCATCATTGGCCGACGGTGCGGTGTAGCGGTATTGAGTGCGCAGCGGGATACCCTGGTTGCGCCACACGAAAAGATCGGGTGGCAGGTTTACATCCAGGGTGATGGGGCGCGGCTGCAACCCGCTGACCTGCAATTGTTGCGGGTAGGTAATCAGCTCGGCAAAACGCACTGGCCGGTCGGTCCGCATCCAGGCCGGAGCATCGTAGGGTTTGCGTGGCTGCAGTTCCTGAACCTTGTCGATGGTGACGCGCGAACCGCGCAGCAAATTACCGCCCAGGGCCAGTGCCTTGGCAGCAGTGGTCAGGTCTTCTTCGTTGCGGCCCATGATCAGCAGGACTTTGCTATACGGCGCATCCGGGTGATCGATCATTTCGACCACAGGCGCCGTCACGGCCGGGAATTTTTCCAGGTCGCTCATGAAAGCCGGACGGTGATCGTTCGTGGCGAAGACCACGGTCGGTTGCACTGCATCCTTGTTCTGTACCCCTGGCAGCGTATCGAACGACACCGGGAAACTTGCGCCACGCCAGTTGGACTGACTGCCAAAGTAAGAGGCCAGGATCGTGGCCGCTTTCTGTTCACCCAGCGTCGGGTTGGCGGCGAACACAAATGGCAGTTCCAGCTTGCTGTTGTTGCGTGGATCAAAGAACGGCAGCGGGAAGAACGCCAGGTCGTTTTGCAGGCTCAGGGCCTGTTCTTGCAAGGTAATAGCGCTACCGCGGCTGATATTGACCCACAACGTGTTGTTGGCCGGGTCTTCACAGATATCGGTGTAATGACCGACAAACTCCAGCCGCAGGCGGTTGAAGTCCGAAATCAGCCGTGGATCAAGGGCTATTTTCTGCGTGGTTTTGCGCCCCAGCTGGTCTTTCTCAATCGGCAGAACGCCCATCAGCACATCGTTGAGGTACACCCGGATATGCGAAAGCGTCGGGATCAATGCAGGTGAGGGCGTGTAGTCCAGTTGCAGGCTGGCATCGCTGGCAATCCGGTCGCGACGCAGGCTGAACTCCACCACGTCTGAGCTGTTGATCCCCAGCAGCAGGGAGTCCGTGGCTCGCCCCAACTGTTCGAATGAGTAGGTGACTGGCCAGCTTGGCAGCACCTGATCCGTCTGGGCGACCGCCGGCTTGGGCAGTGGAGCGGGCACAGGTGAATTGCCAGGTAAAGGCAAAGGGGCCGACATAAGCTGCGAGGCGAAGGTCATCAGCGCGAGGCTGGCGAAGATAGCTTTTTTAGATAGACGACTCATGATCTGCTCACTGGCCGGGAGATAAGGGGGGTAGGTGCTTCGGGCATGCGCGGCAAAAAGCTGCCCAGCCACTGAAAAATGAGCAAAAACGGTTTCGCGATGACGCGTATCCACTTGGGCAGGTATTCATAAAGGCGGTAATAGCCTTTGACGCCCAGGGCCAGAATCTCCTTGAGACTCTGGATCGGCTTGTCAGCTTCAAACCCGCTATTGTGGTCAAGCCAGGCATCGGCGCGGCCAAAGGTGCACTGCACGAACTCGATCTTTTGTTCAGGCGGCAACTGGGCAAAGCTCAAGCCGATAAACCGGTCGCTGGAACGGGTCAGGTTGCCGGTGAACACAAACTCTCGGTTGCCCCGCTGAAGGATCAGCGACACCTGTGTGCCGACGGGCAGTTGCAGGGCCTGGCTCACTTGCAGGCCGACGCCACCGTCCGAGTAGTCCACCAGTTCACACGGGTAGCTGTGCCCGTCGGACAATCTGATGGCCCCTGGCAAACGGGCGAGCACACGGTGCGTGGTGCGCACCTGGCGCACCTCGGCCGCAACGGCAACCGCAGCACCAATGATCAGCAGGTTGTAAATCACCCACAGCACACTGACGAGGATCGTGAAGATCTCATCCTTTGGCCCGGTAAAGAGGCGCCAGACGGCAAACCCCAGGCCGACCACGTTGAGCACCGACAGCACCAGATACGGTTTGGCGGTCTGCCAGTCGAACTGGTTTTCTTCCATCATGCCGCCCTTGGCGGTCACGTTGAACTTGCCCCGCGACGGGCTGAACAATGCCACGGTGGTCGGTCGTGCGATGTACCAGGCCAGCACGGTCTCGTACACCTCGCCCCAGAAAGTCTGGCGGTAGGCGCCTTGCATCCGTGAGTTGGTGAGGCTGGCGTGGATCATGTGCGGCAACACGTACAGCAGGATCATCACCGCCGGGGCGTAGATGATGTAGGCGTGCAGCAACAGGAAGGCCAGGGGCGCAGTGAGGAACACCAGCCGTGGCAACCCCACCAGGAAGTGCATCATGGCGTTGGTGTAGCAGATGCGCTGGAAGATGGTCAGGCCCTTGCCCAGCAGCGGGTTGTCGGTGCGGAAAATCTGCACCATGCCCCGTGCCCAGCGGATGCGCTGGCCGATATGCGCCGACAGGCTCTCGGTTGCCAGGCCTGCTGCCTGCGGGATGCGCAGATAGGCCGAGGTCCAGCCGTTGCGGTGCAGACGCAAGGCGGTGTGGGCATCTTCGGTCACGGTCTCGACCGCGAACCCGCCAATGGAGTCAATCGCAGTACGGCGCACGATGGCGCAGGAGCCGCAGAAAAACGCAGCGTTCCACATGTCGTTACCGTCCTGGATCAAACCGTAAAACAGCTCGCCTTCGTTGGGGCGGTTACGGAAGGTACCCAGGTTGCGCTCAAATGGATCAGGTGACAGGAAGTGGTGCGGGGTCTGTACCAGCGCCAGGGTCGGGTCACGCAGGAACCAGCCAACCGTCAACTGCAGGAAGGAGCGGGCAGGCATGTGGTCGCAGTCAAAAATCGCCACCAGATCGCCGTCGATCAAGGTCAGTGCATGATTGAGGTTACCGGCCTTGGCGTGGCGGTTGTCGGTCCGGGCGATGTAGTTGATGCCCACCTCTTCGGCGAATGCCTTGAAGCTTGGACGGTTGCCGTCATCGAGCAGGTGAATGCGCAGTTTGTCTTTCGGCCAGTCGATACCAAGCGCGGCGTACACCGTGCCACGGGTTACGGACAGCTCTTCGTTGTACGTCGGAATCAACAGGTCGACGACCGGCCATTGCTCCATGTCGGCGGGCAATTGCGCCGGTTGGCGATTGAGCGGCCATGAGGTTTGCACATAGCCCAGCAACAGGATCAGCCAGGAGTAGGTCTCGGCGATCAGCAGAATCAGGCCGCAGATCAGATCCAGATTGTCGTTCCAGTTCAGGGTCGAGGTGTACCGCCACCACAGGTAGCGGCACGAAACGATGATCGACAATACGATCAGCAACAAGGTCGGAAAGCGTCCCGGCATGCGGCGCACCAGCATTGCCAGTACCCACAACAGGATCACGAACACCAGTTGCGCCAGATAACCGAAAGGCTCGGTGATACACAGCACAATCAAGGCCAGTGCGATGATGCCAATGCCGATGTAGAGCACCTTGCGCAGAGGCCATTGCATGGTGTTCCACCAGTGGGAGCCTTTGCTGACCTGCGGGCTGATCGCCGTGGGTAAATGGGCAAAGGAATTGGACAGCAGGTTCCACGGACGCTGGACAATATTGAGCACCACCGACACCCAGGAGCCCAGACGTTGACGGAAACGCTGGCGGCCGATCTGGTTCAGGTTCGGCGTACGCACCAGCAGCAGCCACACGGTTTGCACGACGTAACGCAACGGGTCGCCAATGGTAGATCGCTTCTGGGCGAGGTGCGGATACAGGCGTCTGTGCTGATCACGCAAGGCTTTCCAGCTGCGCGACTCAAGGCGCAGGAAGATCCACCCCAGGGCCTGGATCAGCGCCAGAATAAAGGCCGTGAACCGGGTGCAGTTCTGCTCACGCCGCAAGCGTGTGTAGGGGAACCAGTGCGCAATCATTCAGCCCTCCTGCCACGAAGCAGGCACCAACTGGCCAGGCTGATGACATCCAGTGCAATCAGGCTGGTGGGTGCATAGCGGCCAGCGGGCTCGCTTCTGGCCAGGGCTTCACCCATGGCTTCGTCTGCGTGCAGGTTCACAGGCACCAGTGCCTGGGCATAGCGGTGCTGCCAGATCAGCAGCAGATCCCGTTGCAGCTGGCTGGCGGCATCGAAACGGTTGACCAGAAACAGTGGCGTTTGGGCCAGTTGCGGTTGCAACAGTACGTGGCAGGCGGCGTCGGCGTTGAGCACCATGATTGAAATACTGCAGTGCGGGTTGGCCATGTGGCCTGGCAAGCGCTGCGGCAGATCGAACAGTATCCAGTCAAAGGCATCGGTCAGCGCGGCCTGGCGCTGGCTCCAGAGTTGTGGCTGCTCAAGCAGCAGGCCGTCGAGCTGGATGAATTCGACCGGTTGCAGTTGCCCGTAGGGCAGCACGCACAGGCCGGGCTCTACACACCATGCATGCTCATGCCAGGGTTGCTGATCCAGAGTCGCCCGGGCCCAGCCCTCGCGGGGTGCCAGGTCCATGTTGAAATGCAGGCCGAGGGAGTTCTCCGGGCACATGTCCACCAGCAGGACCCTCTGGCCCAGCTCATGCAGCGCATGGCCCAGCGCCGCCAGGGTTGAGCTGGTACCCACGCCACCGCGCACGCCACGCAAACTCATGGCAATCATGGGGTGTGCTCCGTGTCTTTATCCAGATCAAGGGGCGGCGTGTGCTGCGCCTCCAGATATGCCAGCAACGGCCAGCGCTCAAAAGCCTGCAACAGCTCCATATGCGCCGACACGTCGATGTATTCCAGGGCGTGCAATTCCATCATCGATTTGAGACGGGCGATATCATCGGCCCGCTCTTTGCGCGAAAGGATATCGGCGCTTATTTGAACCGCTGTGGGTAAGGCAGCCATCCGCCGTTCTCCTTGATTCGCACATAGGGCTTGCCGTTGTAATCAAGCACGACGGTCCCTGAGTTTTCAGATACTTTCGGGGTTTGTGGCAGATCGGTCAGCAATCTGGACCAGTCCACGGTCTGGCCATTGCTCAGTGCCGGGTCGGCATACAGGCGCGCAATGATTTCGGCGACCGCCAGGTAGCTGCTTGGCTCGCTGATATGGACGGGCGAGGATTGGCCGTTGTCGCCCATGTTGATCAGCTTGATGCCAACCGGTACGTGGGTGATCGAGTCGCTCGGGATTTCGCGCATCCCGGCAATCTGCATGCGGTCACCATGCAGCGCGGCACCATGTTCGGGAACGATGGCCACCACCACGCGACGTCCACTTTTTTGCAGTTCCTTGAGGAACGCATTGAGGTCGTCGAGCAGGACCTGTGCGCGGCTGCTGTAGTCAGCTGGCTGGGTACCGCCATCGGACTGCACTTGCCGGTTGCCGTCATGCAGGCTGGTGGTGTTGTAGAACAGCGCCATGTTGGGCGCGTCTTCGGCCATGCGGTGTTGCCACCACTTGCTCAATACATCGCGGTCGCGCCAGATAGGCGAGCCATCAAAACCTACGTACGTTCTTGGCAGGCCTGCAGGGACTACGCCCAGTGCCGGAGGCGGCAGTTGGCCTTGCTCGCGGACTTCCTGGAGGAAGCCGTCGAATGCGCCCGTGTGGTTGAGCATCAACTCGTCGGAGAAACCCAGCTTGCGCAAGTCATCGAACAACAGGCATTGATCTGCCGGTTGCTTGTAGAGCTGTGCATGGGAGGTCTGGCCGCAACTGGCGCGCATCAAACGGATGGCTGCCGGGCCGCTATAGGCGGTGGCCGAGTTGAAGTTGTCGAAAATCACGTCCATCTGACTGAACAGGGTGTTATCGCGCAAACCCACGGCTTCCAGATCATCCCAGGCCATGGAGCAGATGTTGATCACCAGCAGGTCAAAAGGCGGTGGCTTGACGGCAGGCTCCTTGAAGTCGACTTTGCGGGTCGATTCAGTGAGGTAAAACTTGTCCAGATAACCATTGAGCGTGGCGTCGTCCGGCTCGCCCACACTGCTGGTTTGCCCGCCGGTTACGGCTTGAGTGCCGGCCATTTGTGGCGCGACCGAAGGGGGCAGCAGCCATTGCAGGTTACCCATGCCCAGCCAGGCAAAACCCAGCAGGGTGAAGGTCGTCAGGCGCAGCCACTGATTGAGGAACAGGTAGCCCACGATCAACAGCAGCAACATGGCGCACACTTGCCAGTCGATGAATCGCCCCAGCAACTCGACCACGTAGTCAAAGGAGAAATCCAGTACCCCGGGCTGTGCCAGTAACCGGGAGAAGGGCGGGAACCAGGTGTCCTGATACAACAGCGCCACGGCCACCGGGATCGCAATCAGGGTGCGCGCACGGCGCAGCACAGGGTTGGCGATCGGGATCAGCAACACCACCGCAAAAATCAGGTTGGGCAATATCTGGAGATTCAGGTGCCCTGTCCAGGCCAGCAGGAACTTGGCCAGGAAATACAGGTTCCAGGCTCCCAGGCCGCGCCAGGGTCCGGCAATTTTTTGCGCCGGTGCGTCAGACTTAAACAGACTCATCAGGCGTTCTCTGAGCAGGGCTGGCAGGCATGCGACGTCTGACGCCGCACGATTTCATATAGCGAGGTGACAGGTACTGCTCGAAATGCTTTTTCAGGAACATCCGGATGCGCTGCCAGAACAGCGTCAGCAGTATGGTGACCACACAGGTCAATGCAATGACATCGATCAGCTCAAGGAACGTCATGACTGTGGCTCACTGAGAGGAAGCGTGAAACGTTGAGGATTTAGCGGTGCACGCTCACTGACGCCCGGTGTCGGCATGATGGCCGGTGCCTCGACGGGGATATGCAAATGCGCCGGTACCGCCCGGGCCTTTGTGAAGGTCTGCGCAGGCAGGTCGGAAGGCCCGCTCAACATGCGGCGCTGGGTGAACATGTCACGCCAGGGCAGACGACAGATGTTGCCCAGTGCCGGCTCCAGTCCATCTGCACGGCAGGCAAACAGAAACAGGTACAGTTCACCGTCCAGCAGGCAGGCGAAGTCGCCAAAACGACGAAGGCACATCTGGTTCAAAAACAGTTCCTCGGCCAGCCCCGGTACAGGCTCGAACTTCATCAACTGATGGGTCACTTCACCTGAGCTGTCCCTGTAGATCTGCGATACGGCCTCATAAAAGTCATTGGGGCTGACCAGCCCGCGAATCTGAGGCGGGCGCTGACGCTCAAGCAGCGTCTTGAAGTCGATGCTCTGGGTGTATTGCCAGCGTTGGCCCTGAATGCTTTCGATCATGCTCAGGAACCGGGAAAGCAGTGTGCCGTCAGGAACAATCATGTTGGCGCCACACGCCAGCAGCAGGCGCTCGTCGCGATAGCGCACCGAGGGCTCCATTTCACGTACGACGATCTTCAGCTCGGGGCCGCAATGTTCCCGTAAGTCGTGCAGCTGCTGGGCCAGTTCGAGTAGCTGGTAACTGTTGTCGATGCCCACGATTACGGTGGCCGCACGGGCAGAATCGGCGGCTTCAAGCAACGCCTCACGGCCTTCGAACAGGTACCAGTGTTTAGACATCGACGGCGCGCCTTCCAGTACGGTGCGCTCGGCGAGGTACACGTGCTGATCGTCGGCCACCCGTGGCTGGGTATCGACAACCGTTTGCGGAATCAGCGTCAGGGCATTGCCTTTATCGGTGAGCTTGAATTCCTGGCCAGCAGTGACTCCCAGCTCGTTGTGCCAGAAGTGCAATTGGTAGCGCAGATCGCCGTTGAAGCGGTACAGGCGACTTAAACCGGACAGGGTCTGGTTGAGTTGCAGCAATTGGGCATGCAGCAGCGCAGCTTCACCGTGGGTGATCACCAACAGCGTTGCGTTGCGCTCGAGCAGCCAGCCGCGTATGCGCTCGATCCAGCGTTGCAACTGGATGGCCGTAGTCGATTCGGCCCAACTGTTCGAGGGCAGCATCAGCAGGATCTGGCTTGAAGGGAGTATGCCGGCACGGCCAAGATCGCGGGTCAGTGTGGCCAGTCCAGGCTCTATGACTCTCTGGGCGATTTCGAACAGCTTGAGCTTGCCGGGACCGCGATCGGGTGCCATATCGCTGATGATCTGCTGGACCGAACCGGCGCCAGCAATCAGCGTGGCTGGCACGCTTTCGGGTAATGCTTCAAGAAATTGCCTTGCCAGCAGTTTTGCGTCAGTCGAGTGATCGACCGTGACCCAATACAAGCCGCCTGCGCGCAACACAATCTGTTGATCCAGCAATCCGCTGATGGCCAAACTGATATGAACCAAGCGTAAAGTCCCCCCCAGGGAAAAGCATTTGTCGAGGCGTCTGGTACTGTCATCCATTCAAAACAATCACAATCGCCTTTAGGTTTACCCTTTTATGGCGTCAATTGAATGGCTGTCAACATACTACCCAGTAATTCTGGCCGTTTATTGTTATGGGCTTGCTGCCTGCTTCGTCTGTCACAAGCGTAGTACTACAGCTCAGGTTGTGTCGGAAAGTCAGCAGCTTATCACCGGAAATTTATCAAACCCATGATTTGCAGCGTAAAAAAGTCAAAAAAATACCGCTTATGTGAATCAAGTCATTAAATTGGCACATGGATCGCAGGGGTTGACAGGCAAGGGCTGCAGGGCATGCCAGGCAGGTTTTGCTGTGTAAAGTGGCTGAGACGGCGGGGTAGAAGGGGGACTAAAGTGCTCTCCCGGCTTTCTGACGGGCCTTTTGCGTGCTATTGCTTAGGTGGTTCATCGCGAACTGAATACTTTCGATCAGGTTCTCCCTCAGAGCCTGACCCCGTAACCAAGATGTCCATGAGGTGTATCTATGCCAGTCAAGCACGACTTGTTACAGGACTTGGGGCTTACCAAAGAGGCCATCAGCAAGTTTCGCAGCGAAAACCCTCATCTGAATCAGCTGTTTGTGCAGTACGGCGAAAAAGATGCCGAAGTGGTTGAGGCTGAAGCCAACGATGCAATAGGGGTTGCGGATGATGTGCTGCGCAAGCTCAAGGAGCAGCGCCTCCTTATCAAGGATAAAATCGCGCAAATCTTGAGCGCTTAAGTCATCGCACGTTGCAGGAAGTACACATGTCTCAAATCATCAAAATTGTAGCCACATTGCGCGCCAAACCTGGTCATGGCAGAACGGTAGAGCAGGCCCTGCGCGCCTGTGTCGAAGGCTCCCGAGCTGAGCCTGGCTGTCGTTTCTATGACCTGCACGTGGATCGAACCGATCCTGAGTGCTTTGTATTCATTGAAGGCTGGGCGGACATGGAGGCCATTGAGCACCACAAAACCACCCCGCACTATCAGGCGATGGCCCATGCGGTGGGTGATCTGCTGGCCCATCGTGAAGTGTTGCTGCTGGACGAACTGAGCATTTAAGGCTCAGGGGCAATGGTGCAGCACCCTGCGGCGGCCCCTGAACGGGGCCGCCGTTTTTATTGGGTCTGATTTTTACCCGCACTTTTCAAAATCTCGGAAGCGTCCTACAGCCTGTCGATCTCCTGCCCAATAGAATGTCGGGCTGACAAAAAGGAGATGTACCCATGGCGAACCCAGGTTATATGAGTATCAAGGGTGTGGCTCAAGGACTGATTTCAGCAGGCTGCTCAACCCCGGAATCCATCGGCAATAAATACCAGTCAAGCCATACCGACGAAATCATGGTGCTGTCTTACCGCCATAACCTCGCCAATATTGGCACCATCAGCAAGCCCACACACAGCCCGATTGTCATCACCAAAGCCATTGATAAATCCTCCCCGTTACTCGCTCAGGCGCTCTCAAGCAGAGAAGAAATAAACTGCACGATCAGTTTTTACCGCGTGTCTTCCTTTGGCCTGCAGGAAAAGTTCTATTCGGTTTCGATCAATGGCGCAGTCATCGTTGATCTGACGTCCGAGCTGCCCCATGTCGTTTTACAGGGTGACGCCGAGCCACAAGAGCAATTGGCAATTCGTTACCGCGAGATTACCTGGACCCTTGGGGCAGGTACGTTCGTATGTGGGCTGATAGTAGTAGGTGTGGGCTCTTTGACCGCAGGGGCATCCCTTGGATGGGCGGGTGAAAAAGCAGGTGAACTAATTTATGAGGTCTCACAATGAGCCTGAGCATCGCTGACACTATTTTCCTGTGTGGCAGCTTAATCGGTTTAGGGGGCGCGTTTATTTATCTTGGTATTGCGCTCTATATCGCCTACACCAAGATGGATATGATGTTGGCATGTTTTAAAAATAGCCCATATATCATGATTCGAGCACCGATTCTAAATGGTGGGCCTTGGGGGCGATTATTCGTCTTGCGTGAAATTGTTGGCGTACTTCAAGTGCCAGGCTTGTACATACCTGATGGCGACGTATGCCCTGCAGATATCGATCAATTCCCTAAGCAATTAAAAGCGCGACTTATAATGCTTCAACGTGTGGGAGGTTATTTTGCTTGGGAACTAATACTATTATGTATTGTTTTTCGCATCGACTGGGCGTCCATGAAGCCTCTGCGGCTTGGCATCGCCCTCCTTGCAATGGCCGCCATACCCGTGTGGATCGGTCTATGCCTGAGGGTGGCGAGTACACAGACAAACTTTATTGTCATGCACTTTAAAAACAGTTCGGCAATAAAAGCCCGAACAAAATTCAATTCTGGCGGACGCTTTGCAAAGCTGGTCTTTATAGTGGCGCTGTCAGTGATAGTGGCCTGTAGTGTTCTTTTTGTAAGGCGTGGCACACTCGATGCTGCAGAGTTGGAAACCTTGCCGCGACAGCTTAAAGTCAAGCTTTCAGCTTTGTTTGTGTTGATGGTAGTTATCGTCGTGAGTTTTATATTGCTTTACGTGTTCCGTCCGTAATCGTGGCGTGAATGAGATGCTTGAGTGCCTTAATAACTGCACGACCGTAAATAAAGTACAGGGGCAATAGTGCAGTACCCTGCGGCGGCCCTTACAGGCCACCGTTTTATTCCACGGGTTTAAAAGTGAGCGGCATCCAGCTCATACAAGGATTCGCTGCCTGCCCGGATGGTGTGCTCAAGGCTCAACGTGCGCGGCAGCAGGCGACTGAAGTAAAACTGCGCAGTGGCCAGCTTGGCGCTATAGAACGCCGGATCGGCATCCATCGAACGCTGCGCCACATCGGCCATGCGCGCCCAGAGCCAGGCGTATGCCACATACCCGAACAGGTTCAGGTACTCGACGCAGGCGGCGCCAGTTTCGTTGGGGTTGACCTTGGCCCGAGCCTGCAACCAGTCACTGACGTTTTCAAGACGCTGTACCGCGTCGAGCAACTCGCTGGTGTAAGGTTTGCCGGGGCTTTGGGCAAAGTCGCGGATCTGCGCGGTAAACATGCGCAGGCTTGCTCCGCCGTTGGCGATCACTTTACGACCCAGTAAGTCCAGGGCCTGGATCCCGTTGGTGCCTTCATAAATCTGGGCGATGCGCACATCACGGACCAACTGCTCCTGACCCCACTCACGGATGTAGCCGTGGCCACCCAACACTTGCTGCCCCAGCACGCAACTGTCGAACCCGGTATCGGTGAAAAAGGCTTTGGCCACCGGCGTGAGCAAGGACACCAGCGCGCTGGCGTCCTGTTGTTCCCGGGGGTCGGGTGAGAACTTGGCGAGGTCCAGTTGTTGACCCACGTAGCTGGCGAAAGCCCGACCGCCTTCGGTCATGGCCTTCATGCTCAGCAGCATGCGTCGCACATCCGGATGAACAATAATCGGGTCGGCGATTTTTTCAGGTGCCACGGCTCCGGTCGGCGCTCGGCCTTGCAGGCGCTCGCAGGCATAGGCACGGGCACTCTGATAGGAGGCTTCGGCGCAGCCAATGCCCTGAATGCCGATCGACAGCCGTTCGTAATTCATCATGGTGAACATGGCTGCCAGGCCTTTGTTGGCGTCGCCAATCAGCCAGCCCTGTGCACCGTCAAAATTGATCACGCAGGTGGCGGATGCCTTGATCCCCATTTTGTGTTCGATGGAGCCACAGCTCACGGCATTGCCTTGACCCAGGGAGCCATCGTCATTGATCAGTACCTTGGGCACCAGGAACAGCGAAATGCCCCGTGGACCGGCAGGCGCGTCCGGTAGTTTGGCCAGCACCAGGTGAATGATGTTTTCGGTCAGGTCCTGGTCGCCGCCGGTGATGAATATCTTGCTGCCGCTGATACTGAAACTGCCGTCCGGCAGGGGTTCGGCACGGGTACGGATAATGCCGAGGTCGGTACCGGAATGGGCTTCGGTCAAACACATTGAACCGGCCCAGCGACCTTCATACATCGGGGGCAGAAAGATGCGTTTGAGGGCTTCACTGGCGTGGGCATCAATGGCCAGGCAGGCGCCGCTGGTCAATGCCGAGTACAGGGCAAAGCTTGCGTTGGCGCCGTAGAGCATTTCTTCGAATTGCACGGCCAGCATCTTCGGCATGCCAAGCCCGCCGAATTCAGGGTTGCCCGACAAGCCGACCCAGCCGCCTTCGATGTAGGTGTCATAGGCCGACTTGAAGCCCTTGGGGGTCGTCACCTGGCCTGCGTGCCACTGGGCGCCTTGCTCATCGCCACTGCGGTTGAGTGGAGCAATCAACTGGCCGGTGACTTTGGCGGCTTCTTCGAGAATCGCATCGCTGGTATCGGCATCCACATGGTCGGCCAGTGCGGGCAGTCGGGCCCAGAGCGCAGGGGCCTCGAACAGTTCGTGCAGGACAAAGCGCATGTCGCGAAGCGGGGCATTAAATTCAGGCATGTGAAGTCTCTTATTCTGGCAAAAGATTACCTGTGGGAGCGGGCTTGCTCGCGATTGGGTCATCACGGTTTGTCTGGATAACCGTGGCGATACCATTGCGAGCAAACCCGCTCCCACCATTGATTCAGGTGGCGCGATTACAGCGCTTTGGCCATGTCGCGCAGTACGTACTTCTGGATTTTCCCCGTAGAGGTCTTGGGCAACAGGGTAAACACCACCGTACGTGGCACCTTGAAACCGGCCAGGTGATCGCGGCAAAAGGCGATGATTTCTATCTCGCGTACCTGCTGGTAATCAGCCTTCAGGGTGATGAAGGCGCAGGGGGTCTCGCCCCATTTTTCATCCGGACGTGCAACCACGGCGGCCTCCATCACGGCGGGATGGCGATACAGCACGCCTTCGACCTCGATGGTTGAGATGTTCTCGCCACCGGAAATGATGATGTCCTTGAGGCGGTCACGGATTTCGACATAACCGTCGGCATGACATACCGCCAGGTCGCCGGTATGGAACCAGCCACCCTCGAAGGCTTCGGCTGTGGCGCTGGGGTTCTTCAGGTATCCCTTCATCACCGTGTTGCCGCGCATGAAGATCTCGCCCATGGTTTCGCCGTCACGGGGCGTGGGGACCAGGGTCTTGGGGTCGGCCACCATCAGGCCTTCCAGCGTGGGGTAGCGCACGCCCTGACGGGACTTTATCTGTGCTCGTTCGGTCAATGGCTGCTCGTCCCACTTGTCATGCCAGGCACAAATGGTGACGGGGCCATACACTTCGGTCAGGCCGTAAACATGGGTCACCTTGATGCCCATTTCTTCCACGGCGCCAATGACTTTGGCCGGTGGCGCCGCCCCTGCAACCATTGCATGTACCGGGTGGTCGATGGCGGCCTTGGCTGACTCGGGCATATTGACCAGTGCATTGAGCACAATCGGCGCACCGCACAAGTGAGTGACCTGATGCTCGCGAATCAGAGTGAGGATTTTTTGCGGATCAACCCGGCGCAGAAACACATGCACACCCGCCAATGCCGTAATGATCCACGGGTAGCACCAGCCGTTGCAGTGGAACATCGGGAGGGTCCACAGGTACACGGGATGGTTGCCGATGGCCCAGACCATCTGGTTGCCCAGGGAGTTGAGGTAGGCGCCGCGATGGTGATACACCACGCCCTTCGGGTTGCCGGTGGTGCCCGACGTATAGTTGAGCGCAATGGCCTGCCACTCGTCTGCGGGCCACTGCCAGTCATACTCGGGGTCGCCTTCAGCCAGCAGTGCTTCATAGTCCAGTGTGCTGACAGGCTGGCCTTCGCCATATTCTGGGTCATCGACATCGATGATCAGCGGCGGATGGTCGAGCATGGCGACAGCGGCATGGACCACGTCATGGAATTCGCGGTCGGCAATCAACACCTTGGCTTCGCCGTGGGCCAGCATGAAGGCAATGGCTTCAGCGTCCAGGCGTACGTTCAGGGCGTTGAGCACTGCGCCGATCATGGGCACCGCAAAATGCGCCTCGAGCATGGCCGGGATGTTGGGCAACATCACCGCCACCGTATCGCCCTGGCCAATCCCGCGCCCGGCAAGTGCGCACGCCAGTCGGCGACACCGGCTGTACGTCTGCGCCCACGTGCGGCGAATGGAGCCGTGAATGACGGCAGGGTAGTCGGGGTAGACGTTGGCGGTGCGTTCGATGAAGCTCAGGGGGGTCAGGGCAATATGGTTTACGGCAGTCGGCTCAAGGCCGTGCTCAAAAATCGACATGAGGGTCATTCCGGTGGCTGATTGTTAGCTCTATGGCTGCCTGCTCTGCCAATGGCGAGCGGGTCAGTTTTATGTCCGGTCTGACTTATAGCCCACTCTGGGTTTGATATGGAAGTAATACCTAAGCACTATAGTAGTTGTACTATATGGCTAACCGCTGCCCAACCGTCAGGATGCCGAATGCCGCCAACCCTGCTGCCCCATGATCCCCAACCCACTGTAGTGCTTGACGCAGACGGCTTGCCGCTGACGGCGAACCGGGCGTTGACCGGTCTGCTGAAGGGCGCGTTGCTGAGCAGCGTGAGTAACCTGTTGCCTGGCAATCTGCCCGAACTGGTTCGGGCCTGCCTGCAACAGGACAGGGCCATAGAGCAGGTAGAAGCACAATGGGATCAACAGGTATGGCTCTGGACACTGATTCCAGATCCCGATAGCCAGTGTGTCGTGGCCCGAGGTCGCGAGGCGAGTACAGAGTTGCTGGCGGGGCGTGAAGCGGCCAAGGCCAGGCGCCTTTACCGGCTGATTACCGAAAACACCACTGACCTGATCTCACGTCACACCCCGGACGGGCGCTTCCTGGATGCCTCCCCGGCGTCCTGGACCCTGCTCGGTTACTGGCCCGAGACACTGCGCGGCACCCGGGCCCAACGCCTGTTCCATGCACACGATCTCAAGCTGGCGCTGCGCCAGGCCCGGGATGCCCTGCAACTCGATGGCTATCACACCATGACTTATCGCATTCGCCATCACGGGGGGCATTACCTGTGGTTTGAAACCGCAAGCCGGGCAATCCGTGAAACGTATACCGGGGCGGTGGTTGAAGTGGTCAGTGTGTCGCGGGATATCACTGCCCGTATCCAGGCTGAAGAGAACAAGCGGCGTCTGGCCGATGTGGTGGAGGCCAACCCTGACCCTGTGCTGTTTATCGACCCCGCGGGCGGAGTGTCTTATCTCAATCCGGCGGCCCGGCGCATCCTCGGCCTGTTGCCCGCACAGGGCATGCCTTCATTGGCCGCGTTTCTGACGGCTCACACCCTGGCGATGCTGGAGTCCAGTGGCTGGAGCAGTGCCGAGCAGCAGGGTCTATGGAGTACTGAAACCCGTCTGCAGCCTTTGAATGGCGAGCCTTCGGTGCCTGTGTCGCTATTGCTGCTGGCCCATCGATCGACCGCAGGCGAACGGTTTTTCTCTCTGGTTGCCCGGGATATGCGCGAGCGTGAGTTGCGCGAAGCCCAGCAGCGTCATCATCAGGACGAGATGGCTCACACGACACGGTTGATCACCCTCGGTGAGCTGGCGTCAGGCATCGCCCATGAAATCAACCAACCCCTGGCGGCCGTGGTCAATTACGCCAACGCTAGCCAGCGTTACCTGCAGACCCTGGCCAGCAATCCTGAGGCTGTAGCGCGTGTGGCCCAGGGGCTGGAGCGGATCAATCTGCATGCCAACCATGCCTCTGAAGTGATCAAGCGTCTGCGCAGTTTTCTGCGCAAGGGGCGACGTAACCTGCAAGCGCTGGATGTCAGCGAGGTGGCGCGTCAGGCCGTGAGTCTATGTGCCTGGGAGGCCCGGGAACGCAATGTGGACATTGAGCAGCAATTACCGGACAACCTCGGGCGGGTATATGTCGATCGTGTGCTTCTGGAGCAAGTGCTGCTCAACCTGTTGCGCAATGCCATAGACGCCAACAGCGAGCAGCATCCCGGCCAGGCTTCACGCATTACCCTGCAGGCGCAGACCATCGCGGGCGGGGTCCTGCAGATCAGCGTGCAGGATCAGGGGCCGGGTGTCAGTGCCGGGCAGCTTGAGCAACTGTTTACGCCGTTTTACACCAGCAAGGTGGATGGGCTGGGACTGGGGCTGTCAATGAGTCGCAGCATCATTGAAGGCTTCGGCGGTGAACTCGACGCCCGGCCACAACCCGACGGCTTATTGATGTGCTGCAGCTTGCCGTTGATGGCATCACTCAAACCAACAAGAGAGGCAACATGACAACCCAAACCCGGTCTGTGGTGTACGTGGTGGATGACGATCAGGGCATGCTTGACTCGACCGTCTGGCTACTGGAGTCCGTGGGCCTGAATGCGCTGGCGTTCACCAGTGGGCAAGCGTTTCTGCAGGCGTGCGATCCATCGCTCAGCGCCTGTGTGGTGCTGGATGTCCGCATGCCGGCAATGGGCGGCCTTAACGTGCAACAAGCGCTTCAGGACCGCGGGATCAAGATGCCGGTGATTTTTGTCAGTGGCCACGCCGATGTGCCGATCGTGGTACGTGCTTTCAAGGCGGGCGCCCATGATTTTATCGAGAAGCCCTATAACCAGCAGTTGCTGCTCGATAGCGTGCAGCAGGCCCTCAGCGGCGGCAACGCACAGCAAACGGCAACCCTGGAGCAGACGCAGCTGGAGGCGCGACTGGACAGCCTGACGCCCCGTGAGCGGGATGTGCTCCTGCCCTTGGTCAAGGGCTACACCACCCGTGAAATTGCCGAGCAACTGGCGGTAAGCGTCAAGACCATCGACCTGTATCGCTCCCGGGTGATGAAGCGTATGCAGGCCCGACATTTGCCGGATCTGGTGGGCATGGCCATCGCAGCCGGTTTGGTCGATCCGCTCAGGTTGCGCTAGCCAGTAAAGCCTCAAAGGCGGCCATGACAGCGGGCGTATCGGTATGGGCGACGTTGAAGCGCATGCAGCGGCGCAACCGGGGGTCGAAACCGAACAGTATGCCGGGGGCGAGTACCAGGTCACGGGCAAGCGCCTGCTGCGCCAGTGTTTCTGCATCCAGCCCGGCAGGCAGCGTGACCCAGATAAACATGCCGCCCGCATAGGGCACGCTCAATGTGAAGCCCAGCCCCCGCAGCCATGCAGCCACGCGTGCACCGCTGACCAGCAGGCCTTGCACCACGCGCTTGCGGTGCTTGTGATAAGTGCCGTCATTGAGCATCGAGCACACCACCTGTTCGAGCATTTCCGAAGTGATCCCGCCGCACATCAGCTTCATGTGGGTCAACTCGGCGGCCATTTGGGGGGTGGCCACCACAAAGCTCACCCGCAAGTTGGCACTGAGGGTTTTCGAAAAGCCGCTCAGGTAGGTCACTTGCTCTACGCCTGCCAGAGCCACCAGCCGCGGAGGCGGTTCGGGGTGCAAGTCGCCATAGAGGTCGTCTTCGATAATTGAGCAGTCATGGCGCTTGGCAAGTTCCAGCAGGCCGTAAGCCTGGCTCGGCGTAAAGGAGTGGCCGGTCGGGTTGTGCAGCAGCCCCGTGGTCAGGTAAAGCGTGGGGCGGTGCTGGATGAACAGATTTTCCAGGGCTTGCAGGTCAAGCCCTTGGGCGGTGCGCTCCAGCGTCACTACGCGCACGCCGTGCAAGGCCAGATTGGCGTGAAAATTGAAATAGCAGGGCATATCCAGCAGCACCGTATCACCGGGCCGCACGCGCAGGCGCAGCAGCATGTCCAGTGCCAGCACGGTATTGGCGGTCGTGATGATCTGCTCGATACCCACATCCAGGCCTTGGCCCAACAGCTTCTGCTGCAAAGCCTGGCGCAATGGCAGATACCCCGCCGGATCGCCATAGCCGGTCAGGCGCAAGGTTAGCGAGCGGCTGAGCTGGCGCACGCTGGCACGCAGGGCACTGGACTCCAGCCAGCTTTCAGGCAGATGCCCGCTTCCCGGGCGCAGGGCACCGCTGGCGCCGGTCAGGGAACGGCGCAGGACGCTGCTCAAATCCTGTGGCAACAGATCAAGACCAATGGCGCGTCTGGCCACAGGTGCTTTCGACGCCACGAAATAGCCCAGCCCCTGACTGGAGGTAATCCGACCTTGGCCGCGCAAGCGATCCAGCGCCTCAATCAGGGTGAACTTGCTGACACCCCAGTGTTGGGTCATCAGCCGCGCTGAAGGCAGTTTACTGCCGGGGCTGAACTGACCCTGATCGATGGCCTGGCCCAGCGCATCAACAATCTGCTGGACCTTGGGAATGCCGGGCTGAAACGAAACGCTGGGTAAGTGCATGCAGGACCTCATACTTTGCCGGTGATGTTACCAGTAAAGGTCGGTAAAGTTTGCCGTTGGTTGATCTGCCCATTCGGCTACGTCCTGCCTAGACTGCGGTGTCGCTCGCACAGGTTCGAGCGTTGATTGCGGGATGTAACGATCGAAATGGCCACACAACTCACACTGGTTTCCTTTTCTTATTTTCTGGTGTTCTGCGCCACCATGACCTTCAGTCCTGGCCCCATGACCCTGTTACTGATGGGTTTTGGTATGCAGGAAGGCTTGAAGCGTTCAATGCCGGTGCAGTTGGGCGCCAGTGCGGCGTATCTGGTGTCGATCCTGATTTTTGCCGTCGGGTTTGCCGAGTTGATCAAAGGCAATCCACTGATCAGCCGTGCACTTCAATACATCGGAGTGGCGTACTTGCTGTATCTGGCCTGGCGGCAATGGAACAGCAACGGGCTGGCGCTGGATCGCACGACAACCCTGGACAGCGGCTTTAAGGGCCGATTTGGCAAGGGCTTGCTCACCGGTTTCTCGAACCCGAAAACCATCGTCATGTTCAGCGCAGTGTTCCCGCAGTTTGCCGGGCAGGGCAGTGCCACTCGGGCCCAGGACCTGATCGTGCTGGGGCTGGCGTTTTTGCTGTTGCAGTTCGCCAGCGGCTGTTTGTATTGCTACTTCGGCCAGCGGATTCGCCGTGTGCTGCAAAGCCCGTCGCGGCAGGTGTTGTTGCAAAGGGCGACGGCAGTGATGCTCTTGGGTGTGGCCCTGATGCTGGCGCGGGGATTTGACAACTGATCAAAACGCTATAAGTGCGCTGAATTATCATGGCTATGGGTTATATTGAGACGTGTTTCAACCCGTATCGAGATTGGTTGTGTCGACTATTGACCCTGCAGTAACCCTGGTATCAGCCATTGAGTTAAATCAGGTTCAAACACCTGTGGCGCTTTATCTTCAGCGGCTTGCTCCCTCCAGCCGGCAAACCATGCGCTATGTCTTGCAGGAGGCGGCAGACCGGCTGGGCGCTGAAGACGTGGCGATTGACGAATTCCCTTGGCATCACTTGCAACCCGGGCATATCACTGCACTGGTGGCAGCATTGCGCGAGGACGGCTACGCGCCCAATACCTCATCGCTGTACGTCAATGCCATTCGCGGCGTCATGAATCAGGCCTGGCAGCAGAGCCTGATTACCCAGGATCATTTGTTGAAGATTCGCGCAGTGAAGGCAGGCGGCGGCTCGCGTCTGGTCAAGGGGCGCAACCTGCGACGCAACCTGATCCGCGAACTGATGGATGTCTGTGCGGCAGATCCGCGTCCGCAAGGGCTCAGGGATGCTGCGATTATCGCGATTCTGTACGGCTCGGGGATGCGCAAATCGGAGTCGGTGAACATGGACCTTAGTCAGGTCGATGTGGAGCAGCGCAGCTTGCAGGTATTGGGCAAAGGCAACAAGGAACTGATCAAGTTCGCTCCGGCCTGGGCCTTTGAAAAGCTTGAGGCGTGGCTGGCGTTTCGTCGGGCCCATCTGCCGGAAGGCGTGAGCGATGATGCGTTTCTGTTCAATCGCATCCGCCGCGGCAATCACATCACCCGCGAGCGCATTACCAAGCATGCGATTTACTACATTGCCAAGCAGCGGGGCAGGCAGGTGGGGGTAGACATCATGCCCCACGACTTTCGCCGTTCGTTCATTACCCGCGTGATTGAAGAGTACGACGTATCCATTGCGCAAAAACTGGCCCACCACGCCAACATTGCCACCACCGTCAGCTATGACGTGCGAGATGACAATGAACGGCGCAATGTGATAGACCGGTTTTTGTTGTAGCACCAGCCTTGCGGGATGCGGGTGCTGGCATTTGATGCTATCGCGAGCAAGCCCGCTCCCACAGGTTCGTCAGGTGTTGGTTTTAAGCTTGGTCCACAGCCGGGTGGTCAAGCGGGCAACCTTGGCCGGCAGGTCTTCTACGGTGAACAGGGTGTCGATCACTTCCTTGGACGGGTAGATCGCCGGGTCTTGTTTCACGTCTGGGGACAAGTACGCATCCGCCGCCTGATTAGGGTTGGCGTAGTGGATCTGGTTGCTGATATTGGCAATCACTTGCGGGGCCAGCAGGTAGTTCATGTAGGTGTAGGCATTCTTCTCATGGGGCGCGCTTTTGGGCATGACCACCATGTCGAGCCACAATGTGGAGCCTTCCTTTGGAATCGAGTACGCAATATTGATTCCGTTCTTGGCTTCCTTGGCGCTGGCCGCTGCCTGCACCACGTCACCGTTGAAGCCGATCACCGCACAGATATTGCCGTTTGCCAGATCGCTGATGTATTTGGACGCGTGAAAGTACTGAACATAGGGCCGGATTTTCAACAGCGCCTGCTCGGCTTTCTTGTAATCGTCCGGCTCGTGGCTGTGGTGTGGCAAGCCCAGGTAGTTAAGCGTGATGGGCAGCACTTGCGTCGGGTTGTCGATGATCGCGACCCCGCACTGGCTGAGTTTTTTGATGTTGTTTTCATCAAAAAACAGGCTCCAGGACTGGGTGACATCGGTCGTGCCGAAAATGGCCTTGATCTTCTCGACGTTGTAGCCAATCCCCGCCGTTCCCCACATGTAGGGGTAGCCGTACTGGTTGCCGGGGTCGTTGACTTCAAGCTTTTTCATCAAGACCGGATCAAGGTTTTTCCAGTTGGGCAGCTGGCTGCGGTCCAGTTTCTGGATGGCACCGGCCTTGATCAGGCGAGACAGGAAATGGTTTGAAGGGCTGACCACGTCATAACCGGTATTGCCGGTCATCAACTTGGATTCCAGGACTTCGTTGCTGTCGTGAATGTCGTACGTTGCCTTGATCCCTGTTTCCTTGGTGAAGGTGGTCAGGGTGTCGTCGGCGATATAGCCGTTCCAGTTGGAAATATTGACGCTCTCGTCCGCCAGGCTGGCTGTGGAAAACGCTGCAAGCATGACCGCAAGGGAAACCGAGTTGATGTGCATGTTCAATCACCTTTTCAAGGAGCTTTTATTCTTTTGTGGTGTGAAAGTTTCAGATTTCTGTTTTGGCCCTGACCGCTTCCATGCGCATTCGCAGCACTGCACCGATATCAAAGAACGGGCGGGGTGGAAGCCAGCCTGGCTGGGCTCTGTCCATGACCGACTGCAGCAGCGCAGAGCTGGCGCCAGATGCCATTTCGGCGAGCAGACGCCCCCACAAAGTGCCGCGGGCTACGCCGGAGCCATTGCATCCGGCTACGGCATAAACCCCTTCTTCGACCTTGGCAAAGTAAGGCTGGCCGCTGCGTGTAGCGCTCAGGTGGCCGGTCCAGGTGTAGTGAATGTCTTGCTCGCCGAGTCCGGGGAAGCGACGCTGCAGGCCCACTACGTGGTGCTTGCGACGCTGAATCAGATCGCTGTCGGATAGATCCCGGGTCCGGTACTCCGCCGTGTTGCGGATCATCACCCTGCGATCCGGAGTCAGTCGTACCGTGGCGCCCAACGGACGGGTCGACAGCACACCCCAAGGCTCAACACTGCCGATGGCCTGGTATTCCTTGTCCGTCAGCGGTCGGGTCAGGCTGGCGCTCAGTTCCATCGGGAAGGTCGCGCTGTTGTCGATTCCGGCTCGGGGGATAAATGCATTCAGGCACACCAGCACCTGGGTAGCCTCGATGCTGCCCTGGGTGCCTGCGGCTCGAATCCGCCCGCCACTGAGGCGCTCAAGACCGGTGATCTCGGTGTTTTCAAACAGGGTGACATTGGCCGGCAATGAATCCAGCAGGCCTTTCACGTACTTGGCGGGCTGCAGCAAGGCATTGCCATTGCCGCACCAGATCGCGGCCTGGTAATGCCGGGTGCCGAGCTTTTGTGCCAGTTGCGCGCCTTCCAGAAATTGCGCAGACGCGCCCACAGCGCTCAGGGTGTTGAGTTTGGCTTCGACATGGTTCAGCTTGCGCGGGTCATTGACGGCGAAGTAGTAACCCGAGTCCCGGTACTCGCACTCGATGCCGTGGCGTGCAATGCGCATGCGCACTTCTTCACCCGCTGCCTGGCCAATGGATGAGTCCACTGCAAACCCTGCAAACCCGCTTTTGCCGATCAGCTCATCGTCGCCCGGATTTTCGTGGGCCACGGCATATCCGGAGTTACGCGCCGAAGCGCCCTGGGCCGCCCGTTGCCTGTCGACAATCACGATGCGTGCCTCTGGGTGCAGTTCAGCCAGTGAATGGGCCGCACTCAGGCCGGTGATGCCAGCACCGATAATGAGCCAGTCGGCTTTCTCTGAGCCTTTGAGGTGATCACGGCAAGGGGAGCTCCCTGCGAGCGCAATCCAGCCACATTCATTTTTCACGGTTCACCTCGTTTGACTGTTGTTCTGACCGCACCCTGGCGTTAATTCATGCACTAATCGCATGACTGCTAGCAGGTAGCGCTCTCTATAGCTTGAATTTAGGCGGTGACAGGTGATATATCCAACGTTATAAATTCATTGATTGATTCTGAAAACGCATGGATAAAATCCGTCACGTACCCTCGCTCCAGGGATTGCAGGCGCTGGTCGAGGTTGCAGACTCGGGCAGCTTCACTCAGGCCGCGCAAACCCTGTGCCTGACTCAAAGTGCTGTCAGCCGCAAGATTCAGCAACTTGAAGCGCATTTCGGTGTTGCACTGTTTGCCCGAACCAGCCGCAACGTGCGCATGACAGGGGAAGGGGAGCAGGTACTGGCCAGTGCCCGCAGTATTCTTGAGCAATTGAAAGTGCTCGAAGACCGGATTTCGCCGCAAAAACGGCCCTTTCGAATTCGCATGCATGTTTCGCTGGCCGTTCGCTGGTTACTGCCAAAGCTGAGCGACTTTTACCTGCAGCATCCGGATATCGCCTTGTCGATTGAGACGGTAGCGACCGAAATTGTCGAACCGGCCAGCGACAGTGACGCCTATATCCTTTATCTGGCGCGGCCTTCGAACGATCCGGCCTGTATGGCGCTCTTTGACGAAGCACTGGTGCCAGTGTGCGCGCCGGGTCTGGGCCCGCTGACGTCAATGGAGCAGCTTGTGCACTTTGCGCTGTTGCATCGCTCGGCCGACCAGCAAGCCTGGATTGACTGGCTGGCAGCGAACGGCGGCAAATCGCTGCAGGCCTACAGGCATATTCCGTTCAATCTCGACGAGCTGGCACTGGATGCCGCAGCGCGGGGCCTGGGTGTGGCGGTGACCGACATGACCCTGGCCGCAGAGTCCATTCAGCGCGGGGTGTTGATTGTCCCGTTCGGCGAGCCGTTAAAGACCGGTGGCAACTATTCGCTGTGCCTGCAGCCATCGGCGAACTCCCATCCGGCGTGTTCCGAAGTGCTGCAATGGTTTGCCCGGCAGGCCGAGTGATAATGGAGGAGGGGGGAGACTTGTTAAATTTTGTAATAAGTCTTCTCGCAGGAATATTTATAAATCGCTGTAGGATTGCCTCCCCAATTCAATACAGGTTTGTATGAACGCCCTACAGGAACCACCCAGTCGCAGCTCTGAGCCTGCGCCCCTTCTTCGCTTGATCACCTCTGTCGAGCGTGCTTTACCTTTCTCCAGCCCTCCGTTTTGCGATAGCACATCCGCTGCTACGCTTGCCCGTGCGCGCTCGTCGTTAACCCTGAACCTTCGTGAGATTGACTGATACCTATGGAATGGATTGCAGATCCCACGGCCTGGCTCGGCCTGTTGACGTTGATTGTGCTCGAACTGGTACTGGGCATTGATAACCTGGTGTTTATCGCCATTCTGGCGGACAAGTTGCCGCCGGAGCAGCGCGACCGTGCCCGGGTGATCGGTCTTACGCTTGCACTGGTGATGCGCCTGGGCCTGCTGGCCAGCATCTCGTGGATCGTCACGCTGACGGCGCCGTTGTTTGAAGTGTTCGACAAATCGTTCTCGGGTCGCGACCTGATCATGCTGTTCGGTGGTCTGTTCCTGTTGTTCAAGGCCACGATGGAGTTGCATGAACGACTGGAAGGGCATGTGGCCGAACGTACATCAAACATGGGCTACGCCATGTTCTGGCCGATCGTGGCGCAGATTGTGGTGCTCGATGCCGTGTTCTCCCTGGATGCGGTGGTAACTGCTGTGGGCATGGTTGAACACCTGTCGGTGATGATGATCGCGGTGGTGTTCTCGATCGGCTTGATGATCATTGCCAGCAAACCCCTGACCAAATTCGTCAACAGTCATCCGACAGTGATCATGCTGTGTCTGGGCTTCCTGATGATGATCGGCTTCAGCCTGACCGCCGAAGGCCTGGGCTTCCACATTCCCAAGGGCTACCTGTATGCAGCCATCGGCTTCTCGATTCTGATCGAAGTGCTGAACCAGATTGCCCGTGCGCGTCGCAAGAAAAGCGTGCAGGGCCTGCGCCCGATGCGCGAGCGTACGGCTCATGCAGTCTTGCGTTTGCTGGGCGGTCGTACCTTGAATGCAGATGAAGTGGGCGAAGACATTGCTGACATGCTTGAAGGTGGCGAAGACAAGGAAGTTTTCCACCGGCGCGAACGCGTGATGATCAGTGGCGTACTGCAACTGGCAGAGCGCCCGATTCGTACCGTGATGACGCCTCGGGCCGAGATCGATCATATCGACCTCGCGGATTCAGCAGACACCATTCGTACGACGCTGATGCACTCGTCGTACTCTCGACTGCCGCTTATCCGCGAAGGCCGGGTTGACGAGCCGCTGGGCTTTATTCATAAAAAGGAATTGCTCAAAGAGCTGTTGGCAGGTCACGAACCTGATCTGGAAGCCATGGCCCGCAAGGCCATCAACCTGCTGGACAGTTTCACGATACTCAATGCTCTGGAGCAGATGCGCAAAGAGTCGACGCACATTGCGTTCGTCATCAACGAGTTCGGTGACTTTATCGGCCTGTTGACCATGACCGACATTCTGGAGTCCATTGCCGGCGAACTGCCGGATGCCAGCGAGATCGAAGGGCCCAATATCGTTGCCCGCGAGGATGGTTACCTGGTCAGTGGTGCATTGAACCTGAGCCAGATCCGTCAGCACATTGGCTTTGCGGCCAAGGCTACGGATGACTATCAGACAATAGCCGGGATGGTCATGAGTTTGCTGGATCGCCTGCCGATGATTGGCGACAAGCTGGAGTGGGAAGGCTGGACCATGACTGTGGTCGAGGTAGAAGAGCGTCGAGTGACGCGGGTGTTGCTGAGCAAGCCTGCAGAGGTTTTGGCTTAAACATAGAACCTGTGGGAGCCGGGCTTGCCCGCGATGGCAATACCTCGGTCAATCAGACCGAGGTATTGCCTCCCACAAGGCTAGTGTTTACTGGCTGTCAGGCAGCGCGTAAGCGATCACGTAATCGCCACGATCAGGCGACTGGCGTGCACCACCGGCGGTGATGACGATGTATTGCTTGCCTGTTTTAGGCGATACAAAGGTCATCGGGCCGCCCTGGCTGCCGACTGGCAAGCGGGCTTTCCAGGCTTCTTCACCGTTGGCCGAGTTAAAGGCGCGCAAGTAGTAGTCCTGGGTCCCGGCGATAAACACCAGGCCACCTTGAGTGGACAGCGTACCGCCCAGCGTCGGCATGCCGATTGGCAGTTGCAGACCCATTTTGATACCCATCGGACCGGTGTCCTGAACGGTGCCGACTGGCACTTGCCAGGCGATTTTCTGGGTCTTCATGTCGATGGCCGTCAGCGTCCCGAAAGGCGGTGCCTGGCACGGAATGCCTGCCACCGACAGGAAGCGGTTCTTGTTCACGGCATAAGGCGTGCCCTTGAGCGGTACTGCGCCCATGCCGGTGTTCAGTGCTTCACCGCCGGAAGAAGCCTTGGCGTCTTTTTGTTGCGGCACCATCTGAACCCACAAGCCCAAACGCATATCGTTGACGAAGATAAAGCCGTGTACCGGGTCAGTCGACAGGCTGCCCCAGTTCATGCCACCCAGCGACCCCGGGAAGCTCAGCGACACGTCAGTGCCCGGCGCGGTGTACAGGCCTTCGTAACGCATTTTCTTGAACGAGATACGGCACAGCATCTGGTCGAAGGGGGTGGCACCCCACATGTCAGATTCAGTCAGTGTCTGCGCGCCAATCTGAGGCATGCCCACGGACTTAGGTTGAGTCAGCGAGTAGGGCTCATCAGGGATGTTCGACGGTTTGACCGCAACTTCTTCGACTTTGGTCAGTGGCTGACCCGTGTGACGATCCAGCACAAAAATCTGACCGGCCTTGGTACCGATCACCAGGGCAGGCACCTTGCTGCCATCTGGCTTGGCAAAGTCGATCAGGCTTGGCTGCATCGGCAGATCGAAGTCCCACAAGTCATTGTGGACGGTCTGGTACACCCATTTTTCTTCACCGGTGGTCGCGTTAAGCGCCAATACGGATGCGCCGTACTTGTGATTCAGAGCGGTACGTTCCACACCATAGATATCGGTGGACGAACTGCCCATCGGCAAAAACACGGTGTTCATCAGCGGGTCGTAGGACATCGGCGCCCAGCTGTTAGGCGTGCTTCGAACGTAGGTCTTGCCGTCGGCCGGTGCGTGTTTGTCTTCTGGATTGCCCGGATCAAAAGCCCAGCGCATGGCGCCCGTGATCACGTCGAAACCGCGGATAACGCCGCCTGGCATGTCGGTTTGCACGTTATCGGCAACACGGCCGCCCACCACCACTGTGGTGCCAGCCATCAACGGCGCTGACGACAGCTGGTAGTAGGAGTCAGGCACATTGCCCAGCCCGTTTTTGAGATCAACCTGACCATTGGTGCCGAAGTCCGGGCAGAACTGGCCGGTATCCGCGTCCACAGCAATCAGGCGTGCATCGATGGTATTGGTCAACAGCCGACGCTGGCACGCAGCACCGGGGGCAACGCTGACGGCCGCTGCCGGAGTGCTGCCATCGGTAGGCTGGGTGACGGCGCCAGTGGCGTCAAAATAGGCCAGGCCACGGCAACGCTGCCAGACTGCGGCCTGTGCATTGATGTTGTTTTTCCACAGCTCTTTACCCGTGTCGGCGTCCAGGGCAATGAGGTTGTTGTGCGGTGTGCAGATGAAAACCTTGTCGCCCACTTGCAGCGGGGTCATTTGATCTTCCGCACCGTTGCCGTTGCTGATGGCCACGTCGCCGGTCTGGTAAGTCCAGGCTGGAACCAGTTTGGACACGTTGCTGCGGTTGATCTGGTCCAGTGCCGCGAAGCGGCTGCCGCCCTCGTCGTTACCGTAGTGTGCCCAGTCTTTCTGGGCCTTGTCCGGATCAACCTTGGTCAGGCCGGGACCGTTGCCGGTTGGCGCGACCGAAGCGTGGGGCTGAAACATCCCCCAGGCACCGGCAACGATGGCCACTGCCAGCACTGCGCCGAGCGCGTAGCCAGCGTTGCCGTTGAGTCCGTTGGCCTTGCGCAGAGTCGGGTAAACCAGCGCCACGACCAGGCTCAGTACCGCGAGGGCGAACAGGCGTGAAACCAGCGGCCAGAACACCAGTCCGGCGTCGACCACTGCCCAGATAACACTGGCAACCATGACGGCGGCGAATAGCCAGGCACCTGCAAGGCGCTTTTTGAACAGGAGAATGGACGAGGCAACCATCCCCAGGCCTGCGAGCAGGAAGTAAAGGCTGCCACCCAGCGTGGCGAGGTAACCGCCGCCGGCTACATAGAGCAAGCCGAAAACAAGCACACCGAGAGCGGCGACCCAGATGGGCCAACGGCTTACAGCTGCCGAAGGTTGAGAGTTAATCATTTTTCATGACCCTATTGATGCATGAACGGTTGGGAGGAGGGTATAGCGTTTAACTGTAGCGGCTTGCAGGGCAGGAGCAGGCGCGTTCGGTGATTCTTCACGTCGTCGTGGCCCATGCAGGGCGAGTCAACAGAGCGAGGAAAGGTCGAAATAGTTTTGTACTAAACAGTTAGTTTCCTAACTTTAACAAAAACACGGCCCTGCGACAAATTGTCAGTGCCCTCACGCGTAGGGGGTGCCATCTTTATGGGCGAAATGCCATTTGCCATCAGCCTGCGTAATGGCCTGCAGATCGTCAGAGGGGTAGGTCACGCAATCGCCTGGGCTGCGGTCGCCGACTTCCAGAATGACGCAGACGGCGTCCGTCCTGTTCTCCAGATGGTGGGCAAGGCCTTTGGCGGGAAAGCCTGCGACCATCCCCGGGGCCAGTTGCAGCGTGTCATCCCCTCGAAGCAGGGTGGGATGACCTTCCAGCACATAGATAAATTCATCCTGCTGCGAGTGCGAATGATGAAGCGCCGAAAGGCTCCCCGGGGGAAGGTGGATGAGATTCACGCCAAAATTTTTCAGATTGAACAGATCTCCCAGGGGCCGCTTGGAACGGCCCAGCATCAGGGAAGCGAAGGGCTGCGGGTAATTGCTGGGGCGGGTTCGCTCTGGGGTGTCGAGCGCATAGATCGGATCAGGCTCAGTGGGGCGGGTCATTTTGCATCCCTCACGCTCAGCGGGCAGTGGCAAAGCCAAAGCATAGTTGCTCCTGGCCTGTGTAATCAGTACAAGCGCCGGTTTTTTGGATGCGCCTTGAGCGGGACGGAGGTGAGGGAAAGAGGCATAAAAAGGTGTTATTTATAACTATACTAAATAGTTCTTTAGTTTAGTTATTCTATTTGGTTATGTGCGGGGCAGTGGTGCCAGGGCTTGGCAGGCGGACAATGCATGGACTGACCTCTTATTTGGCAGCCATGTCTACCGGGCTTGAAACGGTCTCCGGAGCGAATAAAACGGCGGGAAAACAGACCGCAGAGCCCATTTCAAGGTTCTCGGTTCAGGCTTTGTACGCCATCAGGTACTCACTACGGCCTGTTTGCTCGTCAATCTGCTCCTTGACCACCCCAAAGCCTTGGGACTGATAAAAGGCGAAACTGGGCGAATTCTCCTTGTAAACAGCCAGTGTCAGCTCATCGCGCTGGCTTTTTACATGCCCGAGCAATTGCTTGCCCAGGCCTTTGCCTTGCTGGTCGGGATCGACAAACAGCGCTGCCAGTTGATTGCCCAGCAGACAACAAAACCCCAGAACCCGGGATTGGTCTTCAATCACATAGGTCTCAGAAGCCGGGATGTAAACGTCACGCATCGCCTCTAAATGTGATTGCCAGTAGGAAGCGTCGATAAAGTCATGGGCCTTGATGGATGCGCTTAGCCAGATGTCCAGAACCCGTTCCATGTCGCGATGTTCAAATGCTCGTATCATGTGTCCATTCCATTGTGGTTTGTGCGCAGACCAGTGCAGTGCAAAGCTGGGGATTATGCAGCAAACCAATGGCCATGCATTGATCCAGGCAACCTGCATGGCAAAGCACGAGAGATGGTCGAACTGATCGATGGGACCGGATTGGCCCTGTGGCGTATTTACAGGTTTGAAATCTGACCACCGCTGACCCTGATACGCTTAGTGGTTATTACGCATAATGTATATTATGTTAAATCACGTATCTCTCTGCAGAGACACGCTGTCTGTTTCCAAGCACACCGAACTAAATCTCAGAAAATCCGGCTAGTAATTCTAAGAAATGGTAAAGCTGCACACCATTTTTGATTTTTACCCTCTGTTCCGGTAAGCGCCTGGAGCACACTGATATTAGACCGCCTTGCGACTGCGCGAATTTGAGAATTTTCGAGTCTCAACACCCCTGGTGTTGCCTTTTTGTCCGCAAATTTGAAACTGTGTGGTAAGAATTTGTGCAAATGTGCAACTCTAGTGATTGGTTCTGCATGCCTCCTTGTTCATCGCTTCCTGCAGGCGACATGCTGCTGATGTGACCGTTGCATTTGAATCCCATGATGATTTTCCAGATCAGGATTTTACTGTGGGTCGTCATCTATACGCAGCGTCAATGACTACTTGGAAAGTTTCGGTAAAGAGCTTCTGGCCGTCGACGGATAACTGGCCGCGCGCGCGTACCTGCGGCATTATGCGGAAAACCCCCTGACTTTTAGCACCTATCGCTGTCAAGTCGAGCGCCTCTTGCTGTGGTCGTTGAATGTTCTAAAAAGGCCAATCACCGAACTCAAGCGCCTTGAAGCTGAGGCGTTTTTAGCGTTTTGTAAAAAACCGCCGACTAGTTAGGTTGGGTCCATTATCCGCAATCGCTTTCTGGATAATGAAGATTCGACAACTACGCTGAAGCATCCTGTGGTAACGAACCCCAAATGGATGCCATTTACGCAAAAGACGTCGAAACAATTCCGGGATGACTTAGTTAATTCCGACGACCACACGTCTCAAGCAAGAGAAGACGCCGCTGATCACCACCCTGAGCGGTCGACCAGGCCTTTCAGATCGACAAGTGCGCGCCCTCCTCCAAGCGGTTTTGGACAACGCACTGAATGCAGGCAGGTATCTGATAGGCCGCGGCGTTCCCTCGCTGTGTATCTTCATTCGAGATCTCACGCGGCCTGCTCTTCAGAAAATGTCTGGGATGTCGACTGGATCTACGGGGGCCAGGTGCTGAGCCAGCATCCGCAGCTTACCAAGCAACTCGTCAAAGGTGACGACCTCGACGTCCTTACAGGCGTTGCGAAAGATCTCGAAGCTGCGCCGGCGACCCTCTTCGGTTGACTTGGTACCTGCAATGATGACGCACCTCGCTGTGTCTGGTTGCAAGCCTCGCATCGTCGGGTCTTGCAGGTGTGACAGCCAGTTGGAGCGCATCAGGCCTTGCTGATGCAGTACCTGAGTAATCGCTCCACTGAGCTGCAGATTTGGGCCGAAAACATCGCGATTGCGATACGCCCTGCTCTGCATGAGTGGGGTGGAAGGCTTCTTGATCTCCACGATGGCCAGCTCGCGTCCCTGCGCGAAAAGCAGGTCGCCGATGTGGGCGCCAGCTCCATTGACCATGGATCCCCGAGCATGGAACTGAGTATGCAGAAGTGCCACCGGGCGCGCGAACAACATCCCTAGGATGAACAGATTGGCCTCGAAAAACTGCTGCCAGTGCCCCTCGCTGAGGTTCTGGCCAAGCATGGTCTCGAACTTTTCGATCATCACAGCCAAGGTAACCCTCTCGATCTCAGCGCGCAGTTCGAAAAGTTCGCGTGGAGCTTCCTTCGCCAGCATCTCAACACCGACTTTCATCTCCCTAAGCTGGTGACGCCGCGCTCGCACAGCAGCTTGTGCAATTGTATTGCCGACCTTACGAGCATTCGTATCGCTCACCAGTACAGGGCGACTGCCTTCGAACACCACATTGGGCATCAGCGTCGGAAACACCTGGCTCATCACCCAGTGCAACTGGGCTGACGTCTCACTCTTTTTTCGGGCCCGGGTAATCCGCATGCATGTTCTACGGCATTCATCCACCCTAGCCTCACTCACAAAGACAATGTCGTCTGTGATCGAGGTGTCAATATCATCCGATATGACTAGGGTTTTTAAACCAGGAGCGAATCGCAAACCTCGCCAGAGCGGGGTGAGCTGTTTCACAAGCCCCAGCCCTTCATCACAGGAATCAAACAGTTTGCGAGGGAGACTGACGTCGATATAGAGCACGGCATCATCCGGAGTGTTTGGAAAGTCGCGCGTAGACTGATGGCTGTACAGGATGCAACCCACGTTTCCGTTCTTAGGGCTCCGATAGCGCTGAGTGTGTGGGTTGGTATAGATGGGATACATCGTAATCCAGCCCGGCTCGATCGTTGCTAGGTGATGCCATCTGTCTTCGGGCAGAGACCGCCATTTGTCCATGGAGACTTTTTCGAAGACCTGAAGATACAGGTCAACGCAAAAGCCGCTTTCCAACGGCCGGCGAATAGTGATGAAGCTAGGCTCAAGCACGTCCTCCCCATTCCACATGTCCTGCGAGGTTTGCTTAGGGAAACTCCGAACAAGTCTCCAAGTATGCTGAAATACAGCCTCACCACCTGCCCCGAGTGCGTCATGAGCCAGATGAGCCTTTCCGATTTCGAATACGCGGGCAAGCGCAAGCAAACACGCCGCGAACGGTTCCTCGCCGAGATGGATCAGGTCGTGCCCTGGAGCGGTTTACTGGCGTTGATCGAGCCGTATTATCCGAAGGCTGGTGGTGGCCGAAAACCGTATCCGCTGGAAACCATGCTGCGCATTCACTTGCTGCAAAACTGGTTCTCGCTGAGCGATCCTGCCATGGAAGAAGCGCTGTATGAAATCACGCCCATGCGCCAGTTTGCGCACTTGACCCTGAGCGCGCCGATCCCTGAAGACACCACGATCATGAACTTCCGACACCTGCTGGAGAATCATAAGTTGGCGCCGGCGATCCTGGCGGTCATCAACGGTTATTTGCAGGAGAAAGGCCTCTCGCTGCGCCAGGGCACCATCGTCGATGCGACGATTATCCACGCGCCCAGTTCGACTAAAAACGAGGACGGTAAACGCGATCCAGAGATGCATCAGACGAAGAAAGGTAATCAATATTTCTTCGGAATGAAGGCCCATATTGGTGCCGACGTTGAGTCGGGGCTGGTTCACCACGTTCACGGCACCGCGGCGAATGTAGCCGATGTCACTCAGGTTGCCGAACTGCTGCACGGCGAGGAAAACGCGGTCTACGCTGATGCTGGTTACACCGGTGTCGAGAAGCGCGAAGAGCATGAAAACCGTGAAGTGGTTTGGCAAATCGCCGCGCGACGCAGCACCTATTCCAAGCTGAACAAGCGCAGCGTGCTGTACAAAGCCAAGCGCAAAATCGAGTACCTCAAGGCCCAGACACGGGCCAAGGTCGAACACCCATTTCGGGTGATCAAACGTCAGTTCGGTTATGTGAAAGTGCGCTTTCGCGGCCTGATGAAAAACACCGCTCAATTGACCACGCTGTTTGCCTTGTCCAATTTATGGATGGCTCGAAAAAAGCTGATGGGTATGGGCTAATTACGCACGTAACACGGAGAAATGGGCTGACAAGCTCGCCAAGGTGGCGCGTACGGGATATTTCGCGGTCAATAGCGCCAAATTCAGCGGGATTTTCAACTTACTGCGCGGTTGCGGCAAGTTGATCGGAGCTTCCTTAGGCCCTTCCATTGCTCTATCTCCATGACGATTGTTATTGGCATCGCTGGTTGGTGAACATGAAGCTCACATGCCAAGGACTGTCCGCGATATTGCCTGACGAAGGCTGGTTGAGCTGACAATGCAATGCTCTTACAGCATAAAGAGTCGGGGGACTTGCCCTTTCAGCCCTTGTGACTTTAAACGTCGTACCTAGCTAACAAATTCCTGGGTTAACCCCATATAGTGATTGCGCCAGAGACAATCGACCTTGTAAGCACCTGTTAGGGGTTTACCAATGACCTCTCGGTCTCAGGTGAGGCAAGAACATGGTCATACAGGCCAAAGGCCTTCAAAAAGCTGCGCCAATCTGAGCTGCCGTAATTGATGCTTTAGTAGCTCAATACAGCCTTCACGTTCGGTACGCTGGTCGCACAAGGGAAAGATTTATTTACTTTAAGACTGTTTAAAGCCTTAAGGGAAAGATTTCTTTTCCTTAAGGAGAAATTATTTTTTTGAATTTATGAGGTTGCACTATTTTTCAGAAGTGCCCGGAAGTAAACATCCAAACTCATGTTTCCTACCTCATTTTGGATGTTTCTTTCATTCCAGTTTTGCTGTTTGTGGCAGTTTTTTTCAGTACACAATCGACGAAGGCCTGACCGCTGACGCCAATCCTATTCGGTCCGTCAAACAAAAATCCAACTTTAAGCAGCGCAACACGGTGATCAGCTCTGGTAAGGCGCTGACTCCGCGCCAGTGGAATTATGTAATCGAGACCGCAGAAGTCATGGCTGCAGAGGATCCTAGGCGCGAGCGTACGCTATTCATTGTGGCCACCCTCTTCTCTCTCTACCTCCGGATCTCGTCGGTCGGGACAACTGGAAGCCTACAATGGGTTCGTTTGAGTACGACGGTGAAAACTGGTGGTTCAACGTTGTCGGTAAGGGCAACAAGGCCGTGAAAATTAGCGTGCGAGAGAATGCATTGAAGCCTACTTGAAGCGTTATCGGACCACCCTCTCCCTTCCCCCCTTGCCGTCTTACAAGGAGTATCGACGCTTCTTACTGGCAATCCCGTTTAGAAGCTATGCGTGACGTTTACATACCGGGATCTGAAACGTATGTAGTTGAAGATCAATCGGGAGTTTTGGGGTTTTGTTGTCAGCGCGAACGCTCGAGATCTTTCGACATCAAGAGCGCGGTAGCCTAATGAGATGATCACCCCCACACCCTGTGAGGCCCCCCTTGGGGGTTACGCCTTTGCGCTCCTGCAGAAGCTGGTTAACCCAGCGGCGCAGGGCCGATTCGCCAAGTCCGTGCGAGCGACTAGCTTCGATGAAACTGTAATTCTGCTTGAGTACGAGGAGGGCGGCAGCTTTGCGTTATGCCGTGGTGGTGAACGCGAAAGATGCGTGGGTGTCAGTCATGACAAATCGTCCTTTGAACGCGAGTCGTTGCGGCAAAGCTCGGCGCTGTCGCGGTATTCCGGCACTGACACTGACCAGCCCAGCTCCTGGCTGATACGCCGGCGTAATGTGTCAGAAGCATTTGGTTCTCCATGTACTACATAGGTGTGTTTCGGTGCTCGTTTGAAACCGCGCAGCCACTGGAGGATTTCATCGGCATCGGCATGCGCGGACAAAGACTGCATCGGTACGACCTCGGCCCTTACAGGGACATCCTGGCCATGGATACGCACGTACGGTGCGCCTGCAATGATTTGTGCACCGCGAGTGCCTCCGGCCTGAAAACCCGGCATCAGTAGCGTGTTGAGTGGGTTGGGAGCAAGTGCATTGAGGTGATGAAGTACCCGTCCGCCGGTAGCCATGCCGCTTGCGGCAATGATGACTGCCGGGGTGAGCTGCTTGTCCAGAGCGATCGACTCTTGGACTGAACTGACAAAGTGAGTGCCTTGGCACATGCCTTCGCAGTCTTGAAGTGACAACCGGTGTTCACTGTTAAAACGCTGATACAAACGGGTGATATCCGTTGCCATGGGGCTATTAAGGTAGATCGGCAAGTCCGGAATGTTATGTTTGAGTTTGAGCTGATACAGGTGATACATCAGTAATTGTGCGCGTCCTACCGCAAACGACGGCACCAGAGTGATACCGTGACGCAGCGCGGTGCGACAGATGACCTGGGCCAGTTTTTCCTGCGCAGACTCCAGAGGATGCTGACGGTCGCCGTAGGTCGACTCCACTAATAGATAGTCCGTCTGCGGGATGAGCTCTGGGGCAAACATCAGCGGATCGTTTGGCCTGCCCAAATCACCTGAACACACCAGCGTGACGTCATCGGCCACAACTTCTACTGTAGCAGCCCCCAGTATGTGTCCGGCGCAACGCAGCAGAATGCTCAAGCCCGGAACAATATCTACTCTCTTATGCAATTCCACGGGGCGCAATAATTGAAGTGCTTTTCGGGCGTCCTCTTCGGTGTACAGCGCCAATGCCGGAGAGTGTCTGGAAAAACCGTGCCGATTGGCAAACTCGGCCTCCTCCTCTTGTAGACGACCACTGTCCAGCAACAGGATTTTCATCAGTTCACAGGTTGCAGCCGTTGCATACACCGGTCCGCAATAACCGTTTCTGACCAGCACGGGCAAGTAGCCGCTGTGATCAAGATGAGCATGGGTCAATACAATGGCTTTGAGGTCACTAACTGGCAGTTGGAAAGGATCCCAGTTGTGCAAGCGCAGTTGTTTATAGCCTTGGAACAGTCCGCAATCGATCAGTACGTGTTGATCGCGGTGTTCCAGCAGGTACTTGCTGCCTGTGACCGTGCCGGCGGCTCCGAGAAAGGTGATTCGCATGTCCGTTTCCTTGAACTTTCATGGCAATGCTATTGATGGCTCCTTTGCAAGCCCGACAGTTGATATTTATCAACTTCAAGTGTGACGGCAGCGTACTTAATCAAGCCAGGATGCTGGCTTGACGATTGTCAAACTGCAAGAGCTTCGGTTCAGCAGGTTCTCGGCGGTACTGCCGATGAATCGTTCAATACCGTGTTGATATCCTGTACCCAGTACAACCATGTCGAAGGCATTGCCTTTTGCGTAATCAGCGATCACCCGATGAGGTATACCAGTCAGCTGATGCCGGTGTGTTTTTTCGATGTCATAGCGTTCGCCAAGCACCTCAAAGCCTTCGTCCTGCGCATCGGTCACGGCGTCTCGCAAACTGTCGTCCAGACTTTGAGTCGGCACACTTTTGGTGGAATGCTCCACCACAGACCAATTGCTGACGTTGACCATATGCAAGTCAGCACTACAGGCGTGTGTCAACGTCGTGGCCAGTTCAAGAATATGCTCGTTAAGGCCATGGCTGAGTGCCTCCAGATGTGACAGATCTATGGCCGCGAGAATTTTCAAGGGCTTTGGATTGTTGCCATTGGTCACCAGATGGACAGCCGCTGAGCAGTCACGCAGCAGTTGCCAGTCCAGGGGAGGATGGAATACGCGGTCAATAGCTCTGACATGTAGGGTGTCCTTGATCACCAGATCGGCTCGAAAGTTATTCACATAGGCCAGCACATGCGCCAGGCTTGATCTGGCCCACACAACTTCCGTGGTCACCTGCGCCCCCGCCGACCTTTGAAAACGTGCTTGTTGCTCCAGCCACTGACGATGTACCTGCAAATAACCTTCCCTAGCCTGAGCCATTGCGTTGTAGTCAAACAAACCGGCCACAGCCAGTGTCTGCACATAGTCAAAGGCGACAATATGCAGTAACGCTCTGGTTGCACAGGCCAGCTCCTGCGCTCGGTTGAATGCCGGGGTACGGGTCATTTCGGTGGGGGCAATCAACAAAATACGCTTTATTTTCAGCATGACAGACCTCATGAACCGTGAAAGCCAGACGTCCTGTCAGGGCTTTTTGGCCAGCTCATTGTCAGGTGGATCGTGGCCAGAACGTGTATCAGAAGTTGTCCAGATTCCTCCTTAGCTCTCAAGCGGGCTTGATCTATATCAGATACCCGTGCCCCCACCCTGTCCGCTTTATTTAAGCTCCCCTGCGTCTGCGCAGCCCCCCCATCTATGTCGTGTGTTTCCAGTTGCGGTACATGCATCGGGAGCTGAACGGTCGCCGAAGGCTGTGTGATGTGAACGTCATGCACCTTTGAAGGGCCACGTGTTCAGACCCGCTCGTCTGTTATCACGCCAAGCACGTAAATGAGCGATATGTGCAACTTCACCTCCCCCTATGCTTACCGAGCACATTCTCAGATGACGCTACCTCCATGTCAGAAGTCTTGGCTCTGCACATTCACCACCTCAAGGCTGCTTGCTCCAGCTGCAGCGTGCTTGAGCTGTGTTTGCCGATTGGTTTGACCGGGCCGGAGGTCGAACGTCTGGATACACTGATAGTGCAACGCCTCAAGGTTAAAAAAGGGGTGGCGCTCTACAGGACCGGGGATCCACTGCGCTCGCTTTACGCAGTCCGCACAGGTTCATTTAAAACCAGCATGGTGTCAGTCGACGGGCGCGAACAGGTCACCGGCTTTCATATTCCTGGCGAGATGCTGGGGCTGGACGCCATCAGTGCCGATGAGCATGTCTGCAATGCGCTTGCCCTTGAGGACAGCGAAGTGTGCCCTATCCACTTTGCACAACTGGAGAAACTGGCGCAAAACCTGCCGTCGCTGCAGCACAACCTCAACAAGCTTCTTAGCCGCGAAATCGTCCGTGACCACAGCATGTTGATGCTTATGGGCAACATGAACTCTGATGAAAGGATGGCAGCTTTTTTGCTCAACCTGTCGCTGCGTTTCAGTACCCGTGGTTATTCTTCCAGAAGCTTCGTGCTGAAAATGCGACGGGAAGAAATCGGCTCCTACCTGGGGTTGCGACTTGAAACCATCTGCCGGGGCATTGCGCACCTGCGCGATCAAGGGCTGGTCAGCATCGCAGGACGAAACGTCACTATCCTTGACATGGAAGGACTCAAACAACTGGTTGCAGGCTGTCATCGGGCTCCGATGTGAGAGAGCGGATGCCCACTTGAATGGCGATTTTTCAATAGCAGAATATGCGCCCTCCCCGCCACCAACGGCTGATAGTTCACCTTTGTGTCAAGAAAATCTGATCCAGATCAGACTCAATGGCTGTCAGCGAGGTAGAAAGGTATGAACCGCGCGGTTTTTCATGGCGCGTCAGCCTTTTAAACCCTATAGAGGATTGCCCCATGCTGACTGTCAAAGAGCACAACGACCAGGCTGCTGCAGCCTACGCTTGGCCAGGTGGACAACACTGGATTGAAGCGCTCGGGGATGGTCGCCACGTATTGATTCGGCCTCTGACGGAAAATGACCGGGAGCGGGAAGTCGTCTTTGTCAAACGTCTGTCCCCCGAGTCCCGGCATATGCGCTTTCTCACACAGGTAAATGAGCCGGGCGCTGCCATGCTCGATCAATTGATGGATATCGATAATCACGATCGGATGGCTTACATCGCACTGGTCCACGAAAATGGCAGCCTGATCGAGATAGGCATAAGCCGCTATGCAGCAACGGGCGAGGATGAATGTGAATGTGCGATAACTGTCGCGGATGACTGGCAGCATCTGGGGCTGGGCACGCTCTTGATGGAGCATTTAATCAAGGCCGCTCGCACGAACGGTTTTACCTCTATGTATTCCCTTGATGCCTCCAGCAACAACCTTATGCGGCAGTTGGCTTCAGCGTTGGGCTTCAAGACCCATAGCGATCCAGACGACCTGCACCAAGTTATCCATCACCTTGATCTTTAACACCGCCATTCGCCTCTGCCGATAGGCCGGCGATGCCCCCAAACCGTGCGGCCCGTGCGAGCTAGACGTGATTTAGATTGCGTCGAATTCATCTGTGCGGCGATACCTTCGGGGCCGTAGGTCGGGTTCGCTGATTGGCTTCGTCGGCAGCCTGCTGGGCCTGTTCGGCCTTTAAGTAGGCTTCGTCAGCATGCAAGCGCGCGGTTGCCGCGTTGTCCTCTGCAGACTCTAGACGCGCGTTCCACTCCTGTTCATGCTGATGACTGCACCCAGCGGTTGTTATCAGCATTAAAGTCAGCAATGAGATGGACAGGCATTTACGCATGGTTGTTCCTCTGCAGCGTGGTTTCGAAAAGGTGAGTTAAAGGAGGAAGTATCCGCGGCTGTCCGGGATGGCATTTGATCTTTATCAATAAATCGGAAACTGCAGGGAGCATGTCGGGTCATTGCATGGCAAACAGGTTCATGAAATACCTTGGCTTTTTATTGCGGTTGTCTGACCGCCAGCACACTGCCGGGCACGGAATACAGGGCCCGCTCCGTATTACTGCCAATGAACCGATCAAATCCTTCCGGGTTTCCCACAAATGAACCATGGGTGTAGGTTCAATGAATGAACGTATGCCCAAAGCCGCATCACACGCCTTTGCCAGGGCCACTGCACGTAACAGTGCTGGCGAGTGATACAGCGTATGGTCGGCAATCAGCAGCAAGCGTTGATATTGGCTCATCACACACACTCTTCGAGTGCCGGGCAAACCTGCCAGCAGATTCTCAGCATCAGTGACCGGACGCTCTACGGCTTGATCGCCAGCACGCTACACGGCGCCTTTTGCAACAGACCTTCTGCAGTTGAGCCCAACCACTTGCTCAAGCCCCGATGCTGCACCGTACCCATAACGATGACGTCACTCTCATGATCCCGGGCAAAGTCACAGATACTCAGCAGTGGCGAGCCCTCTATGAAATGACGGTGCTCAAGAGGCACGCCGTGGCGATCGGCAAGGGATGTAAATGCATCATGTTGTGACTCCCCAAGCGCTTCATAGAGGCCGGTGGCCAAGGGGAGCACACCAAGCCCCATGTCCATGGCATACACCGCGACCCAGTCATAAACATGCACCAGTTCGAGCTGAGCATTGCATTGCTCAGCGAGCTTGCTGGCCGCTTCGAGTATCTGGTCATTGAAGACCAGGTCTTGCTGTTCACTGCGCAACACATCGACAATTGCCAGCACTCTGCGCGGAAGCGGGTTGCGTGAGTGCGTCACCAGATGTACCGGGGCCGGGCAGTCGCGCAACAGTTGCCAGTCCAGTGGCGTGAAAAAGACACGTTTCAAGGCTGTTTCTTCCTGGACATCCTTGATGATCAACGCCAGTGACATGTCATTGACGAAGTGCAGTATCTCTTCATAAGGGTGATGGACCCACAGCACCTCACTGGTGACTTTAACGCCATGTGTGCTCATCAAGCCGGCTTGCTCTGCGAGCCATTGCCGGTGGGTTTGCAAGTATCCGTCCCGGGCAAGGTTGATTTGCTCGGGGGCGAACAGGCCTGCAACAGCCAGGGCCTGTAAATAATCAAACGCCACGATATGCAGCGGTAATTGCATTGCAAGCGCCAATGCCCCTGCCCGCCCGAACGCAGGTGTGCGAGTCATTGTCTGGGGGGCAATCAACAGTAAGCGCTTAGTCTGGGACATAATACACCTCGGCCAAAGGCCGCTTCAATGCGTGAGTAGGTGTTCAGATTGAGCTTTATGTGCCCTGGCAACTTGATCTTTATCAGTTGCAGACGCTCTTTGTGACGCCGCCCGTTCAGTTGATTTTGATCAACACCCTTCCAGCCTTTTGCACCTAGGCTTCATTAAACTATCGCGCAACGATGGCGGTATCGGAGGGTGCAATGATCGAAACTGACCAGCAATTACTGTTAAGGGCGTTTGATGCTGCGTCTAACCCGGTATTGGTCACGGAGCGGACAGGGTGCATCGTCTGGATCAATAAAGCCTTTTGCCTCCTGAGCGGCTATTCGAGGCAGGAGTTGATTGGCAAAACCCCGCATCTCCTTGCTTCGGGCAGACAAAGTACGAGCTTCTACTGCAATCTGTGGCTGACGATACTGGCAGGTCTGACCTGGCGGGGGCAGATGGTTGAACGGCGCAAGGATGGAGGCAACTGCATGGTCAATCAGGTGATTACTCCAGTGCTCGACGACCACGGCGTTGTGACCCATTTCATCGCCATCCTGCATAACGTCCAAATCATGGATGACGAGCGCGCGGCCATGCAGCAGTTGGCGTTCCACGATGCCCTGACCGGGCTGCCGAACCGCAGTTTATTCCTGACGTTGCTCAACCAGTCGATCAATCACGCCGGTAAACACTGTCAGTCATTGGCGTTAATGTTCATAGACCTGGATCATTTCAAATCCGTTAACGACAGCATGGGGCACGCTTGTGGGGACAAACTGCTGTATGCCGTGGCTGAACGTCTTGGCCAGTCTGTTCGCAGTTCCGATGTCGTCTCCCGTTTAGGCGGAGACGAGTTTGCAATCATGATTACCGGCATGGACACGCCGGAGAGTGTTGAAGCTCTGGGCAACAAATTGGTCGCCACGATGAATCAGCCGTTCATGATCGATGCACACCGTGTAGAAATCAGCATCAGCGTCGGCATAAGCTTGTTTCCCGTCGATGGCGCCTGTGTCGAAGAGCTGCTCGGACACGCTGACAGCGCGATGTACCAGGCTAAAAGATCCGGTGGCAACGCCTGTTGTTTGAGTCTTACGACCAGGCTTAACACCCTCAGTGCACCCAGACTCCCCCCCATAGAGACAGTGTCAGCAATATCTGGCCCGGGATGACGTAGGCTGCAAATCGTCTGCCTCCGCTGACCCAGGCCACCAGGCACTTGCTGATGGAATTACTGCTGATTGCAATTACCGTGGGAGTAGCAATGGCAGAAAACGGCAACAGCCCTGCCTTGGCCAGGGAGGCAATGGACGCGGTCGAGGAATGCGGGTCGGCAAACCCAGTAAAGGTGGCGGTCAGCATCACGCCCACCTGACCGAAGTGGCTGAGCATTGCGGATGACAACAGGGTAATGCCGGTCATGGTCAGCGTCACGATCAATGCGAGCTTGAGATTGAATGCGCCTTCAACCTTGATCGGTGCACTGCACCCTCCTGTTGTGTTGTGAAACAACAAGCAAGCGCCGTATAGCGCGGTATTGATGAATCCGCACAGCAACGGCGTCCACATGCTCTGCAAAAGAGCCGGGTCAACCGCCACAAGGATCAGGCCGATCTGCGTGATGGTAGCCAGATTGGAAAGGACAGCTGCCGCGCTGAGGATTTTGACATTCGCTGGCTCACTGATGACCCGCTGTCCCATGTTGGCAATTGTTACGGTACTTGAGGCGAACCCGGAAGCGATGGCGGAGATTGCATAGCCGTAACGCGAACCCAGAATACGAACTGCAATATGCCCCACTGCTCCGATCACCATCAACAACACGGTAAGAGTGCAAATGGTCCGTAGATTGATGGCAGCATAGGGACCAATGAAACGATCCGGCACCAGTGGCAACACTACGAGCGCTGCAATCAGCAAAATTAGTCCGTCGCGTATTTCTGCTTCGCTCAACTGACTGATTGCAAAGTGATGCAGTTTCTGGCGATAGGTCAGCAATCCCGCGATCACTACTCCCATGGCAATGGCCAGCTCCGGTGCAATGTTGCATAACGCACCGAGTATTAAGACCGAAAATAATGCGACTTCGCTCGTGACTCCTGGGTCATGACTCTGGTGTCGCCAATAAGCCACCGAGACAAGCAATGCCAGACCGGTTGCCACGATCCCTACCAGCAGGCCTCCGCCGACCTGCATCGCGCCATAGCCCAACAATGCGGTGATCGTGAACGTGCGCAAGCCGGCACAGGCGCGACTGTCCCCCCGCCCCTTGCGCCGTTCGCGCTCAAGACCAATCAGCATCCCGATCCCTAGCGCAGCTGCCGCTCCTGCAATATCAAGAGTGTCGTTCATTGTTCCCCCGCCCTCGTTAGCCATTGAGCGCTGTAGCGGTCTTTGAATTCGCCGGCTTTGCTCTGCCGCAACCCGGGCGAGCAAGCTGATTGCATCGTTGATGATGCCTCCAGGTTTGATTTCAAGAATGCAGAGGTTCGACGGGGGGCAGATTGATAATGGTCAACAATTTGCGGATGGACGCAACTGGGGGGTTAGCGCACAGTGTTTCGACTGCCCCGGTAAATGCTGGAAGAGCATGTTCAGAGCCGGCAACCGTTTAGACCCGGCAGGCCATGTACCGGCCACGCCCGGCTTTTTTGACTTGGTACATAACCTGATCAGCTGCTAATAGAAGCTCATCCGAAGAGCTATCCCCATCACCTAGAGCAACTCCTATCGAAACGCCCACGACGCAAACTTCTCCTGCAATAAAAAAAGGAGAACTTAGTGCGTCAATGCATTTGGCCGCTATTGTGTGTGCGGTATCTTCTGCGTTATCGCCAAGATCAGTTGCAACAACGATAAATTCATCGCCTCCGATCCGTGCCAACGTATCGCTTTCCCTTATGATGCTTGAAAAACGCTTCGTTACCTGGCGCAAAACCTCGTCCCCGGCCTCATGACCCAGTGTGTCATTAATATATTTAAAGCCATCTAAATCCATGAATAACAACGCCACAACCGTATGTTGCCTTTGTGCCAGAGCCAACACTTGTCGCAGCCGTGCAGAGAGATAGGCTCTGTTGGGTAAACCTGTGAGGGGGTCATGAAGAGCAATTCTTTTTAGTTCGGTCTGATTCTCATTCAGCTTGAGCAGCAAGCGATTGAAAGCTGTAATCAGATGTCCAATTTCATCGTTGTAAACAACAGGTATCGGGGCCAGTGGTATTTCATCCCGTGTCATGCGGTCAGCTTGGGCGACGGCGTGGAACAGATGACGAAAAACTATATACAGTCCGGCTGATGACAAAATGGCGAATAAGAAAATTGCCACCACGGCACCTTTAATCAAAAAAATCTGAACGCGACTCACTAATGCAAACGCTTCTTTGTTTGGCAAACTGGCTACAACAAACCAGCCCGTACTCGGCACAGATGCCATGGCCGAAACAACTTCAACACCTCCCGAGTTAGTCGTCAGGCCTGCGCCACGAAACCCCGCAACGGCACTGTCATAAAGTGTGTTGATGCCCGGGGCTGGTGTTGATTTAAGTGTTATGCCAAGCGCTGAAAACGTGACGAGCATTTTATCTTTCGGAAATACTACTTTTACCCAACCTGCTGGATTATCCATGCTTTTGTTGAGCAATAACTCCATAAACCCAGGCGCAGCCAGCGCGGTAAAGCCGACTAATATAGCCTGCACTTTACCGGTATCGTTAAAAATAGGCGCTGCTATAGGTAACATCGGTTCCTTGAGGCCCCCCGTCAATTCGGGGCGACCGATGAGCGAACGGCCGGCACGCCCCGCTTCAATGTAATCCCGATCAGAATAGTGAACGGTTGCTTGTCCCTTCTGGGCAGGATAACCCGCGAGCAACTGACCGTCCGGGCTGACGATTAATAATCCTACAGAAAATAGAACCTGGTACTCGTAATGCTCTTTGAGCCAAACACTCAACTTCCCAGGCTGGGCGATGAGATCAATGGGTAATGATACAGCAAGACGCTGAATCAACATCTGACGCTGGGTGATTTTCCTATCAATATCATGAGCAACATAAGTGGCAAGCGCTAACTGTTGCTTTTTTACGACTGTGCTCAACTCTTCATGCAGAAACTTGGTCAGCGCATACTCGCGTATGACAGCACCAAAAATGACAATACACAACGCCACCAATAGCAGTCGTGTGACAATGCTATTCAATATTTTTGAGGGTTTTAACAGCAAATAATATTTTTTAGGCATTTTGGCAGTATAGCCGGATGAGCTGCACCAGGAGTTTTTTCGGGCGCATGCATGGCGCCTTCATTTTCAGACGCTGGCTACCGTAACGATGTGTGGCCGCGGCTGTATTAGACGTCTCGTCCTCTTTCGCTTCTCGGAGCATGAAGAGCCCCCACTTCAAATAACCAAGACTAGATTGACTGAAGCCCTGTTGTCCCAATTTTACAATTGCGTGACTAAGGGTTGGTGCGTGGCGCGCTAACCAATTCGTTGATCGACCAAGTCACAGATTTACCTACATTAGATGAACGCAGTGATGGCCTTTAAAAACGCCAAATCTCTAACGTTGCACAGAGCCCCCCACATGCACGATTTTCTAGGCGGACCTCCCCTCCTAAGTGAACAGCAATCGCCTGAACAATCGTCAATCCCAACCCGGCTCCCTGATCATTTCTGCGACTATAAAAGCGCTCAAAAAGCCGCTCACGTTCCGACTCATCAATCCCAGGCCCATCGTCCTCAACTGAAAGCGCGTAGTGATCGATTTTTTTAGCTAATCGCACGGTAATCAATCCGTTGGCAGGGGAGAAATTGGCAGCGTTGGTTACCAAGTTATTCAAAGCAATATTGATTGCCGAAGCATCAACCCGGACAGGGCTAATCTCACCATTGACATCAAAAACCAGTTCTAACTTTTTACTCAATAACCAAGGAGTTAACTGAACCAGGCTTTCACGAACCGTGGCGGCAAGATCAATGTATTGAGGAGTACTCACGCCTGGTTGCGGCTCCATTCGAGCCATGGTGAGCAATTGGTTGACTAACCGACTGGTACGGTCCACACCTGCAATCAAATACGCCAGTGATTCACGACGCTCCAGCTCGGTACCCGCCTCTAGCAAGTTTTGCGCATGTACCCGTAGCACAGCCAGTGGCGTGCGCATTTCATGGGCAGCATCGGCGATGAAGCGCCGCTCACGGCCTAGCACTTCTTGGATTTGCGCGAGCATCCGATTCAGCGCTGCTTGCATGGGTTCCAGCTCACTGGGCAACGGTGCCATGTGCAGAGGTTCCAGAGACCCGCTGTGACGCGCCCGTAATATTGCAGCCATATTTTCTAAGGGCCGCAGGCCCCAACCAATCGCTAGCCAGATCATCGCGGCCAGAAGCAGACTTCCCAGGATATTGGGCCACAGGGTGTGACGTACGATCCGATCCACTAAGTCCGTACGCACATCGTCTCGCTCACCAACCCAGATACGTAATTGGTTCTGTTTGTCTTCAAGCATAAACGCACGCCATTGACGATTATTCAGGTCAACGACATCGTTGAAACCAGGCATACCAGGGGGAGAGTTCAAGGTTGGGGCGCTTGCAGTGTGCACCAGCACATCACCCTTAGAGTCCCAGACTTGAAAAGCGATCTTGGATTCATAGGGATGACCATCAGTCCATGGTTGTGCTTCGCTCAAGGCTTTGTTGAACGCTTGATAAAGATCTGCTTGCTCCTTGCTGGCCAACGGCATGCGCATCACGCCCTGCAGTAATCGTGCATTTTGCACCAGTTGTGCATCATAGACTTCAGCGATTTCATGATTACTGTCGTGCAAGTTGAAGACGCTTATCACTCCCAGGCCAGCGAGCAGCAAGCCAATGATAAGCGTCAAGGTTCGGCGCCTGATCGACATCATCCGCGCTCCTCCACCAGATAGCCTACGCCGCGAATAGTGCGAATCAGGTCGCTTGAGAACTTCTTGCGCAGATGATGTATATGCACTTCGAGCGTGTTGCTTTCAGCTTCCTCACTCCAACCGTAGAGTAACTGCATCAGGTGATCGCGTGTCATTACTCGCCCAGGTGGCGAGAGCAGCTCATGCAGTAACTGATACTCCTTGGGTGTCAAAGCCACCGCTTTACCTTGATAGCTGACTTGCTGCGTTCCCGGATTCAGACTGATACCCGCGTGCTCTATCAACATTTGCGCACGCCCAGCACTTCGTCTTAATAAAGCGCGTATACGCGCTTTGAGTTCGGCTAGATCGAAGGGCTTGATCAAGTAGTCATCTGCTCCGGCATCTAAACCGGCAATACGGTCTTCGGTAGCATCCCGAGCGGTTAGAATGAGTACCGGTAGATTAGAGGTACTGTCTCGCAGACGACGCAGTACCTCCAAACCGTCCATTCGCGGAAGACCGAGGTCGAGTATTGCCAAATCGAAACTTTCGCTGAGTAGCGCATGTAGAGCGCTGCTACCATCCTGGAGCCAATCGACAGTGTAACCCTCGCGCACCAGGGCTTGATGGATACCTTCGCCAAGCGCCGCGTCATCCTCAATCAGTAATAGCCGCACACAGACCCCTGTCAGTTTATTTTTTTATTCACGTCCGCCAGCAAAACCTCGATCTCTTTGCGTCGTCCTGTATCGGCGCTTTCCCTTCCTGGTCGAGGCGCGGCAAGCAAGGCTCTTTGCAAAGCAATTTTGGACTCAGCGTAATGTTTTTGACGGTAAAGGTGGTCACCCCAGAAGTACAGACTATCGATGCCCGTCGGGTTCAGTTGCAAGGCCTGTTTGAGCAACTGTTCTGCTTTGTTGGCATCGCCGAAACCTATAGGCCAGCCAGGTACACGGTCATACAAAGCTGCAAGGCTTGTGTATGCAGAACCTTGCAGAGCGTCAGGATCAAGGACCAAGGCTTTTTCCAGGTCAGCCTTCGCCTCTTTCACTTTGTTCAATGCGCCGAGGCCACCCTGCGCACCAGCCCAGCTGCTGGTCACAATACCGGACCAAATCCAGGCTTCGGCCACGGATGGACGCTCTTGGGTGAATGCCGTGGTTTGAGCCGCCAGTTGTTCGAAGGCTGCAGTACGTTGTTCGGTAGGAACTTCGTACTGGACATGTGCCCAGCTTTTCTGAATGCCAGCTAGGCGTTGCTGGTCACCATTATCCATGGCCCAAACACTTGGGCTTAAAGTCAGCAATAGCAAGCATGCGGTGAGGTTTTTCATGGCTCGTGCTTCTCTTTTTCAGGCTTGATGCTGAGGCGGCGAATCAAAGGCAAGTGCTTACGTAAACCTTTGTCCACCAAATGGGGCAGAAGACTATTGAGCCGTACGAAAAAGCGCTCCTGCCAGCCTAAATACAAATCCCGACGGTCACCTGCAATCGAATGGATCACCGCCGAAGCAACGGTTTGTGGATCATCAACGCTGGCATTCAATGCATCGTTCAGTGCTTGTGCCGCAGGGCTGTTCATCGTGGTACGGGTGGCACGCGGCGCAACATAGAGCACGCCAACCCGGGTATCCGCCAGCTCCCGCCTTAGGGCTTCAGAAAACCCACGCAGTGCAAACTTCGTCGCGCAGTAGCTGGCGTAACCGGCATAGCCAATGGAGCCATACGTCGAACCAACGTTAACTATCATCGCAGTGTCAGCCTGCTTAAGCAGAGGCAAGAGCAGCTTTGTCAGACAAATCGGGGCGCTGATATTAACCGCCAACATTGCGTTGATTTCGCTGTCATCGAGCTGTTCAAGCATTGCAAAGTGATTGACTCCGGCAGCATTGATCAACAGATTGATGCCGCCTATGGCCTCAGCAGCCGCTAACACTTTGCTTCGGTCAGTAGAGCACGTCAGATCAGCAGCTACCCAACACAAATGCTGCGGATAGTGTGTCAGCAGCGGGCCAAGCGCTTCCCGGTGTCTGGCTATCGCTAGCACGCGAGCGCCACTGGCACAAAGTGCGTTGGCAATTGCCAGGCCGATTCCTCCACTTGCACCGGTCAAGACCACGCGAGCATCAGACAATCGCATGCAAGCTCTCCTGGTCACGTGGCAAACCGCGAAACATGTCGGTATAGAGCCTGTAGACCACTTTCGAGGCATGAATAACGGCAGCTTGGTCGGCAGGGTCATCGAGTCTGTTCATCAAACGGCGGTAAGTCTGCATGTGTTCAACGTCGAGGGAGCCGTGAGAGCTCAGGTAACTGAACGCGCTTTCCGGCAGTTCAAGACGTTCGCGAATGCTGCCTGCAGCGTGAGTGGCCAAAGCAATGCTGGTACCCTCCAAAACATTGACCATGCCGAATAGTCCGACAGGGTTGTCACGGGCGATCAAGTCATAGAGGAAGCTGACCATCAACTCGATCGGTAAAGACGGCTGACCATCGGGTACCGCAGCCTTGTCTGCGCCGCAAGCCTCAATGTCGTTGAGTACCCATTGCTCGTGCCCGTACTCATCTTCAATATATTCGCAGACTGCTTTACGCAGCCATTCCAGGCGCGACGGCAGACGGCTGCCACACGCCATCATCAACGGTACGGTGTGACGCACATGGTAATAGGCTTGGGTCAGAAAAGCCTGGTAGCTCTCCAGGCTTACCTTGCCTTCGAGGGCATCGCGGATGATCGGCAAAGTGAACAGCTCATGACGTTCCTGCTTGGTAGCTTCTTGGAGAGTGTCGAAAAAATTCATTTTGTAGATCCTTCGGAAAAAGCGAATTGAGTAAGCTGCGCTTGGTAATGCTCGACGATTGCGTCGCGACGTGGGCGGCCATTTGCGGTGAGAAAACCATTCGCGGGGGTGAAAGGTTGATCCAACCGGGTCCAGTGATGGACTTGAGCGTAATCGGGCAAGGCTTCGTTGGCTTGAGCTACGGCAGCGGCCAGATCAACGTCGGCACAATCGGGACGATGGGGCCAGAGCAGAGCATGATTACCAGGCATGGCTTCGCCGTAGACAAAGGCCTGAGCAATATGGCGGCCCTGGGTCAGTTCGGCTTCGACCCATTCAGGATTTACATTACGGCCGAAGCTGGTAACGAACTGATGTTTCTTGCGTCCTCTGAGATAGAGATAACCTTCAGGATCAAACTCCCCAAGATCCCCGCTTGGCCACCACTGTTCAACGTGCGGTGTATCGCCTAAATAACCGAGCAGAGGAGCCCCCTTGATCAGCACTTCACCGTCGTCGGCCAAGCGGATTTCCACATGCGGTAGGGGGCGACCCACACTACCGGGACGCTGGGAACCTGGCCGATTCAGGCACACTACCGAGGCGCACTCCGAGAGTCCGTAGCCTTCGTAAACTGGCAAGCCCTCCCGATGCGCACGATGCAGCAATGCTTCACTGACACGAGCCCCGCCCACAGCCACAAAGCGTAACGTCTGCGGATTGAACACTTTCTGCTCCGCAGCGCTGACCAATATCAACAGTAGTTGCGGCACCAGAATCAGGCTTGCCGGCGCACGGCTGGCCAAGCAACCAAGCAATCGCGCCACATCGACGCCACTGGCGCCCTCAATACCCAGGGTTTTCTGGCCTGGCAAACTCAAGGTCGCACCCGCGTATAGCGCGGCGTAGCACCCGATATTTTCCAGCAAGATCGCCAGAGGCAGCAGAGCCAGGTGATGCTGCAAATCGGTGGGTTTGCTCGCATGATCCAGCTCGCGAACGACCCGCAAAATCGCTTCGGCGCTTAAGCAAACGCCTTTGGGGGTTCCGGTAGTACCCGAGGTGAAGGTCAGTTTGGCAGTCCCCTCGTGCATCGGACTCGCGCCGCTGAAGGCTTTACTCCAGAACACCCCGCTACGCACATATCCTGCGGATTCCAGTTCTGCTTCCAGCTGCGGCTCCGCAATCACCCGCTCAGCCTGGCTCTGTATCAAACAATGCTTACGTTGTCCCGGGCTAAAGAATGGTGGCAGCATGAGGCATGTCACGCCTTCAAACAGAGCAGCCAGGTCCCAGAGAATTAGTTCAGCGCCATTGTCCAACGCCAGTGCAATAACCTTGATCTGCTCATCGCGCAGTCGTTGCTGGCGATACATCACTTCAGCGTAGAGCGTGGCGTAGTTCAACTTCAGTTGATCGCCCCACAAGGCGATGGTGTTGGTTTTCTGTTCAGCGTGGCTGCGCAACATATGTTTGAAACGTTGGACTTCAAGCGACATGACTGGACTCCTCACCGGACAATGTCAGCCCAAGGCGACCGAGCAGTCCCGCAGTATGCAGATGATTGAAGCCTGCCAGGATGTTACCGACGTGCACACAAGGCTTGCTTTCGTAGTAACTGCCCCACTCGTGTTGGTCATCACCCAATCGCGCCGGATCGGCGGCACAGAGTGTCACCGGCTTCAATCCAAGCCGATGGAAGCTGTTCACCAAGCCCGCGTTGCCAGTAAACGCCACCCACTCCTGCCCGCCCATGGCCAATAAATAGGTGATAGCTATGATGCTCAAACGTGCACTGCCAGTGTCGCTGGCTACCAGGTTACCTACCTCGACTATGCCCGAGCGTTCCACGGGACGACCCGCTGTGGCACTTATCAGCGGATCAATCGATTCATCCAGATAGCGTTCCAGAAATAGCGGCTCGGCACTCGCCCTGCGAACACCCGCTACCGCAAAGAGTTCACCCGCAGCGTCACTCATACCGAATAGCTCGGGCATAAAATGACGGATGTCGGCACCGTGGGCTGTTCGGAAGCGTTGTTGAATAAAGGCTTCAAAAACTGGACGCTGGGGGTCATCTGGCAGCGCTCTAGCCAGACACATCTGAGAATTTCCGACGTGACCGAAGCGCAGTGGTAAGGGAATTTTCCAGTCGAAATGGGGCATTGCTGACTCCTCCCGGGATCATGTTGGGAGGAGTATCGGGAGCATTTCTTAACGAAGTCTGAAGATCACCTTCAGACTTCATTAAGACTCTGACTATAGGTTGACATACGTCGATTCGGTTACAGGCCGAATCCAGGCAACACGAATAATTCGAATGCCTGCAATGACTCTTTCGAGGCCTCTCATGACCCACGATTCAGTTGCTCAGCGTTACGCAAATCTGTCGATTATTTTGCATTGGTTAATACTGGCGCTATTTTTCGGTGTTTACGCTTGTATAGAGATCAAGGGATTACTACCTCGAGGCAGCACATTCAAGGCCCCCTTGCTGGGAATGCATGCCATGTTCGGGATGGCTATTTTCGCACTGGTATGGGTCCGGCTTCTGGGGCGTTTGAAACAACGCCCGCCAATCTTGCCCCGTCCTCCTGCCTGGCAGAGGACATTAGCCTTTCTGACGCACATCTCACTTTACGTGCTTATGATTGCCACACCCGTGCTGGCCTGGTTAATGCTCAGTGCCGCAGGCAAATCCGTTCCGTATTTCGATTTTACGCTCCCCTCGCCCATAGCTCTGGATCCCGATATGGCGAGGCAGTTTAAACACTGGCATGAATGGTTAGGCAGTGCTGGATATTGGCTAATCGGTCTACACGCCGGCGCAGGACTTTTCCATCATTACCTGGTTGGCGATAACACACTGATTCGAATGCTACCCAGACGCCACTAGCCGGACTTGCTTACACGCCTTATATGTTTATCTGTAACTCTCTCGATTACCGACGAGGCTCACACTTCACGTGCCATGGTGCTGATCGAGATCACCCTCCCTTTTTTTGTAACCTGCTAAGGTCTGAGATACGTGCCTTCTCAATGAAGATAAAAGTAAATTTTCAAACCATACCTCGGGTTGCTAAAAGGAGCATAAGCGTTGAAAAACTGGCACTGGATCGTCGGTTTATTGTTAATCACAACCATATCTCTGCTAATCGAGATCCCTGTCAATACTTGGCTAACCTCGGCGACCCTGAGTTTGGTTCTCGGCGCGACAGCCATGGTTTACATGGCTGCGTCCTGCCTGCTCGCGAGTCGCTGGAGGGTGATTGAAAACATTTTTGGTGGCTTGGACCGAGTCTATGATGCGCATAAATGGCTAGGTGTCTGGGCCTTGGTATTTGCCACCTACCACTTTGTTTTCAAGGCCAATCTGGATGCCTGGAACAGCGTACCTATTTGGGAGCTGCCCAAGTACTGGACCCGGCTCGTACGTCAATTGAGCTACGTCGCCCTGGGCTTGATTGTTCTGCTCGCCTTAAACCGTAATATTCCCTACAACGTCTGGCGCTGGTGGCACAAACTGTCCGGCCTATTGTTCTTGATCGTAATTGTGCACTGGCTCAGCTTTAAATCACCGATTACTTTGACTAGCCCTTCCGGGGTATGGCTGGTCTCGCTATGCGGATTGGGTGTGATTGCAGCAGTCTACAAATTAACGCTGTACCCCTTTGTCGCCCGCGCTGGAGAATATCGGGTAACCGCAGTTACGAGCAAAAATGGAACACTTCACTTAACACTCACTCCGGTACACAAAGGGTTCGCCTTCAAACCTGGGCAATTTGCTTTTCTGGCGATGAAACAAAATGGCCTGCGAGAGCCTCATCCTTTCACCATTGCAAGCGCCAATGATGAAAGTGGACAGATCGAGTTCTTGATACGGCCACTGGGGGACTACACCAAAAAACTGACCGAACAGGTCAAGATTGGCATGCTCGCAGATATTTACGCCCCATATGGCCGCTTTAAACGCCAGCCCCAGGCTGAACGCGAAATCTGGATTGGCGCAGGCGTAGGCATCTCACCATTTGTTTCCTGGCTGAAAGATCCTGGCGCTAAAAATCTGGATAAAGCGACCCTTGTATATTGCTTCAATCCCGCTCGCGCCTTCCCGCCCGCAGAGCACTTGCTCGGTATGGCACAAGCTCGAGGCGTCGAGTTTGTGAGCAATGACAAGGGTCTCGATGTACTGGCCGAAACAATGCGTCAAGCCGTTAAAAAAACCTCCCCCGACAAGGTTCAAATCAGTTTCTGCGGTCCTAAGGGCCTATTGGTTAACGTTCGTGAAATTATGCGAGCACTGAATATTCCACCAACTAACTTGCACATCGAACTTTTTGAATTCCGGTAAATAATCAACACTAGAACACTGAGCCCTCTGAGTGAAATATTCCGATTACTACAGGCCATGGGTCTAAATCCATCACTCTGAGACGAACACACCTGCAACATAGGTCTTACAGGCCTGCAACGCGATCAATCCTTGATCGCCGTAGCTGGTGGTACCGATAATTCGTTGAGCATGCGCTGGCTCATATGAGCCACGCAGCCGGTGCCGCGGGTGGTTAGTGTCTGTCGCGTCAAGTTGGACTCCGGGATCACATCGAGCAGCTTCAGGCCGGTTTCTACAGGATCAAGGTTGGTATCTGCAGCGCCTTCACCCTCTCCCGCGTCATCCTTGCGGCCCTGCGCCATGTTCAAGCTCGGCGTTCACCTCCAAGGCGCGATGGTCGCCTAAGCGATGCGCCGACAGATCGTCACACCGCTCTGCTTGCTGCTAGTCGGAGTGATGACTATGCAAGGTCTTGATGACAGCGGGATAGCTCGACGTAATCGCCGCCCCAGTGAGCGCAGAGGCGGCGAACTGAGAATTACGCGCCGCGCTGACTCTTTTGATCTGGTCGGTTAATCCGAATTAACCAGCGCCACGACAGCCTGTCGCTAACTGCCAGAGCCCTTGGTACTCCCCAGCACCAGGATGCATCGGACTGTGCTCCAGCTTTGTTACGGCTTGAGCAAAGACCGATGCGGATGCCAGTCCAGCAGACACTGCACACCTGTATCACCCCTTACCTGCTGACACTCAAAACGGAGGACTCAGACATGCACAAGTAAATCGTGAAGGGCACGCCCGCACAGCCTTGCTCTTAAATTCGGTGGCTTTTAAGAGTGCAACACAGCCCGGTTTCGACTTGGCTTTTTACTGCCTGCAGGTATTCCTCAGCTCTCCCTTGTCGTAAGGTCTGAGTGCCGACGAATACTCGTAGCCCAAGTCGAGGGTCGACCATACACCCATCAATCGCTCAGCGATCAACGTTCTCGACGGGTTGCGCGCACGAGCCCAGCAGGCCACGGCCGAATTCTACAAAAAGCCCGGCGTACAACCGCCACCTCTGGCCCCGCTAATCATCGTGCGCCCGAGCGGCAACAACACCTTTTCGCTGATCAATCAGGCTATAGGCGCAGTCGTAGCCGAGGGCTTCGGCCACAACAACGTCATTACCTATGCTCGTGAGCTAGAGGCAAAAGCAGAGTAGTTCAACGCTAAGCAGTTCGGAAAATTCCTGAACTGCTGGACTTTGCGCATTGGCATCACGCTGACAGTGTTCGCCTTCTTCGGCAGTCACATGTGAAGCGCGTCAACGCATCGGCACAACGACGCCTTGGCAAACCCAACACCACCTGCCTCCCAGGGGGCTTGAAGATGCAAGCCATGGGCAGATCTGCAACCGAACAGAAGCGCGATAAACGCGACTGCGAGAGGCTGAGTACGAAGGAAAAAGAAGCACTCGTGCTGTCACGAACGATTGTCACAGCTCTTTATCATAACGATGACGCCCCGCTGAAACGAACCATGGCGCGTACCGGGATCGATGGGGACAGGATCTGATATCGCGCTTCATTCGCGGCGCCAACCGGATGAGTGAAAAGCAATTGGCAGGCCTTATTAGCCTTCCGTAACTGACATTCTAATTATCAAAAACAAAAAATATGAGTGCCTGATAGAACCTATTCGCACTTATCAGCAGACCTAAAAAAAGCTCTTGCCCAGAGTAAAATAGCACCAATAAAAAATGGAGGCCAAACTATTAATGCAAACTGCTCGGGATCAAACAGGTAGTCTAATCTTCCGATTTCTAGATAAAAAAGTACTAAAAGTATAGCCCCTACTAATAAGGACCCCACCCCTAATACTACGAGAGATATCTCAACAAGGCTGCGCTGCGTGGCATTCATGTAGAGGCTCCTTTTCCAGTCATATCCAGATGCCGCCCTATAAATCAAGTTTCGGCACTCTTCTCTCTAAAACCCGTTACCTCAATTTGGGTAAGGATAGCCTATGCCATGTACACATGGATAAATCTCTTCTCGATTTCAAAACTGAATACGGCGGGAATGCTCGCAGTGGCGTGCATTTGCTTGAAACGATCACTGTAGTGATTGACTGCGGGACTGCCGCTTTATTCCTCGCACATGCCCTTTGGGTCGTGAACAAAATGCAAAAACTAGACTGCTGGCGCGCTGGAAGCACTGACAGTTACACCAAAGAGGTGTCATCTGCACACGCAGCTCCGCCCAACAAACCCAAGGTCAAGGCAGCGACAGAGTTTGTGGACTAAAGCAAATATCCAGAATGTCGCAGTCTTCCGGAGCAGCTAATGCGACAACAGTGATAAGGCGACACGCAGTATCTGCGCCGACCATCACTACCCACGACCGCCTGGCACTGGTCGCCATGACCATCAAAGGCACTCCGCATGTGATCGTCGATATGTGCCTATGGATGCTGTAACCGGCTTAGCAGTACAAAACCACGGCTTCTCGGGCGACTACATCATCAACCATCGCGTCGACGGTAAGTCCTTCACCAAAACCCAACAGGTTCATATGTGTGGCAACAGCGTCAGCCCACCGTCGATGGCTGCGCTGATCAGAGCTAACGCCCCTTGGATGATGAAAGAGAGCCGAGCAAATGCCGCCTGAATAAGGATTTCATCGCTAGCATTACCAAGAAATAGACTTTAACAGCCGAAATCTATAGTTTTACCTACCTAACAAGAACATGCATCGTTATGGAGAGTGAAGCATGAGTACCCTCTCAGAGAGATTCAAATACATAGAAGTAAAAAATATCGGTGGACAGTTTCATGTCTCCTGGAACTATCAAGGCGCCCCAGGAGGGCTGTCACGTCTTGCTCAATGCGAGCGACTAGAAGGTTATATTGATGGTTTCATTGATGGGTTTCTTGTGGCGCTAGAAATTCCAAACGGACAAATCCATCGATCACTTAGCTCAAAATGTACAATTACCGATCTTGAAGAGCATGTAGCGCTGAAACTAAAAAAACTCCTTATTGGACTTTTTGAGCCGCTTATAGCCCATGAGCATAAGGCTCAATATGTTAATTCTGAAAAGCATTCAATAAGGCAAAACTACTGCGCTGCCTGAGCGCATGACAAACTATTCTGGCTTGCGCTTCCTAGAAGCGCTTACTCGTCTGTCTATCAAAACCGACTCATCTCAACCCCCCGCAACAAAACCTCTCCCAATTCAAAGTCAGCCGTTATAGCGGCAAGTACGATGTCATCCTGAAGAGGTCAAATTGATCAAGCCAGCCCAAGTCGTGCGCGATGACATGGGTTCGTTTCAGCATCCAGATATGCACGACTTCGACGAAGGTGACGGCGACAAGTGCAAACAGATCCTTTTCAAGTGCGGCTATTGCACCCAGATGATGCCATGAGTCTGGAGGTGAAGCATATGCTAATCGAGGATATATGCACTAGGAACAACACCACTGCTCTACTTGTTTTATCTTGAACATATCCGGGCGACAGTTTAATTTTGTGGTACGGAAGTGTTTCAGCCCTATTCATGCGCCCGATCGACAAAATAACCCTATAGCGCCCATCAATTAGCAAAACGTACGCTCCCCCTATAGACAGCTCAGCTACTGCAAAAGTAATCTTTCGGGTACGTCTATAACGTCAGGGGTGACTCACTGTGCTAACTGCATACTGGTCCCTTGTGGTTCATCGGGCAGTAAACAACCTTTAGCCATCCACGGACATTCTCTAACCCAGCGATAACCAACTTCCAGGCCACCTAGATCATTGTAATAAGCTAACCGCAGTTGATTGGCATCCAAGTCGAGCTTAGCAAAACCGGCTGACGATGTAGAGAATGTACTATCAGGCGCAGGCGTCTTAAGGGCATAAAGGCTCTGACCTCCAGCACCGGAGATGACCCAAGCAGGCTCCCCTGCACGCAACAGCAATTGCTGATTGTGATCATGACCTGATAAAAGCATATCCACTTTGTTGCGCTGTAAAGCCGGTAACAGCCTGGCCACCAGATCCGAGTCATCACCATGCTGACCTTGATTGCGTACAGGGTGATGGGACGCCACGATTCGCCATACAGGAGCCGCTCCGCCTGCCTGAAATGCCTGATCAATCAAGTCAATTTGCTGTTGCAAGCTTTCACGTGGTGCCGATGTGTCAAGGAATACCATGCGCACCAATGGCCGCCCGTCTACATCACCGAAATCCTTGACGTAAAAGCTCGCAGGCATATGCCAGCGGCCTGACCCCTTGTGCTGTTGCCCGTACTCGATCTCATACTTTTGCGACACTGGGTAATCATGGTTACCTCGCACAGGGTAGAACGGTACATGACTGAGCCAGCGGCCCCAATAAACACGCTCGAACTTGATTTGCCAGCTGAGGTCATGAGTACTGGTTAACGAGTTACCGTAAAAATTGTCGCCTAGAAGCACCACCATGTTCAGCCGCCCCTCAGTGGACGCAACTTTCTCCATGGCTTGACCTACTTGCCACTGCAGCCACTTGCCGCTGCCTTGATCACCCACAGCTATCATTGACACCGACGCGGGATCTAAGCCGCTCAAGGTACATAAGGTGCGGGTGGCGTAAATAGCCAGTAGCCACCCGCTGTCAGAAGAAGAGCGAAGGTCACTCCCGAGCAAAGCGCAATCCTCCGGAGCATCGAACGTTTTTCAACCATCAAAGGGGAAATTGTGCGTTTCAATTAATGCACTCACAGGGTATCGCCAGAAAGGCGGGAAGTTCAGTTCGAACTTACGCCCAATAAATCACACCTGTTGTTCATTCTTCGTTAAAAACTGAAGTGTTTTTCATATCTTTTCTGTCCGATACTCTTTTCAGGGTGGCACGAGGTCGACCATTGATAAGCGACATATGCCGTGCCCATAGTGCGGTGCATTACTGGCGTGTAAGAGCCATCGCCAAGCCCACATAGTGAAATAGTTTCGGAACTCCACCCTAAAGTTTCGGATTCATGCTGCGCGTAAAAACGTTTTTACACACTCTGGGCCAAAAACGGCACTAAACCTATCCACTCCCCACACGCCGATCACACGGACAGACCGAGGCAAATGAGAAGCAGTCCGGCAGTAATTCGCAGGCTTCGGTCAATGGTTGCGCCGGCTCTCCAGCGCGGTAAACAACAACATGCCGGCCAGCATGGCCAACATGAAAACGATCACTTGCCAGCGTCCTGTCAGCAGAACTGCCACTGCGGGGCCAGGACAGATGCCCGCTATTCCCCAGCCGATGCCGAACAACAGGCTCCCGCCGATCAAGCGCTTGTCCAACTCACGTTTGATCGGAAGCTGCATTGGCTTTCCCAGCAGCGAACTGGATTGTCGGTGTGCCCATGCTAGCGGGCCAACGGCCACGGCAATTGCCCCGACCATGACTAATCCCAAGGACGGGTCCCAAGCACCGGTTAGGTCCAGGAAAGCGAGTACTTTGCTTGGGTTGGCCATCCCTGCCAAAAGCAGCCCCAAACCGAACAGCAGGCCAGTAATGAACGCAGTCAGTTTAGTCATATTCAACCCCCAAGCAGATGACGCAAGACAAACACCGTGACGAAACCACTGAACATGAAACACGCAGTAGCAACCATCGATCGCGGCGAAAGGCGCGATATGCCGCATACCCCATGGCCACTGGTGCAACCTGATCCGTAGCGTGTGCCGATACCCACCAATACACCGGCGACGATCAGTCCGAACCAGCCACTTTGGAACTCAATCTTTGGTAGCGAGGAGAACGATCCCCATAGAAGCGGCGAGATAAGCAGGCCTAGGAGAAAAAGCGCTTTCTCACTCCCCCCCTCACTCCCTCGCTGTAAAAGACTGCCAATCAGGCCACTGATACCTGCGATACGCCCATTAGCGACCACGAATAGACTGGCCGCGAGACCAATCAATGCGCCACCGGCAAGGGATGACCAGGGAGTGAAGTTAAGCCAGTCGACATTCATGAAACTTCTCCATAACATAAGTGTTGATACAGGGTCTGGGATTTGTGCTCTCACAAATCTTGTTGGATCGGAAGGTTGATCTCCCTGAAGGGAGTCATCGAAGAACGACTGAAGCTTGTCGTAGTCAATTCAAAGAAAAAATATCAAACATAGATGACTACTGCGCAACGCTCCGGGTCTATTTACTATCAGATAATGGTGAGTGCCACCTTAAACATACTTTCACTAAAGCTAAAGTCGACATCGTTGAGCTAATGGATGTCCCGTAGCCCGGCCCCACTCCAGCGCGGACCCAGTGGAGTACTGAGTACTTGTTGGATTGGTCGCTTTTGGCAGATTTATGCCTGTCACGGTCGGCAGATATTGGTAGAAAACAGAGAGTCAGGCAGGTCTGATATCGGCCGGTGCATCCTTTCACGAAAGCTGCCTCAGGCTACTTGCTAGCTTTCGCCAGAATGCAATTACCCAGCTGACTGGATCGTTGTTCAAGGTTTTCTTTTGCAATGTGATTCGGGCGCACCGTATCCCCAAGTGATTATAGTTTCGTCCTGATGTTCCCAAAGAGTTTCATTGCGTCCAAGATACTTTACGCCACTGCCACTTGGCTGCTGGTACATGAGCGATACGCTGTCTCCACGCTCGGCGATTAATGTCGGCGGATCGGTTTTAAAGAACATGGCAGCAATCTCTCTGGCAGGGTTGCCCTCGCATTCGTAATAGACAGGACCGGTTTCCGGTACCAATCGGTACCGTGCTTGCAACTCGGCGATGCGGCGCTGGTACTCCATGCGCAAGCATGCACCGACGTCATCACTCTTCCAGCAGTCGTCGCGACCCTTTATCCATCCACGTTGTTCTGCTTTAAGCCGGGGTGGATGCTCGTTGCCGGCCTTGACTCTCGCGCTGGCATAAACTTCCGACAGATTGCGATCGAGCACGGATAACGCCTTGTCCTCACATATCATCGCTTCGATAGCGCCAGGCTTCACCTTGGCGCAATCGTAAGAAGGGCCAGGCGTCTCATTGACTATCGACGATTTTTCCGTACTGCCCCCGGTCACTTGCATCCCATTGATATGCTGATCAATGTATTGGCACCACTGATCGGAACTTCGTTCAGGGACATTTGCCCCATCGCGAACCCCTAATTTGAATTCGATCACTGATTTCCATTCATCGGAGCCTATATCCGGCCCATGCCCTTGCCCGTCAGTTGTATGGAATCTCTTATCGACTGATTGATACCATGGATAAGTGCATATCGATTGCGCCTGAGCAACTCCTGTGGCACCAACCAACAACAAAACCAAATATTTTCTCATGCGTGGTCCCTTTTGATTTAAGCAGTCGCCAACCTTATCGCACCGCCGTTTTTGGCCGGTCGCCGTCCCTGATGGATGTCCTATTTGGCCGATTTTGTTGAAAAAATCGTATTTCAAAATGGCCTGAACTCAGGCACACCCAGAGGAGGCTATGCGGAGGTTTATCAACTTTTCATGCCTTTGAGATTTTGCGTGGGCTGCGAGGCATTAATATCATAGGTATGGATGTGGCAGAGGTTGCACCTGCCTATGACCAAGCAGAGATAAGCGCGCTGGCTATGGAAATGATCTGCCCTTATGCCGCTCAACATAAATTCTAATGGTGCTATGCGACCTTGCAGATTTAATAAATAGCCTTAGCGGAGCTTTGGCTTATTTTTGCTAGAGACTCAGTTTGGCGACAGCATAACTCCTGTTGAGGATGATGCTGTCGCCAATGGCCAATTAATAAAAAGCCTGAATCGCAAACTATCCCTAGCAGAGGGCTTAGCGAATTCTAGCGCCGTGCTGTTAGACGTCAATCCGATGCGATACTGATAGCCGTCAGGGCTCAATCCGCATTTACCTTGGCAGACACAAAAACTGAACGCTGACTTCAAACCCCTCCTTCCGACCTGTTGCTGGCGAGGCCAGGGTTAAAGTCGCCTTGACCCCTATCGCAATCGTTTTCGCAATAGCCAAACCCAGCCCTGAGCCACTGGCTTCGCTGTTTCCCCGCACAAATCGTTCGGTCAGGCGCTGCAATACTGCCTCAGGCACGGCCGGACCTCCGTTGATCACCTGCAGCAGCGCCTGGTCTGTGAGGCTGACTTCAACCGGCTGGTCCACGGTACCGTACTTCAACGCATTTTCGATCAGGTTGCGCAGTAGGATGCCAAACGCGTCAGGATCAATCGCTGAATAAACACTGCTCTGGGTCGGCAGTCGCAGTTGGATTCTTTGCCCACTGTTGCGATTCCACTCGTCGACCCCATGGGCCAATAACGGGATCAGGTCCTGGGGCGCCTCGGATAGCAGCCCACCACCCTCGGCCTTGGCTAGTTGCATAAGCTTTTCCGAGAGCCTCGCCAGGTCGCGTAATGAGTTTTCGATCTTCGCCGCCCGCACGCGTAACGGGCCTTCTGGCGCTTCCTGGTGCAAGCGCTGAATCTGCGCCAATGTCGCGGCCATCGGCGTGCGCAGTTCATGGGCGCTGTTTGCGGTAAAGCTACGTTCGGCCTCCAGCGTCTTGCGTAAGCGCTCAAGCAAGTGGTTGACCGCGTCGGCCAGTGGGTCGATTTCTGCCGGCAGTCGTGCCACGTTGATCGGTGACAAATCCCCTGCACCCCGAGCTTCCAGGGCGCGACGATAGGCCAATACGCTGCGTAAGCTAATGCGCACAAATAACCAGGTGCCCAACAGGCTGACAGGGATCAGCGCCAACAACGGCAGCAACAACGCAAACAAGGCTTCCCGCGCCGCTTCACGGCGATGAGCCAGCGGTTCGGCAATCTCAATGAACAGCGTTTTGCGCAGCGCGCTCGCGCCATATAGCCGATACTTGTCAGTGGTGGAAAACCCTTCCCCCGGCTGTTTATTGAAGATCTTCGGGTTGGCGTCATGGGATTGCATCAAAATCCGGCCCTGCGTATCGCGCACCAGGTACGTTAGGTATTCCTTGTGCATTTTCAAGGTGGCCACGTGTTGTGCTTCGCGGGGCGCTTCGCGGTTGCTAATCTCCAGTACGGCCAAGGGCAGGATGCGTTGCGCGGTCTCTTCCAGGGCGCTGTCGAATGCCTCATTCAACTCATGTTGTACCACCAGCCAAGCGCCGACGGTCGCCCCCAGCCAGAGCAATGTCATGCCCAGGGTTAACCCTAGGCCGAGGCGCTTTTGCAGGCTTATCGACGACTTCATACCGGTGTCAACCGATAACCCATGCCACGAACGGTTTCAACTAGGTCGCGTCCCAGTTTTTTGCGCAGACGACTGATATAGACCTCGATGGTGTTGCTCTCTATCTCCGCGCCAAAAGCGTACAGGCGCTCTTCGAGTTGGGACTTCGAAAGCAACGCATTGGGACGCTGTACGAATGCCTCGAACAGCGCCCACTCGCGTGCGGTCAAGTCCACGGTGGTACCGGCGCGCTGAACTGTGCGAGCGTTCATGTCGATCTGCAGTTCACCGAGTTTGATCTGCGGGTTGGGGTTGCCGCTGTAACGTCGGGCCACGGCTGCCACCCGGGCCGAGAGTTCAAACAGGTCGAACGGTTTAACCAAGTAATCGTCGGCTCCGGCATTGAGGCCGGCAATGCGATCGGATATTTGGTCCTGGGCGGTGAGGATAATCACCGGGGTCACGTTGCCCGCTGAGCGCTGCTCGCGCAAAAAGTCCAGCCCGCGACCGTCCGGCAACATCAGGTCCAGCAGGATCAAGTCATAAGGCGTGGTGCGCACGCTATTGCTCGCGTGGTTCAGGCGCTGCACCCAATCGACGGCATGACCATCGTCGGCGATTTGTTCGCGCACTGCCTCCCCCAGCCCGGGGGCATCCTCGACCAATAAAACCCGCATCTGCTACCTCATCCTGATGAGTGTCGTGCAGTACCTTAACCGCCAAACCTGAGGTGAATCTGAAGATTCAGCTGGTTGTCAGGAATGCACCTTAGGGTATGCCACAGATGCCCATCCGGCAGGAGACAGATCATGAAAACCGCTTTTATTGCACGTACTGCGCTGTTGAGCCTGTTGCTCAGCGCAAGCGTCCTCGCTGATGACGACTGCAGCGAGCCCGCCAGCGATTGGCAACCGCGGGAAACCTTGCGTCAACGCGTGGAGCAGCAATACGGCTGGAGCGTGCAGCGCATCAAGGTCGACGACGGTTGCTACAAGCTCAGGGGCGCTGACCGCAGGGGCAACGCCATCGAGGCGCGTTATGCCCCCGCCTCCCTGCGTCTGCGCACGTTGCACGTCAATTTCGGCGACGACGGTGATGCCCGGGACTACCTCGTCAGCCCGGGTGCTGAATGAGCATTTCGATTTTTTCCAGGGCTTTCAGGCTGTTGTTAGCCAGCAAGTTCAGGCTCTCGCTACAACGCTCAACCAGGACGTCCTCATGAAAAAAATCATCGCTGCAACTTTCCTCGCCGGCGCCATTGCCTTGCCGGGGCTGGCCCAGGCCCGTGAAGTGACCCTGACGACCCAGCTCAAGGACTACAACGGTAACGATGCGTACCTGGCGATTTACGTCACCGATGCCAATGGCCAGTACCAGAAAACCCTGTGGGTCGCCGGCAAGAAGGCCAAGTACTACCGGCATTTGACTGACTGGGCCCGCGGCAGCGGCCAGAACCCCAGGGAGTTTGACGGGGTCAGCGGTGCCAGCGTGGGCAGCGGACGCACCCTCAAAGTCAGTGTTGAATTGGCAGACACCTTGATTGATGCCGGGTATCAGATCCGAATCGACAGCGCCGTGGAGAACCAGCGTGAAGGCCGAGCCGACATCAGCGTGCCCCTGACCACCCAAGGATCAGGCAAGCCGGCAACCGGCAGCACTTACGTCAACGCGTTTACTTACGACCTGTAGCAACCACCACTTCTGGAGGCTGAACATGCTTCGCCAGTTTCATTCGCTGCCCGGTCTGATCGCCGCCCTGTTGGTCATGATATTGGCCATCAGTGGCGCGGTATTGTCGGTTGATCCGGCTCTGGAACGCCTGCACAACACGTCCACCGTTGCCGGCCAGCTTAATGTCGGCCAGTTGGCGGAAGGCGTCGCCCGTCACTTTCAAGGCGTGGAGCAAATCCAGCGCACCGCCTCCGGCACGGTCATCGTTTACTACAACCGCGATGGCCAGTCCGGGGCGGAAACGGTTGACCCACTGACCGGCCAGGGCCTCGCGCCCTACGCGCCGTCCGCCTTCACCCGCTGGGTGAAAGACTTGCACCGCTCGCTGTTCATGGGCACACAGGGCCATGGCGTGTCGGGCGTCGGTGCGTTGCTCATGTTGATCCTGTCAGTGTCCGGCGCGTTGCTGCTGGCCCGGCGCCTGGGTGGCTGGCGCAATTTGCTGCGGCCACTGCGCGGTACGTTCAGCCAGCGCTGGCATGCGGAAGTCGGGCGCCTGGCCTTGCTCGGGCTGCTGCTGTCGGCAGTAAGCGGGCTGTACATGGCCGCCACGACCTTCGGCTTGATCGCCGACGGCAGCCAGAGTGAACCGGCCTTCCCCACCCACATCAGCGCTGGCCCGGCGTTACCGGTGGCGAAACTGCAAGCCTTGCAGGCCATCGACCTGAATGACCTGCGTGAACTGGTCTACCCGAGCCCGGGCAATCCAAACGATGTGTTCTCTCTGCGCACGTCCCATGGTGTTGGCTACGTGGACCCGGTCAGCGGCGCCCTGCTGTCCTATCAACCCCACGACTCAATGCGCACCGTCTACCAATGGATCTATCAGTTACACACCGCAGAAGGCCTCTGGTGGTTGGGCTTGCCACTCGGGCTCTGTGCCCTCTGTGTGCCATTGATGAGCGTGACCGGCATCCTGCTCTGGTGGCGCCGTCGCAAAGCCGGTCCGAACATTCGCCACAACAGCCCTGCTCACTCCGCCGACAGCGTGATTCTGGTAGGCACTGAAAACAACACCACATGGGGGTTTGCCAACACGTTGCATGCGGCCTTGCATCAGGCTGGGTACCAAGTGCATAGCGCGCCCATGAATGAATGGAAAGGCAAGTACCGCAACGCACAGAGACTATTGATCCTCACCGCGACCCACGGTGATGGCGATGCACCGGCGTCGGCCGCGCAGTTTCTGGCACGGCTGAACCACGAGGGCGTCAAACCCGGCCAGCCCTTTGCAGTGCTGGGGCTTGGGGACCGCCAGTTTCCACAATTCTGTCAGTACGCCCATCAGGTGCAGGCAGCGCTGGAACTGGCCGGTGCCTCACCGTTGCTGGGGCTGGAAACCGTCAACCGCCAGTCTTCCCAGGAATTTGCGCGCTGGGGCCACGCCCTAGCCACAACACTGGGGCATGACTTGGCCCTGGCCCATACACCGGAGCCACCGCGCACCTATCAACTGGAGCTGGCCGAGCGCATCGCTTATGGCGAAGAAGTGAATGCGCCAACCCACATCCTGCGCTTCAAGGCGCACAGTGAACTACCGGGCTTCCAGGCAGGAGACCTGGTAGGGATTATCTCGGCGAATAGCCCAGTTCCGCGTTTTTACTCGTTGGCCAGCAGTTCCACGGACGGCGTGCTCGAGATTTGCGTACGCAAACACCAAGGAGGCCTCTGCTCGCAACTCCTGCATGCCCTGGACATCGGCGATTCGATCGAAGCCTTTATCCAGCCCAACCCACAGTTTCGTCCTGCGTCGGGCGCACACCCGGTGATCCTGATCGGTGCCGGTACCGGCATTGGCCCCTTGGCCGGCTTCATTCGCAACAACACTGCCCGCCACCCGATGCATTTGTATTGGGGCGGGCGCAACCCGGCCTCGGACTTTCTGTACGAGCCTGAACTTAACCGCTACCTGGCAGACCAGCGACTTACCGCCTTGCGCGCGGCTTTTTCCCAGGTACAGAACGGTAGCTACGTCCAGGACCGGCTGCTCACTGATGCACTGTCCTTGCGCCGGCTGGTGGAAAAAGGCGCACAAGTACTGGTTTGCGGCAGTCGTGAAATGGCCAAAGGCGTGATGCAGGCCCTGGATGAAATATTGGCTCCGCTGAACCTGAGCGTGCTGACCCTCAAGGCACAAGGACGCTACCGTGAAGATGTCTACTGATGTGCAGCGCTACAGCCTGAACGGCGAGACCATGGGCACCCGCTACACCGCGGTGTTCTATGCGGCGGCCGGGATCGACACCGACGAGATCGGTCAGCGCCTGTCCCACGCTGTGAGCCGGGTGGACCGGCAAATGTCTACCTGGAAAGCCGGCTCTGACCTCAGCCGCCTCAACGCGGCCCCCGAGCATGAGTGGCTGCCAGTGCCCAAAGAGCTGACCACGGTGCTGGCGGCCGCGCTGCGGGTCAGCCAGCAATCCGGGGGCGCCTTCGACATCGCCGTCGCAGACATGGTGGAAGCCTGGGGCTTCGGTCCCGGCGAACAGACGATCACCGAGCAGGCGCTCATGATAGCGTCGCCACGCGCTCGGCTTTGCGCCAGCGCGGGACTGGAGGTAGACGCGCAACGCAATCGGGTACGCAAACGGGCGCCTCTGAAGCTGGATTTGAATGGCATTGCCAAAGGCTTTGGCGTCGATGAACTGGCCCTTTGCCTGGAAGCGTCAAGCATCACCCGCTACCTCGTCGGCATCGACGGCGAAATGCGCGCCCAAGGCATGAAGCCTGACGCCCAACCCTGGGTCGTAGCGATTGAAAAACCCTGCCGGGGCGTGCGAGAAGTCATGGGCGTGATGGAACTCAGCGACGCCGCCATCGCCACGTCCGGGGACTACCGACACTGGGTGGAGGTAGGTGGGCAAACCTACGCCCACACCATGAACCCGCTTACCGGCGCACCACTGTGCAACACACTTGCGGCGGTCACCGTCGTAGCTGCCTCATGCATGCTTGCCGATGCCTGGGCCTCGGCACTGCTGGTGCTGGGCGAAATCGAAGGCCCACGCCTGGCGCAAGCACGTGGCATGGACGCACTGTTCGTGGTGCGCGACGGTGAACAGCTAAAAGAAATATCGATTGTAGGCGGCAAACAGCAAGCGCAGGCTGAGGCCGCCGAATCCAACCTCGTCAATAACCTGAGTCCCGTTAACCCATGAAATTCATGCACAGGCACACCGAGCTCCACCGCAGTGACCGTATCGGCTGGCTGCGTGCCGCAGTCCTGGGGGCCAATGACGGGATCGTCTCCACCGCCAGCCTGTTGATTGGCGTCGCCGCCGCCAACGCCACCCACTCCACGCTGATCGTGACCGGTATGGCCGGGCTAGTGGCGGGCGCCATGTCCATGGCGGCGGGTGAATACGTTTCCGTGCACTCCCAGGCCGATACCGAACAGGCTGACTTGTCGCGGGAACGGGCCGAACTGGCCAGCAACCCGAAATCCGAACACAGCGAGCTTGCCCACATCTACATGCACCGAGGGGTGTCATCCGACTTGGCGCACCAGGTGGCCGATCAATTAATGGCGCACGATGCACTGGGCGCACACGCCCGAGACGAGCTAGGCATCAGCGAAGCACTCACGGCCAAACCACTGCAAGCCGCACTCGCCTCAGCCGCCAGTTTCGTGCTTGGCGCCGCGTTGCCCCTGGCGGTCATTTTCATCGCCCCGTCCCACAGTGTTGTGCCGTGGATATCTGGCATGTCGCTGATATTTCTTGCCGGCCTTGGCGCCATTGCAGCCAAGGCCGGGGGTGCAAAAATAGGGATCGGCGCTTGGCGGGTAACCCTCTGGGGGGCGTTGGCCATGGGCATTACGGCAGCCGTGGGGGTGCTGTTCGGGGCGGTGGTTTAGTACGCAGCCGCGGTCCAGTAACACAAAAGGCGCCCGATCCTCGATGGGGCGCCCTGTTTGCGTTAGAAACTAGACCTCGCCGACGAAATCGCTCGCCTTCAGGGCGATATGCCCGACTAGATCGATAGCACCGTAGGGCTCTGCCCTACCACCCGGTCTGCCTTGCGACGCGGCAGGAGCACGGGACGACGGAGCTATCACGACGAGCCGAGGTCTCGACCCTTGACCTAAAGTTCCATCGTGGAACTTTAGATGAGATCTGAAGTGGTCTAATGATTCCGGACACCCATTTAGGCGATTATGCTCGCCTAAATGGGTGTCCGATGAACAAGCAGCGTCGTTCTTTTTCCGCTGTGTTCAAACGCGAGGCCGCAGCTCTCGTGCTCTATCAAGGCTATAGCCATATAGAGGCCTGCTGCTCGCTCGGGGTGGTCGAGTCCGCGTTGCGTCGCTGATCGCATCGGGCGCAGGGCCGTATTTACCTTTGGTGCATTAGGAACGGCGGTTTTTTTGCCGGTGATCGTACTGTTCCAAAGCCAGGAAAACATATTGTGGATGCTGGTGGTGTTCGGCTTTTTGTACGGTATTCCTTATGGAGTAAACGCGACGTACATGACCGAAAGCTTTGAGGCGAAGTTCCGCGGTTCTGCTGTGGGTGGGGCCTACAACATTGGTCGCCTGGGCGCTGCAGTTACCCCAGCTGCGATTGGTTTTCTGGCTTCCCATGGTTCGATTGGCGTGGGCTTTCTTGTAATGGGGGCAGCCTACTTCATTTGCGGTGTTATTCCGGCTTTGTTTATCCGAGACAAGCAATTTGATCCGCTAAAGCAATAATCTTTTTTCTCGGCCAGTGCGGGCGTCAGCCCGCCATTGAACTGATGAGGCCGTATCCAGTAGTAGCGATGCATCAAGTAATGGCTGATGTCCCGTTGTGCCTGTTGAAACTACATATAGCTGAGGGGATCCACTCAGTATTCAAACTCCGAAAGACACGCTCCATCGGCAAGTTGTCAAAGCCATTGCCTTGGCGACTCATGCTCTGGCTGATGCGGTGCCGCCACAGACGCTGGCGAAACTAGCAACTGCCATATTGCGATCTCTGATTCTAGTGAAACAGTAGCCCTTGAGGCTTACCACGTAGCACATAGGCCATATCTAGTGCTTTGATAACCAAGTCAGCATCGGGTTTTCCCGACAACCCTCAGCTTACTAACCGGTGAGGATTGAAATCCATAAGCACGGCTAGGAAGTGCCATTATTCTTGTGCCCAGGTGTAGGTGATATCACCACACCAAGCTTTGTTCGGCTTGGGAACATCGAACTCAAGCTAATGCTAGATTTTTGACAGCCCCCCGAGACTATTGACATCTCCAACCTATGGTCCCGGGGGCTGTTATGAATACAGCTGAAGCGCTCCAGTGAAAAACGATCAAAATTTCACCAATGAGCGGCTTGTAAGCAATGGAGATGGGGCAGCAAGACGTCAGCAAATGGAGTAGTTTCGCATTTGCTGTCACAGGGTTACAAATCAAAGTCATTAGACTCACTGAGGTTGATTTACTGAAAGTTTCCAGTAACGGTTAACAGTTGATTTGGATAGGCCTAGCTCTCTTGAAATCTCTGCTTGGTTGAGGCCGCGCGCACGAAGTTTCATTACGGATGCCAAATTGACACCATTGGTGGGCTTACCAGGTTTTCTCGGAACAATCTTTCCACCGTTTAACTGAGATCGTAGCTGGGCCATTCCTTCTCGGGTCGAGAACGTATCCAGCGTCGCAGAAGCACGCTGAATTATTTGTTCTGGGTCTGCGTCTTCTCGCAGGGCTACACACAGAGCAACCAAGGCTACAAAATCGAAGTTCAGCGCGCTGGCGAGATCATCAAGCTTGCCGATGGATATATTGACTTGAGCTTGCTCTAGGGAACTGATGGTGCGTCGTACAGTAACGTCGGCGAGGTCTTCATACGCGAGACCTTTCATCCGTCGTATAGTCCTGATAGCCGCCGCGATTTCGTGATTGAGCACCCAACAATCCTCAAATATGAGGATAGAGCCACATTGCGGCCATTCCGATAAACGCACTATAATGCTCGTATTGGAATATCCATCCATTTGGGCGCTGCCAAGCTACCGGATGTCGACCCGCAGCCCCGTTGTTCTGGGTTGAGCTGTAGGTGCCACTCAGGAAAAAATATGTTTAGAACGATGCGTGAAGCTGAACTGATGCCCAATATTTTTAGAGCAGCAAATGGTTTTCAGTTCTGGTCTCTTGTGGAGCTAGAAACCATGTGGCCATGGTTCCACGTAGAGACTATCGACTCTAGGAGTAATGGCATACATCAAGGGGTTGTTCTTGCTCCCAGCGTTCCGCTTCTGGTGGATTTGATCGGAGGACAAAGCAAAACAGCTTGGATCAACCAAGTACAAGTTGTCACCCCTGGTGAGATCAATGGCACAGGTAGTTGGAGAATGGAGGCTCTGGTGAGTCTTCATGAGCTAGTTGATAGCGCAGGGCAGATCGTAGGACATGCATATCAAGTCGCGACCGGAGCAGAGTATTCAACTGTCGCAGATTACGATCAGCACAGGCGTAATTTACTATATGCACCCAAAGCATCAGATTTCTAGCAGCGGAAGGTGGTTTTGAAGATAAAAATTTAGCTAGGTCCACATAAGTGAGGAACTGCTTAGCTGAATACCATTGGCCATCCAATATCTTGGGAGTGCTTAACTCTTGCCATTTCAAAAAGTTGATCTAGAGATCCTCCTATGGGCCTTGATCAAAAACACTGAGCAAGCTATCTATCCGATGTAGCCAGGTATACGAGGCTTGCCGCAACTGCTTTGTATTAACTGAGTATCATGAGGTATGACAATGCGATGAAAGGCCGACAAAAAGTAAAAACCCGCAAGTGGTATACAAAATCAACAGCTGAAGCCGAAGCCCGACAGCAACTCCAAAATCGATCTGAAAATCAGGGAAGGCTTCTCGACATTGCGGCGAAAAATGATAGCAAGCTGGAACCTATTGGACGACTTTCCGGTTGAAAAAATCTAAGCTCATCTTTAAAGCATCTCGACCGTTGAACAATCGCTCAACATACCTGGATCATGTCGGACGCTCTTAAAAGGCGTGAGAATTGATACCTTAGCTTCTAGAAACTTCGTGACCTCATTGAGCACTACAGTACTTCCGCTTGATCGCGGATATTGGGCCGGTGCGTTCGCTGACCGTGACCTTCCTTATCCCTCCCTTTGGCGTGCTGTGGGGTGTGATGTTCCTTGGTGAACGTCTTTCGGTCGCGCATTTGTACGGCGGCGGGCCTATCTGTTTAGCTGTGTGATTCGTTCTCAGCAAGAGCACACCGAAACAAGAACCCTCACCAGCTTCGGATTGATCCAACAACTTAACTGCCCTCAGCGATTTCTCATCTGATTGGCTGGTGGCCACTTAAGTGAATACATTGTCTTGGTCTCGCGGCGTCTGGTAGATGACTTGGCCGGACGGATACCCTAGAACGTCAGAGAGATGTATCCGTACGGCTAGACACCTCACAGCGGCGCGGGATGGCGGTAACCTTCCGGCCAAGTCATCTACTCATCAGCAAAGCACTCGATTACAGCCTGAAACGCTGGGCAGCGCTGTCGCGATACCTCAATGACGGGGCCGTACCCATAGACAACAATTGGGAGGAAAACCAAATTAGGCCATGGGCGCTTGGACGCAAAAACTGGCTCTTCGCAGGGTCGTCGCGCAGCGGAAAACGGGCTGCGACACTCATGAGCCTGATTCAGTCGGCACACATGAACGGGCATGACCCGTATGGCTATCTCAAGGATGTGCTTACGCGGTTGCCGACACAGATGGCCATTGAAATTGGACAGTTGCTGCCGCACCAGTGGGTAGCTCCATCGCATTGATCAAATGGGCGTAACCCACTAGATTTCCCATTTTTTCCCCTGTCGTTGGCTAGATTTTCTTAACCGCGCCAAGATTTTCTTAAAATGTGCGCCGAACACTCAGAAAATATTAACCGAAAATGGCCGCGCAACCACTATTTTTGGGGTTTTCGCTTATTGGCAGTAAGCGTCCCGCAATCAAACCTTGCCGCATTGCGCTTTCTGAACGACCTGGGCTTTGAACGGTTTGGGATAAGAGCTACGTTGGCGCATGGAAATCCTAGCGATAATGGTGATAGCGTTCGCTTAAAAAGACGCGGACACCATCGTCCTTAATGCTGGAGTTCGGTAGGTGACTTGGCCGGACGGTTACCGTTCAGCGCGACACAACCGTCGTTGGACTTCGTGGATGATCGGCATGGCATTTAGGAAACGGATGTCTGCCAGTCCCGCCCACATATTTGGCTGTCCTACAGTCGGGAAAATCATCAGTTTGGCTGAATCGCAACCCACCCCGTCACAAGTGCTCAATTATCTGCGAAATGAAATGAAATGCGATAGCTGTAGCTCTGAGACAGATTGGGGGGCGACTCCCGTACGCTCGCAATTTATCAGTGTTGGAATATGCAACCGAAGCCAGTCACGCTAGCGATTTTATGCCTGCCACAAAGGGCAACTACCGGCCAAAAGCAGACTGTTCTCCAGCGCGGGAGTAGTTCAAAAGCATGTCGAAAACCTTGGCGTAGATTTCTGCATTTCATAAGCCCGAAGCCTAGCTAGCCTGATCATTCTTTTTCATGGATATAGTAGAGGAGCAGCCGCGTCGCGAATCGGTGAGGCACTTCTGCTTCTGCTTCTGCTTCTGCACGTAAGCTTGAGCAAGACAGGCCGATTTGCTGAGAAAAAGCACTACATACATGCACTACCAGTCGATCTAGCACTACATGTTGTATTTGCCCGTTTCGATGCTACCTTCTACTAGGCTGGCAACTCACTAGTAGAGGTGTTCCATGGCAGGCAAAAATCAGCACGTCGTGAAACGTGATGAAGGCTGGGCGGTTCGGGGTGAGGGGAATACTAAAGACACCTCCCACCATCGGACTCAAAAGGAAGCTGCTGACGCGGCTCGTCAGATAGCTCAAAACCAAAAAAGCGAGGTGCTCATCCACGGCCGGGACAACCTGATCCGTGAACGTGACTCCTATGGCAACGACCCCCATCCTCCCAAGGGCTGATTAAGACCTCATAGCGTCTCCGGAAGGAGGCGCATCCTGGGCTTCAATAAGGTATTCGGTATGAAGATCGTAACGGTGGTTCACGTGCACCTGAACCGAATCGGTTCTACCCGTGGCGGGTTTGGAAGTCATAAGCGACTGACCACCTATGCAGAAGCATCTGATGCAGAAATCGAAACCCTTCGAGATCTAGTGATTTCGATTGCCGAACAAAATGGTGAGGCACCTGGGTCTCTGAACGACCTTCGCCATGAACGGCAAAGCGGCCACCCTCCCCAGGTTAAGGTCTTCAATATTCATGCGCCCAGCACTTTATTCAGCGAGCCCTATGCATATTGCGAAGCCTTTCCAGCGCTCAAGGCTGACAACCGGATCTTCAAGCTAGAAGAACTGCCAAGCTGAGACACGAAGGGTTCATTGTTGCTTATCCGCCATCCGCCTGCTGGCCACGCTCAATTCTTAGGAAAGCTTGCGCCCTATTCGGAACAAAGCGTCTTCCAGCCACTGGTTGAAAATGCCCTGTGACGCTGGAATCAGCAGTTTTCTTTCCTCAATATTTTTCTCACTGCGGTACGGCATGGACATCGACGATGCAGGGGTTGTTGGCGGCTCGGCGTAGACTTGGTGAGAAATTCCGTAGATCCCCAGCTGGAACCAGCCTCCCTTACCTCGGCTAATCAAACTAAAAGCTTCTTCCGCAAAACGTTTTAGCCGGCTGGGCGAGAGGTAGTAGGAGGCAAAATATTCGCCGTCCTTTGCTGGGGCTGCCAGAGGAATAGAGAGCCAGGTCATCCCATTATCGTGTTGCCGCCAAGAGGCCTCCGCATCTAGGCCGGTGATGTCTCCCTCGTTAAATGACTTGTAACCACCCTTGATAGAAACCAAGCCCGCCTGAGAAAGCTTGAGGAAGAATTCATCATGCTGGGTGTGTATGGAACGCAACGTACCCGAGAGAATGGGCTGCGGCAGAAACACGAGCTCAAGGCGATCTTCACGAGGCCGGCTATTCCAATTTCGGCTGTTGCTACGATTCTGCAGGTGCTGAACGAACTCCTGTTCGGAAATGGCGCTGCGACTGGCTGCAAGTTGGCTTAGCCCCTGGATGATTTTGTCTGAGAGATCGCGATCACCTGTGAAGGTGGAACGGAAAAGGCCGTCGACGTAATCGGAAACCTCCCAGTGAAAGCGCTTTTGATCATCCTCGACCGGAACCTCTTCCAGAAAAGCCAGGATGGGTTTATTGGCAGCTTTGGCGCGATGGAACTCCTGCTGAGTGACGGACTCACCTGTGTGGGTTTTGAAGCCGAAGTCCGCGCCAAGAATCAGAACCACTACGTCGGCCTGGTCAACCTCAGTCATGCATGCGACTTCAGATGAATAGGGTCGCGCACCAAAATCCTCACACATCACCGGGATGTGCCCCAACAGAGAAACTGCTTTTTTGGCGGCCGCACGATAGTGCTCAAAATTACGTACTACAGAGCTGATAAACACGTTCATAGCAGTCCTCATCACTTAGGCCACATCCGTTTCGCCTCATCATACCGGCCGCTTTGCTCGAAATGACAGTAGCCGAAAAAAGCTAGCCGCTGAATAGCCCCCGATTTCGTAGATACTGACTGCTTTTAGCCGATTTCTGCCTGTCGTGAGGAGCAGCAAGCGGCCCAGAGTGTGTAAAAACGCTTCGCCAGAATTGAAGTGTGCGCGCCTGCGTTAAATCTTGGCGAATGGCATTCCACTTGACCGCCCGTTTGCATTGCCACTGACCAGCCATTTGCATTCGACTTGACCAGTTGTTTGCATGGGATCTGACCAGCCCACGGGGTGGCCTTGACCGGCAGAAATCGGGCGATTCTGTTGAAAAAATCGGATTTTCAGTTCGACTGAACTCAGGCACGGCTACCACCGGAGAACCTACTCACCACATTGAGTGGTTTCTCGGCCCTTCGTTGACCTTTGTTGCTCTGTTATTGGGTTAGTTTGAGGTTTGTTGCCTAGTGAAGGCGCACCTATCCCGTGGCAGGTGGCCCTTGAGAGGTAAGTTTGGCCAGTCGACGCAGGTTCTGTACCGCAGCCGCCAGCGTGAACTCATCGGTCGCGCCACTCATGCCACGTAGTCGCAAGCGATCCAGTTTCAGGATGCGCTTGAGGTGGGCAAACAACATTTCGACCTTCTTACGTTCGTGGCGAGAGCGCACATACTCCGACGTCGCTGCGATGCGTCGGGCCACTTCACGAGCGGCTTCATGGACGCTGCGGGCGATCTTGCGAATCGAAGTGTTCGGGCAGCCGTGGAAGCTCAGGCGCCGTATGCTGAAGATGTAGCCTAACGTGCTTACTTCGCTGGCGAAGGCACCGGCTTTTTCCTCGCTCGTGTCTTACCTTCGCTGACTGGCAATGAGCGTAGTTGCACTAACTGCTGCTCCAGCGTGTCGCCACGCGCCAGCTGTGCTGCGGCATTTTGCAGTGCCTGACCCAGCGCGTCCTGAGCACCTTCAAGCCTTTGCTGCAAATGCTCAAGTTGGTAGCCTGCTTCCTTCACTTGGGCGGTCATATGCTTGCTCTCTTCCCGGGCACGATCGACTTCACGATGTGCACGATCCTCGACCCCACGCACGTAGATCTCCTGCGCTACACGTTCCTGCTCGGCTTTGCGTCGCAAGTCATTCAGCTCCTGATGCAAGGTCTGGCTGTGCTGTTGCCCGTCACCGCGCTCCCGCAGCAGGCTGTCGCGCTGCTGCTGCAGGTCTAGAATCTGCGTCGCACGCTGTTCCAGAAGCGCCTCTAGGTCCGCCAAACGAGTCTCGCTAACTTGCTGTGCCGCTTGGGCGACCATCGCATGCTGTCGAGCAAGTGCAGCGTCCTGACGAGCCTGGTCCTCTACGACGGCAACTCGCTCACGCTCGGCGGTCACGACCTGACGTTGTTCGGACAGTCCCTGCTCAGCAACGGCCTGTGCCAGATGAATTGCCTGTTGCCACACGGCGACAAAGGCCCGCGAGACCCCCGCCGGCAAAGTCGGCAGGCGAGTCTCGCTGCTCAGCCTTTCGGCCAGACTCGCCCACCATTGATCGAGCAGACCACCAACCCGCGCGGGGCTTCCGCGGCCCAGCTCCAGGCGCACTCGCTCCACCGTCGGCCGTTCGCCACGGGCTAAGACTGCGTCGGCGGCGGCAAATACCTCGTTTTCCGGCACCCCTACTGCCATGACTTAACTCCACGTATATTAGGTCTGATAATTAAATGTTATCCGACTATATAAAATCCAAACATCATTTATAATACGTTGAACGTAATGAATAATACAGAACTGCAACAGGCCCCGTTCGACGCCCCACTGGCCGTCCATGAACTGACCGATAGCACACGCTCCGCCGCCGACGCGTTCATCACGGCAGGCACCGCGGCCAATACCGTGCGCAGCTACCAGAGCGCCCTCGCCTACTGGTCCACCTGGTTGCACCTGCGCTACCGCCGAGCGCTCGGCGATGGCGCCCTGCCGCCGGAGGTCGCGGTGCAGTTCATCGTCGACCACTTGGCCCGCCCGGACGGCGCGGGTGGTTGGAGCCACCTGCTGCCGGCAGACATCGATGGCACGCTGGTCGCCGCTAGGGTCAAGGGCAAACCCGGGCCGCTGGCGTTCAGCACGGTCAGCCACCGCCTCGCCGTCCTGGCCAAGTGGCATCGCTTGAAGCAATGGGAGAATCCGGTCGAGAAGTCGGCGGTGAAAACCCTGTTGCGTGAGGCGCGCAAGGCTCAGGCCCGTCAAGGCGTATCAATCCGCAAGAAAACCGCCGTGGTCCTCGAACCGTTGCAGGCGATGCTCGCCACCTGCACCGACGGCGTGCGCGGCATCCGCGATCGCGCCCTGCTGCTGCTGGCCTGGAGTGGCGGTGGCCGGCGGCGTTCGGAGGTGATTGGCCTGCAGGTCGAAGACCTGCGCCGGCTGGATGCCGAGACCTGGCTCTACACACTGGGGGCGACCAAGACCGACACCGGCGGCGTACGCCGCGAGAAACCGCTGCAGGGACCGGCGGCGCAGGCGCTGAGCGCCTGGCTCGCCGCGGCACCGGCAAGCAGCGGCCCGCTGTTTCGCCGCCTGTACAAGGGTGGCCGGGTCGCCCCTACCGGGCTGTCCGGCGACCAGGTTGCCCGGATCGTCAAACGGCGAGCCTCGATGGCCGGCCTCGACGGTGACTGGGCGGCGCACAGCCTGCGCTCCGGCTTCGTCACCGAGGCCGGACGCCAGGGGGTACCGCTCGGTGAGGTGATGGCGATGACCGAGCACCGCAGCGTCAGCACGGTGATGGGCTATTTCCAAGCGGGATCGCTGCTAGGCAGTCGGGCGAGCCAGTTGATGCCAGGGGGCGACTCGCAGACCGACGAAAATTCGAACGAGACACCGCCCGCTGACTACCAGCCCTAACCGGGGACATCCGGTCCAAATCCAGGCGTGCCCCTCGCACCATCCTCTCCGCCGGTTAGCCATGGTGGCAAATCCCAACGTGTCAGGTGACGTTGAAGCTCGGAGCGATAACTGCAAGCTGACGACAAGTTTTCGAAACATGCCGAGCTTGGCCTAGTCGCCCCGGCACACGCCGCACTGGCCCTCAAGCAATGTCAGGATCAAGGGTCGAGGTAGTTCGGCCTGCGGCTGCGCGCTACTTGAGCGCCGCCCCGCCATAAGAATCAATGGTTGCCTGCACGCCGTTATCTGTGTGGACGATTACGCTCAGACCAAGGAGAGTCGATTCAACAAAACACACATTGGGCATGTGCACGCGAAATCTGCGGCAGGGACATTTAATTTCATACGCACTGGCGTACGAGCTGAGCGTGTGCTCGCGCGCGCTAAGCCTGCCTGACAGAGGCACAGGTCAGTGTCGCCGGGCTTTGGGCGGTCATACCAACGCAGGCACGTCGGCACGAAGTGTCTATCGGGGGGGGGTAGGCGACGCGACTAGTTCAGAGCCAGGCACATTTTGCCAGCTTGGAAAGCGATCAGCACTTCGCCTGTGCCCTGATACGCCACCAAGGCTGTCGCCAAACAGGCTTGTGGATGAGTTACTGAATTGTCAGGTACACCGTACTCGTACCGCTGGTGATGAGCTAGTGTGCTGTCTCTGAAATAAGTTTCTAACCTGAGCTATGCTTCTATGGTCAGTCAGTGCTTGGAGTGATCACATGAACTCGCAGGACATCGTGCCTCAGAGGCATGAAATGCATGTTGCACAAAGGTATTTTCGCCCCCTCTGTGGATTTGAACTGAAATCCAACGAACCCGATCTACGACAGCGTTATTCATCGCTCTCACGGTCAGCAGTCACCCCCTCACGGCGGAAGTAATCTAACGCCTCGCGTATTTGCTTGTTTTCTGTAAGCAAGCGCGTACGCTCCATCTCTAGCCACTCGACTTTACGCGCATAAATTTTCACCCGATCTCTCGCTGCTGCGAGAACACGGTTTGCTTCGGATATCAGGCCGTCATAGTCTTCTTGTAGCCTCCTGAAGCGCTCTGTCAGTGCAAAAAGCTCATCATCAACAACGTGATCAACACGTGGGGCCGTGTGGAACGCCGATGGCTGAGCGCCACTGATAGATTTGAACATTGCGTCTGTAATTTTTTTCTGTCGGCTCACCTTCAATGCCACTTCAACTGCCTCATCGGAAACTTCAAAAGCCCCCTCCCTGACGCCCGGAACTTTCAAGTAATTGGATATGGTAGTGTAGCTACCACTGGTGATTTCCCGCACACTCCTAACAGTAACTGATTCGCCGCCAGCCAGGAGTTTCCTTGCTGCCAATGCCACTTGCTCAAGAGTAGCTCGATGCACAATCTGCCCCTCCATCCATATAATGTACCTATGATCACAAATTCAGCACTATGCTTTTTCCACCCGCGTCGCCGGTCAGCGACATTGTCCAGCCATAGTTATCGCTCCGACCAAAGCACACGCCGGATTTTCCAGCATGCAATTTCCTACAATAGAACGCCTTGCTCAGTGGAATGCCCCCTAATACCGTCACCCCCTCCCCTTCGCGTCTTCCTGGTAGGGATAAATCATAAAGCAAGCCCTCCCAAGGGAGCAGTCGAACTCTCACTGAATAACCTAAATTTAGATAGATGCTTAGATTATACAGCAACTTCAAAAAATAGATTCCAATGAGCGCTGCAGGGAATCCATACTTAGTAGGCTGAACGTGCTCTAGAACCAATAGGTATTCAAAGCCCATTTGCTGAGGGCCCCCAACGGGAATGCTTGACTGACTCAAGCATGCGAAACGAATTCTCAAGAGGAAATAGACGACAGATTTAATGCACAAGGTATGTGACAATTTTTTTCCATCCCAATATCCTGAAAATTGTTCAACCATGCCTTCGCAGTGCGGGCACTGTGCACGAAAATGTTTTCTTTCTAAATGTTGGCATGCCTCGATCCAGTCCAATGCGGTGTGGAATTTCTCCGTCGTCACCCAGCGGACTATTCTGGCCTTGCGCGTTGCTATAGTTTCGTCGCACTTGGTAAGCGGCAGTGGCCACCCTAGGGCCCTTATAAACGTCGCATCGATAGGATTGACATCATAATTTCCCATCTTGTCAATGCTCAGAAACAAAGCACTCCCGGACGTGACGTGCCGAACAATATTAGAATACCATCTATCTAGCACGCTAAACGCATGATACATTTTTAATTTTAATTGAATATCCTTCCGATAATGGATTTGATCGGAAACGTCGGCCATTTGAAATCCGCACGAAACACAGGGCAAACTCTCGATGTCGATAGTTTTGAAATTTTGACATCTCTCGCACGCCTCAATGAGTTGCTCGCGATGAACGATGCAGCTATTGACCTGGGGTAAGCAAAAGAAAACAGCATGATACCCTAGCTTTAGACACGACCCACAAAACTTGAATTTTAAGCCATGAGAAAAATTGGACAGCATAAACAGGCGAGGAAAACACCGCACTGCATGAGTCGCCAAGGCTTGCGTAATAAAATCCTGTTCAACAGCCTCCGGGTGGTAATACTCCGTGATCTTATTGCGCCCGCTTCTAGTGCCAATCAGCTTAACAATCACGCTTGGCTGCACCTTATGAAAAGAAGCCGTGTTTAAAATTATCCCCACGAGTGACTCGTAGGGATAAATTCCTCCTTTGTAGAAGCCGATGGAGGTCATGGCATTTTACTGCCATTTAAGAGGCAGAATTCCAGGAGATTGGAGCGCTCTACCATATCCTCACACAGCACATTGGTTATTGTCAGTTCGGGCTCATCATGGCTGGCGATATACCTGAGTAAATACCTGATTGTCAGAAACACATGCTCGAGAGGCACGTTATTTTTATAGGCACCTACCGCCGCAGTTTCCAGCGCCTTCCACAGTGGTGAGACATAGCTTGCCAATCGAAACCCTGCTTCAAATGCACGAGGTGCAAAGTTTTTGGTATATGACTCCCGAGAACCAGCAGGATACTCGGACTTTTCATCGTAAGTTTGAAGAATGATGGCAAGATCGCGCGCACTTCCGCAGCCTTTGAATTCCACAAGCTTGCTCATGAAGCGCGCAATAAGTTGCTGATTATCTCCATTCGTCATGAAGCGCTTTCTCTGCTCAAATACAAGGGGCATGGCAAATGATAAGATTGTCATTGTGATTCCTTTCCTATCCAGCCGATTGAATAAATCGAACAGAACATTGAGGTCATATTCTCGAAGACGTTGAAACTCGTCCAAGAGGAGCACCCAGTGGTTACAGTTTTTTTCGTGGCAGCGCGTGATTACCATGTCAGCAACCTTGCCCAGTTTGACAACAGCTATGGTTTTTTCGGGGTAAAGTAATTTTTCCTCCTTCGCCAATTGGTCCAAAATATTGTTCGTAAAGGAGCCTTCCTTCTTGACTACCTCAATTTGCGTCACATACGCGCGGGGCATGAACCCTTTGGCCTTTGTGTGAATACTTTTAATGCAACATGTTTTGCCTACCCGCGACAACCCATAGAAGATAATGCCTGTCTGCCTCATAAAAATTGCTTCCAATGCAATATTCGAGGCCTCCGACACTGCTTTGGTTGCTACGGTAAAATCTTTCCGGAAGACTGGGTGCGCGTCTATTTGATCTTTATTCATCGACAACTCCACCAGACTCGATATTAAAGAAGTCATCGATTTTGGAGCGACCGCTGTTATTTTTGATGTCTTCCACTTCAATCACGGTCTCCGCCTCTATTGGTGCAGGCGGACTTGGCCAGTGAGATGGGGTCTTAGGTCCAATCACATCTGTTTTCAACTGCTGAACTTTCAGAAGGCTCCGTTTGGAAGGGCTCTGCATAAGGTAGTCGACGTAGGACAGGACAATGTCATCCGGACGAGTCAACTCAAACGCTTTATCACCATAGGCTCTGTTTATTTGCTGTCGAGTCGTGATGCTATGTTGGGTCTTTCCCCAATACCCTAATACCTTGAGTTCTCCCAAAATCTCACCCGTATCCAGTACGGCCTCTACGACACGATAATCCCTTGGATTGACTTTCACTACAACTCGACGACCGATCAAGCTTAGATTTTTTGAAAGTACCCCATTGGTATACTGTGCTTTGTCCAAAGTTATATGAGGAGCCCTTCCGCCCTCGGCGCTGCCTCTTATTACACAGTGCCGGACGTCATACCCAAGAGTCACTCTACTTCTTTTTGATTCAGGTAACGTTGGGCATATTACTTGCCGTTTCGAGTTTTCAAAATGCATCCGGACAACGTCTATCGGACTCATTGAGAAATTAGCCCCTTGCTTAGGTGTGCAGTTGTAATTTGCCAGCCAAACGTCCAAAAGTATTTCAGCCTCGTCCACATAAATTTCGTATTTCTCAGCATTGGCCTCTGGAGTATCTGCTCTGCCTCTCCCGGGGCCACTGCCAGTCGTGGATTGCACGCGGTGCATTATTTTTGTTGCAATCTGCTTGAATGTATTTTCCACCGCCGATCTACGTTCAGGTCTTTTTAGCTGACCATAGTTAATCGAGCAGCCTACATTTCTTCTGAACTTATGCTTGATTTTGTTGGCATGATGCGCCATGGCATTATCTAGCATAAGCGTCCCCCAAATGACTCCTTGACTTTGAGGTACCGCGTATCCCAGCATTCCACCGCCTTCTGTGTATGATAATCCGGGAATCGTAATGTTGTCGTACGGCTTCCAGTCACCGATTACCGCGTCAAGCAGAACTGCCTCTACATCCATCGACGTTACTTCGCTGCTGAACACATATCGGGCCGAAAGAAAGCTCCCGGACGTCGCCTCGACAGCAGCTAAAATCCAAAATCGGTCAAGGACTCGGTATGTATAAATACCGGGGAGTGGCTCCATCCGTAGGATGCAGAACTTGTCTACCTTATAGGCATCAAGTTGTACAACATCAAACGGCATATCTGCCGATATAAGACCGGTGGTGCCCGACCCCAGCCGGGCATGGGTCACGCCATGGCTACCCAGGGTCAGGGATGCCACAGAGAAATCATCGCTGAGAATTCCGTTTATGTATTTTTCAATGGAGCGCTGCCCCAGCCCTCTTTGATTAAACGGCCAATCGTCATCAGAAGCACCCGCACTTTTCAATGCATCTCTAAATTTGGCTGAGGCAAATTTTATGTCAAATGCTTGACCTTTGAAGTCACGATGGAAGCCCTGAACGTACTCCTTAATATCTTTTGCGGCTTGCGGAAATTTTTTTAATGTTATATCGAGCATTCCGCTGGCACCACCTTTCTGCTGGGATCGCATTTTTTTCAAAGGGGCGCGTCGTTCGTAATCTTTAGTCCGCGCATTGGGAAGTAATGATCGATCGCCCCAACACACGCCAGCTTCGTCTAATTCTAGAAAGCGTTTGATTAAACGAGTCTGCTCGGCATTGGATATACCACATGCTTTATATATCTCATCGCAGGTTTTGCCGCGGTGTGCCATTTTTACAGCCTTAACTCGCCGCTCATATACCGTACGTACCTCATCCTCCAATACGTCTGCATTAATTGTGAACAGCGGCGAAATGTCGATAAGTCTTAGTTTTCGCCTTGCGCTCATGAGGCCTCCCAGCAGGCAGCACGATCAAAGAAACCAGGTAGGATTTCCAAATTAATAATGCCTTCAGAACAAAGCCTTGCAATTAAAAAGCATATGAGGGCTTGATCCTCGTAATCTAGAAATCGAAACAGATCACCAAGGCATCCACTCTTATTCCTGTAAATGAAAGCTTTTAGGTTATGGTAAGTGTCATAATCGACTTCAACCGTCTGCCAAGATGAAAGGCACGCACAGGCTTTCAGCAGTGGGATAATCTTCACTTTATGGGGGGCTATATCTTCCGCATGAAACAGACGCAGCCGGACCCCGACGCCACTTGCATATTTATCGAGTTCCTTCAATACCTCAGGACTGTATTGCTGCGAGGAGCACAACAGATGCCATTCCAGATCGCCACTTCGCGTCATAATTTCAGCTGTGAGCGGGATCTTTCGCGGTTTTGGGCAAGACACTATTCTAGGAAGTGGGTGCAGTTCGTATCGGGCGACGGACGAATTGAATTCGAGATTTACCAACCAATATCCTAATTCAATGTCGCTGTGTAATTCAACATCAATCTTTGCCTTGTAACTAAACGAAGCCCATATATTGCCAAAGTGCTTTCCGCGATTTGTAAAATTGTGCGTTTTGGATTTTGCTTTTGGCATAAACCCATCCTCCTTAGCGCAAGGCGTCATAAGAAAAGATGGGTCTATTTTTATCTCTTGTCAGCGCCGCAGCGCCAGGTGGAATAGCCCACGAATAGCTTAGAGCTATATTCCAGGCTCGTTATAACTAATGGCAATAAAAATAGAAAGTTAAATAGCCAGGTCAGAGTGGCTCAATGTCGACCACATCTCCGGCTTGAAGAGCCTCGATTTGGAGAGGAGGCCAAAGATGAGAAATGATCAAAAAAACAAAAGAAAACATTGGGGTTAGAAGCGTACTGTTACTTTTTATTTTTAGTTCGGTGTGCTTTCCACTAACCCCCGATGAGATTCTCATAAAACTCCATACGCGTTCAGGAATCCAAATCAAGGCAGCTTGTCACTTCCTGTGACCTTGGCCACACCTGCTTCACATTGCTGATTGATTTTCGTCTTAACCCTCAAGATCCCAGATCAGTGCAGTCGTACGCTTCTAACACGCCCGAGGTTCAGCCCCATTAGCGAAACCGCGCTATGGCACCGATGATGCTGAACTGGAGTTTGCGCCGGTTAGCTCATCGATCAACAAAACCATAGGTGCCGTGTACTCCACATCCGCCCGGGTGACTATTTCATAGGGCTCGCTAGTCGAATGGATGGTCAACGCCAACTTGACCAACATACCGTGATCCAGAGCCATCTGAGCTACATCGTTAGGCATAACGGCAACCAAGTCAGGGTCTTTCAGCAACAATGACAAAGTAGTAAATGTCGAAGAGGTTTCGATTGCATAGAGCGGAAAACTTAATCCCAATTGGCGAAATTCACGCTCTAACGTCAAACGCATGGGCATATTGACCGGGAATACTACCCAGCGACTGTCCATCAGGTCAGCGAGCTGCAGCGATGCTGCGCTTGCCAGTCGATGCCCCGGGTTAGCAACGACTACCAGTGGTTCTTGTGCGCGGAAGCGAGTTTGATAAGCGGTCGGGCGTGTGCTTACGCTGATTCGACAGATCGCTACATCCAGCCTCCCCTGGTCCAACAAGCTCAACAACCGCGAGCTGGTGTCCTCAACTATGGCAATCGACAGCTCCGGCTGTTTATTGCGCAGGCGCGCCAGGCTATCAACCAGCGCCGGTACGGCGCCCATGATCGTACCTACCGTCAGGCGCCCTCCGTGTCCCTTCAGAATTCCAACCATTTCTTCACGAAGATGCTCGAGGTCGGTGTGTATCAAGCGGGCATAACGAATCACACAGCGGCCAAGGTCGTTGGCTTCCAGGCCCTTGCTCGTGCGCTCGAAGAGACTTGAGCCGAAGATTGTTTCGATTTCCTGCAATGCCTTGGTTGCGCCCGGTTGGGACAACGCCATTATCTCGGAGGCCTTGCGCACTGAGCCATGCTCGTCGAGGGCAATCAATAAGCGCAGTTGCTTGAGCCGCAGGCGAGAAACGATGGATGAGAAGGACGGAAGCATGGGTATACCTGAAAGTTATCGCTTGGGTCGTAACTCTCATTAGGCAGCAACAGCATGGAAATTTAAAGTGGCCCCAACGATAACAACAAGCCGAGGCCCACCATGCGTTTAATCCAATTTGAAGACTCTACAGGCCAGCGACGTGTCGGCGTCGTTGAGGGCGACTCGATTCAACAGGTCAATGGCACATCCAGTACACGCGCCCTCGCCCTCGCGGCCATTGCCAATGGACGCAGCTTGCTGCAAGAAGTTAAGGCCGTGGGCACCGCACTCGGCTCCGAGAGTTATACCGTGCTTCTGGAGTCTGGCCGAGTGCTTGCGCCACTCGACCATGAAGACCCGGCCCACTGCCTCATCAGCGGCACTGGCTTGACCCACCTGGGCAGCGCTTCGACTCGCGACAAGATGCACCAGAAAAAAGCCGACGATCAGGCCACGCTGACCGACACCGCCCGGATGTTCCAGTGGGGTATCGACGGCGGCCGCCCAGCCGCGGGTAAGGTGGGAGCTCAGCCTGAATGGTTCTACAAAGGCGACGGCTCGATTGTGGTACGTCCAAACCAGGCTTTCCAGTCCCCGGACTTTGCGGAAGATGCCGGTGAAGAACCAGAGCTGACTGGCCTCTACGTAATTGGCGAAGACGCCAAGCCCTACCGCGTGGGCTTCGCCCTGGGTAACGAATTCTCTGACCATGTCATGGAACGTCGCAATTACCTGTACCTGGCACACTCCAAGCTGCGTAACTGCTCCTATGGGCCAGAGCTTCGGGTCGGTGCCCTGCCCCGGCACCTGGCCGGCACTAGCCGGATTTGGCGCGACGGCCAGGTACTCTGGGAAAAAGAGTTCCTCAGTGGTGAAGACAATATGTGTCACAGCCTGGAGAACCTTGAATACCACCACTTCAAGTACACCCAGTTCTTGCGCCCTGGCGATGTGCATGTGCACTTCTTCGGCACTGCCACCCTTTCGGTCGCAGACAATATCAAGACTCAACCAGGCGATCGTTTCGAAGTCAGCATGAGCGAGTTCGGCGCACCGCTGTGCAATACCATCGAGCTCGCCGCCGCAGCGTTCAGCATCGGAGAAATTAAATCGCTGTGAGGGATCAGGCCCTTTTAACCGGGCCGTTAGGAAAGGATGCATTTCATAATAAACATAAGAGTGAGATGAACATGACCACTGGCAATGTACAGGTCGTCACTGCTACTGCATCGACTGGCGCCGAAAATGCCCGTCCAACCACTGTTCGCTGGAGGATTTTCCTTCTTCTGCTGCTGCTATCGGCCATCAATTACATCGACCGGGCTTCACTGTCAGTTGCACTGCCACTGATTTCTGCTGATTTCAATATGACGCCGGCACTGGAAGGTTTGATGCTGAGTGCGTTCTTCTGGTCTTACGCGCTGATGCAGATCCCAGGCGGCATGCTGCTCGACCGTTTTCAGACACGCAACATCGTTGGCATTGCCACCGTTGGCTGGGGGCTCTTTCAGGCCTTGGCCGGCGGCGCGCATAACTGGATCACTTTGCTCATTACACGGATCGGCCTGGGTGTTGCCGAGTCGCCGATCATGCCGGCCGGAGCCAAGCTCAACGGTGCCTGGCTTACGCCCAATGAACGCGGTCGCGGCGCAACGCTCGTGGATGGCGGCGCCCCTCTGGGTACTGCACTGGGGGCAATCCTCATCGCAGGGTTGATCACCTGGTTTGACTCCTGGCGCATCGCGTTCGTAATCGCGGGCGTTGGCACCATGGTCGTAGGCATCTGGGCTTGGTGGTACATCAGAAACCATCCAAGCGAACATCCTAAAGTGAATGCTGCAGAACTGGCTTACATCACAGATGCCAACGAAGCCGCCAGAAAAGCCACTGGTGGCCGTAAGGCGATCCTTAAGGAACTGCTTAAGAGCCGTTCGGTACTGGCAATGTTCGCGGGCTACGCTTGCTACAACAGCGTGTTCTACGGCCTGCTGACCTGGATGCCGAGCTACTTGCACAAAGCCCACAACCTGGACATTAAGGCCATGGGAGGCGCCACCTTCCTGATCTTTATGTGCGGGTTCATTGGTGAGTTGTTTGGTGGCTGGCTGTCCGATAAATGGAAGGCTGCAGGCGGCCAACCCAATACCGTCATGCGTAGCATGTTCGCAGGTTCCGCAGCGATAGCCGCCATTTGTATTCTCGCCGTGGCTTACAGCGGTGATGCAGTGGTTGTCATCTCGCTGCTGTGTGTAGCCCTGTTTTTCATTCGCTGGTGCGGCATGTACTGGTGTTTGCCAGCCATCCTCGGTGGCCAGTCCAAAGCCGGTGTGTTGGGCGGGAGCATGAACTTCTGCGGCAATATGGTCGGGGTGATCGTGCCGATCCTGATCGGTCTGATCGTGCAATACACCGGTTCATACTTCCTGGCACTGATCTTTTTTGTCGTCATGGCGTCAGGGCTCATGCTGTTCTCCAGCCTGATTGATTATCGCGAGCGTGGACTGGCTTGACCTGTCCTGTCCTGTGGGAATCCATTGCGCTACCTGAAAAACCGAGGGACCTGTCATGCAACTCATAACTACAACAGGCAGTGAAACCGCTGCCAACGCCGTGATCAGACTCAACGTACTGGACGATGTATTGATCGCGCGGCAACCGCTGATCAAAGGCCTGGAACTGAAAGCCGAAGGCATCCAGGTGCTTGAGCCCGTACCCTCCGGCCATAAGGTCGCTGCGCGTCATATCGACGTTGGCCAACCGGTTCGACGCTACGGCCAGATTATCGGTTTCGCGAGCCAACCCATCGAGGCGGGCCAACACGTGCACGTCCACAACGTGGCGATGGGCGATTTCTCTCGTGACTATGCGTTCGGCATCGATGCCAAAGGCAGCCCCGCGCCCACGGTGGAAACGTTCATGGGCATCGTGCGTTCCGATGGTCGAGTGGCGACGCGCAACTACATCGGCATTCTGACGTCAGTCAATTGCTCCGCCACAGTGGCGCGGGCGATTGCCGACTATTTTCGCCGCGACATTCACCCTGAGGCATTGATTGAATACCCCAATGTCGACGGCGTCGTTGCACTCACCCACGGTGTGGGCTGCGCCGTCGACCCTGGCGGCGAAGCACTGGCAATGCTGCGCAGGACTCTGGGTGGTTATGCCGTTCACCCGAACTTTGCCTCGGTACTCTTGATCGGGCTGGGTTGCGAGACCAACCAGATTCCAGAGCTGCTGGCGGCCCAGGGTCTGACAAGCAGCGACTCGCTTCGCACTTTCACTATTCAGGGCACGGGCGGCACGTCCAAAACCATCGCCAGTGGCATCGCGCAAGTCAAGTCACTGCTGGCAGAAGCCAATAAAGTCAAACGCGAACCCGTCAGTGCCAAGCATCTGATCATCGGCCTGCAATGTGGTGGCTCGGACGGTTACTCGGGCATCACTGCCAACCCTGCATTGGGTAATGCAGTCGATCGCCTGATAGCGGCCGGCGGCACAGCAATTCTGTCTGAAACGCCGGAGGTATACGGCGCCGAGCACTTGCTGACCCGCCGCGCCGTCAGCCAGGCAGTCGGTGAAAAGCTCATTGCACGTATTCATTGGTGGGAAGCCTATTGCAAGCGGATGGATGCCGAACTGAACAACAACCCTTCAGCGGGCAACAAAGCGGGAGGCTTGACAACTATTCTGGAGAAATCCCTGGGTGCTGTCGCCAAGGCAGGCTCCACCGATCTTGTGGATGTCTACGAATACGCTCAAACAGTCCGGGCACACGGCCTGGTATTCATGGACACCCCCGGCTACGACCCGATCTCTGCAACCGGCCAAGTCGCTGGCGGGGCCAATCTGATTGCCTTCACTACGGGGCGCGGGTCTGCTTATGGGTGTGCGCCCTCGCCGTCCATCAAGCTCGCCACTAACAGCCGTCTTTGGGAAACCCAGGAAGAAGACATGGACGTCAACTGCGGCGGGATTGCCGACGGCACCATGACCATTGAGGAGCGCGGCGAATACATCTTTCGCATGATGCTGCGCATCGCCTCGGGTGACAAAAGCAAAAGCGAACAGCATGGTTACGGCCAGAACGAGTTCGTGCCCTGGCAGATCGGTGCGATCACTTAAGGCCTTTCATTCACTTCGACACTGCGGCTCCCGTCGTCCAGCACGATGCGCAGCCGCTTCATTCATTGGGTGTCGAACCTAGAAGTGTGTTTAATCATCCAATCAGGAAGCCTGACATGACTCAGACTCTCGGTCAGAACTACATCGGTGGTCAGCGACTCGGTGCGGGTAGTGTGTATCTGCAAAGTTTCGATGCAACAACAGGCGAAGCACTACCAGGCCATTTCATCCAGGCCACACAAGATGAAGTCGACGCGGCAGCCAAAGCGGCCAGCGACGCCTACCCGATTTACCGCAATTTACCTGCATCCCGCCGGGCGGAGTTTCTGGATGCTATCGCCGAAGAACTGGATGTCTTGGGTGACGACTTCGTCAGCACCGTCTGCCGTGAGACCGCCTTGCCTGCCGGGCGTATCCAGGGCGAGCGTGGCCGCACAAGCGGGCAAATGCGCCTGTTCGCCAAGGTGCTGCGTCGCGGTGACTTTTACGGAGCCCGCATTGATCGTGCCCTGCCGGATCGTAAACCCCTGCCCCGCCCCGATTTACGCCAGTTCCGGATGGCCGTGGGCCCGGTCGCCGTGTTCGGCGCGAGCAATTTCCCGCTGGCTTTTTCTACGGCCGGTGGCGACACCGCCTCTGCCTTGGCCGCTGGCTGCCCGGTAGTGTTCAAGGCCCACAGTGGCCACATGGCTACCGCCGAATGGGTCGCGGACGCGATCATGCGTGCAGCGAAGCGCACCGGCATGCCCAGCGGTGTGTTCAACATGATCTATGGCGCGGGCGTCGGTGAGTGGTTGGTAAAGCACCCATCAATTCAAGCCGTGGGGTTCACCGGCTCTCTCAAAGGTGGCAACGCCTTGTGCCAGATGGCTGCACAGCGTCCCCAGCCGATTCCGGTATTCGCCGAGATGTCGAGCATCAACCCGGTGATCATTCTTCCCCAGGCGCTCAAGGTGCGTGGCGAAACCATCGCCAACGAGCTCGCGGGCTCGGTGACCTTGGGTTGCGGGCAGTTTTGCACCAGTCCAGGGCTAATCATCGGGGTGCAGTCAGCTGATTTTACGGCGTTTTTACAACGCTTCACTGCGCACATGAACGATCAAGCGGCGCAGACCATGCTCAACGTCGCAGCCTTGGCCAGCTACAGAGAGGGTCTACAACATCTGCACGCTCATCCGGGAGTGGAACATCTGGCGGGAAGTGCGCAACAGGGCAAGCAGGCTCAACCGCAATTGTTCAAAGCCGACGTAAGCTTGCTGCTCAACGGTGACTCACTGCTCCAAGAAGAAGTATTCGGGCCGGCCACGATCGTTATTGAAGTCGCCGACCAGGCGCAACTGGTTACAGCGCTCAATGGTCTGCGCGGGCAGTTGACGGCCACCGTTCTGGGTGAAGCGGAAGAGCTGCTCGAATACAGCTGGCTGACCGAGCTGTTGCAAGAGAAGGTCGGGCGGATCCTTTTGAACGGATACCCGACAGGTGTGGAAGTCACTGACGCCATGGTTCATGGCGGGCCTTACCCGGCTACCTCTGATGCGCGCGGTACATCGGTGGGAACATTGGCGATTGATCGCTTCCTGCGCCCGGTTTGCTTCCAGAACTACCCGGACGCCCTTTTGCCCGAAGCCCTGAAAGACGGCAATCCACTGGGCATCCAGCGTTTGGTCGATGGAAAACATACGGCCGACGCGCTGGATGATTAAATAAAGCGATGCTGTTCACTTAAGCGATTTCTGCCTCTGTGGGAGCGGGCTTGCTCGCGATGGTCGTTAACGGTGACGCGTATTGACTAGGTCAATGCGGTGCTCTGAAGATCATCGCGAGCAAGCCCGCTCCCACACTTGAGCAGCGTAGCTCTCAAGTGAGCAAAACCGCCCCCTCCGGGCGGTTTTTTCATACCGATGCAACTCAGTTTGTGCCGTGTTGGGGAGCGATCACCTTCACGGCCTCTGTGCGCCCGCCACCGCCACATGGATCATGTAGAGCGACGTATTCGCGGTGATAAACAAGCGGTTGCGACGTGGACCGCCGAACGTGAGGTTGGCGACTTTCTCCGGCAGCAGGATCTTGCCCAGTAATGTGCCGTCAGGAGCAAAGCATTGAATCCCGTCACCCGCGCTCGTCCACACGTTCCCTTGTACATCGACGCGCAAGCCGTCGGGGATCCCGGGTTCGATCTCGGCGAACACCCGCGAACGACCCAAACGACAGTGGTCTATCACCTCCAGCGCTCGAATGTGATGTGGGGCTGCGAGGTCATGTGTGCGCGCCGAGTCGGCAATGTACAGAGTCTTGCCATCGGCCGAAAATGCCAGGCCATTGGGCTGAACGAAATCATCCGCTACGCATTGGATTTCACCCGTCACCGGATCGACCCGATAGACATTCTGGCTTTGCTGCTCCGGCTCGGCCTGGAAGCCTTCGTAATCAGTGAGGATTCCGTAGGTCGGGTCAGTAAACCAGATGGCGCCGTCACGGTGAACCACCACGTCGTTCGGTGAGTTCAGGCGTTTGCCCTGGTAACGATCCGCGATCACCGTGATCGACCCGTCCGGCTCAGTGCGGGTTACGCGGCGTGGGCCGTGTTCACAGGTGACCAGCCGGCCCTGAAGATCTCGGGTATTCCCGTTAGCAAAGTTGGAGTCTTGACGAAACACCGACACGCCCTGCTCTGGCGTCCAGCGCAAAATACGCTGGTTGGGAATGTCACTCCACAACAGGTAACCACCGTCGTTAAACCAGACCGGCCCCTCGGCCCAGCGGCATTGGTTATAGAGCTGCTCGAGTTGAGTGTTGGGCAGTGTCAATGCGCGGAAGCGTTCATCGATGTATTCATAGTGAGGTTCAAACATGGAAATACCCTCTATTCAGGCAGTGCGTGCCGACTTGCGGCCACTGACGGCGGTGATGACCGCAATGATGATCAGGCCGGTAAGGATCAAGCGCACCCCGGCACTGGCGCCAAAGGTGTTGAGCATGCTTACCAGCAGATAAAGAAACAGCGCCGCTCCCCAGATGCCGGGCACGTTGGAAAATCCACCCGCCACTGAGGTCCCGCCGATCACCACGACTGCAATCGAGGCCAGCAGGTACTCCTCGCCCATGCTCAACGAAGCCCCTCCGGAAAAACCGGCCAGCAGAAGGCCGCAGAGGCTGGCAAAGACCGCACTGAGTACGTAGGTCGCGAAGCGGATCAGGTTGACATGCCCACCGGCAAGCTCCGCAGCACGGGCGTTCTGGCCAATGGCGATCGTCCATCGGCCGTAGATGCTGCGTGTCAGCACGTAGCCCATGACGACTGCCAGCAGCACGACGCTGATTGCCAGGTACGGCACGCCCAAGATGTTGCCGGTGCAGAACTGGTAGAACATTTCCGGTGGCTGGATCCGAATGCTTCGACCGTAGGCAATCGCCATTGACTGCAACAGGAAACTGGCTGACAGCGTGGCAATGATCGGCGGTATGCGAAGCACCCGGATCAAGGCGTAGTTGGCACAACCGATCAACATACCGGCCCCCAGTACACCTAGAACGCCCAACCAGATCAGACCTGGCTGGCCGTCCATCAACTTCATGCCAATGGCCCCGCTGAGTGCGATATTGGCCGGAATCGACAAATCTATGTTGCCCGGGCCCGTGGTAATCACAAACATCTGGCCGATGCCGACTATCACGAAGAACGCCGAGAAGCTTAGTGAGCCTGACAACAGCGAACCTGCACCCTGGCCCCCGGTGAACGCAATGGTCGCGATCCAAATCAGCAAGGCGGCGAGGAACGACCATACCCAGGGCTTGCCCATGACAGTGGTGAGTAACGGAACACGCTTCATAGTGGGCGAGCCTCAAGACGGTTGACGGACGTACGCAAGGCGAGGACGAGAATCAGAATCGCGCCCTGGGCACCCATCTGCCAGTCTGGCGAAATGCGCATGAAGGACAGCAGCGAGCCTGCCAGCACCAGTGTCAGGGCTCCCAGCACTGCGCCGGTGGGCGAGACGCGGCCGCCGACAAACTCACCGCCCCCGAGGATCACGCCCGCGATGGACAACAAGGTGTAACGCAGCGCGATGCTTGCGTCAGCAGAGGTGGTCAGGCCGACTAAAAACAGGCCGGCGAAGACCCCGAATGTACCGGCCAGCGCATACATGGTTATCTTGATGCGCAGCAGCGACCACCCTGCCTTCGCAATGGCCAGCGGATTTCCCCCCGCCCCCCGCAACACAACACCCAGCGTCGAACGCATCAAAAACACATGTACGGCAATCGCTAGCACCACACAGACAATGATCGCGAATGGCAGCAACGGTGTCTTGATACGAACCAGGCTCTGCAGCCATTCAGGCGCACTGCCTCCCGGCGCAGGCAACAACAGCACAGCAGCGCCCATCCACACGAACGACATGCCCAGAGTTACAACGATGGAAGGCAAGTTACGTATATGAATCAGCGCGCCCAGCAACGCGTACACCGCAATGCATCCGAGCAACGCCAGGCAGCCAAGTACGGGGTGCTGGTCCAGCAACGTTGCCGCCACGCAGGCGACGAAGCTGATAAAACTGCCCAGCGACAGGTCAAGATCGTTGACGGTGATGATCAGCATCTGGGCGACGGTCGCCAAGGCGATCGGCACCGCCAGGTTAAGCATCAGGTTCATGCCCATGTAACTCATGGCCCTGGGCTGCATGATGAAAATGGTGATCAGCAGCACCACGAGTGAAACCCCGGGCAACGCACTGCGCAGCAGGCGTGCATAGTTCAATCCGGGCGATTTGACCGCAGCGCCTTTCAGCGGTAGCGAGGTAGATGCATTCATGCCGTTTGCTCCACAAAGGAGCAGCGAAGAATCTGCTCCTCGCTTAGTTGGCTGCGTGGCAGGTCAAGGACTGCCTGGCCATCACGAAACACATAGATGTGGTCACAGTAATCGAGCTCTTCCAGCTCTGTGGTGTACCAGATGAAGGTGCGCCCTTTGGCCGCCTCCTGAGCGATGATCGAGTACACCTCACGCTTGGTGCCGACATCAACGCCACGCATGGGATCATCCATCAGGATCAGATCGCTGCGCGATGCCAATGCGCGGGCGAACAGTGCTTTTTGTTGATTACCGCCCGACAGTGAAAGGATGGGGTTTCCCATATCCGGGGTGCGGATTCCCATGCGTTTTTGCCATTCTTCAGCCATGGCATGCTCTGCGTCCGGATCGATCAGGGCGCCGCGCTTCAGGTGGGCCAACGAACTGATCGTGATGTTCTCGGCGATAGACCACATCGCAAACACACCGTCATTTTGTCGATCCCCGGCCACGAGCGCGGCGCCCTGCCCCCTGGCAATACGGTGACGCAGTATTTGAATGAGTAACTGGCTTTGGCCATGTCCTGCCAACCCGGTGAGACCGACGATTTCGCCAGGATGCGCATTGACTGTCATTGCATTGGCTTGACGGGCCGGACGTTGAGCCACCACGGGAGAACCATGGGCCCGTCGCGAGACAAAAACGTGCTGTTCGCAAGCCGCCTTTGCGGCGCTCCCCATGCACTCCACCAGGGACGCGTGGGTAAAATTCGTCGCGGGGCGAATCTCTACCACTCGCCCGTCACGCATTACGGTAATGCGGTCACAGGTGTCCAGCATCTCCCCAAGAATGTGGCTAATGAGCACGATGCTGCCGCCAGCGCCGACAAAGCGCCGGACAAACTGCAGGAGTTGTTCGGCAACCCGCGAATCCAGAGAGGACGTGGGCTCATCGAGGATCACCAAGTCCAGGCGTTCATCGACACGCACGAATGCACGGGCAATTTCGACCATCTGGCGTTTGCCGATCGGCAACTCGGCCACGATGTCGTCGCCACGAATATCATGGCCCGGAAAAATCTGATCAAGACTGGCTTCGATCAGCGCCCTGGCTTTACGTCGCCAGCCCCAGCCACGAATAGCCGGTGACATCAGCCGGGTATTTTCGGCGACGCTGAGGTTTGGGCATAACGACAGTTCCTGAAACACACAGCGGATCCCGTGCTGGCGTGCCACCTGCACGCCATAGCTGGAGCGTACTTCCTGATCGCCGACCAGCAGCGCACCGCAGTCGGCAGAAAGAGTGCCGGCCAAGACCTGCATCAGGGTGGATTTACCCGCGCCGTTATGGCCGATCAACCCCAGACACTCTCCGGCCTGAACACTCAGGTTGACGTCACACAGGGCACGAACAGCGCCAAACGATTTGCCGATACCTTGGAAGGTTACCAGCGCTCGTTGAAAGTCAGACATGACATTCTCCTCGGCATTGCCGCGCACTCAGGCGCGGCACACGCGGGTCAATGAGCGGATGGGCTTGTCAGCGTGGCGACGTCCTCGACGCTGTAGACCTGACTGACAATCCCGCCCTTCTCAAGGCCCTTGAGTGCAGGCTCCAGTGAGTCCTGAGTCACGCTGACTGCTGGCGACAGCAAGTCATGGGGCATTTTCTTGCCATCCAGCAATTGCTGGGCTACCCAGAACGCCAGGCTGGAGATGCTCGGAGCGCTGGAAATCGAAAAGCTTTGGTAGCCGTTGGCGTCTTTCTGTTTCTTCCACCACGACAGCTCTTCCTCGCGATTACCGAAGATAATCGTCGGCGTCGGCCGTCCAGCGGACATGAACGCCTGGGCCGCGCCGTAACCGTCATCCCCTTGAGTCACCAGGGCATCTATAGGGGGCAGGCTAGGTAAAATGCCCGCCACCGCTTTCTGCGCGGCAGTCTGTGACCAGTTGCCGTTTACCGAACCAACGATTTTCAGGTTGGGATACTTTTGCGCACCCGCAACGATCCCGGAATGGATCTGCTCATCCACCGAGACGCCTGCCAGCCCGCGAATCTCCAAAATGTTTGCGCCATTTGGGAAGCGTTTGGCCAGATAATCCATCTGGTCAAGACCGCTTTGTTTAAAGTCCATGGAGATGCGATAGGCACAGGGTTCGGTGACGATGCCATCGAAGGACACGACGATAATGCCCGCATCGCAGGCCTGCTTGACGGCGCCATTTAGAGCGGTCGGCGACGCTGCGTTGATGACGATGGCGCTGTAACCCTGAAGGATGAGGTTCTGGATTTGTGCCGCCTGCTCGGTGGCCTGATTTTCACCGGTTGTGAAGGCGTCTGCCGAAGCGATAACGCCTTTTTTCACAGCGTCGTCGGTGGTCTGTTTCCAGCTGCCAAGCATATTCTGACGCCAGGAATTACCCGCGTAGTTATTGGACAAGGCGATGGTCTTGTCGGCCGTATCGGCCTGCACTTGCATGAAGGGAGAAAGCAACAGCGCGCTTGATAGAAACAGGCATCGCAACGGACGAATTTTCATGGATTGACCTTTGTTATTATTTTTGGGGTTCGGGCGGTCCAATGGATGGATGCTCACCGTTTTACGCAAGTTCGATTTCAGTCTGCGCCGTCTCACAGCCAGCGTCTGCGCACATCAATGCAGATATGCGGCGCGACACCGCACCAAATATGCGGGATCACGCAGTCTGCCTGCGAGCATTCGCAGTTTTTCAATCAGGTCACCTGATCGCCCGCGCAGAGGGATGCCCGCATTCGGTGATAGCGGGTATGGTAGGGCTACAAAAAGAAAAGGTGCATGACCGTGAAACGACCCAGCATCCATGCCGAGGATGTCCTCCATCACTTTCTCGGCATCTCCAGGGCCCTCGCGGGTCAGTTGGACTTCCAGTCGATGATCGACGCAATTTCCGAGGAAATTCGCATCATCCTGCCCCATGATCACCTGGACATCAGCTTGCTGTTGCTGGATGGAGAAAACCATCTGCATGCTTATGAAACGGGGTTACACACCGCATGGAGCAACTTTGCCAATCACCCGCTGCCGATCGTGGAAAGTCCGATCCGTGCCCTGCTGTTGGGAGAGGAACCTTACATCCTCAGTCAAGACGCTACGACTGACCCCCGCTATCAGTTTGCCGGCGCGTTCAACACGCCCATTTTCGATGCGGGACTGCGCAGCAGACTTCACGTGCCGTTGCGTGCGCGAGGTGAAATTATCGGTGCATTGAGCTGTTCCAAACATGCAGCCGATTACTACACCCTGGAAGACGTGCACCATACCCAGCATGTCGCCGATCTGCTGGCGTCCTACCTCTACGCACTCCGCCAGACCGATCAAGCAAAAAGACTGGCGATCGCCGAAACCCAGATTCGCGCCCGAGAAGAGGGCTTGCGCCTGGGTGCCCTGCGCTTGACCGAGGAGCTGGAAAACGAACGGCAGCGCATTGGCATGGATTTACACGACCAGACGCTGGCCGACATGACGCGCCTGCACCGCCGGATCGCACGCCTGATGACCGTGGATACGTTGTCGGGGAATGACCTGAAACCCGTCAGTGACGCGTTGCACGAGAGCATGCAGGAGCTGCGCCTTATCATTGATGCGGTCAAACCCACAGTGCTCCAGCTTTTCGGCCTGGAAGAAGGCGTAGAGGATTTGTTGTTGCGCAGTGTGCGCAACAGTGGCCTGAGCATTGCCACTCGCCTGCGTGACACCACAGACGGGTTAGCAAACAAGCTTGCAGAGCCGCAGAAAATTGCCCTGTTCCGCATCATCCAGGAAGCGGTTAACAACGCTATCAAACACGCATATCCGGATTCCATCGACATCGAGATCAGCCGGGTCGCAAACCGCCTGCAGTTTTCCATCGTCGATGATGGCCTGGGACTTGACCGGGATAATCTGCTGAACTGCGGCGGTATACAGAACATGAAAATCCGCGCTCGCTTGCTCGACGCCCAACTGCAGATCGAGACCGGTCCGCAAGGCAAGGGAACACACGTCTGTATAAGTCTGCCCCTGCCCGTCCCTCACCTTGAACCGGAGCAAAACGCTTGATGGATGTCTTGTTGATTGAAGATGACCCCGTTCATCGCGCATTTCTCAAGGAAGTTATAGAACTGGCGCTTCCTGAGTGCACCCGGTTGCTGGAGGCCGAGGACGGGCTGGCAGGAGAGCGACTGGCCCATGAGTATGGGATCACGGCGGTGGTGATGGATTTGCAGATGCCCAGACGCACCGGGGTCGAGGCTGCCAAGACGATCTGGCGAGACCGGCCCGATACATCGATTCTGTTCTGGTCTAATTATGCTGATGAAGCCTATGTGCGAGGCATCTCGCGAATCGTTCCAGAGGGCGCTGCTTACGGCTACGTGCTCAAGACCGCCTCGGAGGAGCGCTTGCGCCTGGCGCTGCGCAGTCTTTTCATTGAGCAACAATGCGTCATAGATCGCGAGATACGCGGCGTGCAGCAGAAGTCCCAAGACCAGGTGCTTGGCCTGACGGACACCGAGTATGAAGTGCTGCAAGACATCGCACTGGGACTTACAGACCGTGCCATAGCCAGCCGACGCTGCCTTTCATTGCGCAGCGTACAAAATAGATTGCAGCAGTTGTACGAAAAGCTCGGTGTCTATCAGCCAACCGATGGCCATCTGGGTAGCTATACCTACAATCTCAGGGCTCGTGCGGTCAGCATCGCATTGATGCGAAAGTTGCTTAACCGCAATGCCATGGAGCAAGCCGAAACGGAATTGCAGCAATGGCTCCGCGACCCCCGACACGTCCACCAAATGCCTGCCCGCCAATCGTCTTGAGGGGTATTCCAGCTGGGTCCTGAGGCCGGATTGCACATCGGATCAGGGGCTCAGCCGCGAGACGCCCATCCCGTCTTTTAAGCGAGTGCCGCAGCCTTGGCCGTGACCGCCTCGCGCTCCAGCTCACGCACCAACGGCAACACCTTTCTGCCGAAGTACTCCACTTCTTCATGAAAGTGCAGGAAGCCACTGAGGATCAGGTCCACGCCCACGGCCTTGAGGGCTACGATGCGTTCAGCAATCTGCTGCGCAGTACCGATCAGGTTGGTCTTGAAGCCGTCGTTGTACTGCACCAGGTCTTCGAAAGTGGACTTGGCCCAGTTCCCTTCGCCTTCAGGACTGGAGGCACCGGCGTTCTTCACCTCGCTGCCGAAACCGTTGACGGCCTCTGGATTGGCCTTCGCGATGATCTCCTCCAGTACCGCTTGAGCCTCAGCTTCTGTTTCTCTGGCGATGACAAAAGCGTTCACCCCCACTTTCACCGAATGGCCATTGAGCGCAGCCTTGGCCCGAATGTCGTCGATCTGGGCCTTGATGCCTTCGACGCTGTTGCCGTTGGTGAAGTACCAATCGGAAACCCGCGAAGCCATCTCCCGCGCAGCGCGTGAGCTGCCACCCTGGAAGATTTCCGGGTGCGGTTGCTGCAGTGGCTTGGGTTTGAGCGTGAAGTCATGGAAACGGTAGAAGTCGCCATGAAAACTGAAGTTGTCCTGGGTCCAGATGCCCTTGAGCGCCTGGATGAATTCTTCCGAGCGACGATAGCGCTCATCGTGGTCCAGCCACGGCTCGCCAATGGCCCGAAACTCGCCCTTGAACCAGCCCGACACGATATTGACCGCAACCCGACCGTTGGTGAACTGGTCGATGGTGGCCAGCTGTTTGGCAGCCAGTACCGGACTCCAGGGCCCAGGCAGGATGGCAGCGATCACTTTGAGCTTCTCGGTGGCGGCCAACAATGCGTGGCTGATGGTCACCGACTCATGCTGGTTTTCGGCGCCATAACCGGCGGTAAAGCGGATCTGTGACAAGGCGTACTCGAAACCGGCCTTTTCGGCAATTTGCGCCAGCTTGCGGTTGTAATCGATGTCCCAGCTGGTGCGTTGTTCGATCTTGCTGATCACAAGTCCCCCGCTGACGTTGGGAACCCAGTAGGCAAACTTGATGTTGTCCTGGCTCATTGCGCGTCCTCGTGATTGCAGAGGCCGCCGCGGCACCTGCACAAGGACTGGAGCAGAAACCGTGCCATTTCAATATCTCTATAAAATCAATGAGTTATGACGTTTCGTGAAGCGCCATAGTGTCGCCCGCCGGACAGATTGTTGATCCACTGTTCCGCTTGCAACAGCTGCCTTTCTGTCCGTTCCCTACGGCACCCTGCTCGCTCACCCAAAGAGCTGAAGATGCATTGTCTCGCTCAGGTGGACAGTCAATCGTTTTTCAGGTGCTTTTTCATTGCAGATCAGAACATTAATCTGAGCTCATCGCTGAACGACAGCCACCCGCCACTTCGAAAAGGATTCCACCATGACTAACGCAACTTACAACCGCCTGAACAAAGACGACGCCGTAGTTCTGCTGGTCGACCACCAGACAGGCTTGATTTCTCTGGTGCAGGCCTTCACACCCAACGAGTTCAAGAACAACGTGCTGGCCCTGGCTGACGTCGCGAAATTCTTCGAGCTGCCTACCATCCTCACCACCAGTTTTGAACAAGGCCCCAACGGCCCGCTGGTTCCCGAACTCAAGGAAATGTTCCCGGACGCGCCGTACATCGCTCGTCCAGGCCAGATCAACGCTTGGGACAACGAGGACTTCGTCAAGGCGATCAAGGCAACGGGCCGCAAGCAATTGATCATCGCCGGCGTGGTGACAGATGTCTGCGTAGCGTTCCCAACGTTGTCGGCACTGGCTGAAGGGTTTGACGTGTTCGTGGTAACTGACTCGTCGGGGACGTTCAACACCACCGTACAACAAGCGTCCTGGAACCGCATGAGCCAGGCTGGCGCCCAGATGATGAACTGGTTCTCTGTAGCGTGCGAGCTGCAACGCGATTGGCGCAACGACATTGAAGGCCTGGGCAACCTGCTGTCTCAGCGTATTCCCAACTACCGGAACCTCATGAACAGTTACTCCGCGCTGACTGCTCGCTGAAAACCGGCATAGCGTTCACGGCAATGTTAATTCGGCCTCTGTGGGAGCGGGCTTGCTCGCGATGGTCGTTAACGGTGACGCGTATTTACCAAGTAAATGCGGCGCACTGAAGACCCTCGCGAGCAAGCCCGCTCCCACACTTGAGCCGCGTTGCTCTTGAGTGAACATTATTGCTGCTCTGCGGGCCCTTTTGCTTTGGTGGGCAATCACATCTTGTCACCGCTGCATCAAACATCCGGATCAACAGTTTCTGCTGGGCCAAGCAGTAACTCCGTTAACTGCTTCATGGCTGGTGTAGCCTGACCGCCCCTGCGGGTGACCAGTTCGTAGGGATCGCTGACCGACTTTATCGAGTGGGGCAAGATCCGTATTCGGTGGTGTTGAGCACATTGGTTCGCTACATCTATTGAAACCAGGGCCACAAAATCGGACTGGTTTTGCAGGAGCGACAAAGTCGCCAGGATTGAAGTGGTCTCGACCAGATGGAGCGGGAAGCGAATGCCTGCATCGTGAAACTCACGCTCCAGTTGCACCCGCATCGGCATGTTCGCCCTGTACACAATCCATCGGCTTGAAGCCAGCTGCTCAAGGCTAAGCGTCTGCGCTTCCTTGAGCGGATGATCGATATTGCCGATGACGGCCAGCGTCTCATCCTGAACAAGCGAACTCGAGAACAGATGCGGCGAGTTGCTCACACACGTTCTACACAGCGCCATGTCCAGTCGGCCGCTCTCGATTTGCGCCAGCAGAGATTGACTGGTGTCTTCAATGATCTCGAACGACATCTCGGGCTGGATGGCAATGAGCTACGAAATCGCCCCCATCAACAGGGGGACAGCGCCCATGATTGCGCCTACTGCGAGTCGCCCTCCTACACCTCTCAAAATCGCATCAAGGTCGTGCCGAAGGTTTGAGATATCTGTTTGAACCACCCGAGCATATCGGATCGCACAGTAGCCAGCGCCACCTGCAGGCCAATCTTCTTGCCATCGACGCTGACGGTCGACAATGCCGGGTAAACCTGAGCCGCACTGCTCAAATCCCCGAAGCCCATGACCGCAAGATCAGCAGGCACCTGCATCCCGCGACTGGCGGCTTCAGCCAGCACTCCTTGCGCAACAGTATCCGAGCTGCACACCACGATATCCGGCTGCACTGGGCGCCCAAGCAGGCGTCGCAGCCCTTCCCTGCCGACTTCAAGTGTGGCGGGTGGCGCCAAGACTTCCATAGGCACTTGTTCAATACCCAGGCGTTTCAGTTCGCCAATCAGACTGTTGCAACGGCGCAGGCCACGGGGGTCACTGATTGTGACCACGGAGAAACGCTTATAGCCCTTCTTGACCAAATGGCGTGCGGTCTCCTCCCCCACCTTTTCGTGGGAGAAACCGACGAGCATGTCCAGGGGATCTTCACTCAGGTCCCACGCCTCAACCAGCGGGATGCCTGCCTGCGCCAGCCGCAAACGGCTGGACTCGGTGTGGAGTGTGCCGGTCAGGACAATGCCATCCGGGCGCCGCCCGAGCACCGCTTCGAGCAGCCTTTCTTCTTCTTCGGCAGAGTAGCCCGTCAAACCCAGCAAGGTCTGGTAGCCCGCTTGAGTCAAGCGATCCATCAGAGCCTGCACGGTGTCGGCAAAAATCGAGTTGGCAATGGTCGGCAGGAAAATCGCCACCAGTCGGCTTTTATTGCTCGCCAGCCCACCCGCCAGCATGTTCGAGACGTACCCGGTCTGTCGCACGGCTTCACGCACTTTGTCTCGCGTCTGTTCGGTGACCAATTCCGGTCGATGCAGTGCCCTTGAAACGGTCATGGGCGAAACGCCGGCAACCTTGGCAACATCGATCAAGGTAAGGCTGGCCCCCTTCTTGGGTGCTGTGATCGATCGCTCGGTAGCGGGTGCTGCTGGTTTTTTTGCCATGAAGATTTCCGAATCTGAAGCCCAGAAGAGGATGCTACGTGCGATGCATGCTGTTTGCTGGGCGAATTTACCAAAGGCCGCCACATAATCAATCATTTCATCCTTAGGGGATTAAATGATTGGAATAGAACCTGGATTATCTTCCATTCGAACTCTGTCTAGAGTGGCAGCAATACTGTTTGCCGGTTTGGATGACCCGGCAGGCGCAAACCATTCATTAACGACAGAGGCTTCTGATCATGGACATCTATCTCAAAGAACTGTTAGACCGCGAACAAATCCGCAACCTTAGAACGCTCTACGCGCACTTGCTCGACGGCAATAACATTGCCGCACTCGACCAGGTCTTCTCCGCGGATGCGGTAGTGGAGGTCACTGTCGGCAAGATGGAGGGTATCGAGGCCATACAGTCCGGTCTCAATGACGCGTTCAAATTGTACGATCGAGATCATCGAGAAAATTATCCCTTCATGCATGCGATCACCAACCACTGGGTCCAGCTCACGGGGCCGGATACCGCACAAGGCCGCTGCTACTTGATCGACTTCGAAACGGCCTCAAAACCTGACCCTAACCCGTTGTTGCTGCTTGGTATCTACGCGGATGAGTACACACGTATCGACGGCGAATGGCGCATTACCCACACCCGCCTGGAAGTCGTCTGGCCGGCAGGCAGCTGACTGCGTTAGCAAAGGCACTATCTGTGTATGATCGGGCGATAAAACGGGTTAAATCCCATGTATTACAGAACTGGACTCCATAATGACGGACAACACCTTTGACGGTATTCGGGAGTTCGTAGCCGCCGCACAGCTACTCAGTTTTACAGGCGCCGGGCTTGAACTTGGCGTGACCAGCTCAGCAGTGGGAAAAAGCGTGAGCCGTCTGGAAGCGAGACTGGGGGTCAAGCTGTTGCATCGTACAACCCGCCGTTTGACGCTCACTCAAGAAGGAGAAACCTACCTGGCGAGCTGCTTGCGGGTGATGGACGAACTGGCTGAAACCCAGGGCCTGCTGACTACAGGACAGCAAGAACCCATCGGCCGCCTGCGGGTTGATCTGCCTGCGACCTTTGGCCGACGTCACATCCTGCCTACCCTGATCGATATGTCTGTTCGATACCAAAAGCTCGATCTGTCGGTCAGCTTCAGTGAGCGGCTGGTGGATATCGTCAACGATGGCATCGATCTAGTGGTGAGAATCGGAACCTTGAAAGACGATGGGGACATAGTGGCTCGAAAACTGGGCAGCCAATGTTTGTTGATCTGTGCAACGCCAGACTACCTGGCCAGACACGCAGCACCTCAAAATCGAAACGACCTTCTGCAACATGACTGCATCGTAGGCTGGCGTAACGGCACCCGAAAAACCTGGATGTTGATTGATGAAAACGGCCAGACATTTGAGCAAGAGGTGCGCGTCAAACATGAGATAGGGGACGGTGAGATGATGCTGAAGATGACCCTCGCAGGCGGAGGACTCGCCCAACTCCCCACCTGGCTGGTTCAGGACTCAATCGAACAGGGTGCACTGGTTCCTGTTCTTGAACGTTACGCTGGCGCCGAGATGCCCATCCATGTGATCTGGCCACGAACACGGTACATTCAACCGAAGATCAGAATGATCGTTGATGAACTGTTGGCACTGGCCCAGCGGGACTCAATCATTTTCAGGCCCGACTAGGTGTATCCGATGGAGACACCCTGCCGGATGCGGGGCAACACTTCCCGGATGAAACCCGAGAACTGTTGTCCCGCATGCATCATGAATCGTGACTATTCGACAGATTCATACACTGGGTAATCGACATAGCCTTTTTTACCGCTGTTGCCGTAGAACGTTGATCGATCAGGTGTTGCAAGGGGCCAGCCGTTCTTCATTCGCTCCACCAGGTCGGGGTTTGCAATGAACGGTCGACCGAAAGCGATTAAATCCAGCTCCCCGGATTCAAGGGCACGTTCTGCAGACTCGCGATCAAAGCCGCCAGCAGCGATCAACGTACCCCGGAATGTTTCACGAAAACTCCTCGCAAATCCGTCAGGCATGCCCTCCGCACCAATGGTCAACTGATCGCTCAAATGGACGTACGCGATATCCCGCTGTTGAATCTCGCGGGCGACTTCAACCCAGGTTTGGGCCTCATCGTCGAACGGAGCCATGTCGAAGAGACGGCCAAATGGAGAAATACGCACACCTACTTTGGCGCGGCCTACCTCCTGGGCAACCGCATCGATGGTTTCCAGCAGCAAACGGATTCTGTTCTGAATCGAACCGCCGTAATGGTCTGTGCGATCGTTGACCGTTGGGTTGATGAACTGTTCGAACAAATACCCGTTAGCGCCATGAATTTCGACGCCATCGAAACCGGCTTCCATCGCTTTGCGAGCAGCCTGGACAAAGTCATTCGTGATGCCCGGGATTTCCTCTGTAGAAAGCGCTCGCGGAACACTGGCCTGGATCGGACCTGGCTCATGTTCCTCGTTGTAGGCATAGGCCAGGGAGTTGGCCGCGTGTTTATGGCTCGATGAAACAGGCGCCCCGCCGTCTGGCTGTAACGTCATATGGGACACACGGCCCACGTGCCAGAGTTGGGCGAAAATTTTCCCGCCTTCTTCATGGACTGCCCGGGTTACGCGCTTCCATCCCTCAACCTGTTCCTGATTGTAAAGACCGGGGTTGAAGAGATAGCCCCGTCCCTGAATAGAAACAGGAACACCTTCACTGACGATAAGCCCGGCGCCAGCTCGCTGGCGGTAGTAAAGCACTGTCAAGTCATCGGGAATGTCATTCAGCGCACGCGCGCGAGTCATCGGAGCCATGACGACGCGATTTTTCAACGTAAGACCGCAAAGCGTGAAGGGCGAAAAAAGAATACTCATGGAGGCCTCTGAAGTGAGCGCTTCGAAGCGCCGGGAGGAGCCAATATACTCAGTCTCTCGTGTTCGATAATCCACGTTGAATTCCAATCATTGTGGAATGTGGGTCTGAAATCTAATAGGCGTTACGGCAAGCCCGGCTCACGTGGAACGGTTACTCTGAGCGGGACTGATCAGATGTGAGTTTTCTTTCATGAAAACCAGCGCTTAGGCTCATATTGGGTGGGAACACAGCATGTGTGCAGGAAAATACTTACAAATGCGATCCATCCAACTGCATCATTATTTTGAAGGATAGGTTTTAGTGCAGGAAAAATAAGATCATATCCATATTTAACGGTACTCATATGAAATGACCCGAAGAAGATAGTCAGAGATAAGCATATAAAAAACCATCTCCATCTGAACCGTTCGCCAGAATAAAATCTCGATAGAAAATATAAGGAAGTGAGTACCACCAAAGAGAGCACTAGATATCCGATTGACGTTATATCGCTATTTGTCATTGGTCTTTCACTCTAGGTACATTGATTTGCCTGTAAGACTATCATCGGCCTTTAAAATATAAGTGTGCTACTGCCCATTACCTTCAGCAATCACAGCTGCCAGGCATGCAACTTTAGGTTGTTGGCTTATCGATATTTCCAATGTTGATCATGCTGTGGGTGTAAGACAACACCATAATTTCGTCGGCATAACCGGTCTGACATTTATTGCCAATAGATTCCTGGGTTGAACAACCTGCTGAAATAAGTCCTTGAGCCTTGCCGGTGATCGTCATGTAACCATGATTAGCCATATATACCGCTCCTTTTAGTCAGCCGAACATCTTACTGCAAGAGTTTCAGGCGCGCCGTAGGACATTTCTTAAAGTCATATCAGAAATATGCCAAATTCTTACCGGCGGCTTGGCTAAATTCCTGACTAGATAACTCTGCGGGTTCATCGCGAAACCGAGATACGCAATTGTTCTATCCAGGAAAAGTCCAGGAGCAGGGCTATCTGCGCAATTCCAAGTATTCTGAAATGTTGAATCTGAAATACAGGTATGAATCATGGATGCGCCCCGCTGCGAGGCGCATTTTTGGATTGCACTGCCTGCAGTGATCTAAGTAAAACACCCTCGCGCGCGCAAGTAAGCTTCTAGCTCAAGAACCGGCAGTGGCTTGCTGAAAAGATAGCCTTGCACCTGATCGCAGCCGTTTTTCTTCAGAAAATCCAGTTGCTCAGGGGTCTCCACACCTTCGGCAATCACTTGCAGGTTGAGGCTATGGGCCAACTCGATAATGGTCCGGGCAATGGCTGCGTCTTGGGGGTTGGTGGTCACCTCGCGGATGAAGGCGATGTCGATCTTCAGTTTGTCGATCGGGAATCGTCGCAGGTACGCGAGGCTTGAATATCCCGTACCGAAATCGTCTATGGAAACTTTGACTCCCAGTTGTTGCAAAGTCTGCAAGCTGGCGATGGTGTGCGAAGTGTTCTCCATGAGCGAGCTTTCCGTCAGTTCGATCTCAAGCCAGTGGGGATCTATCTGATGGTCGATCAGCGCCTGCTGAATGCTCACAATGAAATCACTGTCTATGATCTGCTGGCAGGAGACGTTGACCGCCACCTGAATGCCCTCCTCACCTGCCCGTTGCCAATCGGCGATTTGCTTGCACACACGGGTGATCACCCAATTGCCGACCTGGGAAATCAGCCCCAGGTTTTCCAGTATCGGCACGAATACCGCTGGCGAGATATTGCCCTGCCCCGGTTGTTGCCAGCGCAACAGGGCCTCGAGACCACAGACGCTGCCGTCGACCACACTGATCTTGGGTTGGTAAAACAGCTCAAATGTCTGCTGTCTCACCGCATCACGCAGGGCGGTTTCAATCGCTTGGCGCGTTGAGGCCTCCTCATTCATTTGCGCCGTGTAGTAACGATAATTATCCCTGCCGAGCTTCTTCGCACGGTGCATGGCGGTGTTCGCGTGCCGGATCAACCCATGCGCGTCGTTCCCGTCGGCCGGGTACAGTGCAATACCAATGCTGGCGGTCATCGCCGTGGACTGATCACCCAACTGAAAAGGCTCGCGCAGGGTTTCGCGTATGCGCTCCACGGTTTGCAGGGGATCTGCCTGACCCTCGCGAATCATCAGGATCAGCGCAAACTCGTCACCATCCATGCGCCCCACTGTGTCGCTCACATTAAGGCAGTTGGTCAATCGCTGCCCCACCTGCGCCAACACGCGATCACCCAGTTGGTGGCCCCAGGTTTCATTGACGCGACTGAAGTCATCCAGATCAACCGTCACCACTGCCAGCTGCCAATTACTGAGCGACGCTTGGGTCAGCCCCATTTGCAGGGTGGTAAAAAACAGTTTGCGATTGGGCAGCCCGGTCAGCGTGTCGTAATGGGCCATTTTCAACATGCGTTGATCGGCGGCCTTGCGCTCCGTGATGTCATGGGCAATGCCGACGATGATCCAGTCATCGCCTGTCTTGTATGCCTGGCGGTGGACTTCTACGGGGAGGAAACTGCCGTCCTTGCAGCGGATTTGTGTTTCCGTGGCTTCGCTTGGGCCCTTGCCCGCGATGATCTGGTCATACAACATTTCCAGGTGTTCGATGGAGTCATCGCTGAGGTCGGCGGGTGTTTTACCCAGCAGCTCTTGCGCGGTAAAGCCCAGTACCTGGCAGGCCCGTCGGTTGAACTCGATCAAGCACATGGTGCTGCGATTGATCAGAAATATGGCATCGCCCGAAGCGTCCATCGCCGAGCGAAAGCGCTCAAGGTCGATGGTGCGTTGTTGCAATTGCTCTTCCAGCATCAGGCTGTGGCTTTTCAAATAATCGCCGAACGCCTTGAGCCTCAAAAGGTTGCGCACCCGCAACCACAACTCTGCACTTTCCACGGGTTTGCTGAGGAAGTCTTCGGCGCCTGCTTCCAGACCGCAAATACGCGCACTGTGCTCTCCAAGGGCGGACAGCATGATGATCGGGATATTCGACGTGGCCTTGTTCGTCTTGAGCTGGCGGGCAACGTCGAAACCGTCCATGCCCGGCATCATGATGTCGAGCAGGATCAAGTCGGGTGGCTGTTCCTCGACCATGACAAGGGCCTCTTCTCCCGAACTGGCAGCCAGGGTTTGATACCCCTGATTCTCCAGCAGGATCTTCAGCAGTTTTCGGACATGGGGTTCATCATCGACAATCAATAGGGTAGCGGCAGGGTTGGGCATAGGAAGTGCTCAATGAGAGGGCTGCTGAGGCCGATTGCCTTGCAGCAACGCGTCGATGACCCGGTAAAGTTCCTTGTAGCGCAGAGGTTTGATGATGTAGGCATTACACCCCGCCAGCCGTGTTTTTTCTTCGTCTTCCTTCATGGCCATGGCAGTGAGCGCGATCACCGGGATGGCCGCGGTCAGTGCATCGCTCTTGAGCAACGAGGTGGCTTTGAGGCCATCCATTCCCGGTAACTGGATGTCCATCAGAATCAGCGCAGGCTGCAGCTCTCGCGCCAGCTTCAGCCCGGTTTCCGCATCTGCCGCACAAATCACGCTGTGGCCGGCACTGGTCAGCAGCAACCGGGCCAGCCGCATGTTGGCGGCATTGTCTTCGACGATCAGGATCTCGGCCATGGCGCCTCCACAGGGGTTAAACGACGGATCGGCAGCCAGACCACGAATCGTGCTCCGGCCCCTTCCCTGCTGGTCACCGCGACACTGCCGCCATGCAGCTCGGTCAACTGTTTGACCATGGCCAGGCCCAGGCCGGTGCCCTCGAATTTACGCGCCAGACTGCTGTCGATTTGACTAAAGGCCTTGAACAACTTGTCCATATTGCCCTGGGCGATACCGATGCCGGTGTCACTCACGCTCAACTCCAGGAACACATCGTAATCGCTGTCCTGAACCTCGAAGCCATGCACGGGCCAATCACCCGCCAGTTTCCCCACGTGTTCACGGGTAACCTGGCGTACCGCCAACGTCACTACGCCCCCTGGCGCGCTGAATTTCACGGCATTGGCCAGCAGGTTGTAGACGATCTGCTTGGTCTTGCGCAGGTCGAGCTCAAAGCTGCCGAGCTCGGCATCGGTGTCGAGTTTCAACTGGATGCGTTGCAATGCGGCTTTCTCGCGCACGATCAATAAACTGTTGCTCAGCAAGCTCTGCAGTTCGACGGGCTCCAGCTCCAGCGCCATCATCCCGGCTTCGACTTTGGACAGGTCGAGGATGTCATTGATCAGCGACAGCAAGTGTTGGCCGCTGTTGAAAATGTCGGTGATGTACTCGCGCTGGGTCTCGCTCATGTCACCGACCATGCCGTCCTTGAGCGCCTCCGAAAAACCGATGACAGCGTTCAGCGGCGTGCGCAGTTCATGGGACATGGTGGCGAGAAACTCGGACTTCATGTGGCTGGCGTGTTCGAGCTCGATGTTCTTCTCTTCCAGGGTTCGCTCGAAGCGCTTGCGCTCAGTCACATCACGGGCAGCAGCGAACACGCCTTGCAACTTGCGGTCGCGGTCGTGAAAGGTCGCCGCGTTATAGGACACAACGGTTTCAGTACCGTTATAAGCGCGCACCGTCAGTTCATAGTCGCTGACCTTGTTTTCACTGAGCACCCGCTTGATGGCAGCGTCGGCGCGGGCCGGATCGGTGAAAAAGTTTTTGCACGGCGCACCAATCAACTCGTCCCGGGTACGCCCCGTGAGCGCCATCATCTGTTTATTGACGTCGGAAATGATGCCCTGCGGATCCGTCATCATCAGGGCATCGATGTTCGACTCGATCAACGAGCGCGTATAAAACTGCTGGTCGCGTAAACGCTGATCCAGCAAGGCCTGGGTCGCTTCTTCTTGTTTGCGCGCCGTGTTGTCGGTGCCGATCAGCAAGTAACCGATGATGGTTTCTGCGCTGTCGCGCAATGAGGTGACCGACACCATTGCCGAGAGGCGGCTGCCATCCTTGCGGATATAGGTCAGCTCATAAATGTCCTCAATCCCGCGTGAGGCCTTGAATACCAGCGCTTCGAAGCCAGGAGTGATCGGTGTATTGAGCTCAAGGCTCAAGGCGGCTGCGCGGGCAATTAATTCCGCAGGGTCGGAGATATCTGCCGGAGTGATCCGGTTGACCACGTCTTCGGACTGATAACCGAGCATGCGTTCGGCGCCGACATTGAAGATCTGGATGACGCCTTTTTCATCGGTAGCGATACTGGAAAAGTAGGCACTGTTGAAGATTGCGTCTTGAAGGGCGCCGGTCTTGAGCAGGGTTTTCTGCCGGCGAAACTCGACAAGCTTCTCTGCCCGGGACAGGGGTTCGGTGGGCGGACGGTCTACAGGCGGAGTGTCCATTGATTCGTTTCCCGTTAACTCGCGAACCTGACCGTGATCACGGTGCCGTAAAGCGTGCTTACGGAAATCGCCCAAATGAGCGACTAAAGGCTTTAACACCATAGCAGAGGTGCTGGAGTAAGCGTAAACAGGGCAGCTTTTGTTCACGTGCAGGCGAGTTTTTCAACTGCCTGCACGGGAATGACCCTATTGGCTTTTGTGGTGCTTCAACACAAACCAGACCAACAGGCTCAATGCGCCGACGAGTGCAGCCGCCGTCAGCAAAACCACACTGTGAGAGGCGCTGAAAGCCTTTTGCCCCGCTGCAGCAAGCTGCTGACCTTGAATGCCTCCAAGTGCTTTTGCCGCAATCATCGTTTCACCAATAGACCGCACGGCTGTCTCGGCAATGGCAGATGGAATGCCCGCAGGCAGCTGTATGGATTTTTCATAAGTGGATACGAGAAGAATACCGAAAACGGTAATGCCCAGTCCGGTGCCAAGGTCGTAACTCGTGGCTTCAAGGGCTCCCGCAGAGCCCGCTTTCTCCATTGGAATGCTGTTCATGATCGCCACTGACGAGGCGGTTAAACCAATGCTGAGGGAAAGCCCCAGAGCCACCAGCATCACAATAACGGCCACCCCGCCGCTGCCCAGGTGTATTTGGGCCAACCCGACAAGACTGGCCGCAGACACCAGCAACGAGCAACTCGCAACCCACCTCAGGCCAATCGCCCGAAGGATGACGCCTGCAAGAGGCCCACCGATTGCAGCCGCAATCATGAGCGGCATCATGAAAATACCGGCCTCCAGGGGGGTACGCCCCATAACGAACTGCAGTTCTTGAGCCAGCAGCAATTCGAACCCGGCAAGCGCACCCATGGTGACCAGAGCCATGACGATACCCGTGCTGACCGCCGGAATGGAAAATAGGCTCAGATCAAGCATCGGGGTCGAGGTATTAAGTTGCTTGCGTACAAACCAGACAAGCATCAGTGCTCCGAATACAAAACAGGCACCGGTAACGAATAGAGAGCTGTTGGTTTTGAAGCCCGACTTGAGGGCGTAAACACTTGCCATGACACCCAGGATCAGAATCACGGACTGTCCGATGGTCCAGTTTCCATCGCCGACCACACTTCGTCGCGGTATGTAGGCGATCACTAAGGGGATGACCAGCAGCATCACGGGCACATTGATCAGGAAGACCGATCCCCACCAGAAATGCTCAAGCAGTGCGCCACCCACCAAGGGCCCGATGGCGGCTCCGGTGGAAGCAACAGCGCCCCAGATACCCAGCGCCACGGCTTGATCGCTCTGATCTTCAAATGTTTGTCGAATAATCGCGAGGACGCTGGGCATGACCATGGCGCCACCGAATGCCATGAACGCCCGGGCCCCGATCAACGATCCAACATTCGGAGAAAAGGCGGCCAATACGGAACCGGCGCAGAAGATACCCAGTCCAGCCAGCAGCATTCGGCGATGGCCGACCCTGTCCGCCAGCGTGCCCATGGGAATCAGCAGGCTGGCCATCAACAACGGGTAGATGTCGATGATCCACAGAATCTCGGTACCCGTTGCTTGCAACGCAAGGGTCAGTGACGGAACTGCGACATGAAGAATGGTGTAATCCAGGACAATCGGCATGAAAGCCAGAATGACCGACATGAGGACTAACCAACGGTTTGAATTGCCATTAGACACAATAAAGAGACCTTTTTTACCGGGATCCCGGCTTTCAAACGCTTGTCAGCCATTTGAAGCCGTTGTCGTTACCACGCTTGCGCCCCAAGGCTGCGCCGCGATGCTAACCGATATCCCCCCGCTTTCCCGCCGTGCAAATGTGAAGCTTTGTGAAGTCGCAGGTTTGAACCAGGACGATCCGTTCCCGCCTTGGAAACCCTGCTCAAATACTGCCAGGGCGAGGACACTCGACGATCCCGCTCTGCACTCAACCGGGCCGTGAAATACCGTGCTGGCGCAGTTTGCGATAGAGCGTATTGCGACTAATCCCCAGGCGGGCGGCAACATGGGCGATGTGCCAATGTTCTGCCTCGATCAACGCCAGCAGCGTCTGGCGTTCGCAGACTTCCAGTGGGTTTTCGCCCGGCGCGGCCGTGGCGGGCACTGTTGGCAGTAACTCCTCCAGGTCCTCCAAAGTAATGCGCCCCTCAGACGACAACGCGACCAGTGTGCGCAGGCACGTACGCAGTTGCCGCACGTTGCCCGGCCAGGGCTGAGTCAGCAAACGCTCTCTGACACCTGCTTCCAGGCGAACCCTTGCGCCTTTTGTCTCTTCACGCAGCAGAAGGTCGAGCAAACTGCCCTTGTCTGAACGCTCGCGCAGCGGCGGAAGTTGCACGGTAAACCCGGCAACCCGGTAGAAAAGATCTTCGCGAAAGCGCCCTTGCGCCACACAGGCTTGCAGATCCTGGTGGCTGGCACTGACAAGGCGGACATCGAGCGCACGTGCCGTCGCACCACCGAGCGGCACCACCTGACGCTCTTCAAGCACCCGCAGCAGGCGAGTCTGTAACGCCAGTGGCATATCGGCGATTTCATCGAGAAAAAGAATGCCGCCATGGGCCTGCTCCAGCTTGCCGATCATCCCGTCCTTGCGTGCCCCGGTGAAGCTGCCGCCGCGATAGCCAAACAGCTCGCTCTCGATCAGCGTCTCGGGGATGGCCGCGCAGTTGATCGCCACAAACGGCTGGTTCCTTCTGGAGCTGGCTCGATGCAGCGCCGCAGCAAAAGCCTCTTTGCCAGTTCCGGTTTCACCCTGTAAAAAAACCGGCACATCATGCTCTATAACACGCAGTGCGCGAGCAATGCCGCGTTGCAGGCGCGGGTCTTCGAGGCATACATGCACGTCATTGATTGTTTGAGGGGCAGGCGTGACTGAAGGCGCAGGGCGAACAGGTTCTCGCAACTGTACGTAAACCAGGCGCCCGTCCATGAGCCGCAAAGGCCAACAAACACTCGGTTGTGAACTGGCCTGACTGATCACCTGATCGACAGGTGTTTGCAGCAACATCGCCAGAGATTGCCCGACCACCTGGTCCCGGCTCAGGCCCAGAAGATCCAGCGCGCAATGATTGACTGAACAGATAGTCGCACTTTCATCGAAGCTGAGCAGGCCTTCACCCAGCAGCCCGACGAAGCCCGCCTCGGGATGGAAGCGCAGCAAATAGCGTTGAGGGTCATGCCCCAGGAAAAAACAGCTCTCGATCAGATTGGCTGACAGTTGGGTCAACGCCATGGCTCTGAAGTAGTGCTGCTGGCTGTGATTATCCCGAATAGAAGAGAGGTTGAGCACGGCCAGCAACTCTCCATTGGCATCAAATATAGGGCTCGCCGAACAGCTCAGACCAACGTGCTTGCTACGAAAATGCTCATCACGACGGATGGTGACCTGTTGTTGCTCGACCAGGCAGGTGCCCACACCGTTGGTGCCTTCGCAATCTTCACTCCAGACCGAGCCGAGCCAGAGCCCGGAGCGCTGGAAATCGGCTCGTTCGGACTCGTTGCACACACTGTCGATCGCCACACCGCGAGCATCGGTGAGCAGCACCACGTGGCCATCGCGTCCGAGCTGTTGGTGCAAGTGGTTCATCTGCCAGTGCGCTACAGCGATGATGTGTTCCAGGGGGGCGCGATGATCCTGCAAGCGCGGATGTTCAACCACATGAGGGGCCCGGCGACTGGCGGGATCGAGCTGATACTGATCCAGGCACCGACGCCAGGATCGGGTGATGGCCAGGTCATTAACAGGGGCTTGGTGGGTGTGAGTACCCTGCACGGCTTGAAGCACTAGTTGTGCATGGTCGTTGATCAAGGCCGGCTTCATTATTCTTGTTCTCCCTTACGGTTGGAGCACGGGTCTGTTCGCAGCTTATATGAAAAGAACGCAACGAGCGCTTTATGCACCGAGTGACACTCTGTCATCCACCCTTCACGAATTCGTGACAGATCTGCGAATCAACACTTCAGCAATACCGCAGCAACAGCTCTGCAATAGGGCTTTTGCGAAGGTGGCCCGAGCCTTGCTCTGGAGCAGGTTGTACAAAAACAACAAGATCGGAGAAGCCCAATGAACATTGCTGTTGAAAAACCGCTGCACACGCCGACTGCTCAGCTCGCGGCCTGGGTCGAAAGCCTCGGTGAACGGCTCGCCCGGCGTGATGTGGACGGCGCTCTGGAGCTGTTTGGCGAAGAGTGTCACTGGCGTGACCTGCTACTGTTCAGCTGGAACCTGGTGACCCTGGAAGGCAAACCGGCCATCCGCGACATGCTCGAAACACGCCTGGAGCAGACGCGTCCTCAACAATTGAAACTGGAAGGTGAGGCGACGCTCAGTAACGGAGTACTCGAAGGCTGGATCAGCCTGGAAACCGATGCGGGACGGGGCAAAGGCTATGTTCGCCTAAAAGAGGGCCTGTGCTGGACGCTGCTGACCACCATGCGCGAGCTCAAGGGTTTTGAAGAACCGAGCGGGCGCCGCCGTCCAAAGGGGGCCAATCATGACCACGGCCATCCTGACAAACGCAACTGGCTGGAACGCCGTCGTGATGAAGAGGCCTCGTTAGGCATCACCACCCAACCTTACTGCCTGATCGTGGGCGGCGGTCAGGGCGGGTTGGGGCTCGCAGCGCGGCTCAAGCGCATGGGTGTGCCCACTTTGATCGTCGACAAAGCCGAGCGCCCGGGTGATCAGTGGCGCAGTCGCTACAAGTCGCTGTGCCTGCACGACCCTGTCTGGTACGACCACATGCCTTACCTGCCCTTCCCCGACCACTGGCCCGTCTTCACCCCAAAAGACCAGATTGGCGACTGGCTGGAAATGTACACCAAAGTCATGGAACTCAATTATTGGCCGCGCACAGAATGCGAGAGCGCAAGCTTTGACGAGCAAAGCGGTACCTGGACGGTTCAAGTGCTGCGCGACGGCGAGCGCATGACTTTACAGCCTGCCCAGTTGATCCTTGCCACCGGCATGTCTGGCGTGCCCAATGTCCCGCAATACCCGGGTGCCGAAACGTTCCGTGGCCAGCAGCATCATTCCAGCCGACACCCCGGCGCAGACGCCTGGCGCGGCAAGCACGCGGTGGTCATAGGGGCCAACAACTCGGCACACGATATCTGCGCCGACCTGGTGGAGAACGGTGCGCAGGTCACCATGGTGCAACGCTCCAGCACCCACATCGTGCGCTCCGACAGTCTGATGGATCTCGTCTTCGGCGGGCTCTACTCCGAAGACGCGCTGGAAACGGGTTTGACCACGGACAAGGCAGACCTGCTGTTCGCCTCGATCCCCTACAAGGTCATGCCGGGCTTTCATAAACCCATCTTCGATGCGATCAAGGAACGTGACAAAGATTTCTACGAGCGCCTGGCCAAAGTCGGTTTCATGCTCGATTTCGGTGACGACGAGTCTGGCCTTTTCATGAAGTATGTTCGCCGTGGTTCTGGTTACTACATCGACGTCGGCGCCTGCGAGTTGATCGCCAATGGCACGATCAAGCTCAAGAGCGCACCCGGCCTGGGTGTCGAGCGTATCGAAGCAGACGCCGTCATCCTCAACGATGGCACCCGGCTACCGGCAGATCTGATTGTTTATGCCACGGGCTATGGCTCAATGAACGGTTGGGCGGCGAAGCTGATTTCCCAGGAAGTCGCTGACAAGGTCGGCCGCTGCTGGGGCTTGGGTTCCGGCACCACGAATGATCCGGGCCCGTACGAGGGTGAACTGCGCAACATGTGGAAGCCGACACAGCAGCAAAACCTCTGGTTTCATGGAGGCAACCTGCATCAGTCACGGCATTATTCGCTGTATCTGGCCCTGCAGTTAAAAGCGCGCTTCGAAGGTATCGACGCAGCCGTCTATAACCTTGCCAAGAGCCACCATACTGGCTGAGTCACATGGCGCCTGGCCTTTGGTTGGGCGCCGCTCCAGGTCGAATCGGGCTTGCCAGTATCAACCGCCCTACCCTTGGCTCAACACCACATCCAGCGCCATGCGCGCGTCTTCGAGCTGTACCAGTGTGGCCTGGCGCGCGCCCAAAGCATCGCGGCTTTCGATTGCGGTCAAAATTGCCTTGTGCCGTGGCAGGGCAAGTTCGTGCAGGTTGGGTCGACGGTTGGAGTGCTTCATGGCTTCGCGCAAGGCCAATGACAGCATGTTGCACAAGTTGGCCAGCAAGTCGTTGTGAGTTGCGTCGGCAATCCGGCTGTGAAAGTCCAGGTCGGGTTGCAGCAGCTCTTCAGGGCTGGAGGCACTTTCCATGCGTTGGTAGGCTTCTTGAATCGATGCCACATCTTCTGCAGTTGCATGCTGGGCTGCGAGCGCTGCCACGGCGGGCTCGATAATGCTGCGCACGGTGGTCAGCAAGCCAAAAAATTCATTTTGGGGCGAGGCCTGCAGCAACCAGTGCAACACATCAGGATCGAGCATGTGCCACTCGCGGCGTGGTTTGACCACGGTACCCACGCGCGGCTTGGAGTACACCAGGCCTTTGGCAACCAGGACCCGGGTGGCTTCGCGCAAGACCGGGCGGCTGACCGCATATTCTGAGCAGAGCAATGCTTCGGCGGGCAGTTTGTCGTCGGATTTGAAACGCCCGGAGACAATCTGCAGGCCGAGTTCCTGAACGATGCGCGTATGCATGCTTTTGCGGTCGGAGGGCTGACGATAATCCATGGGGCGCGGGGCGATCCTTTCGATTCAAAGCGCGGATCATAGCAGGCGCGGGTTGATTCGCGCCCGCTCTGATTGTCATGGCGGGTTCGCTTTGCCGGTGTCGCCACTTAGTGGGAATGACGGGGTACTTCCGATCCTCGGCAGCCCACCAGGAAATCGAAATCGCAGCCTTGGTCGGCCTGCATGACATGGTCGATGTATAACTGGCGATAACCGCCAATCAACAGGCTTTTGGGCGGCTCGATATCAGCCAGGCGAGCGGTCAGTTCGGCATCGGAGATATCCAGGTGCAGGCGTCCACTGGCGCAATCCAGTTCAATCCAGTCACCTTCCTGCACGGCAGCCAGTGGTCCACCGGCTGCGGCTTCCGGAGCCACGTGCAGCACCACCGTGCCGTACGCCGTTCCGCTCATGCGGGCATCGGAAATGCGCACCATATCGGTCACGCCCTGAGCCAGTAGCTTGGCGGGCAGGCCCATGTTGCCCACTTCGGCCATGCCCGGATAACCCTTTGGCCCACAGTTCTTCATCACCAGAATCGAGTCGGCAGTGACCGCCAGTTCAGGGTCATTGATGCGGGCCTTGTACATGTCGAAGTTCTCGAATACCACGGCCTGTCCGCGATGTTTCATCAGGGCCGGGGTCGCAGCGGATGGCTTGAGTACCGCGCCCAGAGGCGCCAGGTTGCCGCGCAATACGCAGATACCGCCGTCGGCGACCAGCGGGTTATCGATTGCCCGGATAACTTCGTCGTCGCCATAGATCGGTGAGTTTTTAACGTTCTCCCACAGACTCTTGCCGTTGACGGTCAACGCTTGCGGATTCGGGATCAGGCCGTTCTCACCCAGGCGCCGCAGCACGGCCGGCAGCCCCCCGGCATAGTAGAACTCTTCCATCAGGAAGCGGCCCGACGGCTGCAAGTCCACCAGGGTCGGAGTGCCCCGGCCTATGCGGGTCCAGTCATCCAGTTCCAGGTCCACGCCAATCCGCCCGGCGATGGCCTTGAGGTGAATCACGGCGTTGGTCGATCCGCCAATGGCGGCATTGACCCTGATCGCATTTTCAAAGGCTTCCCGGGTCAAAACCTTGGACAGACGCAAATCCTCGCGGACCATCTCGACGGCGCGCATGCCCGACATATGGGCCAGTACGTAGCGGCGCGAATCCACCGCCGGGATGGCCGCGTTATGGGGCAGCGAGGTCCCCAGCGCTTCTGCCATGCAGGCCATGGTCGAGGCCGTGCCCATGGTGTTGCAGGTGCCCGCCGAGCGCGACATGCCGGCCTCGGCCGAGAGGAATTCGTCGAGGCTGATGGTGCCGGCTTTATAGGACTCGTGCATCTGCCAGACGATGGTGCCGGCGCCGATGTCCTTGCCTTTGTGCTTGCCGTTCAGCATCGGGCCACCGGTGACCACAATGGCCGGGACATCGCAGCTGGCCGCGCCCATCAACAGCGCCGGGGTCGTTTTGTCGCAACCGGTCAACAGCACCACCCCATCGATCGGATTACCGCGAATGGCTTCTTCCACATCCATGCTCGCCAGATTGCGCGTCAGCATGGCGGTAGGTCGCAGATTGGATTCGCCGTTGGAAAACACCGGGAACTCGACCGGGAAGCCACCCGCCTCGATGACACCACGTTTGACGTGCTCGGCGATGGTCCGAAAATGAGCATTGCAAGGCGTCAGTTCCGACCAGGTATTGCAGATACCGATGATGGGTTTGCCCTGGAACTGATGATCGGCAATGCCCTGGTTCTTCATCCAGCTGCGGTACATGAAGCCGTTTTTATCAGCGCTGCCAAACCATTGGGCGGAACGCAAGGGAGGACATTTGTCGGACATGTTGGCGGCCTCTTATTGTATGACTAATTATTTTCCGTGCCGCTAAATTAGCCTTAAAAAAGCCAATGTGGAAGAGTTGTTGGCTAAATAGTAATACTATATAGTCGTTTTCACTGAGAGCTGATCCTGGCGAAAACCCGCTTGAGGCCACTCCAGAGGTTCCATAACAAAAACAATGGGAGACCGTCTCATGAGCCAGGAACTCCGGCTTATTCGCCGCATCACGCTTAAACTCATTCCGTTTCTGATCCTGCTGTACCTGATTGCTTACGTCGATCGCTCGGCGGTGGGCTTTGCCAAGCTGCACATGGGCGCTGATATCGGCATTGGCGATGCAGCCTATGGCCTGGGCGCGGGCCTGTTTTTCATCGGCTATTTCCTGATGGAAATCCCCAGCAACCTGATGCTTGAGCGTTTCGGCGCTCGGCGCTGGTTTGCCCGGATCATGCTCACCTGGGGCGCCATTACCATTGGCATGGCCTTTGTGCAGGGACCGCACAGCTTCTATGTGATGCGTTTCCTGCTGGGGGTCGCCGAAGCGGGATTCTTTCCTGGCGTGCTGTACTACATCACCCAATGGTTCCCGGTCCGCCATCGCGGCAAGATCCTGGGGCTGTTTATCCTGTCGCAACCTATCGCCATGATGATCACCGGGCCCGTGTCCGGCGGCTTGCTGGGCATGGATGGCATCCTGGGTCTGCAGGGTTGGCAATGGCTGTTCATTGTGATCGGCATGCCCGCCATTCTGTTGACCTGGCCCGTACTGCGTTACTTGCCGGACGGCCCGCAACAGGTCAAGTGGATGGATCAGGGTGAAAAGGACTGGCTGCAAGGCGAGCTGGAAAAGGACTTGCAGGCCTACGGTCAGACCCGTCATGGCAACCCGTTGCACGCGTTGAAAGACAAGCGCGTGTTGCTGCTTGCGCTGTTCTATCTGCCCGTCACCCTGAGCATTTACGGGCTGGGGCTGTGGCTGCCAACGTTGATTAAACAGTTTGGCGGCAGTGACTTGAGCACCGGGTTCGTGTCTTCGGTGCCCTATGTCTTCGGCATTATCGGCTTGCTCATCATTCCTCGCAGTTCCGACCGCCTCAATGATCGCTATGGCCACCTGGCAGTGCTCTATGTGCTGGGCGCCATCGGACTGTTCTTCAGCGCCTGGCTGACGGTCCCGATGCTGCAACTGGCGGCCTTGAGCCTGGTGGCGTTCTCGTTGTTTTCCTGTACCGCCATCTTCTGGACATTGCCGGGACGCTTCTTCGCCGGTGCCAGTGCCGCCGCCGGCATTGCCCTGATCAACTCGGTGGGCAACCTGGGTGGCTACATCGGACCGTTTGTGATCGGCGCGCTCAAGGAATACACCGGCAACCTGGCCTCGGGCTTGTACTTCCTGTCCGGGGTGATGCTGTTCGGGCTATTCCTGACGTTCGTGGTGTATCGCACCCTCGAACGCAAACACGTGCTCCAGCCGAGCGAATTTGCCGCCAGCGCCCGCGCGGCGACTCATCTTTAATCAAGGGACTTCCGTTATGCGTTTAGTACAATTTGAACTCAACACCGGCGAGCGCCGCGTCGGCCTGGTAGACGGTGATCTGGTACGTGAAGTGCTGGGGGCCAACAGCGTGCGTGATCTGGCCCTCGCGGCCATCGAAGCGGGTGTGAGCCTGGCACAGCAGGTCGACCAGCGAGGCCTGGGCATTGCCCATGACTACCCGGCGTTGTTGGCCGAGTTGCGCATCCTCCCCCCTCTGGATCATCCGGACCCGGCCCATATGCTGATCAGCGGTACGGGCCTGACCCACCTGGGCAGCGCATCTGCGCGAGATAAAATGCACCAGCAGGCCGGTGATGAAGCGGCCTTGACCGACACCATGCGCATTTTCAAATGGGGAGTGGAAGGCGGAAAGCCCGCCGCCGGTCAGGCGGGCGTGCAACCGGAATGGTTCTACAAGGGCGATGGCAGCATCGTCGTACGGCCGGGAGCTGCCTTCCCACTGCCACCGTTTGCCGAAGACGCAGGCGAGGAGCCGGAAATCGGCGGCCTGTATGTCATCGGCCACGACGCAAAACCCTATCGACTGGGGTTCGCGGTAGGTAATGAATTCTCCGATCACGTGATGGAACGTAAAAACTACCTGTACCTGGCTCATTCCAAATTGCGCAGCTGCTCGTTTGGGCCGGAACTGCGGGTCGGTGCATTGCCCCAGCATTTGTCGGGCCGCAGCCGAATCCTGCGCGACGGCGAGGTGCTATGGGAAAACGAGTTTCTGAGTGGCGAAGCCAACATGTGCCACAGCCTGGAAAACCTTGAATATCATCACTTCAAGTACAGCCAGTTCCTGCGCCCAGGTGATGTGCATATCCACTTTTTCGGCACGGCGACCTTGTCGTTCGCCGACGGCATTCGCACACAGCCGGGTGATCGCTTCGAAATCAGCCAGGCCGATTTCGGTGCGCCGTTGATCAACGGTATCGCCCCGGTCGATGGGGTGTTCGCAGCCGGTGGCATGGGCACACTTTAAAGGAGCGCCCCCGAGGAAACCCCTTGGCCGTAGCTGCGCCGCAGGGCAATCAGGCCTGGGACAGGATGCAATCCAGCAAGCCCGGGAAGCGCTGATTGAGCTCCTGCGCGCGCAGTGAGTTCATGTGCGTGGTGCCGACATTTCGCGTATGAACAAGCCCCGCGTCGCGCAAGACCCGGAAGTGATGGGACATGCTGGACTTGGGCCGACCGCCGTCCAGCTCGCCGCACGAGGCTTCAGCGACGCCCGCAAGGTAGCGGACAATCTCGAAACGGACGGGGTCGCTCAGGGCGTAAAGCAAACGCTCGAGAATGAAGTCAGATGGAACGGGATGTTTGAAGGTACGCATGTGTCGATGATAACGAAGGCTTTTAATGAATGCCATATTTCGATTACTATCGAACAAGCGAATCAATCTACCGGAGCCTGCACATGTCTGCCCTGTTCGAACCGTACACCTTAAAAGACGTCACCTTGAGAAACCGCATTGCCATTCCGCCGATGTGCCAGTACATGGCAGAGAACGGCATGGTCAATGACTGGCATTTGGTCCACCTGGCCGGTCTGGCACGGGGCGGCGCTGGCCTGGTTGTGGTCGAGGCGACGGCCGTTTCCCCGGAAGGACGTATCACCCCCGGTTGCGCAGGCATCTGGAGCGATGCCCATGCCCAGGCTTTTGTGCCTATGGTAAAGGCGATCAAGGATGCCGGTTCTGTGCCCGGTATTCAGATCGCGCATGCCGGGCGTAAGGCCAGCGCCAACCGCCCCTGGGAAGGCGATGATCACATCCCTGAAGGCAATCCTCAGGGTTGGCAGACTATTGCGCCCTCGCCTGTCGCGTTCGGCGCCAATCTGCCTAAAGTCCCCAAGCAAATGTCCCTTGAAGACATTGCCCGCGTGCGCCAGGACTTCGTGGATGCGGCACGTCGTGCCCGTGATGCCGGTTTTGAATGGATCGAGCTGCACTTTGCGCACGGCTACCTGGGCCAGAGTTTCTTCTCCGAGCACTCCAACCAGCGTACCGATGAGTACGGTGGCAGCTTTGAAAACCGCAGCCGATTCCTGCTTGAGACGCTGGCCGCTGTGCGCGAGGTATGGCCGGAGAATCTTCCGCTAACTGCGCGCTTCGGGGTCATCGAGTACGACGGACGTGATGAGCAAACCCTGACTGAATCGATCGAGTTGGCGCGACGTTTCAAGGACGGTGGGCTTGACCTGCTGAGCGTCAGTGTAGGTTTCACCATCCCACAAACCAACATCCCGTGGGGCCCTGCCTTCCTGGGCCCGATCGCCGAACGGGTGCGTCGTGAGTCGGGTCTGCCAGTGACTTCTGCATGGGGCTTTGGAACCCCGCAGCTGGCAAACGCCGCTATCGAATCTCGCCAGCTGGACCTGGTGTCCGTGGGCCGGGCGCACTTGGCGGATCCGCACTGGCCGTACTTTGCAGCCAAGGAACTGGGGGTTGAAAAGGCCTCGTGGACACTCCCTGCGCCCTACGCACACTGGCTTGAACGCTACAGATAAGTTCGATTCCAGCTTCTGTGGGAGCGGGCTTGCTCGCGATGGCATCCCCGCGATGTGCCTGGCAAACAGCGTCGTCTGCATCGCAGGCAAGCCAGCGCCCCCATGCCCCGCCGCAATTCAACTATTCGTCGAGTTCATTCTCAAGCTTCAAAGCTCGCTTCCAGCTGTCCAGTTCCGCCAGACGTTGCAGGTAAGCCTGCAGATGAGGGTACTGCGCCCCGCACTTCATCTGCTCGACCACCGTGATGGCAACAAAAGCCAGCATGAAGTCAGCCCCTGACAATGTGTCCCCCACAATGAAGGTTCTGTTGGCAAGCGCACTGTCCAGAAACCCCAGGACCTTATCAAACTCAGTCCGGGTATAGCCGTCCAGGAACTTGAGCTGAGTCCCGGCATTGATCTCAAACTGGGTAAACAGCTTGAGTAGCACCGGCACCATCGCCGAGCTTTCCGCAAAGTGAATCCATTGCAGGTACTGAAGATAATCCGGTGAGCTGAACGCAGGTTCCAGCCGGGGCGCAAACCGGCGGATCAGGTATTCGACGATGGCGCCGGATTCAACCAGCACATGCCCGTCGAGCTCAATCACCGGTGACTTGCCCAGCGGGTGAATGTTTTTCAATGAGGCCGGGGCGAGACGAGTGGCTGGATCGCGCTGATAGCGAATCAGGGTGTAAGGCTCTCCCATTTCTTCAAGCAGCCAAAGAATACGCAGCGATCGGGACGCGTTGAGGTGGTGAAGTGTGATCATGAAGACTCTCTCTGATGAGGGGGCACCCGGGGCGTACGAACGTTTCAGCCTGCCCGGGCGCCATGCGCGGTTACTTCAATTGGGCGACAAGTGCTTTGGCAACGCCTTCGGAACTGGCGGGGTTCTGGCCAGTGACCAGCTTGCCATCTTCGATGACAAAGGGAGCCCAGTCCGGCCCTTTTTCATAAAATCCGCCCAGGCTCTGGAATTCATCTTCGATCAGAAAGGGCACGACATCGGTCAGCTCTACTGCAGCTTCCTCGCCATTGGTGAATCCGGTGACTCGGCGCCCTTTAACCAGCGGTGCGCCGTCAGCGGCCTTGACATGACGCAGGACCCCGGGCGCGTGACAGACAAAACCAATGGGCTTGCCAGATCGCTCGAAGGACTGGATAAGCTCGATGGACGTCTTCGACTCGGCCAGATCCCACAACGGTCCATGACCGCCAGGGTAGAACACGGCGTCAAAATCTTTACTGTTGACGGTATCCAGCTTGACGGTGTTCGCCAAAGCCCGCCGGGCATCGGGATCCGCGTTGAAACGGTGGGTCATGTCCGTCTGGAAATCCGGCAACTCACTCTTTGGGTCCAGGGGTGGCTGACCACCGGCTGGCGACGCCAGAACCACCTCGGCCCCCGCATCCTTGAAGACGTAGTAAGGCGCTGCGAACTCTTCAAGCCAGAACCCTGTTTTCAAGCCCGTATCCCCGAGTTGATCGTGGGACGTTAGAACCATCAGAACTTTCATGTCTTAGCCCTCATTGCTGCGGTTTGGCCTTTGGCAACGTGATCTGCCTCGGGTTTATGCTGGTTGCACTGTCTTGACTATGTACGACCACCGTTTTTTGAATACGTGCAACACGAAAACCGCCACTCAAGAAACGCGAATCAGTGTGCCCCGGCGTCACGCAGCAACTGCGCGATAGCGGTCTGACCGCGTTCCTGCGCGTGTTGCAACGGGCTCACGCCCTTGTCGTCAGGCAGGTTCAGGTCTGCGCCTGCCTCGATCAACTGGCTGACAATCTGTTGATGTGCCGGTCCGCCGTCTGAGAGCACGATGGCTTCCATCAAACAGGTCCAGCCCAGGCGATTGACATGGTTCATGTCAACGCCTGCCGCGATCAGCAGGCGCACGGTCTCAACATGGCCGCGCTCGCACGCCGGGATCAAGGCGGTGCCGCCATAGCGGTTGGTGCTTTTCAGGTCGGCACCATGGGCCAGGGCAAGCTGGAGAATTTCATTTCGCCCGCTCGCCCCGGCCAACAGATAAGGGCTGTCCTGGATCAGGTTCTTCTGGTTAACGTTGGCACCGGCTTCGATCAGTGCCCTGGCGATCTCTATCTGGTTCTCACGCGTTGCAAGCAGCAGCGCACTGCTGCCATCGAGCGAACGGTCATCGAGCTTCGCACCTTCAGTGATCAGTTGCTGCACCCTGCCCAGCTCACCGTTTCTCACGGCGTCAAGGAGTGTCTTGTCGCTTGCCATCACTACTCCAGTCATCAACAGTGCGACCGTCAACAGGCCGTATTTAAGCGTCCGGGAACCCATGTCACGCCCTCCAGAAAATCCATGAGAAACCAGTATGGTCAGGGCGCCAGGTATTCGGAAATTAAATATGCCCATGCTTTTCAGTGGCTTTGTGCATGGTCCTGCTGAGGACTAGAAGTTCTGTTTATAGATTTTCCCGCCTTTCATGATCATGCTGATATTGATCTGCGGGTCCTCCAGAAAGGCCAGGCTTACCGTGGGATCGCCTTCGACAACCAGCAGATCTGCCAATGCACCGGCCTCTATCCGGCCAACTTTACCGGGATAAGGATTGCGCGCTCCCGACAGCCCCAAAAGCTCTCCATTGATCTTTGTCGCCATGTTTGCAACGTCGTGCGCGGCGTAAAACCGGGTCAACTTCGCCAGCTGTCTTCCCTGAGTCGGTGTCTTTAGCGGATTGAATAAAATATCAGTCCCCCAGGCCGTTTTTATATTGAAGCGCTGGGCAAACTCATAGGCTTTCGCGGTGCCCTCGGCCACCACGCGCTGACGCTCTCGGCGCACAGGATCTGGATAAACATTGGCATCTTCATCCTGCAGAAAAGGCTGAAGGCTCCACCAGATATCGTGGTCTGCCATCATGCGCACGGTTTCTTCATCAGCCAGTTGGCCGTGTTCGATCGATTTCACACCGGCGCGAATGGCACGCTGGATACTTCTGGGCGTGTACGCATGCACCATCACATAGGTGCCCCAATCGGCAGCCGCTTCAACCGCCATTCTTAATTCTGACTCCATAAACTGGGTGCTATCGAGATGATCATAAGCAGAAGCCACGCCGCCACCGGCCATCAATTTTAACTGTGAGGCCCCGAGCATGAGCTGCTCTCTTGCCCGCCTGAGCACTTCGGCATCGCCATCGGCGATGGCGGCAGCACCCAGTTGTTCGGTAACGCTCAGTGACCTGAGAGAGCTGCGGGGGATCTCGGATCGCATCCTGAAATCACCGTGGCCCGAAGTCTGTGAAATCATGGCGCCGGATGGATAAATACGTGGCCCCGGGATAACGCCCTCATCAATTGCACGCTTCAAGGCAAACGAAGGTCCACCAGGATCGCGCACCGTCGTAAAGCCGCGCATCAGGGTGCTTTCTGCTTCGCGGGCGGCGACTAAATGGATATAGCCCGGGTCTGCACTCATCGCATCAAGTTGCGTAATGCCCGCCAACGTAGTGTGCCAATGGGCATCAATCAGTCCCGGCATCACCACCCTTCGCCCGCAATCGATAACCACGGCCCCTTCGACATCGGTATTGGCGGGTAGCAGTGAGTCGATCACGCCAGCCTTGATCAGGATGCAGACGTTATCGTCAAGCACAGCGCTACCGTTGAATAAACGAAGATTCTTGAGCAATACAGTACTCACGCCGGACTCAGCGTTCGTGCCCTGAGCTGAAGTACTTGAGGTACGCACTTCTGACAGCGGTGAACCTTTGGGCTTGATCCCGCTATAGACGTCACGTCGAGACAGATCGAGCATCATCCTGGCGTGAAAATCCTGTATGTCCGGCGAGCTACAGGTGCACAGGTCATGGGCTTCAAGCTCAACACGATGACTGGGTGTAAAGCGCGAACAAGCCGTTGCAGATTTATGCCTCATAGCGAGCGTTCCGTAAGCATTTTCAGGAACAGAGACTATAGATCGGATTAAAAACGCTGATCGAAAAACGGCAGGCACACTGAAAATCCTTGGCGACGTGGCCCAAGGATTGGCTTCGGTGAAGGGGGAGCACGCTTTCCCTTAGAGTGATATCAGGTGTTTGAGCGGGTGGTAGCCCGTTTTCAGGGTGGCCGCGACGTCGAGAATCGCCTTCTCGATGCCATTTAAATGAATGCACGTCAGCTCGATCGCGGCGCCCTGGTTGCCAGCCTCGATGAACTCGATCAGGCGCAAATGCTCATCGTCGCGACAGGCTTCGTGGCTGTCATCATCGAGCGCGGCAGCATACAGCGAGGCGCGGGAAATCAGCTTCTGGAACCAGTCCAGCAACACCGGGTTGTTCAGGCTACGGGCAAGCTTGATGTGGAACTCGCCGAGCAAATGGATCAACCGTTCGTGGTCGCCATTTCGGTGCGCCTCATCCTCCAGCAACAGGTGATCGCGCAAGTCGCGGGTCACGGCTGTGTCGCGCCGGCGACAGAGTTCGCTGACGATACCGATCTCGACCAGGCGCCGGGTTTCGAACAGCGAACGGATCTCTTCGTCACTCGGTAGAGATACGGATGCACCTTTATTGGGCTCTGTGGTGACCAGTCCATCGGCCTCCAATTGCTTGAGCGCGGCACGAACCGACGTTCGGCTCACGTTAAAAAGTTCGGCCAGGGAGGCCTCGCCCAGCTTCATCCCCGGTCGCAACGAGCGCTTGCTGATTGCCTCGTAAACCCCTTGATAGACGCGGTCGACCGTGGTTTCGAGTTTCTTCTCGGTCATCTCAACACTCCTTTAGCGCAAAACAACCGGCCCCAGGCGATGAGCAGCCTTAAAAAAAGGGGGTTGCACGGGCAGATTAATCCGGTTATCTCTAGATTGCATCCAGACATTGCATACAATAATTAGAGGAATGCACCATTATGGGTCATCCAGTCGCAATTGAAGTGCGTAACGTCTCCAAACGGTATTCCGACGATCCGGGGCTGGCTCCAGCCCTCGACAACGTTTCAGTCGACATTGCCGACAATGAGTTCTTTACCCTGTTGGGACCTTCGGGCTGTGGCAAAACCACCTTGCTGCGCACCATCGCCGGTTTCGAGCATGTGAGCGACGGGGAGATCCGTCTCGCGGGCGAACCGGTCAATGACTTGCCGCCGTTCAAGCGCCGGGTCAACACGGTCTTCCAGAGCTACGCGCTGTTTCCCCACATGAGTGTCGCGCAGAATATAGCCTTCGGCCTTGAGATGCAGGGCCTTGATCATAAACTCATTCCCAAGCGTGTCGATGAGATGCTCGCGCTGGTGCAAATGCAGCACCTGGCCAAGCGCAAACCTGCCGAGTTGTCCGGCGGGCAGCAGCAGCGGGTCGCCCTTGCCCGGGCCCTGGCCCCCAAACCCAAAGTACTGCTGCTGGACGAACCGTTGTCGGCGCTGGACCTCAAGCTGCGCAAGGAGATGCAGGTCGAACTCAAGCGCGTGCAGAAGGAAGCCGGGATCACCTTTATCTTCGTGACCCACGATCAGGAAGAAGCCTTGACCCTGTCTGACCGGATTGCCGTGATGTCCGCTGGCAAAATCCTGCAGATCGGTACGCCCAATGACATCTACGAGCGGCCGCAGCACCAGTTCGTCGCCCAGTTCATCGGCGATATCAACTTCCTGCCGGGGCATCTGAAACGTGGCCAGCAGAACGAAAACCTCTTTGTGCCAACCGGCATGCCGGTGGAAATCCCCTGCCCGGCCCAAGGCTTTGATGGCGCAAGAGTGCAACTGGCGTTCCGCCCGGAGCGCTCGCAACTGGTCGATCCGCAGCAGCCCCACCATTTGCGCGGCGTGATCGAAGCCGTCCTGTATGTCGGCACCGCGACGCTCTATCAGTGCCGGTTGAACAACGACATCAAGGTCATGCTGCGCGAAAACAACGAAGGCCTTAACCGCGGGCGTGTGGTCGGTGATCGCGTTGCGGTCAACCTGCCACCCCATGCCTGCCTGTTGATGGAGGCTTGAGATGAGCGTCAGCAGCACTTCCCCCGCTCTCAACCGTGCGCTGTTGCTCAGCCCGGTGGTTCTGACGTTACTGGCACTGATCGCCATTCCGCTCGGCATCATGGGCTACATCAGCCTGCTGCCACGCAACGTGTACGGCGGCGTCGACTGGCAGGCCAACTGGCAATTGCAAAGCTACGTGCAGCTGTTTTTCCAGGAAGGTTTCGACGGTGAAAAGGAGCTCAACTGGGTGTACGCCCAGGCGCTGCTGCGCTCGGTGTTCCAGGCCGGCGGCACCACGTTGTTGTGTTTTCTGTTCGGCTTCCCGGTGGCGCTGTGGATGTCCAGCCTGACCCCGCGTCGGCGCAACCTCATGGTCTTGCTGATCACCATTCCGTTTTGGACCAACCTGCTGATCCGCAACTATGCGTGGCTGATCATTCTGCGCGAGCACGGGTGGGTCGCCCAAAGCCTCAATGCCCTGTTCCCCCAGGCTGGCGGCATCACCCTCCTCTACAACGACTTCGCCGTCAGCGTCGGGCTGGTCTACAGCTTTCTGCCGTTCATGATTCTGCCGATCTACTCGACCCTGGAAAAACTCGACTGGCGCCTGGTAGAAGCGGCCTACGACCTCGGAGCCAACCGCTGGCACGCGCTCAAGCGGATCATTCTGCCGCTGTCGATGCCCGGCGTGATTGCAGGTGCATTGCTGGTGTTTGTGCCGAGCCTCGGTGCATTCATCACCCCGGCGATTCTCGGTGGTGGCAAGACGTTGATGATTGGCAACCTGATCCAGCAACAGTTCGGCACTGCCCGTAACTGGCCGCTGGGCAGTTCGCTGTCTTTCCTGTTGCTGGGGATCCTGCTGCTGTCGCTGATGCTCTACGCCCTCTATACCCGCAGCACCGCCAAGACTCTACGTCGGGGAGCCACCGCATGATCGCCCTGCACCTGAAAAAACTGCCGCTGACCCGCGAAGTCAGCCTGTTGATCCTTGCGTACCTGTACGTGCCGATCTTTGTGCTGATCGCGTACAGCTTCAATGCCAACCGCTCCGCCACGGTCTGGACCGAGTTTTCGTTCGCCTGGTACGGACGAATTCTGGCCAACCCGTCAATTCAGACCGCGGCACTGAACTCGATCATCGTTGCGAGCATTGCCACGGTCTGCGCCACAGCCATTGCGCTGCTCGCCGCGCTGGCGACGTATCGGCCGTTCTACGGGCAGAAAGTGGTCGAGGGCGGGATCAACCTGCCGCTCATCCTGCCGGAGATCGTTACCGCGGTCGCCACGTTGCTGCTGTTCATGGCGCTGGGGATCAAGCTCGGTTTGCTGACCGTAATCGTGGCGCACATCGGCTTCTGCATCCCGTTTGCCTACCTACCGATTCGCGCTCGCTTGAATGACCTGGACAAAAGCCTGCTGGAAGCGGCCAACGACTTGTACGCCAACCCGTGGCAGGTGTTTCGCCGGGTGACCTTGCCGCTGCTGTGGCCGGCGGTGTTGTCCGGGTCGGTACTGGCATTCGTGGTCAGCCTCGACGATTTCATCATGACGTTCTTCGTGGCAGGGCCTGGTTCGACGACCTTGCCGGTGTACATCTTCTCGGCGATCAAGGCCGGCGTGACGCCGGAGATCAACGCAATCTCGACCCTGATGCTGGTGATTTCCATCGTGCTGGTGGTGCTGGCCTTCTGGCTGGGACAACGCGGCAAACAACAATGAGTCTGGAGCTTGCTGTCATGAATAAGAAAAGCATGAAATTGAAACGTCTCGGTTACGGCGTCGCCGGCCTGGCCCTCAGTTGCTTCACCGTTTTTGCCGCACAGGCCGATGAGCCCAAGGAGTTGTTTTTCTACAACTGGACCGATTACTACCCGGTCGACCTGCTGGCCAAATTCGAAAAGGAGACCGGCATCAAGGTCACCATGGACGGCTACGATAGCAACGAAACCCTGCTGGCCAAGTTGCAGGCCGGTGGCGCGGCGTATGACGTGATCGTGCCGTCGCAATCGATCATGCGCACCCTGATCAACCAGGACTTGCTGCTGGAAATCGACACCCCGACCCTGCCCAACTTCCAGTACGTCAAACCGGCGTTCCGCGACCCGAGCTTCGACCCTGGCCGCAAGTTTTCGGCGCCTTACTTGTGGGGCACCACGGGGTTTTCCTATGACAGCGCGCGGGTCCCCGGCGGCAAGCTGGACGACTCATGGAAAGAATTCTTCGAACCGCGCAAGGAACTCCAGGGCCAACTCGCCGCCCTCGACACCTCCAGCAGCGTGATCAATGCAGCCAGCCATTACCTGGGCGTCGACGAATGCACCGAAAACCCCCAGGACGCCAAGCGCATCCTGGAATTGCTGCAAAAACAGAAACCGTTCCTGAAGATGTACAGCTCGGACAACACCGTGGACCGCATGGCCTCCGGTGAAGTGATCATGATGCAAAACTGGAACGGTTCCACCGCCCGCGCCACGTTGCAGAAGAGCAGCATCAAGTACGTGTACCCCCGTGAAGGCCTGGCGATGTTCCAGGACAACTTCGCCGTGCCAAAAAGCGCGCCACACCCCGGCAACGCCAAGATCTTCATCGACTGGATGATGAAGCCGGAAAACGCCGCTGCCGTGTCCAATGCCATCGCCTATGACAACGGCATTCAGAGCGAAAACCTGATCGACGCCAAATGGCGAGTGATGGATGCCATCAATATGCCCGAAGAATTCGCTTCGCGCCTGCGCCCTGAAAAGGAATGCAGCAACAAGGCGCGGGAGCTGCAAGACCGGATCTGGTCCAAGCTCAAGGGCTGATCCAGAACCAGGGGGCCGCCTTCGCAAGCAAGACCGCGAAGAGGCCCCGTCAAACACCCTAGAAATCCAAGAGGTTTGCCATGAACCAACCCCGCTGGCTGCGCAACGTGCGGCCCTACGGCCTTGCTGCCCAAGACCTGCTTCTGGAGAACGGCCTGTTCAAGCAGCGGCGTCCAGCCTCCAGCACAGCGCTGACCGCCACCGATATTGATGGCCAACACCAGCTCCTGACCCCGGCCCTGGTCGAAAGCCACGTTCATCTCGACAAAACCCTCTGGGGCCAGCCCTGGCACTCGAACAGCGCCGGGCCGACGCTCAAGGATTACATCACCAACGAACGCCGGGTACTGCGCGAAGTCCAGAGCCCCATCGCCGAACGCGCCGGTGCGCTTCTGGAAAACTGCATTGCCCGTGGGTCGCTGACCATGCGCTGCCACGTCGACATCGACCCGGATTTCGGCCTGCGCCATGTAGAAGCCATGCAACAACTGCGCGAACGCTACCGCGACCTGATCGACCTGCAACTCGTGGTGTTCCCGCAAACCGGCCTGATCAGCCGCCCCGGCACCGCCGAACTGATGCGCGAAGCCATGGCGCTGGGGGTGGAAAACGTCGGTGGGCTCGACCCTTGCGGTATCGATAACGACCCCCTCGCCCAGCTCGACTTCGTGTTCAAGCTGGCCAGCGAATTCGACCGTGGGGTCGACATTCACCTGCATGACAAAGGTGAACTGGGCCTGTGGCAGATCGCGCTGATCGCCGATTACACCGAGCGCTACGGGCGTCAGGGCCGGGTGATGATCAGCCACGCCTATTGTCTGGGCATGTTGCCCTGGAGTCAGGTCCGGCCGGTGGCCGATCGTCTGGCCAGGCTGGGCATTTCGCTGATGAGTTCGGCCCCGGCCGATTGCGCGGTCCCGCCGTTCCTCGCGTTGCGCGAAGCCGGCGTCAACGTGTGCCTGGGTTCGGATGGTATTCGCGACGCCTGGTCGCCCATGGGCAACGGCGACATGCTGGAACGGGCGATGCTCCTGGCGTTCCGCTTTGACATGAACAAGGACGAGGAACTGGCAGCGGCCTTTGCCGCCGCCACAGTCAATGGAGCGCAAGCGCTGGGCTGTGTCGATTACGGGCTGGAGATCGGGCAACGGGCCGACTTCCTGTTGATGCCGGTGCAAACCCTCGGTGAAGCGGTGGTGGCGCGTCCGGTACGCCAGGTCTATCGCGGCGGCGAGTTGATCGCCTCGGGCGGTCGATTGCTGGACAGCCGTCTGTGAAGCGCGGGCCACGTGCAACGGTCGGCCTCAAAAGCAGCTGCGTGGTCGGCTTTGACGGCACGCAGCACGTACTGTGGCGCGACGGCGAAGTGGTGTTCGAAGGTGCGCGCATCGTGTTTGTCGGGCGCGGTTATGCAGGTCCCGTGGATCAGTGGATCGACTATGGCAATGCGTTGATCGGCCCGGGCTTCATCGACCTGGATGCCCTCGGGGACCTGGACTCTACCGTGCTGACCCTGGACAACGGCGATGAGTGCGGTATGGGCCGGATGTGGTCCGAGGACTATCTGGCGAGCGGTCCGCGGGAGAGTTACAGCCCGGACGAAGAGGTTTTCAAGTACCGCTACGCCTTCACTCAGTTGATTCGCAACGGCATCACCACGGCCATGCCGATCACCTCGATGTATTACCGCCAGTGGGCCGAGACCTACGATGAAATGGCTGCGGTGGCGGGTGTGGCCGCTGAGCTGGGCCTGCGCACGTACCTCGGGCCTTGCTACATGAGCGGCATGAGTTACTGGCGCGCCGATGGAACCCTGGCCCATCACTGGGATGAAGCCCGAGGCCTGGCCGGGCTCGATGGGGCCGTGCGCTTTTTCGAGGATTTCGACGGGGCACAGGACGGTTTGATTCGCGGGGCGCTGCTGCCTGATCGCATTCAAACCTGCACGCCCGCGCTGCTGCAACGTACCGCCGACCTGAGCCGGGCGCTGAACGCGCCCATGCGGCTGCACTGCTGCCAGGGGCTCGGCGAAGTCGAGATGGTCAAACAACTGCGCGGAGTTTCGCCGTTGGCCTGGCTGGAGCAACTGGGGCTGTTGACCCCGCGCAGTCTACTACCCCACGGCATTTACACCGAGGGTGATGACGACCTGCAACGGCTGGTGGACGGCGGTACCAGCCTGGTGCATTGCCCGGTGGTGTTTGCCCGGGATGGCGAGGCGTTGAACTCGTTTGGCCGTTACCGGGCCAAGGGGATCAACTTAGCCCTGGGCACCGACACCTGGCCGGCGGATTTGCTGGAGAACATGCGCCAGGGACTCAACATCGCCCGCCTGATGGAAGGCGGTGCATCGTTGACCAGCACGCTGGACCTGTATAACGCCGCCACGCTGGGGGGCGCCAAGGCTTTGGGGCGTGACGACATCGGCCGTCTGGCCCCGGGGGCGAAGGCCGATATCACCGTGTTCAGCCTGCGTGGCCTGCACCTCGGGCCGCTGTTCGACCCGCTGAAAAACCTGGTGCTGGCCGGTCGCGGTGATGACTGCATTGCCAGTTACATCAACGGGCGCTGCGTGATGCATGACGGTCAGGTTCAAGGGGTCGACTACCCCGCCCTGCAACGCCAGGCCCAACGACAATTCGAAACACTGATGCGCAGCCACAGCCCTCGGGCCTTTGGCCAGCCGGACTGGAACACCCTGTTCAAACCGTCCATCCCGTACGCCGACAACTACAGCGCACATGCCCCGCTCAGCGCGATCGATCCTCTTCTCTAGAGATTTGTGCCTATGCAAAGCTTCGACTTCAGCACCCTGAGTGCCCGCGACAAGTACAAGATCCTGATTGGCAGCGTGGTGCCTCGACCGATTGCGCTGGTGACGACCGTTGATGGCGAAGGACGTATCAATGCAGCCCCCTTCAGCTTCTTCAACGCGTTGTCTGCCGACCCGCCGATTCTGGCGCTGGGCGTGGAGAACTACGGCGACCTCAGCCCCAAGGACACCACGCGCAATATCCAGCTCAACCAGGAATTCACCGTCAATATTGTCAGCGATGCGTTGGTGGAAGCGATGAATGTCTGCGCCGTGCCCTTCGCCCCCGGTTTCGACGAACTGACCGCCGCCGGCCTCACGGCGATTGCCGGGACCACTGTCAAATGCCCGCGTATAGGCGAAGCCCCGGTGGCGTTGGAGTGTCGCCGGATGATGGCGCTGTCCATTGGGCAATCGCGGGAAATCATCTTTGGCGAAGTCCTGATGGCCCATGTACGGGACGAGCTGATTGACCCGCACACCCTGTACATCGACCAGTTGGGGCTTGATGCGATCGGGCGGATGGGCGGGCATGGGTATGCCCGTACCCGGGACTATTTCGACTTGCCGACGCGTTCGCTACAGGCCTGGACGGAAGCGCCGGGCGGTGGCGTGCGGTTTTGGCCACAGGCCAAATAGGCCTTCGAGGGTCAAAGGACGCTATAGATCCCGGCAACCACCTGCATCGTAGCGTCTTCGATCGATCCTTCGTTACGGCATAACACCCAGCCCTGATCTGCCGCCGCCTGCTCGAATGCTTTCGTGCTCGCGACATGCTCTTGCAGCGCGTGCATCACCGTACTCCCCAGCCCGCGGGACCGTGCCGCCGCCCTCGCCCATGACATTTCAGGGGCGGTGACGACCCCGACATGCAGGTCTGGCACTTGCACGTTTCGATCCATGTTCAACTGCAGGATTTCTGCAAACGGGACTATCCGGCGAAACGCCGCATCAGACGGGTACCAGCGATCGATCAGGATGATGCAGTCTGGCGGCTGTTTGGTCAGCACGTGCCGGGTCATCCAGGCTCGGCTGTCAGCGAGGCGCTCACACACGGCCAATTCCAGATCCCGGCACGGATCTCTGGCGAGCCTGTTCACGAGGGCCATTGTTTCACCCCGGTAGGGATCGCTTTTTTTCTCGCACAGCCGGATCACCTTTTTGCTGTCTGCCCTCAGTACTTTCGTGACGGCTTCCAGCAGTGTGGTTTTGCCGGTCCCCTTGGGCCCATCCAATGCAACAAACAGCGGACGATTCATGTTCAGGCAACGATTGTTGTACGTTTCAGTCTGCCCGACCCGTTCGCCGGCAACGCTTGGCGCCACCAGGCGAATCGAGTGCAGGGCCCGTGAGCATGAGCCAGTAATGACGCCCTTCGCCCATACTCTCGGAGCATAGTAATCGACATCGGCGCCCGTGCAGGTTTTCACTCAACACTGGCGTGTTGCCAGGTCACTTCAGGCTGCGTTTGAGCTCGGCAATATGCTGCGGGCCGATACCACAGCATCCGCCGATCATGCTTGCCCCTCTGTGTTGCCAATCCTTGGCCCACTCCAGGTAGCCCAGGGGATCGAGGTCTTCGCGCAGCTCGTCCAGGCCGTCATTCGCCGTCGCTTCCTTCGGTTGCGGCGGGAAGGCATTGGCGTAGACACCAATGGCGATGTCGGCATCCAAACGCTCGGTAATGGCTCGCGCCACATCCACGGCAGCACCGATCACTTCCGGCTGGCTGCAGTTGAACAACACCGCGGCAACCCCCATTCCTGCGACCGCTTCGATGGCGTCGGCCACGGGTTCGCCTGAACGCAGGCGAGGCACACCGTCAGTCTCTTCATCCTGAAGGGTGAAGGATACCCAGAATGGCTTGCCGTCTGACGGCAGATGAGCGTGGATCGCCTGCACTTCGGCCAGTGAACTCTGGGTCTCTGCCAACCACAGGTCCACGTGCGCGCCCAAGCCTTGAAGCAGAGGCGTGAGCACTTCTGTCACCCGCTCAGGCTGGAACAGATCAGGCCTGTAGGAGCCGAACAACGGCGGCAGAGAACCCGCGACCTTGACCGGTCGGGCACTGGCGTCAGCCGCTTTGCGTGCCAGTCGGCCTGCAATCGAGGCGAGTTCCAGCCCCTCACTGGCAAAGCGCTCCTCACCTATATGGAAAGGAACCACTGCATAACTGTTGCTGGTAATGACTTGAGCGCCGGCTTCTATGAACGCGGCATGAACGGCCACCACGACTTCCGGGGCTTCGCTCAATGCAAGCGCCGACCACTCAGGCTGCCTGAAAGGTGCGCCACAACGTTGCAACTCCCGGCCCATGCCACCATCAAGAATAACCATTGATCGTTCCTTCATGTCTTGTCTCTGAATGTGTGAGATTTGGCTGAACCTGTTGATGACTGACACCCACGGGTTCGTAAACAAGCAGGTTCAGCGCTGCTGTGTGAACCCTTTGCCGTAGTGGCGCTCGAGGCGGTTCTGCACCAGTTCGAGCCCGATCGACATCAACCAATAGATAACAGCGGCAGTGGTGAGCATTTCGATGTAGCGATACGACGAACGCCCGTAGGACTGCGCCAGAAACATCACTTCCCACACGCCCATCACCGAAATCAGCGAGGAGTCCTTGAGCATTGAAATGAACTGGCTGGTGGTCGGCGGCAAAATCGTGCGCATGGCTTGCGGCAGGATGATGTGCAGGAATGTCGCCGTCGGCGACAGCCCCA